>CACLDE010000027.1 GCA_902605645.1 uncultured Pelagibacteraceae bacterium | reverse complement strand
AAATATAGCAAACGTGTGCTCCTGTTGCAAAACCTGCTATTAAACATCCCTCTATAAGTTTTTGAGGTTCAAATCTTAAAATATCCCGATCTTTACAAGTGCCTGGTTCTGACTCGTCTGCGTTTATAACTAAATAATGCGGTCTAGAACCAATCTTTTTTGGGGCAAAAGACCATTTCATTCCAGTAGAAAAACCAGCGCCACCTCTTCCTCTCAACTCTGAGGTTTTAATTTCATTTATAATCCATTCTTTTCCTTTTGAAATAATACCCTTCGTATTTTTCCAATCATCTCGCTGAATTGCTTTTTCAAGCTCCCAACCGTGATTATTATATAAATTTTTGAATATTTTATTTTCTTTTTTAAGCATGATCTGAGCCATTAATTATTTCTTTATTTTCAGGTGAAGTATTTTTTCTTCCTCTATAGGAACCAGGTTCTAATATTTTGTCTTTAAATATAGAGTCTATTATTTTAGCAGTACTTTTTTCATCTAAATCCTCGTAATAATCATTGTTTATTTGCATCATAGGTGCGTTTACACACGCTCCTAGACACTCTACTTCAGTCCAAGAACATTCTCCATTTTTTGAAACTTGGTTTTCTTTTTCAGAGATTTTTTCTTTACATGTTTTTACTATTTTATCTGCTCCTCTTATTAAACAAGGTGTTGTTGTGCAAATCTGAATAAAATATTTTCCTACTGGAGATAAATTAAACATGCTATAAAAAGTTGCCACTTCGTATACGCTTATGTAAGGCATTGATAAATATTTTGATATATATTTAATAGCTGCTAATGGTATCCAATTATTGTTTTGTTTTTGCGCTAAATATAAAAAAGGCATTACTGCACTTTTTTTATTTTTTTCTGGGTATTTTTTTAATATTTCCTCAGCAACACCCTTAAAATTTTCAGTAAACTCGAATGATTTTGGTTGTTCTGGATTAACTTTTTTAACACTCATCTATCAACCTCCCCAAATACAATATCTAGCGAACCTAAAACAGCAGGAACATCTGCTAACATGTGTCCTTTAATTAAAAAATCCATTGCCTGTAGATGCGAAAATCCAGGAGCTCTAATTTTACATCTATACGGTCTGTTACTTCCATCAGATATTAAATAAACTCCAAATTCACCTTTTGGAGCCTCTACTGCTGAATAAACATTGCCTGCTGGAACCCTAAAACCCTCAGTAAATAATTTGAAGTGATGTATTAATGCTTCCATTGACTGTTTTAAATCTTCCCTATTTGGGGGTGATATTTTTCCATCTACTGTTTTAACAGGTCCTTTTGGCAAATTTTTTATACACTGTTTAATTATTTTCACGCTTTCTCTCATCTCTTCAATTCTGCATAAATACCTGTCGTAACAATCTCCATTCTTGCCGACAGGAATTTTGAAATCTAAGTCTTGGTAACACTCATATGGTTGAGATTTTCTTAAGTCCCAAGGAATACCTGAGCCCCTTAGCATTACACCAGTAAAACTATGATCTAACGCTTCTTTCTTAGTTACTAATCCAATATCAACATTTCTTTGTTTAAATATTCTATTTTCAGTTAATAAATCTTCTAAATCGTTGATAATTTTTGGAAAGGTTTCACAAAATTTTCCTATATCATCTATTAGTTTTGTTGGTAAATCTTTATGAACCCCTCCAGTTCTAAAGTAATTAGCATGAAGTCTCGAGCCAGAGGCTCTTTCATAAAAGGTCATTAAAGTCTCTCTCTCTTCAAAACCCCATAAAGAAGGAGTTAAAGCTCCAACATCTAAGGCTTGAGTGGTAACGTTTAATATGTGACTTAAAATTCTCCCTATCTCACAAAACATGACCCTTATATATTTAGCTCTAGCAGGAACTTCTATTTTTAATAATTTTTCTGTCGCCAAAGCAAAAGCGTGCTCTTGGTTCATTGGAGCTACATAATCAAGTCTATCAAAATATGGTAACGCTTGAGTATAAGTTTTATTTTCAATTAATTTTTCAGTTCCTCTATGTAATAATCCGATATGAGGGTCTGCTTTTTCGACGATTTCACCCTCTAGCTCCAATATAAGTCTCAAAACTCCATGAGCTGCTGGATGTTGAGGTCCAAAGTTTAATGTCATAGACTTAGTTTTTTTCATTTTTTTCACTTTCTTTTACCTCTTTTAAATACCTTGTTCCTTCCCATGGGCTGCTAAAATCAAAATTTCTATAATTTTGCTCAAGTTTAACAGGTTCATAAATTACTTTTTTTTCTTTTTCACTATATCTAACTTCATTGAATCCAGTTAGTGGGAAATCTTTTCTTAGAGGAT
>CACLDE010000026.1 GCA_902605645.1 uncultured Pelagibacteraceae bacterium | reverse complement strand
CTCTATAATACGTCCTATAATAACTGAAAAGGCTACTATTCTTTCAGAGCAAAATAAAACTGTTTTTAAAGTTCATAAAAGAGCAAATAAAAAGAATATTAAAAAAAATATTGAGAAATTATTCAAAGTAAACGTAATAAAAGTTAATATTATTAATTTGAAATCAAAAATTAAATTAAAACAAGGCAAACTATCAAAGAAAAGTGGTTTTAAAAAAGCAATAGTAACACTTAAAAAAGGTCAAAGTATTGACCTAACAACTGGAATTTAATTATGGGTCTAAAAACATTTAAACCTTACACAAAATCTAATAGAGGAACCGTAATAGTAGATAAAAATGGTTTATGGAAGGGCTCTCCTTATAAACCTTTGACAAGAGGACAAAAATCTTCTGGTGGCAGAAATAATTACGGAAGAATAACTTCAAGACATAGAGGAGGCGGAGTTAAACATAAATACAGATTGATAGATTTTTTAAGAAATAAACGAAATGTAACAGCTACTATAGAACGTATAGAGTATGATCCAAATAGAACATCATATATCGCTTTAGTAAAATACGATGATGAAATGAGAAATTATATTTTATGTCCGCAGGGACTTAAAGTTGGAGATAAGATTGTTTCTGGTGACAATGTTGATATTAAAACTGGAAACTGTCTAAAATTAAAAGATATTCCTCCAGGAACGACAGTGCATAATGTTGAGTTAATTCCAGGAAATGGTGGAAAACTAGCTAGATCAGCTGGTGCTTCAGTAACTTTATCAGGAATAGATGATGATTATGCGATTTTGAAACTTTCATCTGGAGAAACAAGAAAAGTGAGTGTAAATTGTAATGCAACTATAGGCTCTGTTTCAAATCCAGATCAAAAAAATATTAAAATTGGAAAAGCTGGAAGAAATAGATGGAGAGGTAAACGACCACAATCGAGAGGAGTTGCCATGAATCCTGTCGATCATCCACATGGAGGAGGTGAAGGTAAAACATCTGGAGGAAGAAGTCCAGTTTCACCTTGGGGACAATCTGCAAAAGGATTAAAAACTAGAAAGCCAAAAAGAAGTGATAAATTTATAATAACAAGAAGGAAGAAAAGAAAATAATTATGACTAGAGCTGTTTGGAAAGGTCCATTTGTACATCCAAGTTTGTTAAAAAAAATTGATAAACTTAAAAATAATCCTACAAAAAAACCAATTAAAACTTGGTCAAGAAATTCCACAATTATTCCTGATTTTGTTGGACACAGCTTTATGATACATAATGGGAAATCATTTATTCCAATAACTATTTCTGAGGAAATGGTAGGACATAAACTAGGAGAATTTGCTCCTACAAGAACTTTTAAAGGACACACACCGGCAGATAAAAAAGCAGCTGCAGAAAAAGCAGCAGCACCGGTAGCAACTGGAGCAAAAGATGCAAAAAAATAGTAATATTGTCAAAGCAGTTAATAAAAATGTAAGATCAAGCCCAAGAAAAATATCATTGGTTTTAGATCACATAAGAGGTAAAAAAGTTGATGCCGTTCTTAGAGATTTAGATTTTATAAGAAAAAAAATATCATTGGATGTAAGCAAAACTGTAAAATCAGCTATTGCTAACGCAGAAAATAATAACCAATTTGATATTGATAATCTATATGTAAAAGAGGCATATGTAGGAAAATCTTTAGTAATGAAAAGATTTAGACCAAGGGCAAAAGGAAGAGCGAGTCCAATAAAAAAACCATTTAGCAGAATAACAATAGTATTAAGTGAAAAAAAGGAGATAAAAAATGGGCCAAAAAATTAATCCGATAGGTTTAAGACTTGGAATAAATCGAGGTTGGGATTCAACTTGGTTTGCAAAGAAAAAAGAATTTGGAAAATACTTAATAGAAGATTTTAAAATGCGAGAATATATAAAGAAAAATATAACTAATTCCGGTGTTTCAGAAATAATTATAGAAAGATCCTCAAAAAAATGCACAGTTTCCATTCACACATCAAGACCTGGTTTTGTTATAGGGAAAAAAGGTTCTGATATTGAAAAGATAAAAAAAAATTTAATGAAAATTACCGACAGTGAAGTAAGCGTGAATATTAAAGAAATTAAAAAACCTGAGTTAAATGCGAATTTAGTAGCTGAAAATATTGCTCAACAGTTAGTAAAAAGAATTGCTTATCGAAGAGCAATGAAAAGAGCAATGCAATCAGCTATGAGGTTAAATGCTAAAGGTATTAAAGTTATGGTAAGTGGACGTTTAGCTGGAAACGAGATTGCTAGAACTGAATGGTTAAGAGAAGGAAGTATTCCGTCACATACTTTAAGAGCAAATATAGACTATGGTTTTGCAGAAGCTCT
>CACLDE010000025.1 GCA_902605645.1 uncultured Pelagibacteraceae bacterium | reverse complement strand
TTTTATAGCAGTAGCTGCTACTAATTTATTTCATCAAGGAAACTGGCAAAGAGTTTTTTCTGCAAAAAGTAATTTAATTTTAAAAACAAGTTTAATTTATTCTTCAATAATTATTTTTTTTATAGTTTTTTGGATGGGATATTCAGGTCTTATATCATATTCTCTTAATCCCAAAGTAATTCCTGATCTTGCCTTTTTCGATTTAATACTCTATGAAAAAAATTCTTTAATAGTTATTGCTATTTTAGTATTAGCCATGTCATTAACATTAAGCACAATAGATACTTTAATAAATGCAATTTCTAGTTTGATAATAGTTAATGGCAGCCAAATTAGTCGTAAGTTAAGTGGCCAAGGAATAAAAAATAAAACTAATTTTATAATGTTAATATTAAGCGCATTAGTTTTTATGTTAGCTTCAAAAGGTTATAGTATTCTTTATTTATTTTTATTAGCTGATTTATTATGTTGTGCAGCAGTTATCACAATATTCTATGGATTTTTTAATAAAAGAATTAATTCGAAAATAGCAGCTTATTCTATATCTTGTGGACTTATGTTTGGTTTATTATTTTTTCCAAGTCAAAACTTTCAAAGCAGTATACTAGTTGGAAATTTGATACCTATTGATAATTTTTCTAGTTTAATTAAAACTAATTTACTTTTTATTTCTTTTACAGTATCATTAATTGTTCCATTTATTATGATATCGATTTACTCCCTACGTAACTCATTCAAATAAATTAAAACTGCAATCCAAATTAATACAAAGCTAATAAGCTTCTCTATGTTCAAGGGCTGACCCAAATAAAATATACTCAGAAAAAACTGAGCCGTGGGTGTTAAAAAAAAAATCATACTTGCCGGTCCAATTCCTATTAATTCGAAACCTTTTATATACATGAACAAAGGGATTAAAGTCATAAATCCTGCAAAAAGTAGATATAAAGATAAATCAGGATTGCTTAGTCCAAAGATATTATTTTCTCCTAACACAAGATAACAAAATAAAACTATTGCTATAGGGGATATTAACAAGGTTTCAAAAAACAAACCTAAGTCAGGGGGAATATTAATTTTTTTTCTAATTAATGTATATAAACTAAAAGTGATGGCCACAGTTAACCCTATCCACGGAATACTTTTAAATTCTATAAGTAAATATACTAGAGAAATAAAAACAAGAACTATTGCAATAATTTTATTTCTGTTAATTTTTTCTTTTAAAAATACACTTCCAAAAAAGACACTAATAATTGGAAATATGTAATAACCTAGAGATGCATCTAACATATTATTTATTGCTATAGAATATAACCAAGTGAACCAATTAATTGATACCAATAAACCAGTCAGCAAAAGGAGTAAAATATTATCCCAAGAATTCCAAATATCCATGAATTCAGGCCACTTTTTAAAATAAGTAGTAGTAATTGCTAATAGAACAGCTGTCCATATTGTTCGATGTATAGTTAATTCAAGAGGTGTAGCAAAGGAAACAAATTTAAAATAGATTACACCTATGATACCCCACCAAAGTGAGGCTCCTATAGTGAATAAAGATCCTTTAAATAAATTTTTCTTCATTTGAGCATTTTTTTGATTGATTTATATGGTAATTATTTAATAATTAGTACTAAATAACACTGGCAATATGGAAGAGTGGGTGAGCGGTTGAAACCAGTTGGTTGCTAACTAACCGTACGAGTAACATCGTACCGAGAGTTCGAATCTCTCCTCTTCCGCCAATTATTTAAAAAATCCCTCAATTTTAACTGGTTGTTGACTTATCATAAATTTATATACATTTACATTTTCTAGAACTCTCTGGACATAATTTCTAGTTTCTTTAAATCTTATTAACTCTATCCAGTCTATATAGCTTAATTGGTTTTTAGTTGGATCACCATTTATTCTTCTCCAAGTTTTGACTCTATTAGGTCCCGCGTTGTAAGCTGCAATTGCAAAAGGATAAATTCCATTATAATCAGATAATAAACCATTGAAATAATAAGATCCTAATTTGATGTTATAAATAGGATCATCAGTCAAACCACTTATGCTATAAGGTAGTTTTGATTGTTTAGCTACAATTTTTGCAGTGTATTTCATTAGTTGCATCATGCCTCTAGCACCAGCATAACTATTAGCTTTACTGTCGAATTCACTTTCTTGCCTTATAATAGCATGTATCATTTCACTAGGAGGCATAGGCTTATTATTTATTTCTCTTGGTGTTGAAATAATTGGATAATTATACTTTAAATAAAATCTTTTTTCATACGAAGCCTTCTTAGAAATTTGAATAGCGAA
Source organism: uncultured Pelagibacteraceae bacterium (assembly GCA_902605645.1). Classification (GTDB taxonomy): domain Bacteria; phylum Pseudomonadota; class Alphaproteobacteria; order Pelagibacterales; family Pelagibacteraceae; genus Pelagilacustribacter. The sequence goes on along the minus strand of CACLDE010000025.1, from coordinate 153 downwards.
ATCATATCTTTCTATTTCAGTTGCTAACTTTGCAGCCAATACTTCACTCCCTTCTTCTATATTTAAACTTGCAAGATGCTTAAGAACGTCTTTTGAATACTTTGTATGATCAAGTTCTTTAAGAATTTTTACTATTCGAACAAGTTTATTTTT
>CACLDE010000024.1 GCA_902605645.1 uncultured Pelagibacteraceae bacterium | reverse complement strand
CCCAAAGAGATCAAAAACAAGGCTTAGAATTTGACGAAAAAGATTACGATCAAATTGATGAGTTCTGTAAAAAAATAAATATAGAGTGGTTTGCTTCAGCATGGGATATTAATAGTTTAAAATTACTGGATAAGTATGAACCTAAATACCACAAAATAGCATCTGCAATGATTGTTGATATTAAGCTTTTAAATGAAGTAGCAAAAAGAAAAAAACATACGTTTATCAGTACAGGCATGTCAAACATAAAAGATATAGAAAAAGCAGTAAATATATTCCGAAATCACAAGTGCTCATTTGAACTTATGCATTGTATTTCCAAATATCCTTTCGATGATAAAAAAGCGAATTTGAACTTAATTAGTACTTTAAAGCGTCAATTTAAATGTGATGTTGGTTACAGTGGACATGAGAGAGGTGGACTTGCTATATCATACGCAGCAGCAGCATTAGGTATAACATCCTTAGAAAGACACTTTACTTTAAATAGAACAATGTACGGTAGCGATCAAGCAGCCTCCATAGAACCAAAAATATTTAAGGAATTAATTGGAGGTGTTAGAAAAATTGAACTAGCTATAAACGGTGATAAAGATAAAAAGATGTTAGAAGAAGAAATTCCAATAGCAGAAAAACTTCGAGCACATATAGATGTCAGTTAAAAAAAGTCTTCAAAAAGATATTTCAGATTTATATTGTTAATTTCGAAGAAGATATTAATCTTATCATAGAAAAATTAACTCAATGTATAAAAAAAGGTAATAAAATTTTAATTTGCGGAAATGGTGGATCAGCTGCAGAAGCTAACCATTTGGCCGCGGAGTTTGTAGTGAGATTGAAACCTGAAAACAATAGAGCTGCTATACCCTTAATTTCTTTATCGCAAAATTCTTCTATTTTGACTGCTTGTGGAAATGATTTTGGATTTGATAAAATATTCTCTAGATCACTCGAAGCCTTGGGGCAAGAGAAAGATATTTTGATATGTCTCTCGACATCAGGAAATTCTAAAAATATTTTAAAAGTTTTAGAAGTTGCAAAAAAAAATAAGATATATTCAATATCTTTCCTTGGTAGTGGAGGAGGAAAAGCTAAATCTTTAAGTGATATGAGTTTAATCATTCCATCTCAAAACACAGCAAGAATTCAAGAATGTCACTTGTTTTTAGGTCATTATATTTTAAGTGAAGTCGAAAAAAATTTATTCAATTATGATTAAGATTAAGTTTCCATCGAAAAAAACTGAAAAAGAAATTAAGAACTTTTTTATTAAAAAAGGTTTAGGTTTTTTGATAAGTAAAAAAGTTTATTACGTAGATGGATATAAAGTGACAGAGAAAGATTATTTAAATAAGAAAAAAGATAAATTGGGAAAATTTGATATAAGAATTACAAAAAATGCTCATCCACCTGAAATTAAAGATTTATACAGACTTTATCAATTTATCATTTTGAACAAAAGAACCACGGTTCTTGAATTTGGCTGTGGCCATTCTAGTGCTGTTATTGCAAAAGCACTTGAATACAACAAAAGCAAGTATAAACAAAAGCCATATACAAGATGCATTTATCCTTACCAACTATTTATAGTAGATAATGAAAAAAAATATTTAAATCATACAAAGAAAAAAATTATTAAAAATGCAAAAAAAGCCAAGGTAAACTACTTTTTTTCAGATGTTCAGATGACTAGCTATAATGGATCTTTTGCATGTGAATATAAAAGACTACCGCAAGTAAACCCTGATTTTATTTACTTAGATGCACCTAGCCAATTCTCTGTAAAAAAAAAGGTTAATAATTTTACTATAGCAAAAAGAGACATGATGCCAATGAGTTGTGATATTCTTAAATTTGAAAATTTTTTAGTACCTGGAACTATAATTTTAATTGATGGAAGATCGATTAATGCCAGATATTTAAAAAATAGTTTTAAGAGGAACTGGAAGTATTATTTTGATCCAAATAGTGACCAAACCGTATTCGTTCTTGATGAAAAACCTTTAGGTCCATTTAATAAAGAACAATTAAGTTTTTATAATAAAAAATGAGCTGTTTAAATTGCAAATCCAAAGATTATAAAAAAAAATTCATATCTTTTTCTGGTGTTCATTTTAAAATCTGTAAAAATTGTCAATGTGTTTATCAAGATCCTGTAATAGACACCAATTATTCAGACTCTTATTGGCAAGGAGGTATCGATAGAGATGGGGTATATAGAGACTTTACAAAAGAAAAAGATTTTAAAATTAAAAATTGGTATGGGAAAGTGATAAGTAACTTAAATCAAGAAAAAAAAGAATTATCCATACTAGATATTGGATGTGGACTTGGATATTTTTTAAGCGGATTGAATAGTAATTTTAAAAAGTATGGAATTGAAAGCTCAGAGTTTGCTACAAATTTTGTCAAGGATAAATTTAAAGAAATAGAAATATTAAATGGCGATTATAAAAATATCAAAAATTTTAATAAAAAATTTGATGTCATAATGTTTTACCATGTAATTGAACATTTGAAAAATCCACCAGAAGCAATTCAATATATTAACAAATATTTAAAGAATGATGGTTTATTAATTTTGGGAACACCTAATGTAGAAAGTTTTATAGCAAAACTCTTTAGAAAAAACTACAGACATTATACTTATGATCACC
>CACLDE010000023.1 GCA_902605645.1 uncultured Pelagibacteraceae bacterium | reverse complement strand
TACCTTATAAGCAAAGTAATTTAATAGTTAAATATGTCCAATTCAGCAACATTCGAAGACTTTTATCAAGTTCCAAATCTAACATTTGATATTAATAAATTAAGATCTGATCTTGAAAAAATTTTAAAAAATTCAAAGTACGAGACACTTGGAATAACAAATTTTGCTGCAATTCCAATGAATCAAATTCCTGGCGATGAAAGTTCGATACAAGGTCACAATGTTAGAGGAATATATTATACAAAACCAGATGAGTCTGGAAAAGAAGTTGTTAGAGATAAGCCTATAGATGAGTCCAAATATTCTGAGCTTACAAAAGAATTTAAAAATACTTATTTTGAACAAGTCTATAAAACATTAAGTAAAAAATTTAAGCTAGGAAGAGTACGAATATTATTAAAAGAACCTAGATCCACTTTAAGTTGGCACAGAGATCCTGAGCCGAGATTACATATACCAATAATAACTAATCCTGGCTGCAAAATGGTTATAGAGGATGTCGCAAAACATATGCCAGCTGATGGAAAAGTTTGGATAACGAATAATACAAGATATCATAATTTCTTTAATGGAGGCGAGCAAAATAGAATTCATATTGTTGCCTGCATGCTAGAAAATAGATTCAACTAATTGAATTCAATATTTAAAAAGATTTGTATTTCATCTGATCACGCAGGTTTCGAGACCAAAGAATTTATAAAAGAGCACTTAATTAAATCAAAAATATCTACTATAGATTTAGGACCTTTTTTGAAGAAATCAGTTGATTATCCTGATTTTGCTAAAAAGGTCTCAAAGAGAGTTTCTAAAAGAAAAAGTGACATAGGCATATTAGTTTGTGGCTCTGGTACAGGTATGGCAATTTCAGCCAATAAAACAAAAGGAATTAGGGCTGCTGTAGGATATAATATCAAATCAACTCAATTGTCTCGCCAGCATAATAATGCTAATGTATTGTGTTTAGGTTCAAGATTGACTAAAAGAAATGACATCAAAAAAATTATTAAAATTTTTTTGAATACTAAATTTGAAGGTGGAAGACACAAAAGGAGAGTTAAAAAAATTTAAATGTCGTCAGTAACTAAAATTAAAAGAATATCAAGTAATTTTTTCGAAAGAGATTTAAAAGACTCAGACAAGGATCTTTTTGACTCAATTTCACAGGAATTTGTAAGACAAAAAAATCATATTGAATTGATTGCATCTGAAAATATTGTTTCTAGAGCTGTTTTAGAGGCCCAAGGTTCAGTTTTAACAAATAAATATGCCGAGGGTTATTCTGGTAAAAGATATTATGGAGGTTGTGAGTTTGTTGATATATCAGAAAATTTGGCGATCGAGAGAGCAAAAAAACTTTTTAATTGTAAATTTGCAAATGTTCAGCCGCACTCAGGTGCACAAGCTAATGGAGCAGTATATTTAGCTTTAATTAAACCAGGAGACACTATATTAGGTATGAGTTTAAATTCTGGTGGGCATTTAACCCATGGAGCAAAACCAGCACAATCGGGTAAGTGGTTTAACGCGGTACACTATGACGTTAAAGAGGACACAGGTTTAATTGATTACGAAAATGTAGAAAAGTTAGCTTTAGAACATAAACCAAAATTAATAATTGCTGGCGGCAGTGCTTATTCACGAATTATAAACTTTAAAAAATTCAAAGATATTTGTAAAAAAGTAAATGCTTATTTGTTAGTTGATATGGCTCACTTTTCTGGGTTGGTCGCTGGCGGTGCTTACCCTAATCCTTTAGAATATGCTGATGTTGTAACATCTACAACTCATAAAGTTCTAAGAGGACCGCGTGGTGGAATAATTTTAACTAATGATGAAACTCTTTACAAAAAATTTAATAGCGCTGTTTTTCCTGGTCTTCAAGGTGGGCCATTAATGCATGTTGTGGCAGCCAAAGCCGTTTGTTTTAAAGAGGCTTTGAGCGAGGAATTTAAAAAATATACTTCAAATGTTATTTCAAATGCGAAGGTTTTAAGCGAAACACTTATTGCAAATAACTTTAAAATATTTTCAGGAGGAACTGATACGCATTTAATGTTAGTTGATTTAAGACCATATGGAGTTACAGGTAAAGATGCTGAAGAAAGTTTAGGTAGAGCAAATATAACCTGTAATAAAAATGGTATTCCTTTTGACACACAAAGTCCAATGATTACCTCAGGCATTAGATTAGGAACACCTGCTGCTACAACAAGAGGTTTTCAAGGTGAAGAATTTAAATTAGTTGGAAAACTTATAACAAAAGTTATTAAAGGACTTTCAGAAAACCCCAAAAATAATTCAAAAATTGAGAATGAAGTTCAGAAAGAGGTTGTTGAACTCTGTTCTGATTTTCCAATATATAGCGGATAATAAAATATTCTATGATTTGTCCTTTTTGTAGAGAAAAAGATACATCAGTAGTTGACTCAAGACCAACTGAAGATGGCACAGCAATAAGAAGAAGAAGATTGTGCCCTTGTAGTAAAGCTGTTAGGTTTACTACTTTTGAAAGAGTTCAATTTAGGGAACTTTCTGTAATTAAAAAAAATGGAAGAAGATCACCATTTGATAGAGAAAAGTTGGCAAAATCCCTCTTTACAGCTTTAAAAAAAAGACCGTTCGATGCCGATACTATTGAAAAAATTGTTTCAAAAATTTCAAGAGAACTTGAAGAAATGGGACAATCCGAAATTCAATCAAGCATTATTGGAAGAAGAGTGATGGACGAGCTTAAGGAACTCGATAAAATTGCCTATATAAGGTTTGCCTCAGTATACACAAATTTTAAGGAGGTAGGTGAATTTGGCGAATATATTGATGAGTTACATGGCAAGTCAAAAAAGAAATAAAAACCATACAAAACATATTAAAAATTTAGCTTTGGCATTTGAACTAGCAAAGATAAATTTGGGCTCCACTAAAGAAAATCCTTCTGTAGGATGTGTTATTGAAAAAGATGGCAGCATAATTTCCAGTGGATATACATCTATAAATGGGAGACCTCATGCAGAGTATAATGCTTTAAATAAAAATATTAATTTTAAAAATTCAAATATTTATATAACTCTTGAGCCCTGTTCACATTATGGAAAAACACCTCCATGTACAAATATTATAAAAAGTAAAAAAGTAAAAAGGGTTTTTTATTCAATTAATGATACAGATGAAAGAAGTAGGAATAAGTCTCAAAGGACTCTTGGTAAAAAAGATATATCAATTG
>CACLDE010000022.1 GCA_902605645.1 uncultured Pelagibacteraceae bacterium | reverse complement strand
TGAATTATTAAAAATTTTGAAAAATAAAAAAATTAAAAAAAATTATCCAAAATCCAATAATTCTATAAAATCAAATGTCTACTCGTTTCCAAGTAGAGAATTAGAGTTAAAAATTAGGGAGAAAAATATTAAAACATTGAGTTTGTCCAACTATCTTTTTATTTTGCATTTATCTATTATTAAAGATATTGATAAATTATATTCTGAAATAAAAAAATATTTAAATAAATGAAATTTATACCTTACGCAAAACCTAGTTTAATCAGTGTAGACAAAAAACATTTAATTAAAGCGTTCGACTCAACATGGATTTCAGGTGGTTTTTATGTAGATAACTTTGAGAAAAATTTTGCAAGGTTTTTAAATTGCAACAAAGCTCTAAGTGTTAACAATGGAACTTCTGCTATCGATCTAGTCTATCAATCACTTAATTTGAAACAAGGCGATGAAATAATCTTTCCCGGGTATGGCTATATGGCTGCTTCAAATTTAGCTCTTAAATATGGATATAAACCAAAATTTGTAGATGTAGATCCTGAGAGCTTATGCATTGATGTTGAAAAAATTGAAAAAAAAATTACAAAAAAAACAAAGTTGCTAGTTGTAATTAATACTTACGGAAATGTTTGTAATTTTAAAGATATATTTAAAATTACTAAAAAATATAATTTAAATATCCTCGAAGATGCTGCTGAGTCATTGGGCTCTACCTTAAATAAAAAACAAGCAGGAACTTTTGGTGATTTTGGAACTTTTAGCTTTCAAGCGACCAAATCTGTAACAACAGGTGAAGGTGGTATGATAACGACAAAAAAACCTCAGTCTCATTTCAAAAAACTTTCAATGATTAGAAATCACGGTGTAGACAAAAAAAGATACTATCATATTTTGCCAGGTAGCAATTTTAGGCTCACTAATTTACAAGCAGCTATTGGATATTCACAACTCAAAAGGATCAATCTTTTCAAAAATGAAAGAAAAAAAGTTTTTAACTTTTATCAAAATTATTTAAAAAATTTTAAAGAAATAAGTCTTCAAAAATTTTCTAATGCCGTAAATCCAATGATTTGGACCTTATGTGTTACCTTAAATCCAAAAAAGAAGTTAAATAGGGATAATTTAATTAAAAAATTATTAAAAAGAAATATAGAGACTAGGAACGGGTTTTATTCACCAAATCAACTTAAAATTTACAAGAACTATAAAGCTAAGGATATAAAAATTTCTGACACGATTTCAAAAAATATTATTTGTTTGCCTATATATCCTGGTTTAAAAGAAAATGAAATAAGACATATTTCAAAAAATTTAATTGAATTAATCAATTGAGTTTAATAGTAATAACATTAATAAAATATGAATAGGGCCCTCGTGGTGAAATTGGTAGACACAAAGGACTTAAAAGCCGAGGGATAGAACTTAAAGTCAGTCCATAGTAGTCCAAGACAGTCTAAAACATCCTATAAAATCTCATAACTTTAATTTAGTTTTTAATTGAGATTTGAAATTAAGGCTTAATTAATTTGCTCAAACCAGAGCAAGACAAGAGCATATAGAGATAAATTTAAAAGATTTTAGGGATTGCGATTCTTGGTTTGTTATTAAGTACTTGTGATGACTCTTGAAGTTATCTTGTTGTTGGAGGTATTTTTAAAACTTAAAATCCAACATTTTCTGCACCATTGTTTTCTTTTTATAATATTTCCAGGATCAACTTTCCATATATGATTATTAATGCACTTAAATTTCATTTTTCTTGAATAAAACTTAGACAAAATAACACCACCTCTTTTTTCAACTATTTTCTTTAATGGAAGCATTTTACTTTTATGTTTAAATACTTTGTCATAGTTAATTCTTTTATTAAAATCTAATTTTTTCAAGGAGGGAGGTAACAAATTTTTTTTTGACTCAATAATTTTTGGCAAGTTCTCAAGATTGTTTTTATATGTAATTATGAATAATAAAATTTTATTTTTCTTACATAATACTCTTTTAATTTTATCATCTTTTTTTCTTCTAGATAAATATTCACCTGATTTAGAATAATGAGTAATTTTATAATGTTGCATACCTTGGTATTCAAAAGCTATTCTATATTTTTTTGAATACCCATCTAATTGCATCTGATAACCTTTTGAGCTTTTTAGCCATGTTGGATAACCAAAATCAAATCTAGTTTTAAATATCTGTTCAAAAGTTGTTCTGCATATTTCCTCGCTATAATTAATCCTGCACTTAGGACACCAATGACCAAGCAATACTTCATTAGGTGTCATTTTAAATATGTGTCCATCAGCACATTTCCATCTTATTCTTGATACCGATATTCTTTTGAATATTTTATTTTGCAAACATTTACCACCTCTACGTCTAGCTCTATTATGAATTTCTTTAATTGTTAATTTTCTGCAATCTCCACACCATTTTCCACTCTTTACAGAGGAATATTGTGAGAAAAATATATGACCATTAGCACACTTCCATTTTAATTTATTTAAATTATTTATATATTTTTTTGATAAAAGTTTTCCTTCATGCTTTTCAGCAAGTGATTTTAAATATTTAATTGTTGGTTTTCTTACTTCTCTGGCACATTTTGGACACCAGGATTTACTAAAAATAATATTTTTAGCTTTTGTTTCCCATACGTGTCCAATTTTACATTTTAATTTAATTATTGAATTTGAATTAATTTTCTTAGATTTTGATAAAAAAATTCCACCTTTCTTTTTAATTATTTCAAACAATTCTTTTGGATCCATCAATTTTCCAGAACAGTAAGGACACCAGCTTTTTTTATTATGAACAATATTCTCATATAAAGATGACCACTCATGTCCAAATTTACATCTAAAATTTAATTTAGTTGAATAATTGATAAAATTTTTGCTTAAACATTGCCCTCCATTTTGTTTAACCTTTTGAAGAAGAATATGAAATTGCTTTTCTCTTTTTTTTCTTAAAAAACATTTTGGACATCCTGTATTATTGTATAAAAAATTCTTAACATAAGTTTTCCAATTATGTCCAAATTCACAAGAAAATTTTAAAATTGTATTTGAGTTAATATTTTTATTATTTGATAAACATCGTAAATTTTTTTCTACTGCAACTTCTTTTACACTTTCTAATGATATTTTCCTCCCCGCACAATACGGGCACCATTTGCCCTTTTCGACAGTTCTTGGAAATGTTTCCCATATGTGATTATTTTTACACTTAAATTTAATTTTTTTTTTTGCTCCTAAATA
>CACLDE010000021.1 GCA_902605645.1 uncultured Pelagibacteraceae bacterium | reverse complement strand
AGCATGTCTCCCAACTATTAAAAAAGTGGACTTTTTCATAAAAATATTCGTTTTTTTTCAAATAATTAGCATATTTTAAAGCAAAATGATTTATTGCATTTATTGTACAATTGCTTATAAAACGCTTGTTGTTGAATGCTTTTTAAGTTAGTGGGTATCCCTAAAGAAAAATTGGAGGGGTACCAAAGCGGTCAAATGGGGCGGGCTGTAAACCCGTTGACTTCGGTCTTCGAAAGTTCGAATCTTTCCCCCTCCACCATGCTTGAATGCGTTTAATAATTAATAAGAGCGTGTTAAGTTTGGATTTTGCGGGTGTAGTTCAATGGTAGAACGCTAGCCTTCCAAGCTGGATGTAAGGGTTCGATTCCCTTTACCCGCTCCAAAAAACAAAATTAAAAAAAGGAAAAAAAAATGTCGAAGGAAAAGTTTAATAGAAATAAACCGCATTGTAACATTGGTACAATCGGACACGTGGACCACGGTAAAACTACATTAACCGCTGCAATTACAAAAGTTCTTGCTGAAGCGGGGGGTGCAAAATTCGTTGCTTATGATCAAATTGATAAAGCACCAGAGGAAAAAGAAAGAGGAATAACTATATCAACTGCGCACGTTGAGTATGAAACAGCAAAAAGACACTACGCTCACGTTGATTGTCCTGGTCACGCCGATTACGTAAAAAATATGATTACTGGTGCAGCTCAAATGGATGGAGCTATTTTAGTAGTAAATGCTGCTGACGGTCCAATGCCACAAACTAGAGAACATATTCTATTAGCTCGTCAAGTTGGAGTTCCTGCAATAGTGGTTTTTTTAAATAAAATTGATACTGTCAAAGATAAAGAATTGGTTGACTTGGTTGAAGAAGAAATTAGAGAATTATTAACTTCATACAAATTTCCTGGAGATAAAATTCCAATAATAAAAGGGTCAGCACTTAATGCAGTTGAAGGAAAAGATGAAGCGACTGGAAAAAATGCAATTATGGAATTGATGAAAGCTGTTGATGAAACTATTCCACAACCTGACAGACCTAAAGACAAACCTTTTTTGATGCCAGTTGAAGATGTTTTCTCAATTTCTGGACGAGGAACAGTTGTGACTGGGAGAGTTGAACAAGGCGTAATTAAAGTCGGAGAAGAAATTGAAATAATTGGAATTACAGATACAAAAAAATCGGTTTGCACTGGAGTTGAAATGTTTAGAAAACTTTTAGACAGTGGTGAAGCAGGTGATAACATTGGTGCATTATTAAGAGGTGTTGAAAGAGACGATGTACAGAGAGGTCAAGTGCTTGCTAAACCAGGTTCTGTTACACCACATACCGAGTTTGAATGCCAAGCATACATTCTTAAAAAAGAGGAAGGTGGAAGACACACTCCTTTTTTCACAAAATACAGGCCTCAGTTTTATTTTAGAACAACTGATGTAACTGGAGAAGTTACCCTTCCATCGGGCACAGAAATGGTGATGCCTGGTGATGATGGAAAATTTAGTGTAAAATTAATTACTCCAATCGCTATGAGCCAAAACTTAAATTTTGCCATCAGAGAAGGTGGAAAAACTGTAGGAGCTGGCGTAGTAACGAAGATAATTAAATAGGAGCGTAGCTCAATTGGTAGAGCGCCGGTCTCCAAAACCGGAGGCTGTGGGTTCGAGTCCCTCCGCTCCTGCCAACTAAACTAAAGTATTATGAGAAACCCACTTAAATTTCTACAAGAAGTAAAACAGGAGGCTTTTAGAATATCTTGGCCTACAAAAAAAGATACTATGACAGGAGCTTTAATGGTGTTTGGTTTAGCCAGCATTGCAGCTATTTTCTTTTTACTCTTAGATCAAATTTTAAGATTCTTATTAAATATAATTTTAAACTTAAGCTTTTAATGAATTGGTATATTGTACAAGCATATTCTGGTTTCGAAAAAAAAGTTGTTGAAAGCATTAAAGATGAGTTAAAACGACACAAACTAGAAGACAGTTTAGATCAACTTTTAGTACCCACCCATCAGGTAACTGAGGTAAAAAAAGGAAAAAGGACAAAAAAAGAAAAAAAATATTTTCCTGGATATGTTTTAATTAAAATTGAACTAACCAAACAAATTTATCATCTAATTAAAAATTTACAAAAAGTAAGTGGTTTTTTAGGTTCCTCAGATAAACCAACTCCAATTTCGGATAATGAAATTAAAAGAATATTAGGCCAAGTTTCTGAAAGTGCAATAAATCAAAAAACAGGTATAAGTTTTGAAATTGGTGAAAAAGTAAAAGTTTGTGATGGACCTTTTGCTTCTTTTACAGGTTTGATTGAACAAATTGATGAAGAAAAGTCTAGACTAAAGGTGTCAGTTTCGATATTTGGTAGAGCAACTCCGGTGGATTTAGAATTTAACCAGGTAGAAAAGAATTAGATATGGCTAAAGAGATAACAGGTTACGTAAAATTACAAATTAAAGGTGGTCAGGCAAATCCAGCCCCACCAGTAGGTCCTGCTCTTGGCCAAAGAGGAATCAATATAATGGAATTTTGCAAGGCATTTAATGAAAAAACTAAATCTTTCATGGGTAAACCAGTTCCTGTTGTAATTACTGTTTATAAAGATAAAAAATTTGATTTTGTTATAAAATCTCCACCTGCCTCACATTTTATAAGAGAAGCAGCTAAATTAAAAAGTGGGTCGAAAGAACCAGGAAGAGTTGTTGCCGGCTCAATAACAATGAAACAAGCTGAAACTATAGCAAAAGAAAAAATGAAAGACTTAAACGCATTCGATTTAAAAGAAGCAACTAAAATAATTTGTGGATCAGCTAGATCTATGGGTATCGAGGTTAAGGAATGAAAAAAAGATCAAAAAGATACAAGCTAATTGAAAAAAAAAAAATTAAAGAAAAGCTTACTCTAAATAAATCTTTAGAGTTAATTAAAGAAACTTGTACATCTAAAATAGATGAGTCAATTGATTTATCAATAAAAATTAACACTAAACAATCAAAAGGTGGTGATTTTAATTTGAGGACTGTGGTAAAATTACCCCATGGAAATGGAAAAAAATTCAAAGTTGCAGTCTTATGTGAACAAGAAAAAGTGGAAGAAGCAAAAAAAATAGGAGCAGATGTTGCTGGATCGCAAGATTTACTAGACAAGATATCGAACGGTAAATTAGATTTTGATAAATTAATTTGCACACCTGGAATGATGAGTAAGATAGGTAAACTTGGAAAAATTCTTGGACCAAAAGGTCTTATGCCCAATCCTAAGTTAGGAACTGTATCTAACGATCTGACAAAATCAATAACTGATATCAAAACAGGTTTGGTTGAGATTAAAAATGATAAAGATGGAAATGTAGCTTTGTCAATAGGAAG
>CACLDE010000020.1 GCA_902605645.1 uncultured Pelagibacteraceae bacterium | reverse complement strand
ATTCAGATCTTGAGTTCTTCCTGACAGAATTTCATTACCGATTACAATAATACCTGCATTTACTTTTTTGAAATTTTTCTTCATAGTAAAATTATATATGATTTTTGAAAGTGAATTAATAGCAGGTGTATTAATTAAAAGATACAAAAGATTTTTTGTTGATATAAAAGTTAAAAATAAAGTTATTACCGCCCATTGTCCTAATACAGGCTCTATGATGGGTCTTTTAAAAAAAGGTAATAAGGTGTGGTTTACTGAAACAAACGATAAAAAAAGGAAGTTAAAGTACACTCTACAAATAATAGAAGTAGATGGAAATAAAGTTGGAGTAAATACCCATCTTACTAATAAAATATTTTATGAGGCTTTATTAGATAGAAAGATAATAGATATAAAAAAAAATAAATTATATTGTTTTAGAAAATGAGCCAAAAGATTTAGAAATAGTTCATGATAATGATACCGACGACAAAAAAAACTCTAAGTATATTATGAACGCATTAAAAAGAGAAAACTATCAACGAAATGAGATAAAAAGAGGACTCACAAATGCAAAACCTGATGATTTAATTCTTGTTTCTGATGTTGATGAAATCCCAAATTTATCGAATTTAGATATAAATAAAATTAATGACAATATAATTCTTTTTAAACAAAATTTTTATTATTATAAATTTAATCTTAAACTTGAAGATATGTCTTGGTTAGGTTCAAAAGGATGCAAACACAAAAATTTAAAATCACCTCAGTGGTTAAGAAATATAAAAGATAAAAAATACCCCTTTTGGAGACTGGATATATTATTCTCCGACAAAAAATACTCTAATATTAAATTTATCGATAACGGCGGATGGCACTTTTCAAATATGAAATCCCCAGAAGAAATAGAAAAAAAAATGAGAACATACCTTCACCATAGGGAATATGATTTAAAACCACTGGGTGCCAAAAAAATTGAGGAGATAATTAAAAGTAAAAAATCTATTTATAACTTAAGAGCTGACATGAAAAGTGAAAAATTCGATGGAACTCAAAACCTAAAAGCTACAGATGGAAGTGAACTTCCTGAATATGTTAAAATGAATAAAACAAAATATTCTAATTGGATTGAATAAATGGAAAAAAATACGATAGTAACTCTTGCGGATTCAAATTATTTTTCACTACTTGAAGAACTAATTCATTCAATAAGAAGATTCAAACAAAGCGAAAATATTGATGTCTGTGTATTAGATGCTGGATTAACATCTAATCAAGTGGATCAAATTAGTACCCAAGTTGATGAAATTAAAAAAGCAGAATGGGATATAGATATTCCTTTTTATAAAAAAGGAAAAGAATGGTTAAAAAGTCAAATTTCTAGAGCCTTTCTTCCAAAGTATTTTCCAAATTATAATAAGTATCTATGGATAGACTGTGATGCTTGGGTAAATTCTTGGGAATGTATTGAAAATTATTTTAAAGCTTGTGAAAACAATAAATTAGGCATCACTCAATCAATAGGGCCAGGATACAGGAGTTTAGCGAAAGTAAATTGGATATTTGGTAAATTCGCAGAAATTAAAACACAAAACTATAAACATGCAAAAATGTCGGGTCTCCAAGAGGAGGATGCAAGAAAAATTGCTTTTGCACCTCATTTAAATATTGGAGTTTTTTCTTTAATGAACCAATCTTCTTGTTGGAATGTATGGCAAAAAAATTTAAAAAAAACCTTAGCCAAAGGAAGAGTGTTTGGCTCAGAGGGTTTAGCAATAAATATGACAGTATATATTGATAATGTAGAAACTGAATTTCTACCCATTAACCACAATTGGATAACAAGCCATCTTCTGCCAATTTATGATGAGAATAACAAAACTTTCAAAGAGCCAAATATTCCCTATAATGAGATAGGAATTATGCATTTGGCGGCAGGAATATGGAAAAATGGGGTGGATATGAGAGTTGATAAAAATGTAAAGGTAAATATAAAGTCATTGGAGGGGAAAATTTTAAAAAAAAGCTTGAGATACTTAATTAAATAAAAATATGAAACTTTGTAGAATAGGCGAGTTGGGTAAAGAAAAACCAGTGATTATAGATAACGATGGCTCTTATAAAGACTTATCCGGAACAATATCTGATCTAAATCCTGAAAACTTAAACTTTGAAACCCTTGAAAAGATAAATAAATTAAACATTAAGAATTTACCAACTCTCGATGCGAACTCTAGAATAGGAGCTTGTGTTAACAATCCTTCAAAGTTTTTGGGAATTGGCTTGAATTTTAAAGATCATGCAACTGAACAAAATTTACCTATACCCAAAGAACCAATTATCTTTTCAAAATTTACAAATTGCATTGTAGGGCCAAACGACAATATAGAAGTTCCAAAAAACTCAAATCATACAGATTGGGAAGTTGAAATTGGTTTTGTAATTGGAAAAAAGGCTAAATATGTTCAAGAAAAAAATGCACTTGATTATGTTTTAGGATTTTTTCTTGTAACAGATGTTAGTGAAAGAGAGTTTCAAAAAAATAAAGGTCTTACATGGGATAAAGGGAAAGGCTTCGATACTTTTGGGCCTATAGGACCATATATTCTTACGAAAGATGAGGTTAAGGATTACAACAATCTTAATATGTTTCTAGATGTAAACGGCGAGAGAATGCAAACTGGAAATACCAAAGATATGATATTTAATATTGAACAACTTGTTTCTTACATGAGCCACTGCATGACTTTATACCCAGGCGATATATGCTGTACCGGAACACCTAATGGTGTTGGAGAAAACATGAAACCACCAAAATTTTTAAAAGGTGGAGAAGAACTTGACTTAGGAATAGATAAATTAGGTAAGCAAAAACATAAAGTTGTTAGAGGTTAATACTTAACTCTAAATTAAAATCATGACAAATCTTTCTATAGTATTACCTACTTATAATGAAAAAGATAATATTATAGATCTTATAAATAAAATTAAGAATGTTATTCAAGATCATTCCCATGAAATAATAGTCGTTGATGACAATAGCCCAGATAATACTTTTGAAATTTGTAAAAAACATTTTATTGATGATGAAAGTATCAAAATGATACTTAGAAAGGCAAATCATGGTTTAGCTAATTCTATTAGAGAGGGTATTGAAAATGCAGAAGGAGAATATGTTGTAATAATGGATACTGATTTTACACATGACCCAAATCTAATTAAACAAATGTTAAATATGAGTAAAAAATACAATATAATAAGTGGCTCAAGATTTTGCAATGGCGGATCAATGGAAAGTACAATGCACTCTATTTTAAGTCAAATATACAATAAAATGATAAAATTTGTTTTAAAAACTAAAATTGAAGATAATCTTGGAGGATTTTTCTGTATAGAGCGTAAAAATTTAATGCAATTACCACATGAAAAAATTTTTTATGGATACGGAGATTATTATTTTAGATTACTATATTTTGCAAATTTGAAAAATTTTTCTATTGTCGAGATTCCAGCAAGATACTCAACAAGAACAAGAGGAAAATCTAAATCAAAATTTTTTCAAATGGCCTATAAATATTTTATAGAGATGATAAAACTTAAAATAAGTTCTTAATGAAATACATAATAATCTACAATGAATGTTTAAGATCAAAAATAATTTATTCTAAATTTCTTAAGCAAAATAAAAAAAATATTAAATGTGTGATAAGATTGCCTATTAATATAAATACACAAAACAAATTTTATTTGATCAAAAAAGGTATACTTAACAATAACGCCTATAGTTATATTCTCTTTCAAATTTTTCAGACGATTTTTTATAATTTTTTTTCGATATTTTTTTCTTCAAATATAAAAAGTTTATGTAAAAAGTTAAAAATAAAATTTGTATCCACTCCACATTATCCTGACAAAAAAAAATTAAAACAATTAATAAAAGATTATGATGAAAAAGACGTTATATTTGCTAGTACGACGTATATATTAAAACATAAAGATTTATCTATTAAAAATCCGGTTCTGAATTTACATGAGTCAGACCCAAAAAAGTATAGAGGGTCAGCTATTTACTTCAGAATCGCTG
>CACLDE010000019.1 GCA_902605645.1 uncultured Pelagibacteraceae bacterium | reverse complement strand
TTAAAAAATGGCAATTGAAAGGATGGGAAATTGCTATGCATGGCTATAATCACATTTACGATAATGATACTAATAAAAAAGATTATTTTGAATATGGTGGAAAATCTGAATTCTATGGTCACTCTTTAGATAGTCAATCAAGCAAAATTAGAAAAGGTTTAGAAATATTTGAAAAAAATGACATAAAAATTCGAACTTTTTTTTCTCCAAATCATACATATGATTTTAATACTTTTGAGGCTTTAAAGTTATCTGGGATTAATGAAGTAATTGATGGATATGGCTTAAAACCTTATTTAGAAAACAATATTAAATTTATTCCTCAACTATTTTATAAACCATTTTTTTTACCTTTCGGATTACAAACTACTCAGATTCACCTTAATTATTGGACAGAAAATGAATTTAAAAAATTTTCTCAACTAATTTATAAAAATAAAAAACGAATTATATCCTACGATGATGCTCTCGAACAGCTTTCCGAGAAACCTAGTGATAAATTTTTAAATAAGATTATTAAAGGAATTCTTATTTTAAAGAGAAAAATATCTTAGATTTTAAAATTTGATTTTTTGCTGTCAGCTAAAAAACCTTTAACTGTATCAATAGTCATTGACCTGTATGTTTTGCCGAAAGCTTCGATCTGATTAATGACTTTAGGTGGCATAGTAATGATATTGCAATTTATTTTTTTTGCTAGAATATAGTTATAAGCTTCTCTAGTGCTAGCCCAAAGTATTTCAACATTTTTACTTTTACGAGTTAAAGATATACTTTTTTTAAATATTGGAAGTGGATCTTTGCCTTTATCAGACATTCGTCCAGCAAAAATTGATATTATTGACTTGGTTTTTTTGTTTAAATTGTGAAAAATTTTATAAGTTTGTTTAAAAGTATAAACTGCTGTAATATTTAATTTTATTCCATTATTGCTTAATTCTTTAATCACTCTACCCATAAAAATACCTTTAGAATTTACAACTGGAATTTTTACATAAACGTTTTTTTCCCCATTTATTGATTTTATAAGCCTGTTTGAGCATTTCGTTTGGATTATCTGCAAATACTTCAAAAGAAATAGGTTTACTTTTACAAGTTTTTAAAATTTTTAATGAATAATCTTTATAATTTTTTGCACCTGCCGCCCTCATTAAACTTGGATTGGTTGTAAAACCATCTACAATTTTTTTTTTATTAAATAACTTTATTGTTTTAAAATCAGCAATATCACAAAAAATTTTAGTTTTCATTAATCTAAGTTTTTAACGATATCCTCGGTCATCTTTTTTGCATCAGCAAATAACATTAAAGTATTATCCCTATAAAATAATTCGTTATCTACTCCCGCGTAGCCTGGAGATAAACTTCTTTTTACAAACAATACTGATTTACATTTCTCAACGTCTAAGACCGGCATACCAAATATTGGGCTTTTTGGATCAGTTTTTGCGATTGGATTTGTAACATCATTTGCTCCAATTACAAAAGCAACATCAGCATTTGCAAAATCATTATTAATGTCTTCTAATTCAAAAACTTCATCATACGGAACGTTTGCTTCCGCAAGCAGCACATTCATATGTCCAGGCATTCTGCCAGCTACAGGATGTATAGCATAGCTTATTTTGATATCATTTTTTTTTAATTTATCAACCATCTCTCTTAAAGCATGTTGGGCTTGCGCAACGGCCATTCCATAGCCCGGTACTATAATTACTGAGGATGCATTTTTCATCAAGAAAGCCGCATCTTCAGCATTGCCATTTTTAACTGGTTTTTTATCCTTTTGTACTTTTAAGTCGGCAGAAGAACTGTCAGCGCCAAAACCACCAAGAATTACACTAAAGAAGGACCTATTCATTGCTTTACACATTATGTATGAAAGTATTGCTCCAGATGATCCTACAAGAGCGCCTGTAATAATTAATGCAGTATTTTCAAGGGTAAATCCAATTCCCGCAGCTGCCCAACCTGAATATGAATTAAGCATCGATATCACAACAGGCATGTCTGCTCCTCCAATAGGAATAATTAGTAAAATTCCAATTAAAAAAGAAATAGCGATTACTAACCAAAAAATATTTGCTGATTGGGTTTTGCACAAGTAAAAAATTAGAATAAAAATTCCTAAGCCTAAAAGTAAATTTATGTAATGTTGCCCTAAAAAAGTTATTGGTGCGCCCGACATAATTCCTCTTAACTTTAAAAAAGCTATTATAGAACCAGAAAAAGTAATAGCTCCAACCGCCGCTCCTATGGACATTTCAATTAAACTTGCTAATTTAATTTTCCCAGAGAAACCTAAATTAAATACCTCGGGATTTAAAAATGCTGCAATCGCAACGAATACAGCTGCTAGACCTACTAAACTATGAAAACCTGCAACTAATTCTGGCATCGCAGTCATTGGAATTTTAAATGCTATAAAAGCACCGATAGTTCCACCTAATAATAATAATACCAAAACATAAATTAAAGAAGTCGAGAGACTTCCAATTGACAAAAAAGTAACGATAATAGCTATTAACATTCCAGACATACCAAAGTAATTTCCCTGCCTAGAAGTGTCCGGAGAAGATAATCCCCTTAATGCTAGAATAAACAAAATTCCAGAAATTAAATAACAAATCGCTGATAAATTTGGTGATATCATTTTTGCTTATCTTTCTTTTTTTTATACATTTGAAGCATTCTCTGAGTGACAAGAAAACCTCCAAAAATGTTTACAGCGGCTAAAACAATTGCAATGTAACCAAAAATACTTGACGAGCTAAAAATTTCTTTAGATGATCCAGCCAAAGCTGCGATTATAGCCCCGACAATAATTACTGAGGAAATAGCGTTTGTAACTGACATTAGTGGAGTGTGCAAAGATGGTGTAACACTCCAAACAACATAATATCCCACAAAAATTGAAAGAATAAATATACTTAGTCTAAATATAAACGGATCTATTTCCATATTTAAATTTCCTTAATTAATGTTTTATTTATAATTTCGTCTTCGTGATTAAGATAAAAATCTTTTTTTTCTTTACTATACAAATTACGAATAAAACTAAATAAATTTTTTGAATATAAACTAGAGGCTGTTATTGGCAATCTGTTCATAAGACTTTTAACTCCTATAACTTTAATGCCTTCTATTAAATTGACTTTTCCTGGCTCTGAAAAAGCAGAATTTCCACCTTGCTCGGCTGCTAAATCATATACAATTGATCCAGGTTTCATTAATTTTACTAAGTTCTCTGTTAAAATCCTTGGAGCAGGTTTACCAGGTATTAAAGCAGTACATATTACAATGTCATTTTTTTTTAATGCATCTTGCATCATCTCTGCTTGTTTTTTTTTATAATCATCACTTACCTCTTTTGCATAGCCGCCAGAAGTTTCCATATCTTCATTTTTATCTACGGTTAAAAATTTTCCTCCCAGACTCTCTACCTGCTCTTTAGAAGCTGATCTTACGTCAGTTGCAGAAACAATTGCACCTAATCTTTTAGCTGTTGCAATAGCTTGTAAACCAGCGACACCTGCCCCTATCACTAAAACTTTTGCTGCCGGGACCGTACCAGCCGCAGTCATCATCATGGGAATGGCTTTTTCAAATTCATAAATTGAGTCTATGACCGCTCTGTATCCAGCTAGATTTGATTGTGAAGATAAAACATCCATAGACTGGGCCCTGGTAATACGAGGTAAAAGTTCTAGCGAAAATATATTTACATTTCTTTTTAAAATTTCATTAATTTTGTTTTTATTTTGAAATGGGTTTAGCATACCAATAAGTATAGTTTTTTCCTTTAAATTATTTATCTCATCATCTTGGGGACAATTAACTTTAATTAATAAATTACAAGTCTCCAAAACTTCTTTAGATGAGTTCTTAATTTCCACTCCAGCTTTTTTAAAATCTTCGTCTTTAATTCCTAGGTGTGCAGCGTAATTTTTTTCAATAATAATATTTAATCCTAACCCGATAATATTTTTTGCAGCATCAGGGGTTAAAGCAACTCTTTTTTCTAGTGATAAATCTTCTTTTATGGATCCAATAATCATTTTAACTTTTTTTTATAGCAAAAATATAGCGAGAGCCACAAGAATTACAATTACTGCTATTGTGCCCCAGAGAACAAATTTTGTAAAACCTTCCCAGGTGCTTTTATGATTATTGTTATCCATTTTAAATTAACCTTGGCGGGCTTTAAATTTTGGATTTTTTTTATTGATGACATAAACTTTGCCTCTTCTCTTAACGAGTTTAGAATTTAAATCCCTTTTTTTTAACGATTTTAATGAGCTAGCTACTTTCATAATTTAAAAGCCTGGCAACGTCCTACTCTCCCGTGCCTTAAGACAAAGTACCATCGGCGCTGAAGGACTTGACTTC
>CACLDE010000018.1 GCA_902605645.1 uncultured Pelagibacteraceae bacterium | reverse complement strand
TTACCATTTTTTACATCCTCAAGTATTTTTTTTTTAATCTTAGTTTCTGTTTTTCCAGTAAGGAGCTTAATATTAATTTTAATTCCATTAAATATTTTTTTTGCTAAATCAAAGTGTTGTTGGGCTAGTATCGCAGTTGGAGCCATAAGAACACACTGGTATCCAAGCTCTAAAACGTTAGCTGTTGTAATAAATGAAACTATAGTTTTTCCTGAGCCCACATCACCCTGAAGAATTCTAAACATTTTTTTGTTTGATTTTAGATCTTCATTAATTTCACTTATAACCTTTTCTTGATTTGAGGTTAATTTAAAACTCAAGTTCTTAATGATTTTTCTTGATAATAAATTGTTAAAAAATTTGTTATCTTTTTTTGTTTCCTTAAACTTTTTTCTGTTTTTTGATAAAACAATTAAATTGGATAGAATTTCATCTAAAGCTAACCTTCGTAAATATTGACTATTTGAGTTATTTTTAGCATTAGAGTTATGTAATTTAATTAAAGACTCTTTCCAAGAACTAAAGTTAAATCTTTTTAAAATTAGTTTATTGTGCCACTCTTCTATGTCTGGTAAATTATTAATGACGCTTTCAATAATTTTTCTGTAAGATTTTTCATTTAATCCTTCTGTTAAAGAGTATTTTGGTATTTTTTTTTTTATATAATCTATTTTATCTACAGAAGTAATATATTCTGGATTTGTAATTTGATGTTTATTTTTGTAATAATTAATTTTGCCACTTATTAAAACCCAATTATTTAGAGGTAAAACAGCTTTAATATAACCCTCTCGACTGTTAAAAAAAACAATATCTATTTTATCAAATTCGTCTTGACAAATTACTCTATTAGGCAAATTTCTTATCCTCGGAAAGTTATATTTTATAACCTTAACTTTAATAGTTTGTATTTTTCCCACCTCTAATTGATCAAGTGTCACCATGTTTGAACGGTCTGTTGATGAATAGGGGAAATGCCATAGCAAATCACTTATTTTTTCAATTCTTTTGTTATTTAAATATTTAGCAAGTTTTGGACCAACTCCTCTTAAAAAAGAGATGTTTTTAAAAATATCATCTTTTTTTTTAAAAATAGTCATAGATAATATATAATATAAAAATTAAATGAATGAATTAGAAAATTTAAAAAAAAAAATAATTTATAGAGCAAATTACCGTGGAACTAAAGAGATGGATATTTTGCTTGGAAAATTTGTTGATAAATATATTAATAGTCTCTCCGTTGACGATCTTGAAGATCTTTTTAAGTTTCTAAATTTAGAAGATGAGATTATCTATAACTTCTATAATTACCAAAAAAAAGATAACAATATAAAGAAAAATAAAATAACAGAAATATTTAGTAATTTTAAGTTGTAATGGCGGAGAGGGTGGGATTCGAACCCACGAACGAGTTGCCCCGTTGCTGGTTTTCAAGACCAGTGCTTTCAACCGCTCAGCCACCTCTCCTTTAATAAGAAATAGTACAATCTAATACTATTATTACTAAAAAATAACAATAATCTTATTTATTTGGCAAATACTAGTTTAAATAAATTATTTATGATAATTAACAAAATGGCTAAATTCTTAATTAAAATAATTTTAGTATTTCATTTTTTCTTAGGAAACACTCAACTTTATGCGACCGAGCATAACTTCAAATTGTGGTTAGAAAATTTTAAAAATATGGCAAGAGGTGAAGGTGTATCAGAAAATACTATAAATGAGGCACTTAAAGATATAAGATTTTTACCCAAAGTAATAGAGTATGACAGATATCAACCAGAATTTTATGAAGATACTCATACATATATAAATAAAAGAACAAATAAAAATAAAGTTAAAAAAGGCCTAACGCTATATTCAAAAGAAAAAAAATTAATTAATAAAATTGAAAATAAGTTTTTAGTCGAAAAGGAGTTACTTTTAGCTTTAATGGGAATAGAAACAAACTTTGGAAACTACCTTGGAAAAATGGACATCTTATCGTCCCTTGCAACATTAAGTTTTGATAAGAGAAGAAGTGCTTTTTTTACAAATGAATTATTAACTTTATTAAAACTAATCGATAATAATATTATTCAAAAAGATATTTTATTTGGTTCCTGGGCAGGAGCTTTTGGCAACTTTCAATTTATGCCATCTACTATAGAAAATTATGCAATTGATTATAACAAAAATTCAAATATAGAATTAAAAAAAATTGATGACTCATTTGCATCCGCTGCAAACTATATAAAAAAAATTGGCTGGAAAACTAATTCGCCCTGTTTTACAAAAATTGAATTAAAAGATAACATTCCCAATAAATATTTAAACACTTCAGCAAGAAAATTGAAAAATAAAAAAAAAGTAAGATATTTTAAAAAATATATAAATAATTCAGGAAAATACAAATCTTATGACAACATGTTAGCAGCTATAATTACTCCTGATAAAGATATTATACCAGGCTCAAGCACACTAAAGCCAGCATATCTAGTTTTTAATAATTATGAATTAATTTTGAAATGGAATAGGTCTTTAAGATTTGCTTTGGCTGTTTGTACTTTGAAGGATAAATTTAAAAATGAAATATAGATCTTTATTTATATTCCTCATATTGACTTCATGTACCTCGGTAAATGTAAGCAAATATGAAAAATCAGTTTTAAACTCAAAAGGTTTTGCATATGTTTACTCCATAGAAGATTATAAAAATAAGATCATAAAGAAAAAAATTAATAATAATTCGTCTGTAGTTGCACATAATCTATTGAATAGAGGTGTATTATTAAAGATTACAAATCCAACAAACGGAAAAAACGTTATTTTAAAAAATTCATTCAAATTAAATTATCCTGACTTTTATAAGATTTTAATTACAAAATCAATTTCTGATCAAATAGGTTTAAATGAAAATTTTCCATTTGTTGAAGTTGAAGAATTAAAAAAGAATAAATCTTTTGTTGCAAAAAAAGCAGAAACTCATGATGAAGAAAGACAATTACAAGTTAAAGCACCTGTTGAAAAAGTTAAAATAAGTAATATTGGTACAACTACAAAAAAAAAACTTAATAAAGAAAATAGATTTGTTATAGTTTTAGGAAATTTTTATTCTCTTGAATCAGCTAATCTTTTAAAAAAAAGGGTTAAAACAGAGTCTCAATCATTAAGAAACAAGAAAATCACCATTATTAAAAAGAATAAACATAATTTTGAGGTTTTTTTAGGCCCATATAAGACTATAAAAATGATAAAAAATGATTACATTGCCTTAAAACAAATAGATTTTGATGAGGTAGATATAAAATTATATGACTAAAATTTTAATTAAACTAACTACTATATATCTTATATTAACTTCAAATCTTATTTCAAATCCTAAAGTAGATGTCAAAACTGCGATTTTATTAGATTACGATTCTAATGAAGTTATTTATGAGATGGAACCTGATATGAGTATATATCCAGCATCAATGACTAAAATTATGACATCAATTATAGTTTTTGATTTATTAAAAGATAATAAACTTTCACTAGACGATACATTCATAATTTCAGAAAAAGCTTGGAGATTATCGCAGAGCGGTTACTCTTCTATGTTCTTAATGATAAATGATGAAGTTTCAGTTGAAAATTTACTTAAAGGTATAATAGTTGCATCTGGTAATGATGCTTGCATCGCAATTGCCGAAGGTATTGCCGGATCCGAAGAAAATTTTGCGGATATAATGAATGAAAAGGCAAGTGAAATTGGTATGACAAATACAAACTTTGCAAATTCTTCAGGAATAAATGATCCAGAGAACTATTCTACGGTTCGTGATATCGCCATGATGTCACAATATTTAATCAAAAATCACCCTCAATATTACGAGTGGTTTAAAGAGACCAAATTTACTTGGGATAGAACAGGAGGCGATCCTATAACTCAAGGAAATCGAAATCCTTTATTATATAAGAGAGTTGGAGTCGATGGAATTAAAACAGGTTATTTAGCTGTAGAGAAATACTCTTTGGCAAGCTCAATGAAAAGAGATCAAAGAAGATTAATTGCTGTAGCAAGCGGCTTTCAAACTAAAAACGCAAGATCAAGCGGATCATTAAAGATTTTAAGCTGGGGTTTTAGAAACACTGATACATTTCAAATTTCAATAAAAGATAAAACTATTTTTCCAATAAAATCATGGTTAGGAAAAAAAAATTACATTGATGGAATAACAAAGGAAGATATTTTTTTAACTTTAAAAAAAAAGGAAGCAAGAAATTTAAAAGTTTACTTAAAATATAATGGTCCCTTGAAAGCTCCAATAGTTAAAGATCAAAAGATAGCTGAAATAGAAGTATTCGTTAAAAACGAGCTAGTAAAAAATGTCCCCGTATATGCTTTAAATAAAGTCGATAAAGTAAATGTTTTTAAGAGTTTATTTATGTCATTAAATTATTTGATTTGGGGAGATGTTTAAAAAGAGTTTATTTATTGTTTTCGAAGGAATAGAAGGAAGTGGTAAATCCTATCAATCAAAGATTTTATATCGAAATCTAAAAAAAGTTAATAAAAATGTTATTCTTACAAGAGAACCTGGTGGCACTAAAACTGCAGAAATAATTCGAAAAATAATTTTAAAAGATTACTTTGAAAAAAATAGAAAAATTAAATTTGATAGATATACAGATACTTTATTATATCTTGCAGCAAGAAATGAACATATAAAAAACAAGATAACCCCAGCTCTTAAAAGTAAAAAAATTATTATCTGTGATAGGTTTATAGACTCAACTATTGCTTATCAAGTTTATGGAAAAAAGGTCTCAATGAAATTTATAAACAATATCCATAAACAAATTCTCGGAAAAATAAAACCAGATATTACATTTATTTTAAAAGTAAAACCACAAGCATTTTTGAGAAGATTAAAAAAAAGAAAAACTAGAAACAGATATGATAATTTTCCCCTAAAGTTTTATATTAAAGCTCA
>CACLDE010000017.1 GCA_902605645.1 uncultured Pelagibacteraceae bacterium | reverse complement strand
ATCTGAATTTTTTTTAGATAATGTGTGTGCAAGAGCTAGTTTTCTCACTTTTTTGTTAATTTTTTTTATCTTATATACTGCGCCTTTTGGACCGTGAGCAATTCCACCGCCAACAAAAATTGGAGCTTTTCTACTAGCATGACGAGCACCTCCACTTCCTTTTTGAGGCACAATTTTTTTTGTTGATCCTTTGATTTCATTTTTTTGTTTGGTTTTAGCTGTTCTAGGTTTTAAATGATTGAGTTGCCAATCAACTACTGATTTAATTAATTTGTAGTTTATCTTATGTTTTAAAATTTTATCTGATATTTCAATAGTTTCAGATTTGGTATTTTCTAAGTTTAATAATTTAACTTTCATTATTTCTTTTTACCTTTCGCCGCCTCAGATTTTTTTAGCTTTTCATTATATTTTTCTAAAGTGGTTTTTCTTCTTACATCTTTTACTGACTCTCTTAAGTAAACGGTAGAGTTTTTTCCACCAGGAATTGAACCTTTAAGATACAAAAGGTTATTATCTGTGTCTGATTTTATTATTTCAAGATTAAGCATTGTCCTAAATTTATCTCCCATATGACCTGCCATCTTTTTTCCTTTAAATACTTTACCTGGATCTTGATTTTGACCAGTTGAACCATGTGCTCTATGTGAAACTGAAACACCATGAGAAGCTCTTAGTCCACCAAAATTCCATCTTTTCATAGCTCCTGCAAATCCTTTACCAATTGTTTTTGACTTAACATCGACATATTTTTTATCTTTTAGAAGTTCTAAACCTAACTCATTTCCAGCTTTATAACTCTCAGTATTATTAACTCTGTATTCTTTTAAAATTCTTTTAGGTTCAGTATTTTTTTTTGTAAAAAAACCTTTCATTTGTTTAGTTAGTTTTGAATTTTTTGTTTTGTAATATCCAATTTTTACTGCGGAGTATCCTCTTTTATCTTTTTCAATAACATCAATTACCCGCCCAGTTTCTATTTTTATTACAGTCACAGGTACAGATTGGCCAGATTGAATAAATTCTCTAGTCATACCTAATTTCGTGCCTATTAATCCAATACTCATAATTATATCTTTATCTCTATATCTACCCCTGAAGCTAAATCTAATTTCATTAATGCCTCTACAGTTTGGGGTGTTGGTTCAATTATATCTATTAATCTCTTATGTGTCCTTGACTCAAATTGTTCTCTGCTTTTTTTATCAATATGAGGAGATCTTAAAACAGTATATCTCTCGATTCTTGTTGGTAGTGGTATCGGTCCTTTTACCTGAGCACCTGTTCTCTTCGCAGTATTAACAATTTCCTCAGTAGAGAGATCTAAAATTTTATTGTCGTAGGCTTTCAAATGTATTCTAATGTTTTGATTTTCCATATTATGCTAATTTTTTTGTTACCTCATCCTGAACATTTTGTGGCACTTTATCATAATGACTAAATTGCATTGTGTATTGTGCTCTTCCTTGTGTTGACGATCTTAAATTATTTATATATCCAAACATATTTGCTAAAGGAACAGTTGCTTGTATAGCGGTCGCATTACCTCTTGGTTCTGTTGAGCCAACTTGACCTCTCCGACTGTTAAGGTCTCCAATAACATCACCCATAAAATCTTCTGGGGTAACTACTTCAACTTTCATTATAGGTTCCAATAATTTTAATTGTGCTTTGGTACAAGCGTCTCTAAAACACATCCTGCTTGCAATCTCAAAAGCTAAAACACTTGAGTCTACATCGTGGTGTAGACCATCAAGAATTGTTACCTTGTAATCTATCATTGGAAAACCAGCTAGAATTCCACTATCTGCTACGCTAACAACTCCCTTTTCAACTCCAGGAATAAATTCTTTGGGTATCGCTCCACCCTTAATTTTGTTTTCAACTTCTCTACCTTTTCCAGGCTCTAATGGTTCTACTTGTAAAGTAACTTTTGCAAATTGACCTGCTCCACCACTTTGTTTTTTATGGATATAAGTAACTTCTGATGAACCAAGTATTGTTTCTCTGTAAGCTACCTGAGGGGCTCCAATATTTGCTTCGACTTTAAATTCTCTTTTCATCCTATCAACAATAATATCTAAGTGAAGCTCTCCCATTCCTTTTATAATTGTTTGTCCAGACTCTTCGTCAGAAGTAACTCTAAATGAAGGGTCTTCTTTAGCTAATCTGCCTAAAGCTTCTCCCATTTTTTCTTGGTCCGCTTTAGTTTTTGGTTCTACAGCGATTTCTATGACAGGATCAGGAAATTCCATTGGTTCAAGTAAAATGGGTTTGCCTTCCTCACATAAGGTATGACCTGTTATTGTGTATTTTAGACCCGCTAAAGCTACTATATCTCCAGCGGTTGCTTCTTTAATATCTTCTCTACTATTTGCATGCATTAAAAGCATTCTTCCAACACGCTCTGATTTCTCTTTTGAAGAATTGTAAACTGAAGTTCCAGATTTAAGTGTTCCCGAGTAAATTCTAACAAAAGTTAAGGAACCGACAAAGGGGTCATTAGCAACTTTAAAAGCTAATCCAGAGAAAGGTTCGTTATCAGCGAAGTTCATTTGAATTTTTTCATCAGAACCTAATTTAGTGCCTTCGATTGATTTTAAATCTTGTGGGCTTGGTAAATAGTCAATAACTGCATCTAATAAAGGTTGAACACCTTTATTTTTAAAAGCTGATCCTGTTGTAATTGGCACAAAA
Organism: uncultured Pelagibacteraceae bacterium; assembly: GCA_902605645.1. GTDB lineage: Bacteria > Pseudomonadota > Alphaproteobacteria > Pelagibacterales > Pelagibacteraceae > Pelagilacustribacter. The sequence continues at coordinate 3,462 of CACLDE010000017.1, read as the reverse complement.
TTAAAACCCAGAGTGCCTTTCCTTATACACTTAATGAGATCGCTTTCAGAGGGTTCTTTCCCATTTAAATACTCTTCCATTAACTTTTCGTCTTCCTCTACAGCTGTTTCAACAAGTTCTTTTCTGTATTGAGTTACTTTTTCTTTAAGATCATCTGGTATATCAACTAAATCAAATTTAGCTCCTAAATCTTCAGCTTGCCAAATAACAGCTTTCATTTTAACTAAATCTACAATTCCTTTCAAATCTGCTTCCATTCCTACAGGTATTTGAAGAACCAAAGGTTTTGCGCCCAATCGATCTTTAATCATATCAACGCATCTAAAAAAATCTGCTCCTGTTCTATCTAATTTGTTTACAAAACATATTCTTGGAACTTTATATTTATCTGCTTGTCTCCATACAGTTTCTGATTGAGGTTCAACTCCAGCGACTCCATCAAAAACTGCTACTGCACCATCTAAAACCTTCAAAGACCTCTCAACTTCAATTGTAAAATCTACGTGACCAGGCGTATCGATAATATTAATTCTGTGATCTCTCCAAAAACAAGTAGTTGCTGCTGAAGTGATTGTTATTCCTCTCTCTTGTTCTTGTTCCATCCAATCCATTGTAGCAGCTCCATCATGAACCTCTCCTATCTTGTGACTTTTGCCAGTGTAATATAAAATCCTTTCAGTCGTAGTAGTTTTGCCTGCATCTATGTGTGCCATGATTCCTATATTACGATATTTATCTAAATGATATTTTTTTGACATTTATTACCACCTAAAGTGAGCGAATGCTTTATTTGACTCCGCCATCTTATGAGTGTCCTCTCTTTTTTTTATTGCTGAACCTTTATTTTGTGATGCATCAAGTATTTCAAAATATAATTTTTCCGACATTGTTTTGTTTTTTCTCTTCCTTGTGGCATCTATAATCCATCTCAAGGCTAATGCTTGTCCTCTATTTGGTTTAACTTCTACAGGGACTTGGTAAGTAGCACCCCCAACACGTCTAGATCGAACTTCTAGATTGGGTTTAACATTACTAATGGCGCTGTTGAATACCTTGATAGGATCATCCTTTCCTTTTTGTTTTATTTTCTCCAAAGCATCATATAAAATTTTTTCTGCTGTTGATCTTTTGCCATCATACATGATTGAATTTATAAATTTTGAAACAATTACAGATCTATATTTTGGATCAGGATATATTTTTCTTACTGGTGCTTTTCTTTTTCTAGACATGATGTTATTTAGGTTTTTTAGTTCCGTATAATGAACGTCTTTTTTTTCTATTGGCTACACCTTGAGTATCAAGATTTCCCCTTAAAATATGATATCTAACACCAGGTAAATCTTTAACCCTTCCACCTCTTATCATTACCACAGAGTGCTCTTGTAAGTTATGACCTTCGCCGGGTATATAAGCCGTCACTTCAAATCCATTAGACAGTCTTACTCTAGCAACTTTTCTTAATGCTGAATTAGGTTTTTTTGGAGTAGTTGTATAAACTTTAACACAAACACCTCTTTTTAAAGGTTGTTTTTGCAAAGCTGGAACCTTGTTTCTCACTAAAGGTTTCACTCTACCCTTTTTAATTAACTGGTTTATAGTTGGCATAGTTTATTTTGAAGTAAAAGAAAGGACTAGCTTACAAAGTTGTTGTTAGTGTTTAAGGCTAAATTCAACCTTACTTCTAACTTTCAAAATTGCGCTAAACTAGCACCGAAGTTAGAAAAGTCAACGTTTTTTGGCTTTATTATTAGTTAAAAATGACGATTTATTCCGCCGCAGGGGCGCTTTCTTGCTCTTCTTTTTTTAATTCTTCCAGTCTAAGCTTATCCTCTTTTTGAGCTTCTTTATCCCAGCCCATTTTAGTTAATCCCGTACCTGCAGGTACTAATCTTCCTACAATTACATTTTCTTTTAGACCTTCAAGATTATCAATTTTTCCTTTTATTGAAGCATCTGTTAAAACTCTAGTTGTCTCTTGGAAAGAGGCAGCTGAAATAAAGGAATTTGTTTGTAGTGAAGCTTTTGTAATACCTAATAAAACTCTTTCAAATGAGACTAGTTTTTTCTTATCACTAGAGAGTTTTTCATTAATAAAATTGATATCATTAAGATCAATTATTTCTCCAAGTAGTAGTTCTGAGTCTCCTGGATCTTTAACTTCTACTTTTTTAAGCATTTGTCTAACAATAGTTTCTATATGCTTATCATTAATAACTACTCCTTGTAGTCTGTATACTTCTTGAACTTCGCTTACAAAATACTCTGTTAATTTTTCAACGCCTAATATTCTTAAAATGTCATGTGGCGCAGGACTTCCGTCTAATAGGTATTCACCCTTTTTAATTTTTTCACCCTGGTTAAAGTTAACATGTTTGCCTTTAGGTATTAAATAATTTGAGGTTTCCCCTTTTAAAGAAACTATAGATATTTTTTGTTTACCTCTTACTTCTTTTCCAAATTCAATAACACCATCATTTTCTGCAATGATTGCACTGTCCTTTGGTCTTCTAGCCTCAAAAAGTTCTGCTACACGCGGTAAGCCTCCAGTAATATCTTTTGTTTTAGAAGTTTCTTTTGGAAGTCTTGCTAAAACATCTCCGGCAGAAATTTTTTGTCCATCTTTAACAGATAAAATTGTATCTGGTACCAGGTAGTATCTTGCCTCGTTTCCATCTGCTTTTTTTATTATTTCTCCCTTATCAGACCTCAAAGTAAGTCTAGGTTTTAACTCCGAATTTTTGCTTACAGATTTCCAGTCAGTAACTGATTTCGATGATATGCCAGTTGCATCATCTAAAGTTTCTGTAATAGATGTGCCTTCTACTAAATCCATATAATTAACGATGCCAGAAGTTTCAGCTATAACTGGTAAAGTATACGGATCCCACTCAGCAATTTTTTTACCTTTTTCTATATTATCTCCATCCTTAAAAAAAAGTTTTGATCCATAATTAACTTTGTAAATTGCTAGCTGTCTATTATTTTCATCTTCAATGCTTAATTGTGTATTTCTTCCCATTACGATCATATTTTTTTTCGAGTCTTCTATAAGATTTTTGTTTATAATTTTAAGCTTTCCTTTGGTCTGAGATACAATTTGAGACTCTTCTTTAATTTGAGCTGTACCCCCTACGTGAAAGGTTCTCATAGTAAGCTGAGTGCCCGGCTCACCAATTGATTGAGCGGCTATCATACCAATTGCCTCTCCAATACTTACTAACTTTCCTCTAGCTAAATCTCTACCATAACAAACTTGGCAAACTCCCTTTGTAGATGCACAAGTTATTACAGAATACACATTAACTGATTTTACTCCAGCTGCGTCTATCTTTTCACAATCAAATTCATCAATAAGTTTTTCTTTTTTGATGATAACTTCACCTGTTACTGGATTTTTTATATTTTCTGCTATGACTCTTCCTAAAATTCTCTCAGATAAACTTACTAAGATATTTCCAC
>CACLDE010000016.1 GCA_902605645.1 uncultured Pelagibacteraceae bacterium | reverse complement strand
TTTTCTTGCTCCGTGAGTTGAGTTAAAATATTCTAACACAGATAACCCTTCTTTAAAGTTTGAGATAATTGGAGTTTCTATTATTTCACCTGATGGTTTCGCTATTAATCCTCTCATTCCAGCGAGCTGCTTCATTTGAGCTTGAGATCCTCGCGCTCCAGAGTCTGCCATCATATAAACTGAATTAGTTTCTATTCTATCGTTTTCATATACTTTTTCAGCTGAAGAAATTTCTTTCATCATTTCATTGGCTACTGTGTCAGTACATTTGGACCATATGTCTACAACTTTATTGTATTTTTCTCCTCTTGTAATTAATCCGTCAGAATATTGTTTCTCATAATCTTCTATCTGCTTTTTTGTTTCATTAATTAAATTTTCTTTTGTTTTAGGTATAATTAAGTCATCTTTTCCAAATGAAATTCCTGCTTTAAAAGCATGTTTAAATCCTAAAGTTTTTATTCTGTCACAAAAAATAACTGTTTCTTTTTGTCCACAAAATCTAAAAATGGTATCAATAACTTCAGATACATTTTTTTTTGTTAACAATCTATCTATTAAAGTAAATTTAATATTAGGGTTTTTTGGTAATAAATTGGCCAATAAAAATCTTCCAGCTGTACTAGTATACTTTTGTTTTATGGCTTTATTGTTTTGATCGACTGTATCGAATATTGATATTATTTTTGTATGAAGACTAATAGATTTATTTTCTAAAGCTTGTTCAATTTCATCGATATTTGAAAATATTCCTTTTGGTTTATCTGATTTTGATGATTGAGATAAGTAGTAAATTCCAAGCACGATATCCTGACTCGGCACTATTATTGGCTTCCCGTTTGAAGGACTTAGTATATTGTTTGTGGACATCATAAGTACTCTAGCTTCTAATTGCGCTTCCAAACTTAGTGGAATATGTACAGCCATTTGATCACCGTCGAAATCAGCATTAAAAGCAGCACATACTAATGGATGAAGCTCTATTGCATTGCCCTCAATTAGTTTTGCTTCAAATGCTTGCACCCCTAATCTATGTAAAGTTGGTGCTCTATTAAGTAAAACTGGATGTTCTCTTATAATGTGTTCTAATGCATCCCATACTTCGCTTTTTTCTTTTTCTACCAATCTTTTAGCTTGTTTAATTGTAGTAGCTAAACCTAATTTATCTAACCTAGCATATAAAAAAGGTTTAAAAAGTTCTAAAGCCATTTTTTTTGGCAAACCGCACTGATGTAATTTTAGCTCAGGTCCTACAACAATTACTGATCTTCCTGAATAATCAACCCTTTTGCCTAATAAATTTTGTCTAAATCTTCCTTGTTTTCCTTTCAACATTTCAGCAAGAGATTTTAATGGTCTTTTACCGGTTCCAGTTATAACTCTACCTCTTCTTCCATTATCAAAAAGAGCATCCACCGACTCTTGAAGCATTCTTTTCTCGTTTCTAACTATTATGTCAGGAGCTTTAAGATCTAATAGCCTTTTAAGCCTGTTATTCCTATTGATTACTCTTCTATATAAATCATTTAAATCAGATGTAGCAAATCTACCGCCATCAAGAGGAACTAGAGGTCTCAATTCAGGTGGAATTACTGGAACAGTTGTTAAAATCATCCATTCAGGTTTGTTTCCAGAATTGATAAAAGACTCTATTAGTTTCAATCTTTTGATTGTTCTTTCTTCTGTTACTTTTGATTTAATCTCTTTTAAAGACTCTCTTAATTTCTTTTGTTCAGACTTTAAATCAAGGTTTATAAGTATTTCTCTTACAGCTTCAGCTCCTATTCCGGCGCTAAAAGCATCTTCACCGAACTCATCCTGGGCTTTAATAAGATCTTCTTCATTTAATAATTGCCCTTTTTTTAATTTTGTAAGTCCAGGTTCAATTACTATGAAGCTCTCAAAATATAGAACTTTTTCAACCTCTTTGAGCTTCATATCTATAGCTAAAGATATTCTGCTTGGTAAAGATTTTAAAAACCATATATGAGCTACAGGACAAGCTAGGTCTATGTGACCCATTCTTTCTCTTCGAACATTAGATTTTGTGACTTCTACTCCACATTTTTCACAAATAATTCCTCTAAATTTCATTCTTTTATATTTTCCACATAGACATTCATAATCTTTAACTGGTCCAAAAATTCTTGAACAAAAAAGACCATCTTTTTCTGGTCTAAAAGTTCTATAATTTATTGTCTCTGGTTTTTTAATTTCACCAAAGGACCAAGACTTAATTTTGTCAGGGCTTGCTAAAGTAATTTTTATACTCCCAAAACTATTTTCGGAAGAAATATTTCGATTATCAAAATTTTTCGTTAAATTTTTTTCCATATTTTTAATTTAATTCAATATTTAGTCCTAAAGCTCTAATTTCTTTTATTAAAACATTAAATGACTCAGGTACTCCTGACTCAAAATTGTTATTTCCTTTTACTATAGTTTCATAGACTTTTGTTCTGCCAGCTACATCATCTGATTTAACTGTTAGAATTTCTTGTAAAGAGTACGATGCTCCATAAGCCTCTAGGGCCCACACTTCCATTTCACCAAACCTTTGACCTCCTAATTGAGCTTTACCACCTAATGGTTGTTGTGTAACCAAACTGTAGGGACCTGTTGATCGAGCATGGATTTTATCCTCAACAAGGTGATTAAGTTTTAACATATATATTGTTCCAACAGTGACTGGTCTATCAAATCTTTCACCTGTACGGCCATCCCATAAATTTGTTTGTCCACTAGATGGAAGTTTTGCTAAGTCTAGCATTTTAGTAATGTCTTTAGTTGAGGCTCCATCAAATACAGGTGTACCAATTGGTATACCATTTGATATATTCTCTACCAATTCAAATATTTCTTTTTTTGACAACTTTGAAATAACACCTTCAAAGTATTCTTTGCCATAAATTTCTTTAAGTTTATTTTTTAATTTTTCAAATTCACTTTCAAAATCTTTTAAATATGATTTGATTTGGTCACCTAGCTCGGAGCAAGACCATCCTAAATGAGTCTCAAGTATTTGACCAACATTCATCCTGCTAGGTACGCCTAAAGGATTTAAAACTATGTCCACTGGTTTTCCATTTTCCATATAAGGCATATCTTCAACAGGAACTATTTTGCTGACTACTCCTTTATTGCCGTGTCTACCTGCCATTTTATCACCTGGCATTAATCTTCTTTTGACAGCAACGAACACTTTTACAACTTTCATAACAGTAGGAAGCAAATCATCACCTTGCTGGATTTTATTAACTTTATCATCAAATCTTAAATTTATATCTTCAAATGCATTATCGTATTGGTTCTTTAATTTTAATACATTCTCGTTAATTCTTTCGTCTTTAAATGAAATTTTCCACAAATCTTTAAGACCTAAATTTTCTAAATCATTATCGTTTAAAGTAAGACCGGCTTTAAGTTCTTTGTAGTTTTTTCCAATTGACTGGTTTTTAAGTAAATCATTTGCTCGAGATTTTATATTTCTATTTAGGATCTCTTCTTCAACTTTTCTATCCTCTTGAACCAATTCAATTTCAGATCTTTCAATGGCAATGGATCTTTCATCTTTTTCTATACCGTGTCTGTTAAAAACCCTTACGTCAATAACCACACCAGCGCTTCCAGATGGTAACTTTAATGAAGAGTCTCTTACATCTGTTGCTTTTTCTCCGAAAATTGATCTTAAAAGTTTTTCCTCAGGACTTGAAGAAGTTTCGCTTTTTGGTGTAACTTTTCCAACTAATATGTCACTAGGTTTTACCTCTGCTCCAACATAAACAATTCCAGACTCATCCAAATTTCTAAGGCTTTCTTCACTTACATTCGGAATATCTCTTGTAATTTCTTCTGCTCCAAGTTTAGTATCTCGAGCCATAGACTCATACTCTTCGATATGAATTGATGTAAATACATCATCGGTCACGCATCTTTCTGATATTAAAATTGAGTCCTCGAAATTGTATCCTTGCCAAGGCATAAAGGCAACTGTTACGTTTTTTCCTAAAGCTAACTCTCCAAGTTTTGTGGCCGGTCCGTCTGCAATTATGTCTCCCTTTTTAATCATATCACCGACTTTGACTAAAGGCTTTTGATTTATACAAGTGTTTTGGTTAGATCTTTTAAATTTTGAAAGATTGTAAATGTCGACTGCTGATTGGGAAAGATCTTTTACTTCTGTTGCTTTAACTACTATTCTTTTTCCATCAATTTTATCTACTACTCCACTTCTTTTTGCAACTATTGTAACACCGGAGTCTAAAGCTACATCTGATTCAATTCCTGTGCCAACTAAAGGTGACTCGGGTTTCAATAAAGGAACAGCTTGCCTCATCATATTTGAACCCATTAATGCTCTATTAGCATCGTCGTTCTCTAGGAATGGAATTAAAGCTGCAGCAACAGACACTAATTGTTTGGGAGATACATCGATGTAATCAATATTATCTTTGTTCGATAATTGAAAATTTAAGTTTTTTCTACAAGCTACTAGCTCTTCCTCAAAAGATCCATCTTTGCTTAATGATGAATTTGCCTGAGCAATTGTATATTTTTCCTCTTCTATTGCTGAAAGATATTTTATTTCATTCGTAACTTTACCTTTTAAGACTTTTTTATAAGGACTCTCTATATATCCAAATTTATTTACTCTACAATAGGTGGCTAAACTGTTAATTAACCCAATATTTGGTCCTTCAGGAGTCTCTATTGGGCATATTCTTCCATAGTGGGTTGGATGAACATCTCTTACTTCAAAGCCTGCTCTTTCTCTAGTTAGACCACCAGGACCTAATGCTGACACCCTTCGTTTGTGAGTTATTTCTGACAACGGATTAGTTTGGTCCATAAATTGTGATAATTGAGATGTAGCAAAAAAATCTTTTAAAGAAGTTGTAATTGGTTTCGCGTTTATTAAATCCTGAGGCATTGCCGACTCTATTTCTAAAAAAGTTGACATTTTCTCTTTTACGGTTCTTTCCATTCTTAAAAGACCAATTCTAAACTGATTTTCTACAAGCTCACCTACAGACCTAACTCTTCTGTTTCCAAGGTGATCGATATCATCTACTTCACCTTTGCCGTCTCTCAAATCAAGCATGAATTTTATTATTGCAATTATATCTGTTGTATCAAGGGTATTATCTTTTACATCTCTATTTAAATTTAGTTTTGAATTTAATTTTACTCTTCCTACTTCCGATAAATCATATCTATCTTTATTAAAGTATAAATTTTTAAAAACGTCTTCTGCAATTTCTACTGTTGGTGCTTCACCTGGTCTCAACACTTTGTAAATGTCATTCAAAGCATCATTTTTATTTGTATTTTTGTCAATTTTTAAAGTCTCGAGCAAATAAGGTCCTTTATTAATCGGATCTATATTTACCAATTCTAAACTTTTCAAGTTTTCATTTTGAACTTTAGCAATTGACTCCTCATTTAAATCTGAGCCTGATGACAGAAAAATATCATTATTTTTATCAACTAAATCTTTTGATGAATATTTTCCAATCAACTCTTCGTTAGTAACAAATATTTCTTTTAAATTTTTTTCTTCAAGTTTTTTAGCAATTATAAAATTTAATTTTTCACCTTTAGACAATACTTTTTTTTTGTTTTTTGCGTCAATTAAATCAAAAGCTAGTTTTACTGGTCTCCTATAATTATTAATATCAAATGCGGTAACCCACATGTTATTTTTTTCATCAAAATCATATTTGCTTGTTGAATAAAAACTTTTTATAATCTTTTCTTTCGTTATTCCTAATGCAAATAATATAGTTGTTATAGGTAGCTTCTTTTTTCTATCAATTCGAAAATATAAAATATCTTTAGGATCAAATTCAAAGTCTAGCCATGAACCTCGTCCTGGTATTATTCTGCAATTAAATAATAATTTACCACTTGAGTGCGTTTTTCCTTTATCATGATCAAAAAATACACCAGGGCTTCTATGCATTTGGTTGACTACAACTCTTTCTACTCCATTTACTACAAACGTTCCACTTGGTGTCATCAATGGAAGCTCGCCTATAAATACTTCTTGTTCTTTTGCCGATAATATTTGTTTTGTATTATTTTCAGTGTCAATATCGTAAACAACTAATCTTAGATTAGCTTTTAAAGATGCCGAATATGTAAGACTTCTTTGCTTACATTCTAAAACATCAAATTTTGGTTTTTCTAATTTGTATGAGATATACTCTAGAGTTGACTTCTCAGAGTTGTCGTCTATTGGAAAAATGCTTTTAAAAACTTTGTCTATCCCCTTTGAAAGAATATCCATTTGCTCATTTAAAGCCTTTGATGACAAAAATTCTTGATAAGAATTTTTTTGAACCTCTATTAGATTAGGAATTGATAAGCCCTCTTTCAGCTTACCAAAACTTTTTCTAATACTTTTTTTTTGAGTAAAAGATAATTCCATTAATTAGTTTTATTACGAAAATTAACTCGTAATAATTTTGTCTTAAATTTTAATTTACTTTAATTCTACTTTAGCGCCTGCTGCTTCAAGTTTTTTCTTAAATTCATCAGCATCTTTTTTAGGGACACCTGCTTTAATTTCTTTTGGAGCTGCTTCTACTAAATCTTTTGCTTCTTTTAAACCTAAGCCAGTAATGGCTCTCACTTCTTTAATAACATTAATTTTTTTATCCCCTGCTGCTGATAGGAATAATGAAAACTCTGATTTCTCTTCTGCGGCTGGGGCTGCACCTGGTGCTGCTGCTGCCGCTACTGGAGCTGCTGCTGTTACTCCCCATTTATCCTCTAATTGTTTAGAAAGTTCAGCTGCTTCTACTACAGTTAATTTTGATAAATCTTCTATTATTTTGTTCAAGTCTGACATTGATGATCCTTGTAATTATTTTTTTAAACTCTTCGCGCGCGCTAAATTAGCAATTTTTGAGCCAGGTGCAAGTAAAATACTGACTAATTTTTGAGCTGGTGATGATAAAATACCCACGATTTTAGCCCTCGCTTCCTCCAAAGAAGGTAATGTGGCGATTATAGCCACCTCTTTTTGATCTAAAACCTTTCCATCCATAAAGCCAGCTATAATTTTCAATTTATTGTGAGATTTTGCAAATTTTGTTAAAATTTTAGCTGTTGTTATGGGATCCGATGATAAAGCAGCAGCCGTAGGTCCTGAAAAATATTTCTCCAAATCTTTTACTGGTGTTTCTTTTATTGCGATTTTTGTAATTCGATTTTTTGTTATTTTAAACAATACACCTTTTTCTCTCAATTGTTTCCTTAACTCGTCAAGCTCGCTTACATTTAATCCTTGATATTGAGCTATCATTACTGAATTATTTGAGGAAAAATTTTTTTTCATTTCTTCAATATAATTTCTTTTATTTTCTTTGCTCATCATAACTAATTCTTGCT
>CACLDE010000015.1 GCA_902605645.1 uncultured Pelagibacteraceae bacterium | reverse complement strand
TGAGCATTATTTATTACATAGTCACTGACATTTTGAAAAAGATACATTGATTGAATCACATTGTTGTTATTTTTAAGAACATCAATAAACTTGTTAGCAAAAACTGAATGTTTGCCTCCGTCAGTATCAGAAACAGGTTCATTACCTCCTGAAGTTATTACTAATCTTGTTTTTCGCATTTTTAATCTATTAATAACATTTATATTATTTAATTTTTCTACATTTTTGGAAACACTATTTGATCCTCTTGATATTGACCCAGCAAAACAACTATCAACTACTAATAATACATGCTTGGCTTTCGTTGCTTTAATTCGGCTTCTCACAATATCATTACTAATCCATTTTGAATCTTGCTCTTCTCCAGCGTCAACAGGTAGCCAATATCCTTTATTTTCATCGGCAGAAAGCTCTCCGTGGCCGGCATAATAAATTAGTAAGTTGTCCAAAGGTTTTTTATTTTTTGTGAAACTGATTAAACTATCTACAATATCTGAATATTTAGCATCTATTAAAGTTGTAACTTCAAAACCATATTTATCTTGTAAAACCCTTGAAATCTCTTCTGCATCATTAATAGCAGCTGATAATTTTTCTTTCTTTAGATAATTATTATTACCAATTACTAAAGCATAATAATTTTCATCTGTATCAAATTTAGCTACTGATGTTTTGCCTTCAAATTTTTTTCCTTCTTTAAATAGTCCAGTATAAATACTACCATCAGCATACTTCATTTCTCCTTTTCCACTGATTGCGCAGTTATCCCAATTTCCTTTATAGTAAACTCTTCCTTTTAAATCCTTTTTATAAGTTTTTTCACCATAACCAGACTCACAACCATTTAAAAAATTACCTTCATAAATAGATTTATCAGCTTCAATTAATTTCCCTTTTCCATTAAATTTATCATCTTTCCATTCTCCTTCGTAATATCCACCATGATTGAAAAAGTACTTACCATAGCCATTAAATTTTGAATCAGAGAATTCTCCAACATATTTTTCCCCATCGACAAATCTGAATTCACCATTGCCTGAAAATTGTGAGGATTCAAAATCTCCTTCATAAATATCACCATTATCATATTCTACAATTCCTTTGCCAGTTTCTAAACCTTCAACCCATTCTCCTGTATATTTTTTCCATCCATCTGTATCATCACCGTAAATCATAGTGCCTATTCCATTTTCTACCCATCTAGATACTTCTCCATTATACTTGTCTCCACTTGAGTAAATAATTTCACCTTCACCTTCAAATTGACCTTCATAAAAGGTTCCTGAATAGCTTAAGTCGCCATCTATATAAACACCTTCGCCGTGATATAAATCAGCTTTCCATTCACCAGTATAACTTTCATTTTCTCCCCAATTATTAGTACCCTGACCTTCTCTTAAATTATTTTTCCAACCTCCTGTATACACTTCATTTCTCAGTGGAAATTTATGTGTACCTTGACCATTAAATTCACCTTTAAAAATTTCTCCTTCATATTTAGAGCCATCTGGGGAAGTTAACTTTCCATAACCAATCAGCTCACCTTTGGCAAAATCTCCTTCGTAAATATCACCATTTTGATAAATTAATTTTCCCTTACCATGTCTTTCACCATCTTTAAAATTACCGATGTATTTATCCCCTTTGTAAACTTCTTCGCCAAACCCCTGTAAAACTCCTAGTGCAAAAACTCCTTTTATTGTGTCACCGTTCTCATAAATAAAAACACCCTCTCCATGATACGCATCATCTTTAAATCCACCTATATATTTTCCACCACCAACTTCCCCTTGATAAAATAATTCTTCTCCATATCCATCTCTTTTGCCTTTGATAAAATCTCCAGTGTAAATAGTCCAACCAAAATCTGCTTTTCCTTTACCGTGTAAATCCCCTTTAACCCAATCTCCTTCCATATATTGTTTTCTGTCTGGAAAAATGAACTTACCTTTACCGTGCGCCATACCATTTTTAAAATCACCTTCATAAGAGGATCCATCTTTAAAAATTTGTTTTCCTTTAACAATTTCATTATCTTTAAATATTCCTACTGCATCTAGTCCAGGCGTTTTTAATTTTCCATTGCCATTAAATTTACCATTTTTCCATTCACCAGAATATTTAGTTCCAGGAATTTCTATTTCAGTGAAGCAGTCAGTCCATTTTTCATAATCTGAGCCTTTACAATTAGGAAGATTACTTTTTGAAACTGCATTATTGAGAGGAACGATTGAAAGTAAAATTAAAATTTTTAAGAATTTAGTCATTTCTAATTTGAAAAGAATAAGAAATCTCCACCGTCATGTCCAGATTTATGAACGATTGCAATTTCTGGTGTTTGAGATGCATTTGATACAACATAGTTTCTTATATTTTCAAATAATACTTGAGAATTTATTACATTGTTATTATTTTTAAGAGTTTCTAGTAATTTAAAAGCAAATAATGAATGATTATCGCCGGTATTGTCTACAACTGGTTCGTTTCCACCCGATGTAATGACTAATCTAGTTTTTTTATTCTTTAGTCTTTGAATGTATTTCTTATCAATTGAAGTTTTATCTATTCCAGTAGTCCCGCTTCTTAATAAAGTACCAGAAAAACAACTATCCACCATAAGTAAGACATGTTTCGCTTTAGTAGCTTTAATTCTATCAACAATAAAAGAATTACTTATCCATTTTGATCTTAATTCCTCATTAGCATCAATTGGCAACCAATAACCTCTATTCTCATCCTCATCTAGCTCTCCATGTCCTGCATAATAAATTAATAAATTGTCATTAGGTGTTAATTTTTTTGTTATAGAGTAAATTGTGTTAACTGTTTGATCATAATTAGCATTTAAAAGAAGGCTTACCTCGAAACCATATTTTTGCTCTAGTATTTTGCTTATAGCAGTAGCATCATTTTTCGCTGCAATCAGTTTATCTAAATGTTGATAATTATTATTTCCAATCACTAAAGCGAAATATTTTTCACTACTTATATTTGATTTTTTTTTAGCAATTAGAGTATTTTCTTTTTTAAAATCTTCAAATCCTCCAAAACTAAAAGGCATCTCCATATCAGTTTGGATCCATTGTTTTACGTTTTTAAAATCTTCTTCAGTTACGAGATAATGGTCTACCATTTTAAAAGTTTTTTTGTCGTCTTCCATTACTACTTTTCCATTTTCTACCTCATATTCCATATATTGATATAATTCCATTCCATCACCATATTTGTGATGAAAATATCCCTTCTTAAATTCTTGAGTTTTTTCTGTAAAAGTTCCATACCAAGTGCTTTGATTACCATTTTTAGTTTTTTTTCCTTTATAAATACCTTTTATCATTTTGCCATTTTCAATAATGCCAAAAAATCTACTACCACGTTCTTTAAAATTTAATTTTTTATAATTTTTGTTACCAATTTTTACAAATTCAGTTTCTGCCTTTAACCTGTTGGAATTCAAATCAAATGACACAAAGGAAATAATTGTAATAGAAATTATGAAAGCTTTTAAGAGGCTGTTAAAATAGCAGTTTATACTCATAAAATAATTGTACCAATTTTGAATAAAATTTCATCTCAAACGTTAAATAATATGAACAAAGGAGAAAATATGAAAAAAATGTTAAAAACGTTTGCTTTATTATCAGTGGTAATAGGTAATTTAGCAATTTTCCAATCTAGTGCCCAAGCCATCACAAGTGGATACTGGCAAAGCACACCAAGTTTTAATGGTGGATACACTCATAGATACCACTACAGTCCATATGAGTTATTACAAAAACACAGCCTAAGATAGTACATTTATAAAAAAAGCCTCTTGTCCCTCGAGAGGCTTTTTTTTGAATAAAAATTCTTCTCACGCGTTATTTCTCGGAGGTAAACAATGAAAAAATACTTAATTGTTTCATTTGTTGTTTTGTTATCAACGCATGTTAATGCTGATATTAAATACAACCCTTACAGCAACGACTGGGAAAGATCGCCATCTGACGGGATTTTAAAGTATAATCCCTACGATAATGACTGGTCTTATGAAAGGCCAAACTCCACTCTAGAGTACAATCCATACAATAACAATTGGGGTTACTCTAGATAGCTGTATATCTGGGCAGATATCTGCCCAGATATTTTTTTTGAATAAAAACTCATCTCAATCGTTAATTAGTATGAACAAAGGAGAAAATATGAAAAAAATGTTAAAAATCGTTGCTTTATTATCAGTTATGATCGGTAATGCTGCAATTTTCCAATCTAACGCAAATGCTTTAGTAAGCGTTGACGGATACTTCAGAAGTAATGGAACTTATGTAGCTCCACACTTCAGAACATCACCTGATAGTTTTACATTTAATAACTTCAGTGCTTGGTAATAAATAATATTAATAATAGAAAAAAACGCCTCTGAAAATGGGGCGTTTTTTTTTGAATAAAATCAAATTTGACACGTCCATTATTGAAAGGAGATCTTATGAGAAAAATGATAATTATATTAAGTTTACTCTCAGTAATTTCAACTAGTGCTAATGCTAATTATTGGACTAGTTGGGCTAATCCATGTGTAAATGGTTTAAATCCTGCTTGTAGTAGATAAATCATTATACAAAAATAAAAACGCCCCTGAAACTGGGGCGTTTTTTTTTGAATAAAATGAAACTTGAAACGTTAATTATTGAAAGGAAATATTATGAAAAACAGACAAAAAGAAGATAACTCGATTTGGATATACATAGGAATATTCATTTTTATAAAGATCATCATAAAAGTGGTGGCTTTTTCACAATAAAAAAGGAGATATATGTTTAAAGAACATTCATTAATTAAAATAGATTTTAATGAGTATCAAAATATACTAGATTTAAGATCTAAAAAAAATGGACAAAAGTTTTTTAAAGAGCCTGCATCTGATCGCACTGGGAATAGTGAAAAATCAAATGGACCCTTGGGAGTTGGTCAATGGTTGGGTGGAATATTATCTAAAAAATAAAGATAAATATATGGATCATCCAAATTTAAAAGCTGTTGCGGTTTTAAAAATGAAAGGACTTTTTATTGATCATTTTCGAAAATCAAAGAACCTTACTTCCACCACCACAGAAGAAAGAGGAGAAAGAGAATTTGAAGATGAAAGGATTAATTTAGAGCAAAGTTTACAACTAAGTGAGAGAGCGAAAAAGACATTAAGTGTAATAAATAATATGGGTGAAAAGTGTAAAGAAATATTAATGCTAGCTGCAGATGATGTGGATTACAAGACAATGGCTGAAATAATAAAAACACCTATGGGCACAGTAATGAGCAGGTTAGCAAATTGTAGAAAAGAATTAAAAGGATTAGTTTGATGGTAGACGAAATTAAAATAATGCAGTTAGCGGATGGAACGCTTCCTATGGATGAAAGAGCTGAAGTTGAAAAAGCTATAAATGATGATCCAAAACTAAAAAAGTTATTTGAAGACTATCAAAAATCAGCTGACTTATTATTTGAGCTTGGATCAGAAATTAAAAAAGTAGAAATGCCAGCTCACATAGAAGAAAAATTAAGATTATTAAAAGGTGAAAAGAGAGCTAGTACAAAAACAAGCTTTAATCTTTTTTCCTTCTTTAAATTTCAATATGCCGGCGTAGCTGCAGCCGTTGCCATAGTGTTTGGAGCTGGTTTTATGACAAGTAATGTTACTATGGTTAATAAATTTGAAAATAGTAGAGTAGCAATTCCTGCTTTAGATAAAACAAATGAAGTATTAAAAAACTTAAGTATTGATCAAAAAGAGGAATTCTCAAATCGAATAGTAAGCTTATATAGATTTATTGATGAAAAAAAAATCACAGATAAATTTAATAAAATTGAAAATAATTTAAAACCTGGTGATACATTTGATATTCAAATGCAAGACGCTGTAGGATCAAATATTAATCTTGTTTATATTGGCGAAAGTAATCAGGAAGATTTAATTTGTAAGGTTCTTGCTTATGATATGAAGGTAAAACTTTCTGAAAGCGATGATGGAAGTGCAGTAAAACTTAATTTTTGTAAAATAGAAGATAGGTATGAATTAACAGCTATAAATTTTAAGTAAGTTTTTTATATTCATCCCACTCACCATCTTCATTATAATCATAACCCACTATGTCATCTTTGTTATCACCATTAGTATCCATATAACCTGTATCCCATTTTCCGTTATTATTTGTGTCTAATAGAATAACTTCAACTTTAGTATCTTCGTTTTTATCAGAATGAAATGCTTCCCATTTGCCGTCTCCATTATCATCCACCCAATATCCGTCGGCTATACCATTGTTGTTGTCGTCAACATAACAGGTATCGATTCTTCCATCTTTATCAAAGTCTTCTGTTCTAAAGCAATCATATTTTTTTTCTTTAGCTGCATTGTTTGTATTTTGATTTTTGAATTTTTTTGGATTTCTTATAATTTCCATTGCATGCTCCACTGCAACGGCAAAATTTAAATTTTGACCTCCTGGCAATTGCCAAGTGTTAATTCCTAATAAATTTCCTTTTTCATCAAATAATGCTCCTCCTGAATTTCCCTGGCTAATTGGTGTTTGGTGTTGGATTACATCTGCAACATGATTTGAATCTTTATAATTCCATGCATTCTTGGTTCTCTTTGCACTCACTACGCCTTGAGCATAAGTCCATAATAAACCTTGAGGATGACCTATGACATGTACTTTATCACCAACATCTATATTATTCCATCTGCCTAAAGAAACTGGTCTTGTGCTTCCTGGGATTTTTTGAATATTAACCACAGCTAAATCTTTTTCCTTGTTAATCAAAATTACTTTTCCAATGACATATTTTTTTCCTTCAAAAATCTTTTTTATATCTGTACCTTCAAAAGCCACAAGTACCACTCCATCCTTGGCACCCTCTATTACGTGCCAATTTGTAATTATATTTCCTCTCATATCTAACAAAGAGCCTGCTCCAAAACTTTTTGAAGTGATATTCATTATTAAAGCAACTTTGTTCTTATTTTTTTTATAAATATTTCCACCTCCTCTATATCTTTGAACTTCTGTTGTATTCAAAATCTGTTCTGAACTACTCTTAATAGAGTTAAATTTATCTAAAATTTTATTACTGTTTGAAATGTCAGCTAAAGTTTTTTGAACTATTTTTGATGATTTCTTAACATCACCTATTGCTCGTTTTGTAATTGAATCGGCAAATATATAATTTGGAAACAAAAAAATTAAAACAGTGATTAAAAATTTAATTTTCATAGAAATAATATATTAAATTTCAAATTAATCTTCTAGTCATCTTCTAGTCTACGCAAATAAGTTTGCCTTCGTTTCTAATAGAAATTGAAAGGTTAATTGAAAAAGCTAGTATTAATCTCATTTTGAGACTACCTGAGACTGTCTGAGACTATTGAATTTGTGAATCCCTAGGGTTTTAAGTCCTTTGTGTCTACCAATTTCACCACGAGGGCATTAATGAATTTCATGAGTGTTTATGCTAATATTTATAATTGAACAAGATGAATTAGTAAATTTTTTTTATTTTATCTTTCTATGCTCTGGTCTTGCTCTTGTTGTCCCATAAAATCCTATAACTATTAAATCATAGCTTCATAAAACTGGGGATTTAAAAACGTTCGTTCTAAGAAAAATAGATAATTATGGATGCTTTTCATTTGCACCCATAACTTGACAAGAATATATTTAAATAATGCTTCATGAAAATCATCACAATAGTCTTAAAAAAATAATTCTAAATAAAAAAGGCAAACTTTTAAGTAAAAAAATTTTAAAAGCAAAATCTAAAATAGATTTAAAGTGTTCAAAAGGACATGTATGGAAAACAACTTATTCTCATATCAAAACAGGTACATGGTGTCCATATTGTGCAGGTAGGCACAAGACAATTGAATATTTTATCAAACTTGCAAAAAAAAGAG
>CACLDE010000014.1 GCA_902605645.1 uncultured Pelagibacteraceae bacterium | reverse complement strand
AATTTCCAAATATGCTTCGCAAATGTCAGAAACATAAGTATAGTCTCTAGTTGCTTTTATGTTTCCTAACTTAATATTTTTATTTTTTAAAGCTTGATTTATTATAGTAGGTATAACAGCTCTATTTGATTGTTTCGGCCCATAAGTATTAAAGGGTCTAATAATTTTTACCGGTTGTTGAAAAGAAGTACAATAACTTATCGCTAATTGATCTGCAGATATTTTAGATGCAGAATACGGAGATTGACCTATTAATCTATGGTGTTCATTTATAGGAACATTTTGCGCGGTTCCGTATGTTTCACTTGTTGATGTCACAATTAATTGATTTATATTTAAATTTTTTGTTGCCTCTAAAATATTATATGTACCTTCGATATTAGTTTTTATATAGGCCATCGGAGAGTAATAAGAGTATGGAATTCCGATTAAAGCAGCCAAATGTAAAATAACGTCCATACCTTTCGAAGCTTTATAGACTGAGTCATAATCTCTGATGTCTCCAAAAATAAAATTTATATCTTTTTTATACTTTGAGTCATTTAAACAATTTAAGTTATATTGAGGGTTATAACGATCAAAGGCAGAGACTTTAAATCCTTTTTTGACACATAATTCAGTTAGATGTGAGCCTATAAATCCAGTTGCACCAGTAATTAAAATTTTTTTCTTACTCATATTCTTTTCATATCATGAAACTTTTTTTTAATTATCTTTTCATTGTTTTTTATTCTTAATATCATCTTAGCAAGATCGTTAGTATCTATTTTAGACATGTAAGGATTTTTTATTTTACTTATGCTTTTTTTAAAACCTTTACTCGAGGCTTTTTTTATTGCCTTTAAAATTTCTTTGTGATGGTAACCTGAGTCAATTACATTTTTAGGTTTTAGTTTACCTTTTTGTCGTGACCCAATATTAACGACTGGTAGTTTAAACGATGCCGCTTCAACTATTCCGCTTGAACTATTTCCAAGCATAAGTTTTGCTTTTTTCATTAAGTCAAAATACTCATCTTCACCAGCTGATTTAACAAATATGATTTTTTTAGAATTAAAAAAATTTTTTTTAAATAATCTTATTATTAAATTAAATTTTGGATCAGAATTAGGGTAAGTTATAATTGTATTCATTTTACTTTTTTTGACAGCTTTAATTAAGGAATTAACTTGCATTTCAAGGTGATCAATTTCTAGAGTTACCGGGTGAAAAGTTAAAAGCATAAATGGATTTGATTTTGTGAATTTGTCAAGATTATTTTTTATTTTTCTACTCTTATTTTTAAAAATATTTTTTTTGTTTAGACTAGGCATTCCGACAACTTTGATTCTCCAGCTTTCTTCACCGAGGCTTTTTAATCTTTTTTTATAATTTTCTAATAAAACAAAATGGATGTGACTCATTTTTGTAATACCGTGTCTAATTAGCTCATCCATTGCACCCTCTGTCACTGCTCCGCCGAAAAAATGTATGGTTGGTATATTAAATGGCATGGCTACTAGAGGTCCTATAAGCATTTCATATCTATCACCCATAATTATTATTATATCAGGTTTTTTTATCTTAGTATGGGTAGATAGATTTTCTAAATCATGGGATAAATTTTTTATCATTTGATACGCACCGTCACTAAAATTTTTTTTATTAGTTGGGTTTTTTAATATCTCAAATTCGTTTTTTATTTTTTTAATATTGTTTGAAAATACTTTATTATAGTTTTGGCATGTTAAATAAACTAATAATTTTGCTTTTCTTGTTTTCTTTAAACTTGACAGTATTGGATAATACCTATCGTAGTCTGATCTACCTGAAGAAATAATTAATATTTTTTTTTTCACGAATAGTTTAATTTTGGACTACTTGGAAAATTTATAGTTCTTTTAAAAAAATCATTTGAATTTTCCATTTTATCTCTTGGGCAATTCTTATATATTTCTAGAGAGTGTAAAGGCCTCCAGGTTGTTCTTAACCCATAGCCTTCCCTTTTCAGTTTTTTTAAAACTTTGTTTTTAATTTTATGGTTTTTAAGAACAGCGGTTATCAACCAATAATTAGTTTTTGATAGTTTTGGTTCTTTTAAAATTTGAACATATTTTAATTTTTCAAAAGCTTTTCTGTACCATAAATAATTTTTTCTTTTAGCTTTAATTATTTTTTTTATGTTTTCCATCTGTGCACAACCTACTGCTGCTGAGAGATTGTTCATTCTATAATTATATCCGATGTCATCGTGTATATGATCTATCAAGTCTTGCTTTTTTGCATGAGTTGACAAATGCTTAAGTTTTAAACACATTGTTTTATTATTTGTGATCACAGCTCCACCGCTACCGCAAGTTATTGGTTTGTTTCCATTAAAACTTAATACGCCTGCATCTCCAAATGTACCTAAGTGTTTTTTTTTATATAGAGATCCTAGAGCTTCAGCTGCATCTTCTATTAAAATAATATTATTTTTTTTACAAATTTTTTTTAATTCAATAATTTTGCACGGAAATCCATATAGATGAACAGCAATCATCGCTTTAATTTTTTTATTTGTTTTTTTGTTATAAATAAATTTCCCTTTTTTTATTGTTTTTTTTTTTAAATAACTAACTAATTTTTTTGGACAAACTCCCAATGAATCTGTTTCAATATCTAGAAAATTTGGTGTTGCACCGCAGTAAGTAACGGCATTGGCAGTTGCGACGTATGTAAGACTTGGTACTAAAACCTCATCTTCAGGACCTAAATTAAAATATCTTAGAACGAGGTGTAATGCTGAGGTACCAGAAGATGTAGCGATTGTATATTTAGTTTTAGTATATTGGGATACTTTTCTTTCAAACAAACTCACAAATTTACCCACGTAAGATACGTATCCACTTGAAATACATTTGTTAAGGTATTTTTTTTCATTTCCAAGAAAAATAGGATCGTGATGACCTCTTGGTTTATTTTTAAGAAGTTTTTTAAATAATCTGATTATTTCTATTTCTTGTTTATTCTGTTGCATATTTTTTGATAAAATTTTTTGCAAAATTAAAATCTTTTTTAGTATCAATATCTACTTTAAGTTTTTTGCTATTCAATACCACAGGGTATGTTTTCCCGATAGTGAAAAAAGATTTATATTTCATTAAAAATTTTTTACTTGCTATATAAAAGTTACCATTAATTGCGAATTTTTTTACAAAAGTTGAGTCTTTATACTCAGCTAAAACATTGTTTTTTATAATAAATTTTCTTTTATCGTTTTTATTATAACTTGAAACACTTATCACTGATTTTTTCATTCTTAGCTGAATAAATTTTCTGATTGCGAAATCAATTTTTTTTCTAGACCTAAAGGGTGATGTGGCTTGAAATAATATAACAGCATCAATTTTACTAAAAAGTTTTTCATATTTTTTTATAACGTTTAAAATAACAGTTATCGTTTTAACATTTTTTCCTTTTAAATGATCAGGTCTTTTAAAAATTTTGATTTTGCTATTATTAATATTGTCATTTATAATTTTTTCGTCGTCAGTTGACAGAGCGACATCTTTTATTATTTTAGTTCCTAAAACAAAATCTATTGTCCATTTTATTAAAGATTTGCCGCCTAATTTTAGTCTATTTTTGTTTTTTAATCTTATAGATTTTGCTCTAGCTGGAATAATTGCTAAAATTTTCATCAGTTACGAATTTAAAAAACTTTAAGAGTTTACTTTACGGGGTATTTTTTTACCCATTCATTGCCCTTTTTAGTCCAAATATTTTGATTACGCCATCTCTCAGCAATGTCCCAAAATTCATCCTCTTTTAAATTTGTAAATTCTAAAAATTCTTTAAAATATAATTTTGGAAACTCAGAGTCATATTTATGAACCAGAGCTACTCCTTCTTCTCTTGTTATATATCCCTCTCTAATTTCTCTGGCTGCATTTGATGTGCATCTTCCATGGCCAAATTTTAATAGGGCAAACCAGTGATGAAATGTGTCAAGTTTATCATCTATCGAAGAATATTTTGTGTATGTACCCTCAGTTCTTCTTTGATTAGGTTTAAATCCAGTATTTTTAGAAGCGTAGTAAAAATTACTGTGATTTGACCAATTTCTAAAGTAACCGTAAAAATAAGAGTCACAGACTTTATTTTCAAATTCTTTGTTCATAGGTGGATAAAAAAAACTTAATTCTTTTTTTGTGAAACCCTTGTCTAACCAAAAATCTAACGCATAATTTGAAAACCAAACTTTTTTAAATTCTTCCATAGGTAAAAATTTCTTATTCCAACTATCAGGGGACCCGCCATATTCGGCCTCGGCATTTTCTCCTCTGAAAATAAGTTTGATTCCAAATTTTAAGGCTATAGTTAATGGGAAAAGAACTTGACCATAAATGAAAGCTTGAAAAGGGTCACCCATTTCTATCATTGCAACCCTTGTTAATTTTCTTTTAACATCTCCTTGAGGCATTCCTAAAATAATATCGAATCCACTATCATTAAAATTATTTAAATTCTGCCAGCCAATGTCAGTATATTTTAATGGTGACCAGGTAACTGTAAGAGGATGCATTCCATATTTATATTTTAGTTCATGAGCAACATATGCGGAGTCTTTACCTCCAGATGACGGAACAACACAATCATATGTTTCATTTTTACTTCTGTATTGATCCAACAATTTTTTTAGCTCTTCCTCTCTTTCTTTAAAATCTATTTTTATTTTATACTCAAAATATCTACACGCGCTACAAACTCCCTCATTATCAAAAACTATCCTTGGTCTTTGATTAGAAATGACACACTTTTTACAAAATTTTACATCTTTGGGTAAATTGTATTTTTTTGAAACGTTAACTTTTTCCATATTATTTTTTTGTTGCCGAAATTATTATTTCGTCCTCTTTTGTGTTAAATATTTTGAACATTGCACGGCCTATATCATTAATTTTAAATCCATTTCTTTTAATAATCTTTATAAAAACACTTTTTGTTGGAAAATACATTTTGAGCTTAAAATTATTATTTGGGTTTGTGGTATATAAATTCTTTTTCCTATTTACTAACTTATAATTGTGTTTACCCCTTAAATTTGAATCAATAATAATTTTTCCATTATATTTCAAAATATCGTAAAAAAACTTTATATACTGCTCTGCATTTTTTTGATCACCTAAGTTATTAAATACTGAAAAACAAATTATGTAATCAAACAATTTTTTTTTTGTTTTAAGAAATTTTTTATTTTTACTTAAATTAATGATTTTGTAATTCTTTTTAACTTTTAAAGATTTTAGTTTTTTTCTAAGTTTTTTTAATGCATTTTCTGAAATATCACAAAAAGTAACTTTATATCCTTTTTTTAAAAAGTGAATTCCATTAGTGCCTGGTCCACATCCAAAATCTAGCACACTCCCCTTTAAATTGTTAAAAAATAGATTTTCTAGCCTGACTACTTCTAAACTTGGATAGGATTTGTCATATCCATTTGCATAAGTAAACTCGTATGATTTTTTGGTTTGATCAATTAGTTTCATTAATACTCTTTATTTTTTGATACTAGATATATTAATTTTTTTCCATAATAATAATTGTTAATATTATTATATATAAGTTCTTTTCGTCTTGATAAATTTGTGGATACACCAGCTTGATGATCGGTCAAAATGAAGTTTGTTTTTGAATTGTAATAAATTTTTTTTTTCATTTTAAATGAGCCAGTATTATCTATTCCTACTCCTGCAAATTTTTTCTTTTTTAAAAATTTTTTCAAATCTTTAATATTTATTGTTTGATCTCTTGATACGTTTATAAAAAAGGAATTTTTTTTCATTTTTTTGAATATTTTTTCATCAAAAAAGTTTTTTGTTATCGAGGTCAAAGGCAAAGCATTTATAACTATATCAAAATTATTTATTACTTTTTTTACATTGCTTAATTTGTAATTTTTAATAACAAATCTTTTATTAACTTTAGTTTCATTTACAGAGTAAATTTTCGCTCCAAAAGCTGATAATTTTTTTGCAATTTCTAAACCTATACCGCCTAAACCTGTAATTAATATTTTTTTATTTAAAATTTCAGTTGGTCTTAAATAATAATTGCTTTTATCCATTGCAAAAATTGATCTTGTTAGTAATAATAAAAGAGCAACGCAGTGTTCAGAAACATTAGGCCCTTGAATTTTTTTTCCTGAAGTGAATTTAAATTTGTAATTTTTCATAAATGGTATGCATTCATCTATGCCTGCTCTCGACAAATGAAACCACTTCAAATTTTTAAATAATTTAAATTTTTCAGATAAAAACTTAGATAAAGAATTTTTAACGGGATACTCAAATAATACAATTAATGCATCAATATTGGTACTTTCATTATTGTAAAAATTTTTGTCATTAATATTTAAAAATTTGAATTTTTTAAATTTCTTTTTAAAATTTAAAATTTCTTTGTTTTTGTATCCTACTAGACCAATTAATTTCATAAATTTTTTAAAATATTTTCGAGTAATTTAAGACCATTTTTTCCACTCTTTTCCGGATGAAACTGACAACCAAAAACATTATCTGATTGAACTATCGCAGGTACACTTAAGTCATAATAATTACAGAAAGCAATTAAATTTTTATTATCTTTTAAATTAGCCATATATGAATGTACAAAATAGAAGCTCCTGTTATTTAGTTCTTTATTTATGATTTTCCCTAAATCCTTGTGTACTTTTAACTCGTTCCAATTTATTTGTGGTGATTTAATATCTTTCATTTTACTTAAGCTTTTCATAGCTACAACCTCGCCACTAATAAAGTTTAAACCTTCATGATCACCCATTTCTTTACTATTTGAAAAAAATAATTGCATGCCAAGACAAATTCCCAAAATCGGTTTTTTTCTAACTAACGTATAATTCTTAATTGTCTCAATTAAATTTTTTTTTTTTAATAAACCCATGGCATTATTGAAAGCACCAACACCGGGTAAAACTAAAAATTCAGCTTTTTCAATTTCCTCTTTATTTTCAATAATTTCTACATCATAACCGACTTGTTTTATTGATCTTCCAATGCTTAAAAGATTGCCGCATCCATAGTTTAAAACAGAAATTTTTCTCATTGATTAAACTTTCTAACTTGTAAATTTAAGTTTAAGGCTTCGCTTCTAATATCTTTTATATTGAACTTATTATAGTGAATTGCGTCTGCTATTGCTATAGCATCTACTTTTGAGTCAATTATTGCTTCTTTAATATCATTTAATTTACCAAAACCTCCGCTAGCTATAACAGGTAAATTTGTTTTATTTGTTATTAATTTTAGCAATTCCGTGTCAAAACCTTTATTGGTTCCTTCTCGGTCAACAGATGTAATTAAAATTTCACCAGCACCTAAATCGGAAGCTTTCTTCACCCAGTTAACAACGTTTATACCAGTATGCTCTCTACCTGACTCGATATATGCTTCCCACATATCATTTTGCTTTTTAGCTTCTATTGATACAACTATCGCTTGGGAACCAAATCTCTTAGCTAAATCATTTATTAAATTTGGGTTTTTTATTGCTGCAGTATTTACAGCTATTTTATCTGCTCCTGAATCAAATATTTTTAAAGCGTCATCTATTGTTCTGATACCTCCACCTACAGTAAAAGGTATAAATATATTTTCTGATGCCCTTTTAATGATATCATGTAAACTATTTCTATTGTAAAGACTTGCTACAAGATCCATAAATATTAATTCATCTGCGCCTTCTTCATAGTATTTTTTTGCAAATGTATTTGGATTTCCTAGGACTTTTAATCCTTCAAAATTGATACTTTTTATCAAATTTGAATTTTTTATATCTAATCTAGCTATAATTCTCATAATAAAGTCTTAGATTTTTTAAGCTTACTTAAAGTCATCTAATTTTAAAATTGTATCTTTTGGAATAAATTTTTTTGCTTTTTTATTTAAAAATTTAAAGAGTAGAAACGGGGAGATACCTGTTCCAGGCCTTTTGAAAGAAATAGATTTTCTAAAGATTTTATCTCCCTTATTAATATCTTCAGAGGATACGCAGCTTTTTCTCACAGCTAAAGCGTTTTGTTTTTCACCTTTAGAAAGGATTTTTTTTGGTTTACCCAAAGCCTCTTCAGTGGAACGTATCAAATTTACCATTTCTCTAAATTCATTAATTGTTAAAGAAGTTTTATGGTCTGGTCCTTTAGAATTTTTATTAAAAGTAACATGTTTTTCAATGATAGAAGCCCCTAATGTAACTGCAGCTATAGGAGCTAAAAAATCTGTTGAATGATCAGATAAGCCAACTGGATATTTAAAAATTTTTTTTAGTTCTTTTATAAAGTTCAAGTTTAAATTTTTATTTTTTGTTGGATAATCACTTATACAATGAAGCAAATATATATTTTTTCTCCTTTTTCTATTAAGAAATTTTATTGCCCTTTTAATGTCATCTATACTAGCCATTCCAGTTGATAAAATAATTGGGAGTTTTTTTTCTGAAATAAATCTTAATGTATCTATCGACAATATTTCACCAGACGGAATTTTGAAAAACGGAAATTTAGTATTTTTATATAAAAACTCTAAACTTTTTAAATCAAAAGCAGAGCAAATATAATCAACTTTATTTTTTTTACACTCCCTATAAAGTTTTATATGATCGCTTAGCTTTAATAATCTTTTTTTAGCATCTAAAATTATACTCTTGGATTTATTATTTATCTTTTGATAGTTTGGTTTAAAAGAGTCTTTAGAATAATGTTCATTAGCAATTCCTATTTGGAATTTTACGGCATTGACGCCGATTTTTGATAGTTTTTTTATAAATTTTAAAGCTATTTTGACTGAGCCTTGATGGTTCGGTCCAACCTCAGCAATTATATATGTTTTTTTCATTTTTAGTGTTTATAAATAGTTATCCCTTTAGAAAATAAATTTCTATGATTAATGAATTTTTTAAATTTGGAAAATTTTTTTCTTTTTTTAAATAATTCCAAAATTCTCTCAATATAATTATATCCATACTCGTGAGTAAACGGATAACCACCGCCAAATCTAGCATTTAAATCAAGAATATAAATTTTTTTATCTTTGAAAATAAAATCTATATCTAAATTTCCAACATGTTTTAATGACGAGCTTATTTTTTTTGCTAGCCATAAAAATTTTTTGGGATTAATAATTTTGGCTTTATCTGTGTCCCCTGCTCTAATTAGATATTTTTTTTTTACACAAAAGTGAACAAAATTACCATTTAAATCATTCAAAATATCCATCCCGTACTCTTCCGATTTAA
>CACLDE010000013.1 GCA_902605645.1 uncultured Pelagibacteraceae bacterium | reverse complement strand
AATCGGAGAAATATTTGTTTCAATTTTATTATTATAAACTTTATTAAATCTTTCTTTAACTTTATTTGCTGTTACCCTTTGTTGCTCATTCTCATAAAATATTTCACTTCTATATTGAGTTCCAACATCTGGAAATTGCATATCTTTTTGTGTTGGATCATGTAATTTAAAAAAGAGTTCTAAAATTTTTTCAAAAGATATAACATTTTCATCAAAAGAAAGTTTAACAATTTCTGCATGACCTGTGTTCCCTTGACAAACCTCTTCGTAGGTTACCTTAGACTTATATCCTCCAGCATACCCTACTTCAGTATTTATTATGCCTTTTTGACTTTTAAATTCTTCCTCTGGTTTCCAGAAACAGCCCATTGCTAAGTAACATTTTTGCATAAATAATATTATATGTTATGAAGTGATGAGGATAATAAATTGCTTACTAAAAATCAAATAGGCGTATTGTACATGGTGGGAAGTGTTGTTTGCTTTTCTATAATGGATATCTGCGTTAAATGGCTTGATTATTATCCTGTTGGGCAAGTTTTATTTTTAAGATTTTTTATTGGTTTTATTCCAATTTTTTTCATTATACCAAGAGATAAATTATTAAGTTTTTACAAAACATCCAGACCTGGTCTTCATGCATTTCGTGCTTTCACAGGTGCAGCAGCAATTATTGCATTATTTATTGGTTTAAGAGAATTACCTTTAGCTGATGTCGTGTCCCTTACTTTTGGAGGACCTATATTTGTCACAGTTGCTTCGATTTTCTTTTTATCTGAGAAAGTTGGAATTAAAAGATGGTCAGCAGTATTTTTGGGATTTATCGGAATGTTGTTAATAGTTCAGCCAGCTTTTATCGATTTAAATTTTTACTACATCACACCTATAGTATTTTGTATTTTTTTTGCTTGTGTCGCAATTAGTGTAAGATCATTATCTAGAACTGAACCCAATTATAGAATTGCTTTTTACTTTACTTTTCTTTGTTCAATCTTAGGGATAGCAACTATCTTCAAAGGAGATTGGGTTTTACCAAACAAAATAGATTTAATAATTTTTATGATAATGGGTTTATGTGGCAGTGTCGCTAATTTGTTACTTACCCAAAGTTACAGATTAGCCGAGGCATCTTTAGTAACTCCAATTAAATATTTAAGTTTAATTTTTGCAATAGTATTCGGATTCTTAATTTGGAGTGAAATACCAAAGTTATTAACACTTTTTGGCGCACTACTTGTCATAACTAGCTCCTTAATAATTTTCATGAGAGAAAATAAACTAAAAAAACAAATTATAAACCCAAGAGCATGAGTAAACCACCGAAGTATTGGTCAAGAGCTAAAAAAATATTATCTAAAAGAGACAAAGTAATGGCTAGACTAATTCTAAATTATAAAGATGGATCACTGGTAACAAGAAATGATGTGTTCTTTTCATTATGCAAAAGTATAATTGGACAACAAATAAGTGTTGCTGCAGCTAATTCAGTCTTTTCAAAATTTAAATTTAAGTGTAATGGAAAAATAAATCCGAAAACTGTAAATAAGTTATCTACGTCAAGTTTAAAAAGCTGTGGGTTAAGTAGACAAAAGACTAAAGGAATAAAAGAGCTAGCAAAAAAAACTTTAAGCAAAGAATTTAAACCAAATTTAATCAAAGATATGAACGATGAAGAGGCCATAGAGTATTTATCAAAATTGAGACAAATAGGCAGGTGGTCAGCAGAAATGATATTATTATTTACATTTAATAGATCAAATATTTGGCCATTGCAAGACATAGGTCTTCTAAGAGCAATATCAAATAATTACAAAAAGAAATATTTACCACCAAAAATCTTTTTAAAAAAACTTTATAAAAAATTCAGTCCCTATTGTTCTGTTGCTACCTGGTATCTTTGGCGTTCAATAGATGATGAACCAATACAATATTAAGTACCTTCAACTATTTGGTGTTGTCTATCAACATAACCTTTTAAAACTGAATGTGCGTCTTGATATTCTATTGAATTGTAAAAAGAATTCGCCTCATCATAAGATGAAAATTCAATTACAACAGTCCTAGGTGATTTATCACCCTCATTATTTACAGACCTCCCCCCTCTTATCAAAAACTTACCTTTATATTTTTCAACTGCTGCTTTAGCTTTAACAGCATATTCTTTCAGCTTTTCTTCATTGCTAATACTTTTATATACACAAACTACATAACCTTTCATTTACAACTCCTTTAAAATAAATTAATTTTTTTTATGGCTAAAAAATTAATCATAGATTGGAAAGAATATAATCTAATAGTAGAGAAACTTGCAATACAGATTTATGATAGTGGTTTTAAACCAAATTTATTAATAGGAATAATGAGAGGTGGAGCGCCAATAATAGATGTTTTAAGTAGAGTTTTTAAACTAAAATGTGCATATTTAGCAGTAGAATCTTATTCGGGAGAAAATATTGAAGATAAGCAAGGAGAATTAATTTTTTCAAGGGAGCTAAGTTCTACAGTGCAAGAAATTAGTGGTAATATTCTACTTTGTGACGATTTATCAGACACAGGCGTTACATTAAATAAAAGCATTGATTGGTTAAAAAAGTATGCACCATTAAAAGGAAAAATTAAATCAATTAAAACAGCAGTTCTTTGGAAAAAAGCAGACTCAACTTTTGAACCAGATTTTTGTGCTCAAAAATTAAAAGATAATCCTTGGATAGTACAACCATTTGAAAAATATGAAGAAATAAGAATTGAAGATTTAAAAAAAAACCAGACTTAAAAAGGGCCAGTTTCCCAGCCCTTAAATAACTTATGCTACAGCAAAACTTGCGACACTCAACACAGCTATCAACCAAATAGCTGGAGAAGTAGAGTTAAATTTTCCTGTGAAAATTTTTATTAATGCGTATGCTATAAAACTTAAAGCAATCCCATGACTGATAGAATAAGTCAAAGGCATAGCAATAAAAGCAACTACCGCAGGCGCTGACTCAGCTATATCATTCCATTCTATGTCTGTTAAGTTTCTAACAAATAAAACAGCTACGTATAGTAAAGCTGCTCCGTCTATTTCTTTAGGCAATGATGTGGCTAAAGGAGAAAAGAATAAACATCCTAAGAATAAAACGCCTATTACAAGCGATGTCATTCCTGTTCTTCCACCAGCTTTTACACCAGCACCAGACTCTACATAGCTAGTGACTGTAGTAGTTCCCATAAACGCTCCAGCAACTGTACCAACGCTATCAGAAAGCATAGCTTTATTTATATCTTGTACTTTTCCGTCTTTGCCAACCTTTCCAGCAACGTTTGCAACAGATGTTAAAGTCCCAGCTGTATCGAAAAAGTCAATAAACAATAAAGTAAAAATGACTGTTGACATTCCCGCTGTAAAAGCAGCTCCTAAATCAAAAGCAAAAAGATAAGTCATTGGTGGAGGAGTGCTTACTACTCCATTAAATTTAGCAAGACCAGTTACCCATGCGATAACACTGAAAACAAGAATACCTATTATAATGTTTCCACGTATTTTCATTTTTTCCATTACAACCATGGATACAAACGCTAAACACCCAAGTATTACTAATGGATTTTTGATGTCTCCCAGAGTGACCAGGGTAACAGGATGATCTCCAACTACTCCCATAATTTCCAGTCCTATTATTGCAAGGAACCCACCTATTCCAGCTCCAATTCCTAACTTCAAACTTTTAGGTATAGAATTGATTAACCAAGCCCTAATTGGAGTTAAAGAAATTAATAAGAACAATACTCCTGCAACTAATACGGCACCTAAAGCCTCTTGAGGAGTGTAACCCATCCCTGCTACAACTCCAAAAGCAACAAATGCGTTTATTCCCATTCCTGGCGCTAAACCAATGGGCCAAGTTTTTCCGTAAAAAGCCATTATAAAACAAGCTATGGCAGTAGCTATTATCGTTGCAGTAAAGACAGCACCAAAATCAAAAAAACCCTTTTCTGGTCCTGCAAATTCTCCAGATAAAATAAAAGGATTTAAGAACATTATATAAGCCATCGTTAAAAAAGTAGTAACGCCAGCTATAACTTCTGTTCTAAAATTTGTTTTGTGTTTTTTGTATTCAAAATATTTTTCAAGCATAAAGCCTCCTAATAATTGTGCTTACAATGATTCTCTAGATAAATCTTTGAAAAAACTGTCACTTATATAAAATTACAACCTATGATAAATATTTCTGTTTATAAAATTGATGTATATTCTACAATTAGTTGAAAATGAAAATATTATTTATATTTGTTTTTTTAATAATTAATTTAACTTCGTGCCAAACGGTAACAAAAAAGATTGACGAAAAAGTTTCTGAAGAAGAGGCTCAGTTAAGCAAATGGTTAAATAAATCAGAAGTTGAGTTAAAAATTGAGTTTGGAATACCAAATCAAATTAATTTTAAAGATAATTCCAGAAATAGATTTTACATTTACACAAAAAAAAAGTTAAAAATTAAATGTGAGAGAATATTTGAAATTAATCAGGATAATAAAGTTGTTGGATTTACAAGTAAAAATTGTTTTTAATGACAGGCTATATTAAATTTTTTAAGCCTCCAATAATTATAAGGCCAAGGTGTTAAAAACCCTACTACAAGCATTATTGGAATAACCCACCACACGAGTTTTGCTGAACCCACAATCAAGTAATCTGTTAAGTTCATTGCCAGTTCCATAGACACCATACTAATCAGTGACATTCCACAGGCAGTTTTAAAAGCATCTATTAATTTAAATTTTTGCCTTAATAAAATTATAGTTTCAAGAATGATAGAAGTAATTATTCCATTGATTATTGCAATTAACATTACTAAAAATACCGATAAAGAGTGCGAAGTTATCTGAAAATAATAAATAGTTCCAAAATCTCCTATAGAGCATCCAATAAGACACCATAGCGTATTATATGCGCTTTGGGACCAAGTAGATTTACAAAACCAATCAAATTTTTGTGATATTTCCATTATTTAAATTTTAGCATTCTTTAAAACAAAACTATATTCTTCTGCAAGTTCTTTTATAGCATTATCTCTGCCACTCATACCTCCATGACCAGCTGCTTCCATTTTACATTTTAATAGTTGTTCATTTTCGTCTTCTTTAACATCCCTCAATTTAGCAATATATTTTACGGGCTCAGAATATAAAACTCTATTATCAAATATTGATGATGTTATTAACATCGGTGGGTATTTTTTTTTACCCAAATTATTATAGGGAGAGTAAGATAATATGTAATCAAAATACTCTTTACTTTTAATTGGATTTCCCCAAAGTTCCCATTCGGCAGGTGTTAGCGGAAGTTTCTCATTTAACATTGTTGTCATTGTATCTACAAAAGGTACAAGCAAAAGCATAGCAAAAAATAATTCAGGAGCCATATTTGCTACACTACCTCCTGTAAGTCCTCCAGCGCTACCTCCATAAAAACACAATCCACCTTTATGTGTATACCTTTGTTCAATCAAATGATTTGCACATGCAATATAATCATGAAAGGTATTCTTCTTAAGTTTCTTTTTTCCTTCTGTGTGCCAATTGTCCCCTAAATCTCCCCCACCTCTGATATGCGCAATGGCGAAAGTAATACCTCTATCAACTAAACAAAATCTTGACGCACTAAAAGATGGAGATACGCTATGCTTATATGCTCCATAGGCATATAACAATATTTTTGACATTCCGTCTTGTTTTGAACTTTTAAGTCTTACTAAACTAATAGGTATCATCCGCCCGTCATGAGATTTAGCTTTTATTCTTTCGACAACATATTTACTTGGATCATGACCAGAAGGAATTTCAACTTCTTTTATTAGTTTTTTTTCTTTTGTTTTAATATCATATTCAAATATTTTTCCTGGTGTCGCCATGCTTTCCCAACTAATTCTGATTTTAGAGGTGTTAGTATCCTTTTGCATTAAACTTGCTCCCGGGACACCAATAGGCTCATTAGAAATTCTTATTTCCTCTTCTTTATTTGAATTAATGTATCTTACATATAATTTTGGAATTGCATCTGATTTTTCTGCTCTAATAATATAGTCATCTAAAAAATCTAAACCACCAATTACTGTGTCTTTTTTTGGCGGAACAAATTCCTCCAAAATTTCTATATTGTCTTTTTTACATCTTAAAATTTTGTAGTCTCTTGCGTTCTCATTAGTGTGTACATAGAAGTAACCCTTCCAAGAGTCTAAAGAATAACGTACATCTTTTTTTCTTTTTCTAAAGAGCTTTGGTATAATTTCTTCATTAATTGAGTCAAAAAAATACTCTTCAGTAGTAATATGATCTGAGGTGGAAATTATGAAGTATTTTTCATCTGATGTAAGACTAATACTGCATGTAAAAGTCTCATCTTTTTCCTCAAAAATAAGCTCATCATTTTCAACAGGTTTACCTAAAAAATGTTTATAAATTTTTCTAGGTCTATGAAATTTATCTAGTTTTGAGTAGAAAAAACTTTTACTATCTAGAGACCAAGTAATACTACCACTAGTATTTTCAATTTGGTCGTACAAATTTTTATTATTAGTTAAATCCCTTAAATAAATAGTGTAATACTCAGATCCTTTTAAATCTAAAGAATATGCCATGAAGTCATCATTATGGGAAACACTGACACTACCTAGACCAAAATATTCGGATCCAGACTTTTTCTTTTCTAAATCCCCGTCAAAGTAAATTTCTTCTGGTTTGGATTTATCAATTATTTGTCTTAACCTCTTACCATAGTTTCCTACTGCCTCGGTTCTACTCCAGTAAAAGTATTTTCGATCTTTGAATTTTAAGGAGGTATCGTCAAGTTTAATTTTAGATTTAATTTCATCAAAAAGTTTTTTTTGTAGATCTTTTACATCATCAAAGTATTTTTCAGTTAATAAGTTATTTTCTTCAATATACTTTTTAACTTCGGGATGTAATTTGTTTGGGTTTTTTAAAACATCTAAAATATCAGGTTGATCGACCCAAGAATAATCATCATTCAAAGTCGTATTATGATACTTTTTCTCGCTCTTTACTTTTTTTAATTCTGGTATACTCATTATAAAATAATTATATGAATTGGTTTTTAATTGGAATTATCATATTTGTCATCGTTTATTTATTTCTTAATTGGTTTGCCAAAACTAGTACTAAAAAAATTGCCCAATTTTTAAAAAGATTGGCTATAGTAATATCTATCTTTTTAGCAGCAATCTTGGCAATAGGTGGTAAATATATATTTTCACTGCCTTTTTTATTAATTCTTTTAAGCGGTTTAAAAATAAAAGGATTTACAGCTTTGCAATTATTTCAATTATGGAGACTTATACAAGTTCTAAGAAGCTCAGGAAGATTTGGTAATAAATCCTCACAAGCAACAACTAGTATATCAACTGAAGAAAGCTATAAAATTTTAGGCCTAAAAAAAGGATGTTCTAAGCAGGATGTTTTAAAAACAGCTGCGAAATTACAAAAAAAAATTCATCCTGATATGAATAGAGACGTTAATAGCGAAAGATTAAGTCAATTAGTTAATGAGGCTAAAGAAAAGATTATTAAGACTGACTTCAGTTAACTAAATATTTATTTGTTTTTTCAAATACTTCTTCAAAAGAGATCTTATCTTTACCCAAAGTATCGTGAGTTGTACTTTCTAAAGTTTCACCTGCTGGTACAATAGCTATGATATTGTCAGAGTACCCACTGTAGGAGTAAGCAGGTGAGTCGACAAATATACCTATTGATTTTATTCCGAGAGCTGAACTTATATGCATGAAACCAGTATCATTACCAATGTAAAGATCACAATTTTTAATAACAGGTAATATTTCTTGAATTGAAAGACTTTCTAGTGAAAAACAATTTTTACCTATTTCAGAATTTTTAATTTTATCAATAATTTCCTGATCTTCTTTGCCAGCAACAATAATAAATTTACAATTTCGAATTTTATTCAATTTAATTGCTAAATTAATATAATTTTCTATATCCCATCTTTTTGTTGGTCCTGAAGCAGAAATTCCAAGTACAATATTTTTAACTTCACTTGTAATATTAAATTTTTTTTTAGCCTCATTAATATTTTTAGGATTTAAGTTTAAATTAGGTTTAGTTGATAAAACTTTATTTACATAGTTTTCAGTAAATACTTTTGCCGTTTGAAATATTACATCTTTTGAGATGAAAAAAGGATATTGATAAATTTCTTTAATACCTGAAAATAAAGCTAAAAGCCTGTATCTCATTGAGCCATTAAAGATAAATACTTTATCAAAATTTTTACTTTTTATTTCTTTGGTGAGTTTTAAAAAACCTGAAATTTTATCATTGTTGTCATCCAATTTTATTACTTCATCTAAAAAAGTTTCGTCTTTAAACAATTCATTTGCTTTAGAAGTTTCTTTAGCGAGTATAGATATTTTAACTCCAGATTTCTGAGAAATAGCCTTGAGATATGGTAGAAATATAAGCATATCTCCTATGCCGTATCTGGTTTGTATAACAAGAACTTTCATTTTGAAATTTTATATTATAACTTAGATAAATAAATTTAGGTAAGATTATGATTAAAAAAGGAGTATATGCTGCTACGTTAAGTGTTTTGGACAAAAACAGCTCTTTAAATGTTGAAGAAACAATATCTCACGCTGAAAACATAATTAACAGAGGTTTGCACGGCGTATTCTTTTTTGGCTCAACAGGGCAAAGTCAATTAATTTCTATGTCTGAAAAAAAAGAATTAGTTTCTAAACTTCTTTTTAGCAAGCTTAAAAACAATTTTTTCTTAGGTACTGGATTTAATTCACTAAATGATAATTTAGAATTTATAAAATATTCTATGGAATATGGATTTAATACTTTTCTTATAATGCCACCCGCTTATTATAAGGGAAATACAGAAGAAGGAGTATTTGAGTTTTATAAACAAATAATAAAAAATGCTCCTAAAGTAAAAATCATTTTATATAACTTTGAGAAATTAAGTGGATTTAAGTTCGAATCGGAATTTGTTAAAAAATTAGTATCATCGTACCCAAAAAATATAATTGGCTGTAAAGACTCCACATATAATTTATATGAGAAAATTAAAATAAAAGACTTTTTAATGTTTCCTGGAGATGAGTCTAAATTATTAAAAGGATTAGAAATTGGATGTTCAGGATGTATATCTGCTATTGCAAACGTTACTCATAAATTAGCGAGAGAGGTTTTTGATGACTTTCAAAAAAATAAAACTCAAAAATCAAACGAGAAATTAATAAATGTAAGACATACTTTTGATAAATATAATTTAATTTCTAGTTTACATAGTTATATGTCTCTTCAAAATTCAAAATTTAAAAATTTATTACCTCCATTAACATTATTAAACTCAAACGATCAAAAAGAATTGTTGAAAAAACTTGAAAGTCTTAAATTTAATTTAAATAAAAACATTGCAGCCTAGTATATGATATTAGCAAAAATACTTAATAAGATTTATAAAAAAGGTGGTATAATTTTAGAAGACTCATCAGGCCAAAAATATATAATTGGTAATCCAAAAAAAGATAACCCTATAATTTTAAAATTGTTAAAAAACAATCTTAAATGGAAGCTTATACTTGACCCAGAGATAGAATTTCCCGAAGCTTATATGCGGAATGAAATCGAAATTAAAAACGGGTCTCTTGAACAGTTTTTAATGTCCTTAATACAAAATCTTGGTAGAGAGGAGATAACTACAGCGAGTTATCTTTCAAAGAAAATATTTGAATTAGCAAGACTAGTTTCAAATTTTAATTTACCTGGTAATTCAAGAAAAAATGTTGAACACCATTATGACATTGGAGGTGAAAAAGGTGAAAAGTTATATGATATCTTTCTTGATAAAAAACATAGACAATATTCTTGCGGTTATTGGAAAAAAGATACTGAAACTTTAGAGGATGCTCAACAGAATAAAATTGATCATATAATAAAAAAACTTGATATAAAAAATGGTGATAAAGTTTTAGATATTGGTTGCGGATGGGGAGGCATGGCTTTGGAACTTGCAAAACAAAAAGGGTGTGAAGTCATAGGAATATCTTTAAGTAA
Source organism: uncultured Pelagibacteraceae bacterium (assembly GCA_902605645.1). Lineage (GTDB taxonomy): Bacteria > Pseudomonadota > Alphaproteobacteria > Pelagibacterales > Pelagibacteraceae > Pelagilacustribacter. The sequence goes on along the minus strand of CACLDE010000013.1, from coordinate 347 downwards.
AAATCAAATTAATTATTGTAAAAAAAAAGCAAAAGAACTTGGTTTAAATAATCAAGTTTCTTTTGAACTAGCAGATTACCGCGAAATAAAGGGAGAATACGACAAGATTTATTCAGTAGGTATGTTCGAACATGTTGGTAGAAAATTTTATAATAAATTTTTTAAATCTATAAATAAGCTACTTAAAAAAGATGGCTCATTCTTACTTCATACCATCGGAGTCGTAGATAAAGCTTCTCCTCCAAATAAATTCATTAATCGTTATATTTTTCCTGGGGGAATCTGTCCGTCTCTTAGTCAAATTACAAAATCTCTAGAAAAAACTGGACTAATTGTTTCAGATACCG
>CACLDE010000012.1 GCA_902605645.1 uncultured Pelagibacteraceae bacterium | reverse complement strand
TCCACAACGGAACTTTTGAAATAAAGAACAATAAAAAGGCTATTGCTGTAACTTCTGCAATTAAAAAAATGGTTAAATAGAATAGTATTAAAAATAAACTTAGTCTTAAGATTCCTAATCCAAACCTTTTCTTTATAAAATCAGTTAGTGTTAAACCTCTTGGAAACTCTTTCCTTATTTTTGGTCCAAAATTATATAATAACAACATTGGTGCTGCAGTACCTAAGGCGTATCCTATAACAGCCCCTATTCCTCCCCATGTTGCAGCCGAAGCCGGTCCGAATAAAATCCACGCTCCTAATGCAGATGCAGTTAAACTTGAAGTTAATGAAAATATATCTTCATCTCTATTGCCGACGATAAAGTTATTATTATTGAGTGTTTTTTTTGATTTTAAAAAACCTAAACCAATAAAAAATAAGCCTATTATTATAGTTATTGATAATGATGTCTGTATTGGTAGATATGTTTCTTTCATATTTCCCTTACTGAATTATCGGTCAGGTTCATTGGGTATAATCTCAGTCTTTTGGACACCCCATTAGTATTTTTATACTACTATTTTAGGTAACGAGTCAAATGAAGCTGTATCTATTTTTGACGAATGTTCTCTTCTCATTTTCCAACCTTTGCTCAAACCAGCTTGAGCTATACTTATTGCATATCTTCCATACTTTGTATTTGTATAATCTATAGCTTTCATAAGTTTTTTAGACTTACTCTCTAATAGTGGAGTTAAAAGATTTTGATCATTTTGATTAGCATCTTTTAAACCTGATAAGATAATACCAGCTTTTTGATATGAATATCCGTACTTATATATCTCATTTAATGCTTTAACAGCGTTTTTTATTAACTCTATACTGTTGCTTGTGGGAATTGCTAAGTCTATAGTTTTTGAGTTAGAATAATACTTTCTATTTTTATCAAATGGACTAGTTCTAATAAATACTGTTACCGTCTTTGCAATTTGATCATCAGCTCTAATTTTTTCTGCAGCATTTAAACAATGGGTAATGACTGACTCTTCTAATTCATTTATATCTTTTACCTTTCTACCAAAAGATCTTGAGACGCAGCAATTTTTTCTTTTTTCTTGATCTATTTGTAAATCAATACAAGGAACTCCTCTTAGTTCCATTGCTGTTTTTGCACCTAAAACATTTGTTCCTTTTTTTACCCATGTATTTGAAACATTTTTTAAATCGTAGGCATTATTAATGTTGTTCTTATGATAAAATTTAGATAGTTGCCTTCCTACTCCCCAAACATCTTCAATGGGAAATTTTTTTAATTTTTCATCAATATCTTTATTTAAATAAATTACTCCTGCTTTTTCTTTTTTTGCTATATGATTTGCAACCTTACTGAGGGTTTTTGTACAAGCTATCCCTACACTTGTAGGTATGCCTGTCCACTTAAGTACTCTTGATCTTATTTCTCTTCCATAATCCTCTACACCTTTTTCGTCCATAAATGACAAATCAATAAAAGCTTCGTCTATCGAATAGATTTCAACTTTTGGCGAAAAAGTTTTTAAAACCTTCATTACTCTTCTTGATATATCTCCATATAATGCATAGTTAGATGAATATACTTCTACTTTATTCTTTTTAACTAAATCTTTTACTTTAAAATAAGGTTCGCCCATTTTAATTCCCATATCTTTTGCTTCTCTTGATCGAGATATTACACACCCATCGTTATTTGATAACACTACAACAGCTTTTTTTTGTATTCTAGGATTAAAAAGTCTCTCACAGGAAACATAAAAAGAGTTGCAATCTACTAAAGCTATTTTATTTTTTTTAATTATGTAGTTGATGGATGACATAAGTTACTACTCCCCAAATAATTATTTCTTGATCTTTTGCTAGCTGAATTCTATCTGATATTTTTTTTGATCCAGATGTTAAAAATGTTTCCCCTTTTTCTTTCAAAATTGTTTTTACCACTAATTCGTCATTAACATTAGCAATAACAGTTGAAAGATTTTTCGGATTGATGCTCCTGTCTACTATTAATAAATCTCCATCGTAGATTCCAACACTATTCATCGATTTTCCTTGAACTCTAATTATGAATGTTGCTGGTGAATTTTTTATAAGATGGTTATTTAAATCTACATCGTCTTCAATGTAATCTGTTGCTGGTGAAGGAAAACCTGCTCCTACTTTATGTATGTAATAAGGTATTTTAAGCTCCATAAATGTTCCTATTTTGTTCTTTTATAGGAAAAAAATTACTCTTAGTCAACCATTATGTGGGGCAATATGCGTTTGGAATTAGAACGGTTAAGTAGTTAAAAGAAAAAATGAGAAAAATAATTATACTTTTATCACTATTATTAATTACTGCATCAGCAAATGCAGAGTCAAAATTACAAACAATTAAAAAAATTGGTGAGTTACGAGTTGGCACAACTGGTGATTGGGATCCAATGTCAATGAAAGACCCGGCTACAAATAAATACAAAGGTTTTGATATAGATGTGATGAGAGAACTCGCAAAAGATCTGGGTGTAAAAGTTAAGTTTGTCCCTGCTGAGTGGAAGACGATAGTAGCAGGAATTACGGCTGATAGATATGATATTTCTACTAGTGTAACTAAAACTCCTAAAAGAGCTGAGGTGGCAGGTTTTACAGAGACATATTTTAAATATGGAACTGTTCCATTAGTGCTAAAGAAAAATTTAAAGAAATATCCTACATGGGATTCATTAAACAATAAAAAAGTTAAAATAGCTACGACTCTAGGAACGTCGCAAGAAGAAAAAGCAAAAGAATTTTTTCCAAAATCTAAACTTAGATCAATTGAGGCACCAGCAAGAGATTATCAAGAAGTTTTGGCTGGAAGAGCGGATGGAAATATCACCAGCTCACTAGAAGCAAACAAATTAGTTATAAAATATCCTCAATTAGCAATAGTGCCAGATGGAGGAAAAAACCCAGCTTTTTTAGCTATGATGGTGCCAAAAGGAGACAAGGCTTGGAACGACTACGTCAGTAGTTGGATTAAAAGAAAACAAACTTCAGGGTTTTTTATGACTTTAGAAGCAAAATACAATCTTAAAAGCCTATAATTTTAGTTTTAATAACTTCCATTAATTAATATAGTTAATTTGTGAAGTTTACTAAATACATTTTGCTATTGCTCATTCTTCAAGGATGTAGTTCTAACTATGAGTGGGGTTGGTATATATTAAGTCCAGATAACGTTGAGGGTCTAACTAATTTAAAGTTTTTAATAAGTGGTATTACGACAACTATTTATATATCTATTGTTTCTATATTTTTGGCAATGATAATTGGCTTAATTGTTGCTCTTCCCTCTTTATCAAGCAATATATTCTTAAGCTACTTCAATATAATATATGTTGAAGTGGTCAGAGCAATTCCATTACTTGTTTTAATACTTTGGATTTATTACGGATTACCAATAATGCTAGGTATTAGTTTTTCTCCATTTGTATCAGGAATAATTGCTTTAACAATAAGTGAAAGTGCTTTTCAAGCTGAAATCTTTAGAGCCGGAATTAATTCAATAAATAAAGGTCAACATGAAGTTTCAGACTCTCTAGGAATGGATTTTTGGAAAAAAATGAGATTAGTTATACTTCCTCAAGCAATAAAAGTTGTTCTCCCAGCTATGGGCAATCAATTTGTTTACGTGTTAAAAATGTCATCTTTAGTATCGATTATTGGTATAGCCGATCTTACAAGAAAAGCCAATGAGTTAGTTACGACAACTTATAGGCCTCTAGAAATCTATACTTTTTTAATTTTGGAATATTTAGTTTTAATTTTAGTTGTATCTTATTTTGTTAGAAAATTAGAAAATAAACTAAAATACGAATAATTTTTTAAAAGAAACCCTAAAAACTTTTTTTAAAAAGAAAGGAACAAAAGCTAACACTACTAATCCCATACACCAATTTGTAACCATAATCGTATAAAAAATGTCCTGATATTCTCCGTTTCTAATATTTATAACATACCATAATGACGTAAACGGTATTAAAGTAAGCCTAAGAATAGTCATATATAAACTATAAATTGGTCTTTTAAGTGCTTGAAATAAAGCTGAAGTAATAAAGAACACTGGATAAACAGGTCCAATTAAAGCTGCAACTTGTAAGTAAAGCGCTCCACTTTGAATAACTTGAGGGTCATTAGTAAATAATGAAATTATGATTTCAGAAGTCAAAAATACAAAAATCCCTGCTAATACCATAAATCCAGAACCAAACATTAATGCTTTTCCATATACCTCTTTAACTCTTAAGTGCATTTTTGCACCAAAATTTTGACCTGCAATTGATAAGACAGCAGTGTTTAAACCTATGACGGGTAATAATAATACTTGTTCTATTCTGACTGCTGTACCGTAACCTGCTGTTGCTAACTCACCAAATTGACCAACAAAATAGAAAATATTAAATACTCCGAACATTATCATTAACATTGTAAACATTATTGGAACAGACTGTTTAAATAATGTGCTGATATAATCAATCTTTGGATAAAAACATTCTATATACAAGTACTTTTTTAATTTACAGCAATAAATTTTATTAGCTAAATATATTAAACCTATACACTGGGATACTAGAGTGGCGATTGCTAAACCGGCTATACCAAAGGCTGGTATAAATCCATAACCAAAAATAAATAAAGGATTAAGAAAAATATTTAAAAAAAAAGTAAATATCAATACATTTCTATAACTTTTTGTATCACCCTGAGCATTTAACGTCCCATTTAAAGATAATTGAACTAATACGATTATAGCACCAAAAAAAATAATATCTAAATATTCACGAGTTAAAATTATACTTTCTTCTGTTGAACCCATAATTCTTAAAAGTTCATCTGAAAAATTTAAGCCAAAAAGAGTAACGAAAATTGAGATTACGATTGCTAATACTATCGACTGAGCAACGTACATGGAAGCTTTCCTATCTTCTTTAGCTCCAATAGAATTACTAATCAAAGCTGTAGTACCAGCTCCGATACCAACAGCTACAGCTATCGCTATAAAATAAATCGGCCACGATTTTGCTATCGCTGCTAGTGCTTCTGGAGAAATTCTGCCTGCAAAATAAGTATCAACCAGATTATAAAATGTTTGAAAAAGAGATCCAGTGCTAGCAGGTATAGTTACTTTTCTTAAAAGTTGCCAAATTGAACCTTTAGTTAAATCCATAATTAATATTCCTTTTGAAACTTATGCTTCTTTCTTGCTTTTTTAGCAAGATTAATTTGATTTTGTCTCATTCGAAATCTTGATTTTTGTAAATTAGATAGTGTGTCATGACACCTTTGACAAGAAACACCTTCCTCATATTTATCTGAGCTTTTATCTTTAATTGATATAGGTTTCCGACAACCTCCACAAATTGAAAATGTTCCCTGTTTTAATTTATGTTTTAAAGAAACTCTATTATCGAAAACGAAACATTCACCTTTCCATAAACTGTTTTTTTTTTTAGTTTTATTTAAATAATTTAGTATTCCACCTTTTAATTGAAAAACATTTTTGAATCCCTTTTTTTTTAAAAATATTGAGGCTTTTTCACATCTAATTCCTCCAGTGCAAAACATTGCAACGGGTTTTGTTTTTTCAATTTTATTTAAAAATTTTGGAAAATCACGAAAATTTTGGATATTTGGGTTAATTGCTTTTTTAAAAGTGCCAACACTAAATTCAAAAGGTTTTCTAGCATCAATTACAAGGGTTTCTTTTTTTGTAATAAGTTTGTTCCAAGATTTACCAGACACATACCTATTATGTTTTTTATTTACACTGTTAATTTTTAACCCGAGTGGTACCACTTCTTTTTTTATTTTTACTTTTGCTTTGTGAAATGGTTGAAAACGACTTATAGAGTTATTGCTGCTATCAAAATCTGTGAATTTAAATTTTTTTTTTAGTAATTTTAAAATTTTATAAATATCTTTACTTTTGCCTGCAAGGGTTCCATTAATACCTTCTGGTGAAATTATTATTAATCCTCTAATACTGGTATTTGATATTTTTTTATCAAGGTAAGTTTTGTATTTTCTTAAAAAATTAATTTTTTTAAACTTGTAAAATCCAAAAATGGTGAACATTATTTTTTAATACAAATAGTTAATCCATCGCCTATAGGAATTATGTTCTTTGTAATTCTGTTGTCTTGTTTAACGTGGTTATTAAAACCCCTGATAATATTTGTAAATTTATCGTTATTTGCATTATCGGCAACTTCACCATGCCATAATACATTATCAATAACTATAAGACCCTTTTTATCTATCAAATTCATACAAGATTCATAATAATTCAGGTAATTTTCTTTATCAGCGTCAATAAAAATTAAATCAAATAACTTTTTTGTATCTTTTAATTCTTTCAAACTTTCTATAGCTGGTTTGATAATTTGTTTAATCCTTTTTTCTTTGGCTTTGTTATAAAAATATTTAGCCTTATTGCTAAATTCGGGATTTTTATCCAAACTAATTAAAATTCCATCAGCAGGAAGTGCCATAGCCATAGATAAAGCACTAAATCCAGTAAAACTACCAATCTCTAAAATTTTTTTTACATTTGAAACTTTTATTAATGTTTGTAAAATTTGAGCTTGTGAAATAGATATTTGTAATCTTTGCTGATCTCCTAGACTTTTATTATGCTGAATTATTTCATTCTGGACGTCTGACAAAGTTTCTGAATGATCAATAATATATTTTTCAAGATTATCAGTTAAATCTAATTTTTTAGGCATAATTAGCCTTTTAAAAGTTTTTTTAAGATATCGTTTGTTAACTGTGGATTAGCTTTTCCGCCTGATTGTTTCATAACCTGACCAACAAAAAAACCAAATAATTTTTCTTTACCGGACTTATACTGGTCAACTTTATCTTTGTTCTTAGTTAATATTTCATTGATAATTTTTTCTAATTCGTTTGGATCACTTTGCTGTTTCATACCTTTTGACTCGATAATTTTTTTAGGATTATCTCCGCTTTCTACCATTAATTCAAAAACTTCTTTTGCTATTCTGCCAGAAATTTCCCCTGACTTTATTGATTGAACCAATTCAGCAAAGTTTTTAGCAGAGATAGGTGACTTAGATATATTAAGTCCTTTGTCGTTTAACATTGCAAATAAATCTCCCATCATCCATGTTGCGGCAAGCTTTTTATCAGATAATTTTGCAACCTCTTCGTAATAATTTGAAATTTCTTTTTCAGAAACTAGCACATTAGCTTCATATGAATTAAGTCCGTAATCACTCATAAATCTTTCTTTTTTATTATCAGGTAACTCCGGTAAAGTTTTTTTTAAATCATCTATTAATTTTTGTTCAATTTTAAGAGGCAAAAGATCCGGATCTGGAAAATATCTATAATCATGAGCATCCTCTTTTGATCTCATGGATCTTGTCTCATTTTTTTTTGTATCAAAAAGTCTTGTTTCCTGCTCAATCTTTTTCCCTTCATCTAATAATTCAACCTGTCTATTGGCTTCGTATTCTATTGCCATTTGCATAAATTTTATTGAATTAACATTTTTTATTTCACATCTTGTTCCAAAATTTTTATCTCCTACTTGTCTTACCGATACATTAACATCGGCTCTTAATGAACCCTCTTGCATATTACCGTCGCAAGTTTCTAGATATCTCATTATAGTTCTAAGTTTTTTTATATAAGCATTAACTTCTTCTGGAGATCGGAGATCTGGTTTACTCACAATCTCCATTAACGCAATTCCAGAACGATTTAAATCGACATAAGTACTTGACGGATCCATATCGTGAATACTTTTACCTGCATCTTGTTCTAGATGAAGTCTTTCAATACCAATCTCTTTTGAGCCATATGGCATATCTAATAAAACTTTTCCTTCGCCAACTATAGGATTTTTATACTGTGAGATCTGATAGCCTTGAGGAAGATCTGCATAAAAATAATTTTTTCTATCAAAAACAGAATTATTATTAATTTTAGCATTTAATCCTAAACCAGTCCTTATAGCTTGTTTTATGCATTCTTTGTTTATAACTGGCAGCATACCAGGAAAAGCGGAGTCTATAAGACTTACTTGGCTATTAGGTTCAGCTCCAAATTTAGTTGCAGAACCAGAGAAAAGTTTTGAGTTTGAAGATACTTGGGCATGAACTTCTAAACCAATTATTACCTCATAATTGTTTTTCTCTCCTTTTATAAAATAATCAAATTTATTTTTGCTCATAACCACCAATTTTTTATTTCATTTTTAAAATTACAATTTTTTTCAAAAGCATAGGCTACATTCAATATATTTTGCTCATCTAAAGTCTTTCCAATTAACTGCAATCCTAATGGATAGCCCTTTTTATCTAAGCCTGCTGGTACGGATATTGCGGGTAAACCAGCTAAATTTACCGGTACTGTAAATATATCATTGAGATACATAGAAATAGGGTCATTAGTCTTTTCACCAATTTTAAATGCAGAACTTGGTGTTGAAGGTGTCAAAATAGCATCTACCTTACCAAAATTTTCATCAAAATCTTTTTTAATTAGCTGTCTAACTTTTTGAGCTTTTAGATAATAAGCATCATAGTATCCTGATGATAAAACGTAAGTACCAATTAAGATTCTTCTCTTCACCTCATCTCCAAATCCTTCTGATCTTGTATTCTCATACATTTCAATTAAATCATTTCCTTTTGATGATCTATAACCATACTTTACACCATCATATCTAGCTAAATTTGAAGAAGCTTCAGCTGGTGCCACTATATAATATGTTGGCAATGCATACTTTGTATGAGGGAGTGAGATATCAATTATGTCAGCACCTAAGTCTTTTAAAATATTTTTTCCCTTATTCCATAATTCGTCAATTTCTTTTGGCATATTTTCAACTCTATATTCCTTAGGTATACCAATTTTGAGACCTTTAATATCTGTTTTCAAATTTTTTGAATAATTTTCTTTTTTCTTTTCTATAGACGTAGAGTCTTTATTATCAAAACCGACCATAGCCTCTAACATGATCGAACAATCTTTAACAGATTTAGTCATTGGACCAGCCTGATCAAGTGATGAGGCAAATGCAACAATCCCCCAACGCGAACACAAACCATAAGTGGGTTTTAATCCGACAGTTCCAGTGAAGGAAGCAGGCTGTCTTATTGATCCACCTGTATCCGTACCTATTGTTGCAGGAGTTAAATCGGCTGCAAGTGCAGATGCAGATCCACCAGATGATCCACCAGGAACAGTGTCCCTAGCTATTGGATTTATAACATTTCCAAAATAACTGGTTTCATTAGATGACCCCATAGCATATTCATCACAATTTAATTTACCGAGTAAGATTGCTCCCTCTTTCCATAGATTTTCTGTAACAGTGGACTCATATTGAGGAATAAAATTTTCAAGCATTTTACTTCCAGCAGTGGTTTTAAATCCATTAGTACAAAAAAGATCTTTTACGGCTAATGGGACACCTGGGAGCAAAGAGTTTAAATTAGGTTTTTTATCGAATTCTTTTGATTTTTGAATTGTATGTTCAAAACAGGTAGTTATATACGAATTAAGTTTTTTGCTTTTATTTACTTTATCTATGTAAAGATTGGCAAGTTCTTCGGATTTAATCTCTTTTTTTTTTATTAAATCTATTATTTCTGATAAGTTTTTTTTTATAATTTCTGACATTATTCAATTACCTTTGGAACAACAAAAAATTCCTCATTTTTTTTTGGGGAATTTTCAAGAATTTTATCTCTTATTTTTCCATCATTTATTTTATCTTCTCTTGCTCTAAGCGGTGTATTTAAAATTGAAGATAATGGCTCTACTTTATCAGTATTTAACTCATTTAATTGCTCGATAAACTTGAATATAGATGTTAAATCTTTAGCTAAAGAGTCAGATTTTTTTGAATCTATAGAAATTCTAGCTAACTTACTAATATGTTTAATTTTGTCTTTATCTATGGACATCTGTGATTTAAGTTATTTATATAGGAAATTAATATCATAAAATATAATAAATAAATGTTGGATATTGAGGAATTTAAGAAAAAACTAGACAAAAAATCAAGGCTAATAGGCATTGATCCTGGAAAAAAGCGTATAGGAATAGCTATTTCAGATGAAAATAGAAAAGTTGCTACTCCATACACAACCATAATTAAAAAAGATTATTCAAGTTTTTTGGCTGAAATAAAGAAAATAGTCGATGATAATACTATTAAAGGTATAGTGATTGGAAACCCCATAAATATGGACGGTTCATCTGGTTCTTCATCTCAATCTGCAAAAGACTTAGCTTTCAATTTATCAAAAGATGTTACACAAAATATCACAATGTGGGATGAGAGATTATCAAGTGAAGGAGCTTTCAATTTGTCGAGCAATTTAGATATAAATGTAAGTAAAAAGGTCCAAAAATTAGACGAAAATGCGGCTCAATTCATATTACAAGGTGCTTTGGATTATTTAAATAAAAATAATACTTGATAAGATAGTGCAAAAGGCCTATAGAGTTGATTTTAATGGCAGTAGTAAAAAAGATTTCAGCTATTAAAAACTCACCCAAACATCTATTAGGTATTCAAAACTTATCAATTTTAGAGGCGAAAAAAATTCTAAATGAAGCAAAGACCTTTATAAAATTAAATAGAAGTAATACTAAAAAACTAGACACATTAAGAGGTAAAACTCAAATTAATTTATTTTTTGAACCTTCAACTAGAACACAAAGTTCGTTTGACTTGGCTGGCAAAAGATTAGGTGCCGATGTTATGACTATGAACATGAGTAACTCTGCTTTAAAAAAAGGTGAAACTCTTATTGATACGGCTATGACATTAAATGCTATGCATCCAGATTTAATTGTAATAAGACACCAGGACTCGGGAGCGCCAAATTTACTTTCACAAAAAGTTAATTGTGCTGTAATTAACGCAGGTGATGGTAGGAGAGAACACCCCACTCAAGCATTGCTCGATGCTTTAACAATAATTAGTCGTAAAGGTAATATTGAAGGTCTCAAGATAGCAATTTGTGGAGATATACTTCATTCTAGGGTCGCTAGATCAAATATTTATTTAATGAATATGCTTGGAGCAGAAGTAAATGTAATTGCTCCAAAAACATTAATGCCAAAATCAATTGAACGATTAGGTGTGAAGTCTTTCACTAATATGAAAAAAGGTTTAGATGGTTGTGACATTGTTATGATGTTAAGATTACAAAATGAAAGAATGCAAGGATCATTTCTTCCTTCTAAAAGAGAATACTATGAGTACTTTGGTTTAACTCCAGAAAAATTAAAGTTTGCTAACAAAAATGCTTTAATCATGCATCCTGGCCCAATGAACAGAGGGGTAGAAATAGATACTAAATTAGCTGATGATATTAATGTAAGTCTAGTAAAAGAACAGGTTGAACTTGGAGTAGCTGTTAGAATGGCATGTTTAAAATTATATTGTAAATGAATGAAAAAATTATAATAAACGCTAGAATTGTTGACCCGTCCCAAAAATTAGATGAAATGGGTTCAATAATTATTGATAAAAATGGGAAAGTAAAAGCTATTGGCAAAAAAATAACTAAAAAAGACTGTCCAAATGCTGAAGTAATTGACGTTAAAAAAAATCTAATAATACCTGGTATCGTTGACATGAAGGCATTTGTTGGTGAACCAGGATTTGAATACAAAGAAAATTTTAGAACTTTAAGTCAAGCAGCTCTTGCAGGTGGTGTAACTTCTATTGTTACGATGCCTAACACAAAGCCAATTATAGATAATGTCTCCATGGTGGATTTTATAATGAGACGTGGACGAGATAAATCAAAAATTAATCTCTTTCCGTGTGCTTCTCTCACAAAACAAATGGAAGGTAAGCTGATGACAGAATTTGGTTTATTGTCAGCAAA
>CACLDE010000011.1 GCA_902605645.1 uncultured Pelagibacteraceae bacterium | reverse complement strand
GTTCTTATCGTTTATGCCAAATATTTCTTTACCAAATCCTATTGAGAAATCTGTTATACCTACTCCATATTTTCTTGCGAAATAATAATGTCCGTATTCATGGATAAAAACTACAACAGTTAGTAAAACAATAAATGGTATTATAAAATTTAAAATTTCCATTCACTTACCTTACTAAAGAGAAAATTTCTGAAAGCTACTAATCTAGCATTATTTTTTAGTGATTCTGGATAAACAAAATGTGTTTCGGTAGGTTTTCCTGGTTCAGTCGGTAAAATTTTAGTAATGCCACTTATATTATGAGCTATATAGTCTGGTAGAGCTGCTAAGCCAACTCCGCTCTGAACTGCTAATAGTAATCCATAAACACTATTCACTTTTAATAAAGACCTTCTTTTTTTTCCGTCTTTAGTTCCTACTTTGAGCACCCAATCTGGATTGTAAACAGGAGATGGAGCACCTTTTCCATAGGTAATAAATTTATGTTTATCCAAATCTTTAAGAGTTTTCGGATAACCATTTTTTTCTAAATATTCATTTGATCCATAAATATGGTAATTAAAATCAACGAATTTTTTTTGAATTAAATTCAGTTGTTTTGGTCTTCGCATTCTTATAGCTACATCGGCTTGACGTGTTGCTAAATCAAGTTCACCATCATCAAATATTAATTCTACCTCGATGCCTGGGTGAAGATCCATAAACTCTTTTATTCTGGGGGTTAACCAAGTAGTTCCAAAACTTACAACGGTTGTAACAACCAGTTTTCCACTTAATTTATCTTTTTCTTCACTAAGATTAGTCTCAACATCTTTAAGTTTTGAAATAACTTCATGAGCAGTTTGAAAAAGGTACTTGCCGCTATCAGTTAGAGCCAAACCCCTTGCGTGTCTCTCAAAAAGCTTTATTTTAAGGTCGCTTTCTAAAGATTGTATTTGTCTACTAATTGCAGACTGACTAAGATTTAAAATAGTTGAGGCTTTTGTAAAGCTGCTGGCTTCAGCAACTGTGTGAAATATCTTTAATTTATCCCAATCCATGAAAATGAATTATAGATTATTTGTTAGGATTTACTATAGCTCTTCCAAAGAACTTACCCTCTAGAAGTTTAGGATAAATGTCTAAAAGCTCAGTAAATGATAGATCTTTAGTTAAAGCTTTTAATTTATTGAAATCTATTAGTTTATCTGCTTCATTCCACAAAAACTCTCTTCTTTTAATCGATGCACCAGATGAGTCAATTCCCCATAACTTCACTCCTCTTATAATAAAAGGCATCACTGTAGTATTTATCTTTATTCCACCAGCATTACCACAAGAAGCTACAATACCAGTAGGTTTTACTTGCGCTAAAATTTTTGTTAGAGAAGATCCTCCAACAGTATCCACTACACCATCCCAAGTTCCTTTTTCTAACAATTTACTTTCTCCCTCAAATTCTTTTCTATCTATTATATTTTTTGCCCCTAAATTTTTTAGATAATCGTTTTTATCTTTTTTTCCAGTGACGGCATGAACATCGTATCCCATTTTTGTTAAAATCATTACAGCTATACTTCCAACTCCACCTGTTGCACCTGTAACTAAAACATCTTTTACTTTTTCACCTAACAAGAGTTCCTCTCTAGCTTTTATAGCAAAAGAACATTGTAAAGCTGTGAAGCCCGCTGTTCCTAACATCATAGATTTTTCACTGTCAATATTTTTGGGATTTTTAATTAAAAAATTTGAGTCAACTTTTGCATATTGTGAGAAACCTCCATAATACATCTCACCAACTCTGAAGCCAGTACATATTATATTTTCATCTTTTTTAAATTTTTCATCTCCACTTTCTACAACCTTTCCAGAAAAATCTATTCCAGGTACAAAGGGAAATTTTCTTACTATTCTTCCACCATCTTTTAAAATCATTGCATCTTTATAATTTAAACTCGAAAAGTCAATTTTGACTAAAACATTTCCATCCTTAAGATGTCCACTGTCGATTTCTTTTATGTCTCTTGTAAATTTTTCGTTTTGATTATCTATTACAACTGCTTTAAATTTGACAGTCATTATTTTCCAATGTGTTTCAGATATCTATTTTGAAGTGAAAGATCCTCTTTAAATTTTCCCAAAAAGTAATTTGTGAGTGTCATTGCTTTCTCTTTTTTAATACCCCTCATTGTCATGCATTGATGGGACGCATCTATTGTAACAGCTACCCCCTTTGCTTCCAATCCATTCATTAAAGTTTTAGCTATTTGCATATTTAATCTTTCTTGTGTTTGCAATCTCTTTGCATAAACTTCAACTGTTCTAGCTAATTTACTTAAACCAACAACCTTTTTATTAGGAATATAGGCGATATGTATTACTCCGATAATTGGTGCCATGTGATGTTCGCAGTGACTTTCAAAAGAAATATTTTTTTCAAGTACCATATCATCATATCCGTCAACATCCCCAAAAGTTTTGTTAAGAGCTTTATTTGCATCTTGGTGATAGCCGCTAAAATATTCTTTAAAAGCTTTTACTACTCTTTTCGGGGTTTCTTTTAAACCTTCCCTCTCTGGATTTTCACCAATCCATTTAAGAATAGTCTTAAAAGCTTCTTCAGCTTCTTTATCGGTAACCCCACTCTGATTAATTGACGTTTTTTCTAAATCTTTGACTAATTTCATAAATTTTTTAACACTATTATAGGACATAAAATGTTAATGCAAATTGCTATTTTGTCTTTTTTTCACTATTTTAGCTTAATGTTTAAAAAAAGAGATAGTGTTTTTGAAGTAGAAGAAGGAAAATTTTTATCTCCTAAATTTGATGATAATGGGCTAATTCCAGTTGTTACAACCGATAGCAAAAATGGAGAAGTTCTAATGCATGGTTATATGAATTTTGAAGCTTTAAAAAAAACTATAGAGACTAAAGAAGCTCATTATTGGAGTAGATCAAGAAAGTCTGTTTGGCATAAAGGAAAGACAAGTGGTTTTATTCAAAAGGTAATTCAAATTAGAATAGATGACGATCAAGACTCCGTTTGGTTAAGTGTGGATATAGGAGATGGTGCTAGTTGCCACGTAGGATATAAGTCTTGTTTTTATAGATCAATTCCTTTGGGTGAGATTGATAAACTTGAAAAGGTTGAAATGAAATTTGAGGAAAAAGAAAAAAAATTTGATCCAGAAAAAGTTTACAAAGGACAAACAAATCCCACAAAACTTTAAAAATGTCTGAAAAAACTCAAAAAAATGTTTTCGGTGAACCTTTGGAGCCTTGTTCAAATCAGCCTTTGACTGGTTGGTTTAGAGATGGATGTTGTAATACTGATAAAAATGATAGTGGTGTTCACACAGTTTGTGCAAAGGTAACTGATGAATTTTTACAATGGTCAAAAAATGTTGGAAACGATTTAATTACACCTCATCCTGAATTTGGATTTCCTGGACTTAAACATGGAGACTGTTGGTGTGTCTGTGCAACTTGGTATGCAAGATCTATAGAAGAAAAAACAGCATGTACAATTTTTTTAAAAAGAACAAATATTAAAACTCTTGAATTGATACCTATTGAAAAATTGAAAAAATTTGCCGAGGATTTGTATTAATAAACTTTAGTTCCTCGAGTTTTAATAATCAACTCAAGTTCGCCATATTCTTTACAGTTACAAGTTTTCAAAACCTCTAATCTCTCTTTAGCTTTTTCTATTCTATTCGTTTGAACATATAGCTCGCCTAGATATTCATTTATTCCGTTATGTCCTGGGTTCAAACTTAAACCTTTAAGGTAAAATTTCTCTGCTTCATCAAAGTTTCCTGATTTTCTTGATGTAAAACCCATGTAATTTAATATGTCAGGATTATCTTTGTCTTTTTTATTTGCTTTTTCAAGTTTAACAAAAGCTTCCTTGTAAAGTTTTGCAGCTTTATCTTTATTATCTTTTTTTTCAAGCTTACCTGCTCTTTTTATTAATTTAACAGCTTCGTCATACATTGAAACTTTTGATGTGCTACTACTACTATCACCGCCAGCAGCTAAGGCAAAATTATTTATTAAAATAAAAGTTGAAATTAAAATTAAAATTTTTTTCATAATTTTATAATATTAGTTTTTTTACAAATTATCATGCGACAGATGATCTTCCTCCGTCTACTCCAATGATCTGTCCAGTCATCCATGAACTATCTTTGCTTAATAAAAAATTGACCATAGAAGAAAAATCGTCTCCCTCACCTATTCTTTTTAACGCGTGCATTTTTGCAATACTCTCAGCCATTTTCTCATTTTTTAACATTGGTGCAGCCATTTTTGATTTTGAAAGACTTGGTGCAATACAATTTACTCTTACATGTGGTGCAAATTCAGCAGCTAATGCTACCGTTAATCCCTCTACCGCAGCTTTTGCTGAACTAATAATACTATGATTTAGAAATCCTTTTCTTGCAGCCACTGTCGAAAACAGAACTATAGAACCTTTATTTTTTTTGAGTTTATCGTGACTTGCTCTTATAATTTCTGTTGCTGAAATTAAGTTTAAATTAAAGCATTGCATGTAATCGCTTTTTTTAGTTAATTTTAAAGGTTTCAAATCAATTGATCCAACACAAAAAGCTAAGCCATCAATTTCCTCACTTCCTAAGTCAGCTATAATTTTTTCACTAAAATTTTCATTTAATACATCAGCTACTGTAAATGTTGAGCCAAGTTCGCTAGCTAGTGCAGAGATTTCTCTTTCATTTCTACCAACTAAATGAGTTTTTCCACCATTTTTTTGGATATTTTTTGAAACCGCAGACCCTATTGATCCTGTTGCCCCTATAATTAATTTTTTCATAAGGATAAATACCATGATCTGGAAAATTGCACAGCCTAATAATGACGCGTGTATTTTGTAGTAAAAACAATATAAATTGATAAAAATGAAATTATTCATAATTTTAGGTAATCAACTTTTTAATCCAAAGTATTTAAGCCCATACAAAGATCATTTGTTTTTCATGGCGGAAGACTACAATCTCTGTACTTTTGAAAAACACCATAAACTTAAAATACTTCTTTATTTATCGTCAATGCGATCCTTTAAAGACGAATTAAAATCTAAAAACTTTAATGTTTCATATAGGGATGTAAACAAAGACTTTAAACTTTCTTATGAGAAAAAGCTTGAAAAAATGATTAAAGAAAAAAAGGTTAAAGAAATATCATTTTTTGAAATTGAAGATAAGTTTTTTGAAAAGAGAATATTAGTTTTGACTAAAAAACACTCCCTTAAGGTAAATCAAATAAAATCTCCCATGTTTTTGATGGATAGAGAAGAGTTCAAAAATTATATATCAAAAAATAAAAGGCCTTTTATGGCTAATTTTTATAAATTGGTCAGAACAAAAACTAATTTGTTAATGAATAAGAATGCAACTCCTAAAGGAAATAAGTGGAGTTTTGATGAAGAGAATAGAAAAAAATTACCGAATTCAATTAAAATTCCTAAAATTTCTAAGGTAAAGGAAACTAAAGATACAATAATGCTTAAAAAATTTATCAGTTCAAATTTTAAGGATCATCCAGGAAGCCTTGATCAATTTTGGTTCCCGACTACTAGAAAAGATGCAATTAAATGGCTGGATGAGTTTTTAAAAGAAAGAATAAAATTATTTGGAGATTATGAAGATGCTGTAACTGATAAATCTAATACTGTATTTCACAGTGCTTTGAGTCCTTTAATTAATTTGGGATTAATAACTCCAGAGGAGATTATTGAAAAACTTAGAAAATTTGAAAATAAAGTTCCAATAAACTCTCTAGAAGGATACATAAGACAGATTATTGGTTGGAGAGAATTCATGAGGGGAATTTACCAAAACTATGATCAAAGATTAGAAAAAACAAACTTTTTTAATCATAAAAGAAAAATGAAAAATTCTTGGTATAACGGAACCACTGGTTTAGATCCTCTCGATCACGCAATTAATAATGCAAAAAACTTTGGATGGTCGCATCATATAGAAAGATTAATGATATTAGCAAACATCATGAATCTCTGTGAAATTCATCCTAAACAAGTTTATAAATGGTTTATGGAAATGTTTGTGGACTCCTCAGATTGGGTAATGTCTCCTAACGTTTATGGAATGGGTTTATTTAGTGACGGTGGTATATTTGCCACAAAACCATATATTTGTGGATCAAGTTATTTTTTAAAGATGATGCATTTTAAAAAAGGTCCTTGGTGTGATGTCATGGATGGATTGTATTGGAAATTTATAGACAGACATAAAACATTTTTTTCAAAAAATCCTCGCCTTGCTATGATGGTAAGAGTTTCAGAAAAAATGAATAAAGAGAGAAAAACAAGAATATTTAAATCGGCAAATAATTTTATAAAAGTAAATACAAATGGTTAAAGTTTTTTTTAATAATTCTTGTAATATATGCAGAACAGAAATCAATCATTATAAAAAACATAGTGATGATAATATTAATTGGATTGATGTTACAAACAATAAGGAAGCACAAAATATTACTTCAAAATCTTATGAGGAGCTTTTAAGAAGAATGCATGTAATACAAGACGGAAAAGTAATTAATGGGGCTGAGTCATTTCTTATTATATGGAAAAATATTCCAAAATATAATTTTTTGTATAAAATTTTTAAAATTAAACCCCTGTTTTTTTTTCTGAATATTTTTTATGAAATTGCAGCTTATTTTTTATTTCTTAAAAACAAGCACCTATTAAAAAAATGAAAAAGAGCGAACTTCCAAAGAAGATTTGTCCCATATGTAATAAATCTTTCAATTGGCGCAAGAAATGGAGACTAAATTGGGAAAAAGTAAAATATTGTTCAAAGAAATGCTCTAAATCTAGTTCAATTTAAAAGTAGACAATATTATTGGTATATTTGTCTTAAAATTAAAATAACCTTTATTAGAGAATTTCCAACAAAATTGATCTTCCTTGCGGGTAATAAAATTTATAGCTAAGTCATTATTCTTTATTAATCTTTTCAAAAATGAAAAATTTTCTCCTATGGATGGGTATACAACATCAAATTTTTTAGAGTTTTTAATTAAATTTACTAAACTATTTTTATCTAATAATTCAGCTTTAAATTGATATTCATTACATTGCGATTTAATAACAGCTTTTTTATAGTTTATTACTTTTGAAGATAACTTAAGAGATCTATTATCATTATCCAATAATATAAAGTAAATTTTTTTGTATTTATTTAGATCAAAAAAATCAATGTACATTTCATTTTCAAATACAATTAATTCTTCGTTTATCTTTTCACTTTTGTTGATTTGAAATGGAGAAATTTTATATTCTCTTTTGTCAATAATCGGTAAGGCAGTCTCATTCAACTTAACATTTTTATATTTATTATTTGTAAATTTACTTATATTCCATGATTGGGCTAAATAATTTTTTCCTTTTGTTTGTATTCCCGCAACCCATCGCCAACTTAAAGTATTAGAAGCCGCGTCACCATCAAATAAGTGTTTCATGAAAAACTCTGCTCCTTTTTGCCAAGGCAATCCTAATGTAAATATCCAAATGCTTGCAAACAACATTCGTGTATGATTATGAAGATAATTAAAATTTTTAAGCTCATTAACCCAATCATTAAAACATTCAATTTCAGTTTCTCCTTCTACAGCTTTTAAATACTTTTCATCTTCTTTTATTGTTTTAAGATCTTCTATAAAATCAGTCCAAACTTTTGGTCTTAGTTCCAGCCAGCCTTTCCAGTATACCCTCCAAAATATTTCTTGGATAAATTTATCTACTTTTTGAAAAGGATATTTCTTTAGTACAAGTTTAGCAGTTTCGTATTCGTTAATTAATCTATGGGTTATATATGGAGATAAACAAGAAACATTACTCCTATTATTTACGCCAAAATCGAAATTTCTTTTTGTATTATAATTTGAAATGTCATTTTCAATGTATTTATTCAGCTTATCTAAAGCTTCTAATCTCGAGGTTACAAATTGCATTAATCTTCGTCATCCCTCCAGTCATCTATGTACAATTTCCAACAAGCAAATGTTACGCAAATTATTCCAACGGAAAATCCTAGAAGCACTCCATTTTCTTTACCTAAATATATAGAGCCATAATGAGCACTTAAAATTGGTGGTCCTACTAGAATTAATCCAACTATAATATATCTATAAATGAAAGGAGGACGTTTCAAATAGTGTTCCCTTGATCAAATGGTTGTGAAACAGCAGTAGTAAACCAACAATCGCTACAATCCTTATCGCTGCCTTTTTGTACATGCCACTCATAAAAAAATAACTTTTTATCGTCGTCTAGTATTTCAACACCATAAATAAAAGTATTTGGACTATTACTTATTAAATTTATTTTATGTGAGGAATGGTTTAAAAGAATTTTATACTGCTGACCAAGTAACATACCCTCAAATCTTTTATATGGGCCAGTAAATTTTTTATTATCTGGGTGAGCGAAAAGCCAAGTTTGTTTTATTCCATCATTCAACTTATTATTTTTTTTTAATGCCTCTAATTGAATTTTCACTACGTCAAAAGCAGATAAACTTTCTGATGGTTTAATCATTTTCGCATTTAAAGTATTAAATGTAAGAACAAAAATTAAAGTTATAAGTATTTTTTTCAATTCCATATTTTTTTTAATGTTTCTTCTCTTTTACAAGCGTTTTTGTACATTAGATAACGAATAAAATTTTTTTCATAATAATCTTGGTGATAATTTTCAGCAGGGTAAAAAATATCAAATTTCCAGACCAAAGTAACAATTTTTTTGTTAAATTTTTTCTCAATTTCTAGAAATGATTTTTTTATAAGTTCTTTTTGACTATTATTTTCAAAAAAAATCACAGACCTGTAACTTTTGCCTTTATCACAAAATTGACCTGAAGCATCGAATGGATCAATATTTTTCCAGTAAACATTTAATAAATCTTTATAGCTCACCACTGAGGGATCATATGTAACCTCTATTACTTCTACATGACCAGTATTTTTGTAGATAACATCTTCATATTTTGGATTTTTAAGATGACCCCCCGAATATCCAGAAATTGATGATAAAACTCCATCTATTTGATCGTAAGACTCTTCCATGCACCAAAAACAACCTCCTGCAAAATAAGCTTTTTTTGTTTCTGTTGCAAATAGGCTTGGGTTTATAAAATAAATAAATAATATTAGAAAAATTTTTTTCACTTAAAAGATGATATATTAATTATTATGAAAAACGATGATCATATTGTCATAGATGAAAATAGTGATTTAAATAATGTTATCTGTGAGGAATGTAGGAAAGAAGACGAAAGTGTTAAGCAAAATTTAATTATGCATGGTTTTAAATTTTGTAATAGTTGTAAACTATCAAAAACAATTTTTCCGATCTAAAAATTTCGAAATAAAATTAAAATTGTAAATAATAAAATCGCTTGAAATAACCAGGCTACAATTACAACGCCTAAAGCTCTCCATAAAGATTTGTAGTCTAAAGCAGCTCTTACTCCAACTACCATGCAAGCTAACATCCAAAAAGCTGATCCAATAAAAGTTACTGCCATTAAATCTGGTGTTACACCAAAAACTCTTAATAAACCTGGAGCACTAGAAAATCCTATAGTTCTCAATAACTCACCATGGTTACTCTTCGTATTTTTTTCAGGAAACAATTTTACGCCAACAAAATAAATAATATACGCCCATACGTACCAACTTATTAGAGAAAATATTGGAGCTAATAAAAAATTAGACGCTCCTAGTTGTAAAGCGCCCACACCTGCAGCCATACTTGAAAGCACAACCACTAGGCCAGCTTGGATCGTTGCTGACTTATCTCGCTCCACCTCCTCATAGAGCTCAACATCAATTTTGATAGCTCTAAATATTCTATTAAATAAATTGTTAAACATTCAAAAATTAACTCTTTAATATCTTTAATAATTTATTATGCAATTTTTTATTTGAACTTGCCAAGATATTACCAGCTTTTTCAGCATTTTTATTATTCCATGTGGTAATAAAACCACCAGCATTTTCCACAATTGGAATAACTGCGGCAACATCATATATCTTTAGATTTGATTCTATTACTGCATCCAATTTACCTTCTGCAAGCAAACAATAGCTGAATGCATCAAGCGTAATCCTGCTTATATTCTTATTCAATTTATCTAACCTTTTTAAGAATTTTAAATTTTTATTTTGATTATGAAAATTACATAGGATTTTTGTTTTTTTGATATTTGTTACCGTATTCGTTTTTAATTTTTTTTTTTTATTTTTATCTAAAATGTATGAGGTGCTATCATAGCTTATA
Source organism: uncultured Pelagibacteraceae bacterium (assembly GCA_902605645.1). GTDB lineage: Bacteria > Pseudomonadota > Alphaproteobacteria > Pelagibacterales > Pelagibacteraceae > Pelagilacustribacter. The sequence goes on along the minus strand of CACLDE010000011.1, from coordinate 3,380 downwards.
TATGTTTTTTTTAACTCTGGAAAATTGGCCATTCCTATTATTGATTTTTTTTTGTACATCATCCCAACTAAGTTAGACCAAGTAGGAAGACCTGCCACAAATGCCTTGGTTCCATCTATTGGGTCAATTATCCAATAGTTTTTGTTTTTGGTTTTTTTCTCTTTAAATTCCTCTCCAATAATCCCGTCTTCAGGAAATAATCTTATTATATAAGCTCTTATCATCTTTTCAAAAATTTTATCGAAATTAGTTACTGGATTAAATATTTTTTTTCTTTTTGATTTATTGTTTATAATTAATTTTTTTTTGGAATTTGATTTATAAAACTTATTTAGTTTAGAGGATAAATTATATAAAAATTTAATAGCTTTATTCTGGTCCATATAAGTATATAACTTAATTAAAAAACTTTTAAATATGAAAATAAATGAAAAGATAATCCCAATAATTTTAGGCTTATCAGCAGCATTTATCATAGGAGTATTGGCTTTTTTGAGTTTTGAGACCCCTTACGGATATTGGTTAGTATTTTCATTTGGTGCTACAACTTTTAGTGTATTAGTATTTTATCAAGTCGATATGGCTCAACCCAAAAATGTTTTTTTTGGTCATCTCGTGTCTATAACAGTAGGTATTTTATTTAATGAAATTTTTGGAATGTCGTTTATTACTTTAGGATTAGCAGTTGGATTTGCTTTAGCCCTTATGATGTATTTTAAAGTCGAGCATCCTCCAGCAGCTGCAAATCCTTTGATAGCTCTTTTATCTGATGTATCGTATGAATTTATTATCTTACCTGTCGCAGCTGGAGCAGTAATTATAATTATTTTATCAATTTTAATTAACAAATATTTACTAAAAAGAAATTATCCAACAAAATTTTTCTAATTATAAATAAAAATATAACTATTTAGAATTAGGGCATATGAACTCCATAAAAAATAGGGAATCATTAAATAATAGCTAATCTTGTCTATTTTAAAGTATTCTCTCAATAGGAATATAATGAAGGCTAATATAATAATTAAATTCATCAGTGCTAAACCTATTTGATGAAATCCAAAAAAAGCAACGCTCCAAGTACTATTAAAAAAAAGATGAATAAAATAAATCTTAAGAATGTACTTATTTTTTGTGTTGAACCAAATTTTCCATATAGCCACTGACATAAAAATATATAACGTTGTCCAAACAGGTCCGAAAACCCATGCTGGAGGATTAAAAGGTGCTAGTGTTAATTGTGAATACCAAGGTTCTTTAAAAGCTGTAGTGGTAAAACTACCAATTGCAGAGGCTAAAAAAGTAATGGTTAATATGATAAATAATGATAAATATTTATTATTCATTATTAAAATATAAACTTTATATGTCAGAAAAACAGAAGAAAATTTGGATAACTGGTGCAAGTAGCGGGATAGGAAAATCAGTCGCTGAAAAATTTGCTAATGAGGGTTGGAAAGTTGCGGTATCAGCTAGAAGAAAAGAGCTTCTTGATGAATTAGCTAAAAATCCTAATATAGTATCTTTTCCTCTGGACGTTACTGATCGAAATCAAATTAATGAAGTTTTTCAAAATATTTTAAATAACTTTGGTGACTTAGATATATGTTTATTTTCTAGTGGCACATATGAACCAAAAGATGAACAAAACATAGATCCTGATAAAATTAAAAATGTAATAAATGTAAATTTTTTAGGTGTAATCGATTGTGTAAAATCTGTTGAGAGCTATTTTAAAGATAGGAAATCTGGACATATTTCAATAGTTTCCTCTATTGCGGGTTATAGAGGATTGCCAAACTCAAGTGGATATGGACCATCTAAAGCTGCTTTAACTAATTTTAGTGAAAGCATCTATTTTGATTTTAAAAAATTTGGAGTAAGAGTTTCAGTTGTGTCACCTGGGTTCATAAAAACTCCATTAACTGATAAAAATGAATTTCCAATGCCATTTTTAAAAACTCCTGAGTATGCTGCAGAAAAAATTTTTAATGGCTTAGTGAAAAGTAGTGCTTTTGAAATCCATTTTCCAAAAGGATTAACTTTAACATTAAAATTTTTAAGAATTTTACCTTATAAGCTATATTTATTTTTAGTGGACAAATTAGTGAAACGCTAAACTTGAGACAATTAGTCTTAAATTACAAATTCAAAATTTAGTATTATTGACTAAATGTTAAAAAAAATTTATAAAAATTTACTTGTGGGGGGATTTTATTTTTTTTTAATAAAGGGGCTAATCTGGCTTGTGATAATCGGTGCTGCCGCTTTTGGAATTGGTAATTTTTTTTAATATGTATATTGCAATGAATAGATTTAAAATTGTTAAAGGCAAAGAGAAAGCCTTTGAGAATGTTTGGAAAAATAGAGAAACCCATCTGGAAAATGTCTCAGGATTTAAAAGATTTAATTTAGTTAAAGGTGATAAAAGTGAAGATTTTACTTTATATGCTTCTCATAGTGTATGGGATTCAAGAAAAGATTTTATAAATTGGACAAAATCTGAAGCTTTTAGATTGGCACATAAAGATGCTGGTAAACATCAAGATTTATATCTTGGCCATCCAAACTTTGAAGGTTTTGAAAAGATACTTTAAAATGGATAATGAAAACTCAAATAAAGAATTCAAAGTTTTAAATTTAACAATTGAAAAGTTCTCACTTACATATGGGCTTTTTTTAATTTTGTGGGGGATTGTAATAAGTTTTATAAGCGATAGCTCGTCAGCAACTTCTTATATTCCATCTTTTCTCGGTTTACCTTTAATTATCTTTTCTTTTTTAGCTATTAAATTTCCATCAAGAAAAAAGTTATTTATGCATATTGTTGTAATATTTGGTCTCATTATTTTTTTGGGTGGATTAGATGTAATTAGATCTTTAATCAGTGGATATGCATTTGAAAATATTTGGGCAGACTCATCAAAAACAATGATGTTGCTTACTGGTCTATACTTTTTAGTTCAATGTGTGAGATCGTTTATCTTTGCAAGAAAAAAAAAATAATAAATATTTAAACTATAAGTTTGACTCTACAAATTCCCAATTAATTAATTTATCAAAGAAATTTTCTAAATAAATTGGTCTTTTATTTTTATAGTCTATATAATAAGAATGTTCCCATACATCACAACCTAATATAGGTTTCAAGTTGTGAATAGTTGGGTTTTCAGCATTAGGTGATTTTGAAACAACTAGTTTATCATCTTTAACAGATAACCAGCACCAACCAGATCCAAATTGAGTTACACCGGCATTTATAAACTCTGATCTTAATTTTTCAAAACTTCCAAAATCTCTCTTAATTTTTTCTTCAAGTTTAGGTGGAATTTTTCCACCCCCATTTGGCTTCATACATTTCCAAAATAAATTATGGTTCC
>CACLDE010000010.1 GCA_902605645.1 uncultured Pelagibacteraceae bacterium | reverse complement strand
AATTTTAAAATTTGACTAGATGATGAAATTGCTGGACCTATAGTTGCTATAATTTTTGCTTTTTTTTCCATTATTTTAATAAGATATGTTATATTATCATGATTCCTAAAAAAATAAATTTCATAATGAGCAAAATTAAAAAAATCGGAATTTTGACAAGCGGAGGTGACTGCGGGGGACTGAACGCAGCAATTAGATCAATTTTTTTCAGGGCTAAGACTAAATATAATATGGATGTTTATGGTATTAGAGATGGAACTATCGGTCTAGCCAAAAGACCGCCAGATGTACAGAAGTTGACTAGAAATATTTTTAGAGGCTATTTATTAAGACAGGGTGGAACTTTTTTAGGATCCAATAACAAAGACAACCCTTTTAAATTTCAAAAAAAAGGAAAAATAATAGATACATCAAAACTTATTATTGAGGGTTACAAATCTTTAAATCTTGACGGTTTAATAATTATTGGTGGAGATGGAAGTATGAAAATATTAAAAAAGTTAGCAATGAAAGGAAAAATGAATATCGTAGCAATTCCAAAAACCATTGATAATGATGTGGGGGCTACAGAAAATTCTATTGGCTTTCATACAGCAATTGATGTTGCCACTCAAGCTTTAGATAATTTACAATCAACTGCGGCAAGCCATAGAAGGTCAATGATATTAGAGGTTATGGGAAGAGACGCCGGCCACATTGCCTTACATGCAGGTATAGCAGGTGGAGCTGATGTAATTTTAATACCTGAAATAAAATACTCAATAAAAGGAATCATTAACAAACTTAACGAGATGAAAGAGAATAAAATTCAACACTCTTTAATAATTGTAGCTGAGGCAGTTAAAAAAGAAAATGGATTAAAAGTAATACAAAAATATATTAATGATGAAAAAAGATTGGGTGGAATAGGAGAATATATAGCTTCTGAAATAATGAAAAAAACTGATATTGAGTGTAGAGTAACTACTTTAGGGCATGTGCAAAGAGGGGCTCCACCAACTGCAAATGACAGAATATTAGCAAGTGCGTTTGGCGTTTATGCAGTTGATTTATTAGCTAAAAAAAATTTTAATCGAATGGTTGCATGGAATAACAGAAGAGTAGTAGACGTTCCTATAGACAAAGGAATAAAAACTTATAGAAATGTTAAAAGAAATGATCCTTTAGTTGAAACCGCACTTTCTCTCGGAACTTATATCGGTGATATTAAATAATCATGATACAAAAATTTCACCAACTTGAAATCAAAACAAAAGGTAGAAAACTTTATAATTTTACCTCAAGTGTTCAACAATGGATAAAGAATGAAGATTTTAATAAAGGAATATTAAATATTAATATTTTACATACTAGCGCATCAATTATTGTTCAAGAAAATGCAGACTCCGATGTACAAAAAGATATATTAAATTTTTTTGATAGACTAGTACCAATGGATGACAGCTATATTCATAAAATGGAGGGCAAAGACGATATGCCGGCACATTTAAAAACAATTTTAACTTCAACACATCTTTGTTTATCTATTAAAAATTCTAATTTGGTATTAGGTACTTGGCAAGGTCTTTTTTTATTTGAACATAGAATTGAAAAACATCAAAGAAAAATTAATCTACATTATATTGGAGATTAATTTTAAAATTTACTTATTTTTCCCAATCAAATTTTGGAAATGTGTCAAAAACTTGTAAAACTTTATCTGACCATTGATTGCAGACTTTAGAGTAGTCTTCATCGCTTGTATTTAGACACTTTAAATAAGAAATTTTTTTTTCGTCCTTTTTATAAACTGCAATATCAATAGGCGGGCCAACTGTAAGATCACTTTTAAGGGTTGAGTCCATAGAAATTAATGCACATCTTGATGCGTCTCCTATAGAAACACTTGGAGTAATAACTCTATCTAAAATTGGTTTGCCGTACTTTACTTCACCTATCACCAAGTAAGGCTTACTATCAGCTGGTCTAATATAGTTACCTTGAGGATAAACCATATATAATTCAAGTGGTTGACCTTTTATCTGTCCTCCAATGATAAAAGTAGATCCTAAAACCAAGCTATCTGTATTTACGCCATTAGGGGATGAGTGTTTCACATTAAGCTTTCCGATATATGATGCAATCTGCTCAAAATCTTTACAAGTATTTAAACTTAATGAACCATCTTTATTTTTTATATCTTTTTCTAATGATTTATAAACTGCTTGTGAAGTAGCTAAATTTCCAGATGTTACTACAACTATTGTTCTATCACCTACGTCATAAGTTAACATTTTTGAGTAAATATTGACGTTATCAAGACCAGCGTTAGTTCTGGAATCTGATGCTAAAACTACACCTTCATTTGTTTTTATACCTACACAATAAGTCATAAATAATGTTAAAATATTTAAACTATTATAGATAATCCAAATTACACATGCCAGATATCTATTTCTTGCATTTGATTAATTACCTAAATAATCAATAATTTTAGTTAATGGTTGATATATGGAAAAAATATAATTCTAGCAAGTCTTATGATGAGTATTTTAACTTAGATAATAAGCTTAGAAAACAAGCTAAAACCATATCAGGTATTTTAGAAAGATACGGAATAAAAAAATTAAATGAAATTGAGAAAAACTGTCAAAGCACTATTAATGCAAGAGGTATAAATTTTAAAGTTTATTCTGCTGATAAAAGACAAGATGAAAAAAAATGGCCTTTAGATATCATTCCAAGAATAATAGAAAAAAAAGAATGGAATAAAGTTTCAAAGGGATTATTACAAAGAGTAAAAGCGCTCAATCTCTTTATAGATGATGTGTATAATGAAAAAAAAATCTTTAAGGAAAAATTAATTCCAGAGGAATTAGTTTTTAAATCTCCATATTATTTAAAACAATGCGAGGGATTTTCACCTAAGCACAAAGCTTGGTCTAATATATCAGGTGTTGATTTAATAAAAAATAAAGATGGAGATTTTTTAGTCTTAGAGGATAATCTTAGAGTTCCATCAGGTGTATCTTATATGCTTGAAAATCGTATGGTGATGAGAGATGTTTTTCCGGAATTATTTACAAGACACAAGGTATCTTCCATTCATCAATATCCAAATAAACTTTATAATTGTATGCAAGAATGTGTGCCAAAAAAAACAAAAAATCCTCACATGGTTTTACTTACACCAGGCGTATATAACTCTGCATATTTTGAACATGAATTTTTAGCCGATCAAATGGGCATAGCTCTAGTTGAAGGGAAAGATCTGTTTGTAGAAAAAGATTATGTCTATATGAAAACAGTTAAAGGTCCTCTTAAGGTAGATTGTATTTATAGAAGAATAGATGATAATTTTCTTGATCCAAAAGTTTTTTATAAAAAATCACTTTTAGGTGTTGCTGGTCTCTTTAAGTCTTGGATTAAAGGAAATGTGGGTATAGTCAATGCACCTGGAACAGGAATTGCAGACGATAAAGCTATATATTCATATGTTGGTGAAATGATTAAATTTTATTTAAATGAGGAGCCAAAAATTAATCAAGTTGAAACTTTTTTATGTAGAAATAAATTAGAAAGAGACCATGTCTTAGAGAATATTTCAAAACTAGTGATCAAACCAACAAACGGATCTGGAGGGAATGGAATCATGATTGGACCCAAAGCCTCAATTAAAGAAAAAAATGGCTTTATAAGAAAAATTAATAAAGACCCAAAGGGTTATATTGCTCAACCACTTGAAGTTTTGTCGACCACACCTACAATTTCAGAAAACACTATTGAACCTAGGCATCTAGATTTAAGACCGTTCGTTCTTAGTGGTAAAACTTCATGGGTTACAACTGGTGGTTTGACAAGAGTAGCACTTCGAAAAGGTAGCACAATAGTTAATAGCTCTCAAGGTGGTGGCTCAAAAGATACTTTAGTTATAGAAGTATAATCTTATTATTTGTGTGTTAAAATATTAAAATGTATTCAAATTCATCCATTTTAATATTTACTGATTTAGACGGTACACTTTTAAATCGCGATACTTTTAATTTTGACAGTATAAAAACTTTTCTAAACGAGCTTAAAAATAAAAATATAATAATCATACCAAATTCAAGTAAAACTGAGGATGAAATAATAGAATTCAATAATGAAGCTAACTTTAAATTTCCATTTATCAGTGAAAATGGTTCAATTATTCATAACCTAAATTTTTTAAGTGACGAATTCCCAGACAAAATTATACTAGCAAAAAAAGTTTATGAGATTCAAAATATTTTTGATAAAAATATAAATCAAGATCTAAAAGCTAAATGCAAGGTTATTTCTAGTCTTACAACGTCTGAACAAATTCAAATATTTGGATTACCAGAAAATAAGCTTAAAAATGTATTTAAAAGAACATGTACAATACCAATAAAATTTGTGGGAAATAATGAGGAAAAATTACTTTTAAAAAACATGTTATCAGAAATCGGTCTAGATTTAAAAGATGGGGGAAGGATTTTAAATTTAGGTGATAGAATTAATAAAGCTGATGCAATGAAGAAAATAATTATTATGCTTCAACAAAAATTTAAGTCAAAACCAAAAACAATAGCAGTAGGCGATAATCATAATGACCTAGAAATGCTTAAAAATTCAGATATAGCTTGTTTGGTAAAAAATAATAAGTTTATAAATAAAGATCTACAAATTAAAAATTTGATAATATCAAAACATACTGCTCCAGAGGGGTGGGTAGAGATTGTCAAATTGGCACTAGAAAAAATAAAATAAAAGGAATAAGTTTTGTAATGGGTGATTTTTCTCAAAATGGAATAATTTCAAGTCTTCACGATTTTGGAACTAAAACCACAGCTGATATAGAAAAAGAATTATTAAAATTTTCTAAAGAGAGAAAAATGGAATTAATTTTACCTAGTCTATATTCTGAACTAAAAGGGGATGCTTTACCTAATATTGTAAAACAAATTGGTGAAACAAAATATCTTAATCATATTATAATTGGTTTAGATAAGGCTTCAAAACCAGAGGCTATCAAAGCTTGGAAATTTTTTAAAAAATTAAATACACCTTTCACAATCTTATGGAATGATGGACCTAGATTAAAAAAATTACATGAAGAACTTAAAGAAAAAGGTTTAGCACCGAGTGAGATGGGAAAGGGAAGAAATGTTTGGTATTGTCTTGGCATGTGTATTGCACGCGATGAAGCTAGATCTGTTGCTCTTCACGATTGTGATATTAAAACTTATGATAGACGAATGTTAGCAAAGTTATTTTACCCTGTTGTAAATCCTTTTTTTAACTTTGAGTTTTGTAAGGGATATTACCCAAGAATAGCTAACGGAAAAATGAACGGTCGAGTTGCAAGATTACTTGTATTTCCTTTATTAACTGCTTTAGAAAAAACTATTGGAAGAAGTGATTATTTAGAATTTATGAAATCATTTAAATACCCTCTTGCTGGGGAGTTTTCTTTCAGAAGAAATGTTTTACCAGAGCTTAGGATATCATCAGACTGGGGTATTGAAGTTGGTATTTTGTCAGAGATGCAAAGAAATTTTTCCCCTCAAAATATTTGTCAAGTCGATCTAGCAGATAAATATGATCACAAACACCAGGACTTGTCAGCAAATAATGAAAACAAAGGATTATCAAGAATGTCTTTAGATATTATTAAAACATTAATAAGAAAACTTGCAACACAAGGAAATACTTTTAGTCCTGAAACTTTTAGATCATTAAAAGCTACCTATTATCGATATGCATTAGATTTAATCGACATTTATAGAAGCGATGCTGAAATGAATGGTTTTAAATTTGATTCTCATACTGAAGAAAAAACAGTCGAGTTATTTGCTTTAAATATAATGAAGGCCGGCGACTCCTTTTTAAAAAGTCCTATGGATACCCCGTTCATACCTACATGGAGTAGAGTTAAGAGTGCTATACCTGATTATTTAAAAAGATTAAAAGAAGCAATAAATGAAGATAACAAAAATTACAAGTAATGTTATCATCAAAAATTCAGCAGTTATTAAAACAAAGATTAGATAAAATTTATCGTCCAGTAGACAAAAATATCGATACAAATTTTTATCATAAAGAATTAGTACAGCTCATTAATAGTTTTAATAAAAAAAATAAAAAAAGAAAAAAAATTAATATTTCTGAAAAAACTACATTACTTATTACCTATGGAGATAGTGTTACTCAAAATGGCACCGATCATACACTTAAACACTTTAAAAAGTTTTTTAGTAAATATTTATCTAATTATTTTAATGCAATTCATTTTTTACCATTTTATCCTTCCAGCAGCGACAGTGGTTTTGCAGTCAAAGATCATTATAAAATTGACAAGAAAATTGGCAGCTGGAAAGATATTTCCTCTCTATCAAAAACAAATTTGATAATGGCTGATATTGTTATAAATCACGCATCATCGAGAGGTTTGTGGTTTAAAAATTATTTACGAAACAACTCTCCAGGAAAAGATTATTTTCTAACTGTTGATCATAAGTTTAATACTAATAAAGTTATAAGACCCAGAGATCATAAACTATTAAAAAAAATAAAATTATTTAATAATACTAGATATTTATGGAGGACATTTAGTGCAGATCAAATTGATTTAAATTTTAAAAATCCAAGAGTTTTAATGAGAAATATTAAAATACTAATAAATCTTTTATCTCATGGAACAAATGTTTTCAGACTGGATGCTATAGCTTATTTATGGAAAGAAAGTGGAACAAAGTGTGTTAACTTAAAACAAACTCATGAAATTATAAAATTTATTAAACTTGTAGGAAAAAATCTTAAATCTGAGTCAATTTTAGTTACTGAGACTAATTTACCGGAAAAAGAAAATTTGAGTTATTTTGGTAAAGGAGATGAGGCTAATTGGATTTATAACTTCTCTTTACCACCCCTTTTAGTTCATGCACTAAGTTTTGAAGATAGTTCAAAGCTATTAAAGTGGAGTCGCAAATTACCTCAAGCAAAGAAGGGAACAAGCTACCTAAATTTTATTGCATCACATGACGGTATAGGTATGAGGCCAGCTGAAGGTATATTAAATAATAAGACATTAAATATTTTTTTTAGGAGAATTAAAAAAAATGGAGGTGAATTTTCTTACAGGAAAATTCAGAAAGCTAGGAAAAAAATTTATGAGGCTAATATTACCATTTTCAACGCCTTGGAAAAAACTGATAAAGACCCTAAAGGTCAATATAGTTTTGAAAGATATATTACGGCTCATGCTATTATGATCTCCTTTGAGGGAATACCAGCTATTTATTTGAATTCTATATTTGGAACTCCTAATGATTTTAATAAATATATTATTACTAACAACAAAAGGGATTTGAATAGGTATAAATGGAACAAAAAAAAATTAGAAAAAAAATTAAAAAATAAGCATTCGAAACAATATAAATTCTATAAAGAAATAACGAGACTTCTTTTAATAAGAAAAAATCAAAAAGCATTTCATCCCAATGCCATAAGAATAACGATTAAAAGTAATCAAAATTTATTTATATTTAAAAGAATTAGCTTAGACAAGAAACAAACAGTGACTTGTATCTTTAATTTAACATCAAAAACTCAAAGTTTAAGTTTAGATAAAAAAAGCATGAATTTAAAAAATTTATTAAATAATAGAAAACTATACACAACCAATAATAAAGTTCAGATTGAACCTTTTCAATCATTGTGGTTATCAGATTAAATAACTAATTTTGATAAATTTTTAACAGCCTTTAAAAGAGGAAGACATATTTTTAATTAAATCAAAATATAAAGTTTTTCCTGGATCTAGAGTAGCTCCCAATGGATCTATAACTCCAGTCTTAATATTTGTATCCTTTGCTACTGCCTTAATTATATCTGGATTAAATTGAGGTTCAGAAAATACACAGCTCACTTTTTCATGTTCAATTATTTCTCTAATTTCAGATAATTGCTCCGCGCCAGGTAATACATCTGCATTTACTGTAAAAGCTCCCAAGACATTTACGCCAAATCTTTTTTCAAAATATTGGTATGCATCATGAAAAACAATTGATTTAAAATCTTTATTTAAATCAGATTTTACTTTTTTTGTAAGTTCGTCTAAATTTTTATGTGCTTTTTTTAAATTAGTTTTATATTTAGATGCGTTTTCTTTATCGTTTTCAATTAGATGTTCTGCCATCTCACTTAAAATTACTTTTGCGTTCATTGGATCAAGCCAAATATGTGGATCGTGTTCACCGTGGGCGTGCTCGTGATGATCATCATGTTTATCCTCTTTATGACCATGTTCTTTATGATCATCATGTTTATCTTCTTTATGATCATCATGTTTATCCTCTTTGTGACCATGTTCTTTATGATCGTCATGTTTATCTTCTTTATGATCGTCGTGTCCGTGATCATCATGCCCTTCGAATATGTTTCTTTCTCTGAATTCTAATTTTTTTAAACCCTTGATTTCCATTAATTCTATTTTTTCAGCTTTTTTTGCTATTGATTTTAATGGTTTATCTAAAAAATTTTCTAAGTCTTCACCAACCCAAAATACTAAATCGGCATTTTGCAACATTTTAGCGTGAGATGGTTTTAATGCAAATCCATGTGGAGAATTATAGCCATCTACGATTAAATCTGGTTTACCAACTCCATCCATCAAATAACTTGCTAATGAGTGTATAGGTTTAATAGAAGCCACAACTTTAATATCTGCATTAGCAGAAAAATTAAGTGTAAATGCAACAAATAAAGTAATTGTAAGCTTTAAAAATTTGTTTATCATAGTGTTATAATATAACGTTTGTTATAATATAACATATTTAAGGTCAAGGATTTAATTATGGAGAATAAAAATAAGGTACTACTTAAGGTTGAAAATGCTGGCATTTCTTTGAATGACAAATCTTTAGTTAAAGGAGTTTCATTTGAAGTTAAACAAGGTGAAATAGTTACGTTGATAGGTCCAAATGGTTCTGGAAAATCAACAACAGCAAAAATTGCACTAGGAATATATAAAAAGATTGATGGCAAAGTTAAAACATACACTAATAAAATTGGATATGTGCCTCAAAAAATCTCAATAGATTGGACCTTGCCAGTTAGAGTATCTGATTTCATGACTTTGACAGAAGAATTGACCCAAGATCAAATTAATATTGCTTTAAATTTAACAGGTGTTGAACATTTAAAAAATAAAAGTTTAAGTAATTTATCTGGAGGAGAGTTTCAAAGAGTTTTGATAGCAAGAGCTATTTCTAAACAACCAGAATTATTAGTTCTTGATGAACCTGTACAGGGTGTCGATTTTAAAGGCGAAATTGCCTTATATGAATTAATAAAAAAAATTTCAGACAAAATGAAATGTGGAATACTTTTAATCTCGCATGATTTGCATGTAGTAATGTCTGCTACTGATTATGTATTATGCTTAAATGGACATGTCTGTTGTTCTGGAACACCACATAATGTCGTGAAAGATAGTAAATATAGGGAATTATTCGGTGATAGAGCTTCAAATATCTTATCCCTTTACGAACATAAACATGACCATACTCACTCTCAGGACGGAACAATAGATCAAAAATAATATGCTAGATGATTTTTTTATAAGAGCCTTACTTGCAGGAATTGGAATAGCTTTAATAACAGGTCCAATAGGATGCTTTGTAATTTGGAGAAGATTGTCTTTTTTTGCAGGCACACTTGCACATTCAGCTTTATTAGGTGTAACTATAGCTTTGGTATTTGAACTTAATATTGCTTTATCAGTTTTTTTAATATCAGCGGTTATAGCTATTTTTCTTCTTCAATTACAAACTAAAACAAATCTTCCCAACGATGCTTTATTAGGTTTATTAGCCCATTCATCACTAGCAATAGGACTTGTAATCATTGGATTTTTAACAACTATTAGATTTGACGTTATGGGATTGCTGTTTGGTGATATATTGGCTGTAAGTCAAAGTGATTTGTTATTAATTTGGGGCGGTGGCGTATTTATCTTAATAATTTTAAAAATTATTTGGAAACCTTTGTTTGCTTCAACAATAAATTACGATTTAGCTAAAGCTGAGGGAATGAATCCTGATAGATATAATGCAATATTTACAATTTTGATGGCAGCAATAATTGCTATTTCAATAAAAATAGTTGGGCTCCTCTTAATAACTGGAATGCTTATTATTCCAGCAGCGTTAGCAAGAAATATCTCAAATAATCCTATACAAATGGCTTTTTTATCTACGATTGGAGGATTATTATCAATTTTAATAGGGTTGTTTTCTTCTTTAGAATTTAATACAGCATCAGGTCCTTCAATAATAACTGCAGCATTACTACTATTTTTAATTTCACTTATTAAAACTAAAAAATTTTCTGAATTGAAAAAATGAAAGTTAATTGGTAAAATATAATATGGCTCAAACTCAAACTCTCTCTAAAAATCAAAAAATAATTCTAGATATTATCGAAAAAGCCAAGGAACCTTTAAAGGCTTATTCAATTTTATTTAATGTTCAAAAAAAAGGTATTAAAGCGCCTCTACAAGTTTATAGAGCTTTAGCAAAATTAATTAAATTAGGAAAAATTCATAAAGTAGAAAGCAGAAATGCATTTGTAGCTTGTCAAAATTCAAATTGTGAAATTTCAAAGGCTACGGCATTTTCAATTTGTGAAACATGCGAAAAGGTAACTGAAATTAGCGACCAAAAACTTTCTAAATATTTAAAAAATTTTCATGACAAAACCGGCATGATCTATAAAAAGTATAATTTAGAATTTTATGGTTTATGTACAACCTGTAAAAGAAGTTAATTTAATACTGCGACAAATCTCAATTTTCAATATCCGTTAAATTATCTTAATCTTTAAGAATGAGATTTATTATATCTATTATAACTGCACTATTTTTCTTAACCTCATTAAATGCTAAAGAAATTAAAATGGGAAAAGCTGACTGGGATACTGGCTTTTTTCAAGCTGAAATATATAAAAAAGCTCTAGAAAAAATGGGTTACAAAGTATCAGGGCCTACCGTAATGAAGCCTCAAGTTTTCTATGTTGCAGCTGCTGCAGGTGATATGGATTTATGGGTAAACGGATGGTTTGAAAATCATAATACATATGTGACAGAAGCAATGGGAAAAGTTAAACCTGTAGGATATGTTGTAGAAAAAGGTGGATTACAAGGTTACCTTATAGATAAAAAAACTGCTGATAAATTTAATATAAAATCAATAATGGATATCAAAAAACACGCTAAGGAATTTGATATCAATGACGATGGAAAAGCAGACATGGTAGCTTGCCCTCCAGGATGGGGATGTGAAAAGATAATTACTAAACACTTTGCAGAACTTGGTCTTGGTGAGTTCATTAATCCGTTAAAAGCAGACTACTCTGCATCTATGGCTGATGCAATTTCAAGATACAAAAATGGAAAATCAATTTTATTTTATACTTGGACACCAAACTGGTCAGTTGGGACATTAAAATTAGGAGAAGATGTTGTTTGGATAGAAGCTCCGTATAGCGATACAAAAGAAGTAAAAGTACCAAATGCTACGAAATCTAAATTAAATATGGGTTTTGCCGTAAATGATATTAGAGCTGCAGCAAATGTTGATTTTTTAAAAGCCAATCCAAAAGTTGAAAAAATGTTAAAAAAAGCTTCTATACCACTAGCAGATATCGCTGAGCAAAATCTAAAAATGAATGATGGTGAAAAAAGTGAAAAAGCTATTAAGAAACATGCTGAGGAATGGATAAAAGCTAATCAAAGCACTTTTGATAGCTGGATAAATTAATTTAAACTTAAAAAATTCCTAAATAACACCCGTTTTACTTACATTTTTGAAATAAGACTCACCTTTTAGTTGTATTACGGTTACATTTAACTTTTATACATGCTAGTTTTTTATAAAAATAAGGGGGATTACATGAAACATTTTAAACATCTAGTAACGTTAATTGCAGCTTTGTTTATAACAAACGCAGTTAATGCAAACGAAGTAAAAATGGCTAAAGCAAACTGGGATACTGGTTATTTCCAAGCTGAAATATACAAACAAGCCTTGGAAAAAATGGGTTACAAAGTAACTGAACCTAAAGCAATCAAGCCTTCAGTATTTTATGTTGCAGCAGCAGCAGGAGATCTAGACCTATGGGTAAATGGTTGGTTTGGAACTCACGACGGTTATATGAAAGAAGCTAAAGGTAAAGTAAAAAAAGTTGGTTATGTTATGAAAAAAGGTGGCTTACAAGGTTACCTAGTTGATAAAAAATCAGCTGATAAATACGGTATCAAAAGCGTAATGGATATTAAAGCAAACGCTAAAGCTTGGGACTCAAATGGCGACGGTAAAGCAGACATGGTTGCTTGCCCTCCAGGTTGGGGTTGTGAAAAGCAAATTACAAAACATTTTGCTGAACTTGGTTTAGGTGACTTTATTAATCCAGTGAAAGCTGACTACTCAGCTTCTATGGCTGACGCAGTAGCAAAATACAAAAACGGAAAACCAGTATTATTTTATACATGGACTCCGAATTGGACTGTTGGTGCTTTAAAACTTGGACAGGACGTTGTTTGGATAGAAGTTCCTTACAGCCAAACTAAAAAAGTTAGCGTTCCTAATGCAACAAAATCCAAAATAAATATGGGTTTTGGTGCTGATGACATTCGTCCAGCGGCAAATTCAGACTTCTTAAAAGCTAATCCAAAAGTGAAAAAAATGCTTACTAAAGCATCTATTCCACTAGCGGATATCGCTGCGCAAAACATGAAAATGAATGCGGGTGAAAAAAGCGAAAGAGCCATCAAGAAGCATGCTGCAGAATGGATAAAAGCGAACCAAAGTACGTTCGATAGTTGGATTAAGTAAGCTTTAAGATAAGTGAGCTTAAAACTTTCACCATCTGACTATGAAGTATACATTCCAATAGCAGAATGGATTGAAAAACATATTAAAGAGTGGTTGTTTATGCAACGACCACTCTTTAAAAAATTATCTGCACCAATTGACTCAGTTCTTAACGGTTTAGACACTCTTTTTAATTTTATACCATTTCCAATAGTCATTTTAATTTTCATGGCATTCGCATTTAAAACAAATGGAATAAAACTTGCAATTCTTTCAGCGCTAAGTTTAATTTTTATTGATCTAGTAGATTTATGGCAAGAAACAATGACTACATTAGCCATGATTTTTACAGCAGTTATCTTTTGCATGCTTATTGGTATTCCATTAGGAATTGTTGCATCGAGAAGTAACTTATTTGAAGCAATTTTAAGACCAATCCTTGATATAATGCAAACTATTCCAAGTTTTGTCTATTTAATTCCAGTTGTAATGTTATTTGGTGTTGGCTTAACACCGGGGGTAATTGCAACTATTATATTCGCATTACCACCAATTGTAAGATTAACTAATTTAGGTATTAGACAAGTAGGCAAAGGATTTAAGGAAGCAGGTGCAAGTTTAGGATTAACTAGGTTTTTAATTTTAAGAAAAATTGAAATTCCTTTAGCAATGAAAACTATAATGGCTGGAGTAAATCAAACTTTAATGTTAGCTTTATCAATGGTTGTTATAGCAGCCTTAATTGGGGCAGGTGGGTTAGGATTAACAGTTTATGTCGCTTTAGGTAGGTTAGACATAGGAGGTGCTGTAATAGGCGGAACAGGTATTGTAATTTTAGCAATTATATTAGATCGAATAACCCAAAAAATTATTCCACAAGACAATATTAAGTCCAGGTAATCTATTTAATTTTCCTTACAATAAGAACAAAAACTATTGAAGTTACGAACATAACTAAAGCATATGCAGCTGTAGGCACTATAAATATAATGTCATCAAATAATTGAGATGCCACAAAAACTGCTAGGGTTCCATTTTGCAAACCACACTCAAGAGAAATACATTTTCTTTGCTGTATACCTGAAGCAAAAATTTTAGCGATATAATAACCTAAAACTATCATTGTAATATTGAGAATAAAAGCTATTAGACCCGCTCTTGTTATAAAGCTTATTATTTTATCCCATTCTTGGTATAGAAATTTTTAAAGAAATTTCAATGACAAATATATCAATT
>CACLDE010000009.1 GCA_902605645.1 uncultured Pelagibacteraceae bacterium | reverse complement strand
GGTTCTTATGTTAACTGGTAAAAAAGGACAAGGGAAATTTACATTAGTAATTCATTTGTTAAATTATATTTTTGATAAAAATAATTATGATTTAGAAAATTATATAATTTCAAATAAAAGTGATTTGTACAGTAGTATTAAGGAGAATTCTAACGTAAATATAATCTATTTTAATTGCATTCAAAATAACGTTAAAATTGATGATATAAGAAATTTAAAGTCAACACTACAAAAGTCATCAATTAACCGTTTTAAACGTTTCATTATATTTGATGATGTTGAACACTTGAATAAAAATTGCATAAATGCCCTTCTTAAAGCAATTGAAGAGCCATCTACTAATAATTATTTTATTTTAATAAATAATCAAAAGCAAAATGTTTTGGAAACCTTAACATCAAGATCTATTGAATTTGTAATTTTTTTAAATAATTTAACTAAAATAGATATTATAAAAAAATTAGTATCTGATTTAAATATTGAAGATAAGATTGATATTAAAAACTCTAAATTAACACCAGGAAATTATTTAGAATTTAATAAATTTACTTTAGATGAAAACATCAACATAAATGATGAGCTAATCTTAAATTTGGAAAAAATTCTTAAACTTCATAAGCAGAAAAAAAATATAAATTATTTAAATTTTGCAATTTATTTGATAGACAAATATTATTATAATAAATCTAAAAATAGTTTAGATATTAATCAATTAAACAATCAAAGAATTAAAATTATAAAAAAAATACATGACATAAATAAATTAAATTTAAATTATTCAAATTTACTTGTAGAAATAGAAAATTATATTTAATGGATATAAAAAATTACTATATAACAACACCGATATATTACCCGTCTGGTAAGCCTCATATGGGACATGCTTATTCAAGCATAATTGCTGATGTAATTGCACGATATAAAAGATTGGAAGGATATAAGGTTCATTTTTTAACTGGAACTGATGAACATGGTTTAAAAATACAAAGAGAAGCAGAAAAAAATAAAAAAGAGACTCAACAGTTTTGTGATGAACTCTCTGAAAAATTTAAAGAACTAAGCAAAATTTTAAATCTTTCGAATAATGATTTTATTAGAACAACTGAAAAAAGACATTATAAGTCTGTCGAAGATTTATGGAATAGATTAGTTCAATCTGGCGATATATATCTCGACAAATACAAAGGTTGGTACTCTGTTTCTGACGAAGCTTACTATGATAATGATGAAATAGAGCATAAAGATAATTTTAAAATATCTAAATTATCTGGATCAAAAGTTGAGTGGGTTGAAGAAGAGTCTTATTTTTTTAAACTTTCGTCTTGGTCACAAAAATTACTTGATCTTTATAAATCAAACCCTGATTTCATTCTCCCAAATTCTAGAAAAAACGAGGTTGTAAAATTTGTTGAAAAAGGACTTAAAGACCTGTCTGTAAGTAGAACATCTTTTTCTTGGGGTATACCAGTGCCTAAAAATCAAAAACATGTAATTTACGTTTGGCTTGATGCTCTTACAAATTATTTAAGCGCACTAAATTACCCAGATACTTCATCTGATTTATATAAAAATTATTGGCCAGCTGACTTACATGTTATAGGTAAAGATATATTAAGATTCCATGCTGTTTACTGGCCTGCCTTTTTAATGGCTGCTAATCTCCCAATACCTAAAAGAGTTTTTGGACATGGTTGGATACTTTCTGATGAAAAAAAAATGTCTAAATCTCTTGGAAATATCCTTGATCCAATTCAAATAATTAAAATTTATGGTATTGATCAACTCAGATACTACCTAATTAAGGAGGTCTCTCTAGGTAATGACGGCAATATATCTTTAGAAAACTTAAAAAATTGTATCAATAATGACTTAGCAAATAATTATGGAAACTTATGCCAAAGAGTTTTTGCTTTTTTAAAAAAAAATTGTGGAAATAAAATACCAAAATATAGCACATTCACTAACGAGGATAGGACATTAACAAACAAAGTAAAGAATGATTTAAAAAGATTAAATGAATTAGTTAACAAACAGGATCTTAATAATTACATCAAACAAGTAATTGAATATTCTTTTGATTCTAACAAATATTTTAATGACTCAGAACCGTGGGCTCTTAAAAAAACCGACGTGAAAAAGATGAATTCAGTATTGTACTCAATTGTCGAGCAAATTAAAAATATTAGTATTCTCTTATTACCAATAATTCCTATTAGTGCTAATAAAATTCTAGATACTATTAATGTTAAAAAAGATTTAAGAATTATTACAGAAATAAATGATAATATTGCTCTAGATCATGATAAAGAGTTAGGAAAAGTTGAAATTTTATTTAAGAAAGTAGATTAATGATTATAGACTCACATTGTCATCTTGACTACGAACCCATGTACTCTGACTTGGATAGTGTTATAAAAAGAGCAAAAGAGTCTAATGTTAGATTTATTTTAACTATATCTGTATCTGATAAAAAATATAATAATATTTTGAATATCACACAAAAGTTTAATAATGTTTACGGTACTTACGGAATTCATCCTCACGAGGCTAAAAACCACAATCAAATAAATAAAGATATAATATTAGAAAGAATTAAAGTAAGTAATAAAATAATTGGAATAGGGGAAACAGGATTGGATTTTTTTTATAACCACTCTGATGAGAATGAGCAGATGAGATTATTTGAGGAACATATAAAAGCCTCTATAGAAAGCAAACTTCCCCTTGTAGTTCATTCTAGAGCCGCAGAGGATTCTACATATGAAATACTAGCAAAATATTCAAAAAAAAATAATTTAAAAATCTTAATGCATTGTTTTACAGGAACAAATAAATTTGCTCAAAAGCTTCTCAAATTAGGCGCTTATTTTTCAGCTAGTGGAATCATAACTTTTAAGAAAACAAAAGACTTAAATGAAACATTTAAGTCAATACCATTAAATAAAATTTTAATAGAAACAGACTCTCCTTACTTATCTCCAGAACCATTAAGAGGTAAATCAAACGAACCATCAAATGTAATCCACACAGCTAAATACCTCTCAAATTTAAAAGAAGTTAAATTTGATACTTTATGTGAAAATACTACAAATAATTTTTTTAAACTGTTTGGGAAATTAAGTTGAAAAATAAATTTACTATATTAGGTTGTGGAAGTTCTTTAGGTGCACCTTGGATTACAAATTACTGGGGCAAATTAAATAAAAAAAGTAAAAAAAACATAAGAAGCAGATGTTGTGCTCATATACAGTATCAAAATATTTCGGTACTTATTGATACTTCTCCAGATATTAAAGAACAAATAAAAAAAAATAATATAAAAGATATAGACGCTGTTATGTATACCCATGAACATGCAGACCAAACAGTAGGAATATTTGAATTAAGACCTTTTTTTTGGAAAAATAAAAAAAAAATCCCAATATATGGGAGTGAACGTACAACTAAATTATTAAAAGAAAAATATACTTTTTGTTTTTCGCCCAGATCTGGATACAAGCCTATTATGAGTTCTAATACTTTTAATGAAAAATTTTATATTAAAAAAAATAACGAAATACTAAAAATAAGAGCAATAGAATTGCAACATGGAATGATAAAAGCAAATGGTTTTGTTTTTAATAAAATTGCTTACTTAAGTGACTGTAATAAAATTCCAAAAAAATCTTATAATTATCTAAAAAATTTAAATTATCTTATTATAGACTGTCTTAGAAAAAGACCCCATCCTTCACATTTTCATTATGACGAAACGATTAGAATTGCCAAAGAGCTTTGTGCAAAAAAAACAATTCTTACAAATTTGCATGTCGATCTCGATTATTTAACTTTAAAAAAGAAACTACCAAAAAATATTATACCTGCTTACGACGGTTTATCGTTTAACTTTTAATTTCGTTTTCAATTACGCTTAAGAATTTTTTTGAGCTAGGTTTTGTAAAGGATGCAAAAGTATCTAATACTTTGCCGTTTTTTCCAACAATTATTTTATGAAAATTCCATTTTGGAATTGCAGATATTCCATGATTTTTTTTGGCCCATTTAAAAAAAGGATGAGCATTACTACCTATAACATCGACTTTTTCGGACATCGGAAAAGTTATGCCAAAATTCGAGTCGCAGAATTTCTTAATTTCAGCGTTATTTCCCGGTTCTTGTTTAAAATTATTTGTAGGTACACCAATTACGACCAATTTATCTTGAAATTTAGTCGATAATTTTTGTAAATCGCTATATTGAGGAGTATAACCACATCTACTTGCAACATTAACTACAACTATAACTTTTTCAGTATAATCTTTTAAACTAATTTGATTTCCGTCTAATCCTTTAAAATCAAAATCATATGCTAGTTTATGGTAATTTGCTGATAAAGAAGAAAAAAAACTTAAAATCATAATAATAAATATT
Organism: uncultured Pelagibacteraceae bacterium; assembly: GCA_902605645.1. GTDB lineage: Bacteria > Pseudomonadota > Alphaproteobacteria > Pelagibacterales > Pelagibacteraceae > Pelagilacustribacter. The sequence continues at coordinate 21,750 of CACLDE010000009.1, read as the reverse complement.
ATTTTTTTCATAATACTATTTAATTGCTTTGTAGAAAGCTTTAAAAGGTAAAAGTATACAATCTTTTCTGCTCATATATTTATTCTTCAACAAATAAGTTAAATCATTAAATTTCATTGGCACTTTTTTACTAAAATCTAAATATTTACTTAAATTTTTTTTTAATTCGTTAAAGTTTGTATTTTTTGCTATATTAGCTAAAGTACTAGCAGAAGCTTGACAAAAAATACATGCCTCGGTTTCATATCTTAATTCTTTAATTGTATTTTTTTTAAGAATAATTTCTATGGATATTTTGTCGCCACATGTGGAGTTTTTTAAATTTGTTTTATAAGTATAATCATTCTTTAGACCGTAGAATCTTGTATTGGATGCAATTTTTAATAATCTACTATCAATCATTTTCTACTGGCGAATAATAATAAGAAGTAGCCACATAAAGTAGATAATAACGATCCTGATAACACACCAATTTTTACACCGTCACTAAATTCTAAATTATTAGCAAAAGCAAGATTACCTACGAATAAACTCATAGTAAAACCAATGCCGGTTAATATCGAAACCGCATAAAGTGACATCCAATTCGAACTATTAGGTTTGTCTGCAATTTTAAAGTAAATAGATAAATAAGAAAATAAAAATACTCCAATTTGTTTTCCAAAAAATAATCCACAAACTATTCCTAAAGGTACTGGATTTAATAGTGTTGCAAATGTTAGTCCTTCTAAAGATACTCCTGCATTCGCAAATGCAAAAATTGGCATAATACCAAACGCTACGTAGGGAGAGATAGCATGTTCTAACTTTAATAATAACGAATTTTTCTCTTTTTCTGTATTGTGAGGAATTGTTAACGCCAATAATACACCAGCGATCGTAGCATGAATACCTGATTGATGTGTAAATTCCCACAAGAATATTCCAACAATTAAATAAGGAATGAATGATCTAACATTTAATCTATTTAAAATTATAAGTAAAAACATAGCTCCAGCCATTAACGCTAGGTAAGTTATTTGGATATTACCTGAATAAAAGAAAGCTATAATTATTATTGCTCCAAGATCATCAATTATTGCTAAAGCAGTTAAAAAAACTTTTAAGGATATAGGAACTCTTTTTCCAAGTAACGATAGGACTCCTAATGAAAATGCTATATCAGTAGCCGATGGTATTGCCCAACCATTAAGTCTTGTACTATCATCTATATTAATTATTATATAAAAAGCAGCAGGGACAACCATTCCTCCAACTGCCCCAATTATTGGTAACATTGCCTGCTTAGGATTTGATAGCTCTCCTTTAACAAATTCTCTTTTAATTTCTAATGATACTAAAAAAAAAAAGACAGCCATCAAAACATCATTAATCCAGTGCAGAACACTTAATTTTAATCCAAAATCCTTAGTTCCAAGTGTAAAATAGCTTTCTAATATTTCAAAATAACTTTCACCCAAGCTACTATTGCTAATAAACAAGGCAATCGCAGCCGCAAATAAAAGAACTAATCCTGATGCTGACTCAAGTTTAAAGAAATATTTAAAAGGTTTTGAAATATATTGGATCATTTAGTTATTTTTTACTAATATCACAATAATCTTTCAATTGCTAAAAAGTCATATATAACCTATATAAATAAACTTTCGGAGCGTAGCGCAGCCTGGTAGCGCATCTGGTTTGGGACCAGAGGGTCGAAGGTTCAAATCCTTCCGCTCCGACCAAAATCATATGAATATTAAAAAAGTAGTTGTAATAGGATCTGGAACAATGGGGAGTGGAATAGCTGCTCATTTATGCAATGCTAATATACCAGTTATATTATTAGATTTAAAAACTGAAATTTCTGAAAGAGCAAAAGAGAGGATTTTAAAATCTAAACCACCTTTATTGTTTGAAAAAGATAAAATCAAAAATTTGAAGGTTGGTAATATTCATGATGATTTCAATAATGTTTCTGATGCAGACTGGATTGTAGAAGCTGTTGTAGAAAGAATTGATATCAAACATGATATTTACAAAAAAATATTTAATAAAAGAAAAAAAGAGTCAATTGTTTCGTCAAATACCTCAACTATTCCATTAAAAGTATTATCAGAAAAATTAAAAATAGAAGATAAAAAAGATTTTTGTATTACACACTTTTTCAATCCAGTTAGATATATGGGGTTACTGGAAATTGTTAGAGATAAGCTAAACGATCAAAAAAAGATTAATTATTTGAAAGATTTTAGTGAAGAGAAATTAGGTAAAGGCGTAATTATTTGTGGTGACACTCCTGGATTTTTAGGAAATAGAATAGGAGTGTATGCTATGCAAGTAGCGATGGCAGAAGCGGTTGATATGGATCTTTCTATTGAAGAGGCTGATGCCGTTTTTGGTAGACCCATGGGTATACCAAAAACGGGAGTTTTTGCCTTATATGACTTAATTGGTATTGATCTAATGTCTGATGTTCTTAAAAGTTTTCAAAAAGAATTACCCAAAGAAGATGAATTTCAAAAGGTTGTTTCTGGTTTACCGATTATCAAAAAACTAATTGAAACTGGTTATACAGGTAGAAAAGGTAAGGGAGGGTTTTATAGGATGCATAAGTCTGAGAATAAAAAGACTCTTGAAGCTCTTAATTTAAATAAAAATGAATACTTTCCAGTTAAAAAGATAGATTTAAAAATAGATAAGATAAACCTTTTAGAATTAATTAACAGAAATGATAAGTATGGTAAATATGCATGGTCGGTAATATCAAAAATAATCTTGTACTCATCATCATTGGTACCAGCTATAACTGATGAATATAATGATATAGATGAAGCTTTGAGACTGGGCTTTAATTGGTCTATGGGCCCGTTTGAAATGTTAGAATCTATAGGATTAAAAAATTTCTTTTCAAAAATTGGAGATATTAATCACAATGAATTTTTAAAAGATTTAAAAGAAAAAAAAGCAGAAAGTTTTTATGACGAGCGACAAAAATATACTAACTTACAAACATTAGGAAAGATTAAAAAAACAGTCATTAAATTAGATAAAAATGACTCAGCAGAAATATTTAGATTTAAAGATTTTAATATTGTTGAGTTTAATACTAAAGCAAATGCTTTAGATAATGATTCAATGGATGCTTTGAAAATGGCTACAGATAAACCTCTAATTATAATAAATGAAAGTATGCAATTTTCTGCAGGTGTAAATCTAAATTATGTAATGGAATTTATAAAGAATAAAGATATAAAGTCTGTTGAAAAATTTATTAAGTGTTTTCAAGAAACTTGCAAGCATCTTAAATATTGTAAATACCCAGTTATATCTGCTCCGTCTGGTTTAGCACTAGGAGGTGGAGAAGAAGTTGTATTACAAAGTAATTATGTAGTTACACATACTAATATAGTAATGGGTTTAGTTGAAACAATTGTTGGTTTAGTGCCTGCTGGAGGTGGTTGTAAAGAACTACTTTGGAGATGGTGTCAAACTAATGAGTCTAAAACAGATCCAGATTATGCACCATTAAAAGTTTTTAATATAATTGGTTATGCTAAAACCGCATCTTCTCCTCAAGAGGCTAAACCTATGTTATTTTTGGATAAAAATCATGATGTTATAATTAATAGAAATGAACTATTGCCTGCGGCAAGAAAATTACTCAATAATAACGTAGATATGTCTCCATCTAAAGAATGTAAATTTAAATTATCGGGTAAAAATGCTAGAGAAAAAATGCACAAAATACTTGAGACATTATATAATGATAATAAGATTCTAGATCACGGTATGGAAGTTGGTAAAGAATTAGCATATGTTTTAAGTGGCGGAGATACAGATTTAAATAAAGAGGTTACAGAAGATCAGATGTATAAATTGGAACTAAACAGTTTTATGAAATTAGTAGAAAATAAAAAAACTCAAGATAGAATTGTTCATACATTAAAAACAGGAAAACCATTAATTAATTAAATGACCACATATAATGCTCCAGTTGAAGATATGATGTTTCTTTTTGATAATCTTAAAGATAATAAAAATTATAAAGAGATTGATAAATTTAAAGAAATAAGTTCTGACTTAGTCAAAGATGTTTTAGATCAAGCAGCAAAAATAAATCAAGAAATTGTCCATCCCTTAGCTAAAGTAGGTGATGAAAGCCCATGTGTGTATGAAAATGGAATAGTAAGATCTCCACCAGGTTATAAAGAAGCCTATAAAAAATTCATTACAGACGGATGGACATCTTTATCTTGTGATCCAAAATATGGTGGTCAAGGAATGCCAAAGACTGTTAGTACTTTTTTTGAAGAAATGTTATCCTCAGCAAGTTTATCATTTAAATTATATAGCGAATTAAGTATTGGAGCTTATAATTGTATTCTTCATCACGCAGATGATAAGATTAAAGACAAGTTTTTACCAAAAATAGTAGAGGGAAAATGGAGTGGGACTATGTGTTTGACCGAGTCTCAATGTGGAACTGATTTAGGCTTAATAAAAACAAAAGCAATTAAAAATTCAGATGGATCATTTTCTTTAACTGGACAAAAAATATTTATTACATCTGGTGATCACGACTTAACAGAAAATATCATACATTTAGTTTTAGCAAAAATACCAGGTGGGCCTGAAGGAACTAAAGGAATTAGTCTTTTTTTAGTTCCAAAATTTAATGTAAATGAAAATGGTTCGGTGGGGTCTAGAAATGGTGTTAGCACTTTATCTATTGAAACCAAAATGGGAATCAAAGGTTCACCAACTTGTGTTCTTAACTTCGATAATGCTAAGGGCTTTTTAATTGGTAAAGAAAATAAAGGATTAAGCTCAATGTTTACAATGATGAATTTAGAAAGAATTATAGTTGGAATACAAGGATTAGGTATTTCAGAAACAGCATATCAAAATTCATTAGCTTACACGAGAGAGAGAAAACAAGGTAAATCAAACGATAATAAAAATGGTGAAACAGACTTAATACTTAAACACGCTGACATAAGAAGAAGTCTGATGAATATGAAGTCAATAATTGAAGGCCAAAGATCACTTGCTTTTTGGTTATCTCAACAAGTTGATGTAAGTTTAAATCACTCAAATGAAAATATCAGAAAAGAAGCTGATGAAATGGTATCTCTCATGACACCTGTAGTAAAATCTTTTTTTTCAGATATGGGAATGGAAATAACAAATGAAGCTATTCAAGTTTTTGGTGGTTATGGCTACACAAGAGATCAAGGTATCGAACAACTCTATAGAGATAATAGAATAACACCAATTTATGAGGGTACAAATTCTGTGCAAGCAATTGATCTTGTATTTAGAAAAGTACTAACTAATAGAACATTAGAAAAATTTACGTCCCTAGTTCAAAATGAGATTAAGAATTATAAGAATAATGATGAATTAAAAAGACTTTCAAATATTCTTGAAGAAAAAATAAAAATTTTATTAGATTTTTCAAATTGGTTAGATATTAAATTAAAAAATCAAAAAGATGATGTCAGCGCGGCTTGCAACGACTTTTTAAAAGTTCTTGGTTATGTAGCTTTAGGATATTCATGGCTCAAAATGACTAAAGTGAGCTATGAAAACTCAAATAAAAATAAAGAATTTTATGAAGAGAAAATAAATACTGCAAAATACTTTTTTGATAAAATTTTACCAAGGATAGACAGTCATTATCACTCAGCAATAGCTGGTAGTGAAAGCTTGATGAAAGCTAAATTTAACTGAAAATGAGTGTATACGAAAAAAATTTAGAGAAAAATAAAGCTAATTTCGTTCCATTAACACCACTTACTTTCTTAGTTAGAGCAAAAGAAATCTACCCAAATTATGAAGCAGTAATTTATGAAGATAGGAGTTACTCATGGGCAGAAGTCTATAAAAGATGTGTAAAATTCGCCAGTGCGCTTTCAAAGATTGGTATTAAAAAAGGGGACACTGTTTCTTTTTTGGCTTTTAATACACCCGAAATCTTCGAAGCACATTATTCTGTGCCCATGACAGGAGCAGTGCTTAATACTATTAATATTCGTTTAGATGCAAAAACAATTTCATATATTTTGGAACATGGAGAGGCAAAAGTATTAGTTGTAGACCGCCAGCTTCATGTAGAAGTAAAAAAAGCTTTAAGCACTATAAAGAGAAAGATTATCATTATTGATATAGACGATAAGTTTGCAGACCAGTCAAAATGTGAAAAGATTGGCAATGCAGAATATGAAGAATTTTTAAAAACTGGTGATGAGAATTTTCAATGGAAAATGCCCGATGATGAATGGCAGGCTCTTTCATTAAGTTATACTTCTGGCACAACAGGAAATCCAAAAGGAGTTGTATATCATCATAGAGGTTCTTACTTAATGTCTACTGGTAGTGCTACTGCATGGAACATGCCTAATAGGTTAAATTTTCTAACTATTGTTCCTATGTTTCATTGTAATGGATGGGGTTATCCATGGACTGTACCAATGTTAATAGGTCGAACAATTTGTTTGAGAAATATTGACGTTAAAAAAATTTTTGAGTTAATAGACAAATATAATATTACACATTTTGGAGGTGCTCCTATAGTTTTAAATATGATAACGGGTGCTCCTGAAAAAGATAGGAAAAAATTAAAACAAAAAGTTTATGTTTTAACTGCCGGTGCGCCACCTCCAAGTATTATTTTTAAAAAAATGAAAAGTCTAGGTTTCGAAGTTATGCACGTTTATGGATTAACAGAAACATACGGTCACGTAACACAATGTGCCTGGAATGAGTCTTGGAACGAACTTAATGAAGAAAAACAAAATGAAATTAAAGCTAGGCAAGGAGTTCGATATCCAAACACTGAAGGTGTAGCTATAATGGATCCTGAAACCATGAAAGAGGTACCTAAAGATGGCAAAACTATTGGTGAGATAATGATCAAAGGTAATATTGTAATGAAAGGATATTTCAAGGATAAAAATGCAACTGATAAAGCTATGAAGGGCGGTTGGTTCCACACTGGAGATTTAGCAGTAATGCATCCTGATGGTTATGTAAAAATTCAAGATAGATCAAAAGATATAATTATTTCTGGAGGTGAAAATATTTCGTCTATAGAAATTGAAAATACTTTAGCAAAACATCCATCAGTATCTATTGCTGCTGTTGTTGCGAAACCTGATGAAAAATGGGGAGAGGTACCCTGTGCTTTCATAGAAATGGTAAAGGACAAACCGGTCACAGAAAATGAACTAATCTCTTTTTGTAAAGAAACTTTAGCAGGATTTAAAGTTCCAAAAAAAGTGGAATTTTGCGATCTACCAAAAACATCTACAGGAAAAATACAAAAGTTCGAGTTAAGAAAAAAAGCTAAAGAGTTTAACTAATTTAATTATAATAATGGCAAAAATATCAATTAATCTCAAATGGAGTCTTAATGGAGGAGAATTATCACCTGGTAAATATTCAAACAAACACCAAATTGAATTTAATGATGAGATTGTTATAAATGGTGACGCAGCCCCAGATTGGAACGGAAACAAACAAAATAGTAATCCTGAACAAGCCCTTGCAGCAGCATTAAGCAGTTGTCATATGATGACTTTTTTAGCTCTTGCTGCCAAAATGAATTGGCCAGTTTCAGGGTATACAGACAACGCAATAGCTACTTTAGGAAAAAATTCCAAAGGCAAAATGTTAGTAACCAATATTGAATTAAATCCAAAGATAGCATTTTCAAAAGAATTTTCTGTAGACGAAAACAAAATAAAAGAGGTACAAGAGAGGGCTCATCGATATTGCTTTATAGCCAACTCTTTGTCAGATGAAGTAAAGGTAAAGATTAATTAACCTATGAATTATAGAAAAAATAGCAAAGTTTTAGAAACTTATTTAAACGAAAATGGAGTAATGCGTTTTAACTTAAATAGTCCAGAAAATTTAAATGCTCTTTCTGAAAATATGATGGATTTAATACAAAAAGCTTTGAACAAGGCAAGTTTAAATAAAAATGTAAAAGTAATAATAATTTCAGGGGAGGGGTCAACATTTTCATCTGGACATGATTTAAAAGAATTAAAAGCTGCAAGAAAAGGTGCAGATAAAGGAAAAAAATATTTTTTAAAGATAATGAAAAAATGCTCAAAGATGATGCAAACAATTATTAAATGTCCAAAACCAATAATTGCAGAAATTGAAGGAACGGCTACAGCCGCAGGATGTCAATTAGTTGCAAGTTGTGACTTAGCATACGCAAGTAGTTTAGCTAAATTCGCAACACCTGGTGTAAACATAGGTTTATTTTGTTCTACACCAATGGTTGCTATTTCGAGAAACTTATCCAACAAACATTCTATGGAGATGCTTTTAACTGGAGAATTAATTTCTTCAGATAAAGCCGCTAAAATTGGTTTAATTAATGATGTTATTGAAATAAATAAACTCAAAGATTTTGTATTGAATAAAGCTTCAAAAATTTCAAAAAAATCCTCAGTAACTTTAAAAATTGGTAAAGAAGCTTTTTATAAGCAATTAGATATGAAACTTTCCGATGCTTATGATTATGCATCAAAGGTAATGGTTCAAAATATGCTTAAACTAGATGCAAAAGAGGGTATCGATGCTTTTATTGATAAAAGAGAACCTAAATGGAAAGATAAATAATTTTTAATAAAGGGTTTTGAATTGATTACGGAAATTAAAGAGAAAAAAATATTTTCAAATGATGTTGGGCATCCTTTTGATAAAAAAAAACCGACTATCATTCTGTTACATGGTAGTGGCCAATCTCATGTTGTTTGGTCTTTAACCGATCAATTTTTAGCTGACAAAGGTTTTAATGTATTTACCTTAGATCTTCCAGGACATGGTAATTCCGAAGGACCTTGTTTAAAATCAATAGAAGAAATATCAAATTGGATAAATGATTTTGTTGATTATTTTGGTATAGAAAAATCTATATTGGTTGCTCACTCTCAAGGATGTTTAGAGGCCCTTGAATTTGCAAAAAACTTCTCAAAAAAAGTTGAAAAAATAGTTTTTATTGCAGGGTCCTATTCTATACCTGTTAACAAAAGTTTAATTGATCTAGCATTATCCGGTGATATGGAGGCTCTAAATTTAATGATGAAATGGGGATATGGATCCTCAAAACAATTTATTGGAGGCAATCCATTACAAAAAATACTTAATTCTTCTAGAGAAGTAAGAGAGGTTCTGGCTGTAGATCTAATTGCTTGTAATAATTACAAAAATGGTGTTGATGCGGTAAAAAGTATAACGTGTCCAACGTTTTTTATTTTTGGGGATCTTGATAAGATGGTTAGACTAGAATCAGGAGAAAAGTTTGCAAAAATGATTAACAAGTCTAAAGTTCACGTAATTAAAAATTGTGGTCATATGATAATTTTAGAAAATGCTTTTGAGATGAGAGAAAAAATTTTAGAATTTTTAAACAAATGAAGAATTTTTACATTAGTAAATCACGAAGAGTAAGGTCTACACCTTTTACCAAAAAAATAGAAGAGCAAGGTGTTAAAAGTTACACGGTATACAATCATATGTTGCTACCAACTACCTTTTCTAACGTAAATGAAGAATACTTGCATTTAAAGAAGGACGTTCAAGTATGGGATGTTTCAGTTCAAAGAGAAATTGAAATTTCAGGTAAACATGCGCATCAACTTGTTCAATTAATGACATGTCGGGATCTCTCTAAAACAAAAGTAGGTAACTGTTATTATGTTCCCTTAATAGACTCTAATGGAGGCATGGTTAATGATCCATTAATTTATAAATTGGAGGAAAATATTTGGAGGGTGTGTATAGCTGACTCGGATGTGTTGTTATACGCAAAAGGGATAGCTGCTGGAAAAAATCTCAATGTTAATATTTTTGAAGCAAATATTGATACCATGGCTGTACAGGGTCCAAAGTCATTCAAATTAATGGAAGATGTATTTGGAAATGAAATTACAAAATTAAAATTTTTTAAATATAGTTTTTATAATTTTCAAAATAAGAAATTCCTTATCTCAAGATCTGGATTTTCAAAACAAGGTGGTTACGAAATCCATGTAGATAACCTAAAAGCTGGATTAGAATTATATGATCATCTTTTTGAAGTTGGAAGAAAATATAATATTAAACCTGGTGCGCCAAATCATGCAGAAAGAATTGAAGGAGGCTTATTGTCATATGGAAACGACATGCTCATAAGCGATAATCCTTTTGAATGCGGCTTTGAAAAACTCGTGCATTTAGATTCTGATGTTGAATTTTTGGGAAAAAATAGCTTAAAAAAGATTTGGAATAGAGGTATCAAAAGAAAACTAATGGGAGTAAAGATTAATTCAGATACAATAAATTTAAACAATTTAGACTTGCTTAATAATAACAAAGAAATAATTGGAGATTTAAGATCTGCAGCTTTTTCTCCAACATTTAAAAAAATAATTGGTATAGCTATGGTAAAAAAAGACTATTTTAACGGAAAAAATAATTTTAGTATTAATATAAATGATAAATTGGTGGATGGTGAAATTTGTGATTTACCAATAGTTTAATATGAAAAAAGCAAAAATTTATATACCTTCAAAAACGGCAACCCAATCAGGTTTGGGTAAAGAAGATAAATGGATATTGGAGTTTGATACAAAAGATACAACTACAAATCCTTTAATGGGGTGGGAGTCTTCAAATGATACTTTAGGTGAAGTAAAAATAGAATTTACGACAAAAGAAAAAGCAATAGAATATGCTAAAAATAACAACATTATTTACAAAGTAATTGAACCAAATAAAAAAAGATTTGTAATTAAATCTTATGCAGAAAATTTTACGAATAATTAATTATGTGGCGAAGCTTTTTTACAGATAAAAAATGGTTATTATGGTCGTGGGGTGGATTTGCTTTCATAATTCTATCTTTATTAGCTCAAACATATATAGATGTTAAAATAAACGAGTGGTATAAAGGCTTTTACGACCTCCTGCAAAAAGCACCAGAACGTGAATTGTCAGAATTTTATGACGGTATTTATTTATTTATGAAATTAGCTATTCCCTACGTCATTATTTATACAATAACCAATTATTTTACTAGACTTTGGGCTTTTAGATGGAGAGAGGCAATGACATTCTCTTATATGCCGTATTGGAGAGCTGTAGACGCCAAAGTTGAAGGAGCTTCTCAAAGAATACAGGAAGATGCTATGAATTTTGCTAAAATTGTTGAGAGTCTAGGCTTGCAAATTGTTAGAGCTATAATGCTTTTAATTGCTTTTATACCTATTTTATGGGGTCTGTCTTCAAATGTAGTAATACCATTTTTTAAAGATATAACTGGATCTCTAGTATGGGTTTCTTTAACCGCTAGTTTAGGCGGTTTAGTTATAAGTTGGTTAGTAGGAATAAAGCTTCCTGGTCTAGAATATAATAATCAAAAAGTAGAAGCCGCATTTAGAAAAGAACTTGTTTATGGTGAAGATGATAGAAAAAACTATGTTCAAGCGCCAACAATATTTCAATTATTTACAGGAATAAAATTTAATTATCATAGATTATTTTTACATTATGGTTATTTTGATCTTTGGATTATTATGTACAACCAAACAATGATAATAGTACCTTATCTTTTAATGGGTCCTGGATTGTTTACTGGCGCAATGACATTAGGAGTTTTAATTCAAACGTCTTCGGCTTTTAGGGAAGTTCAAAGTAGTTTTTCTTTATTTCTGCAAAATTGGACAAGAATTACAGAATTAAGATCTATATATAAACGTCTTAATGAATTTGAGTCTGCAATTAACTTTGGAAATAAGTTGAGAAAACCCCGAAAATCTGATGTAAGAGCTTAATGGAGCTCTATCTAAAGTTAATTGATGTTCTTTTTCCCGTCTTTTTTGTAATAGGAGTGGGTTATTATTTAGGCAAAAAAGATCGAAAATTCGATACTACTTTTATAACTAATTTTGCGGGTAACATAGGTACACCCGCTATGATTTTTTATACAATTACCACAACAGGTGTCACACTAGATATTTTTATTGAATACTTTATTTATGCTGTAATAATTATTTGCGGTTTTGCAGTTGTAGGTGTGTTATTTTTATTATTTCTTAAAAAAGATGCTATTACTGAATTACCCCCTTTGATATTGCCGAATACGGGAAACATGGGAGTTCCTATATGTCTTTTTGCTTATGGTACAGAGGGATTAGGTGTTGCCTCAGCCATTGCCTCAGTTATTATTTTATTTCACTTTACTATTGGAGTTTTGCTGGCAAAGAAAAGTTTTTCTTTGGATATACTTATTAAAAATGTTCCTATCTATGCAATTATTTTATCAGTAATTTTTTTATATTTTGAATGGGAAGTCCCTGGTTATATTGAGAACACTACCTTCTTATTAACCTACACAACAATATTTTTAGTTTTAATGTCCTTGGGTATCGCATTAACTAGACTAAAGGTTGTTTCTTGGTCTCATGCTTCTATACTTGGAGGCGTTAGAGTGATTATAGGGCCTATTATAGGATATGCTCTGATAAGAATACTAAATTTAGATGGTTTTGCAGCTGGTGTACTACTTATTCAATCAGCTATGCCAAGTGCAGTTTTAACTTATTTAGTTGGATCCATGTATTCAAAAAAGAGGGCAGTAGATAACGTAGCAAGTGTTATAGTTACTTCGACTTTAATGTCTTTTATTTCTGCTCCTATTATTGTTTATATAAGTCTACGTTTTTTTCAATAAATACAGTGAGTTAAAGATAATTACTAAAGTAAATTATTAATATATAAGTAAGTAATACTTACCTTAATATAATAATAACTATAAAAGCATTGGTATTATTGACATATTTAATCAATATTATAAAAAAAATAAATTATTTTAAGTAAAATCCATCAAATCAGACTTTAAAAATACCCCTAAAACCAATTATTTTTAGGTCCTCTAGAAGCAGCTAATACTGCGAATTCTAGAGCAATGCATAAAGGGAATATAGCGTTTAAAAGCCCATAGATAGCATTTTTTTTGTGATTTTATATTCTATGGTACAACTGGGCCGCGAGTAAACAAAAAGAAGCAACCAAGGATTGATAATTATGCTAAAACGCCCGTCAAACAACAATTCTAGAGCGTTATACCCTCCTTTTTTAGCAGTTTTCTTTTAGTTTTAATACCACCTTTACCTGAATATCCTCCTAGTGAACCGTCTGACTTAATCACCCTATGACAAGGTATTTTGGGAGCATAGGGGTTTTTACCTACTGCATTGCCCACAGCACGAGCTGAGTAGGGGCTTTTAATGGCCACAGCTACCCCTTTATAGGTTTTGACCTTACCTTTTGGTATTTTAAGCAAATACTTCCAAACTTTAATCTGAAAATCAGTGCCTTTCAGCTTCATTTTGATATTTTGAACTTGTTTTGCTAGAGTGGTGGGGACCAACCAGCATAATAGTCCACGCAGGCTTATTTTCCTTTAGTTTAAGGCTATGTTTGTCCGTGTTTTTTCTGAAACCAATGTATCCAGGACCTCTCCAAAAAGTACCTTTATCAGTAGTTTCCCAATAACCGCCTTTTAATATGATTGTAATATATGACCAATAATGATCATGTAAACTGCCATTGTCATCTTTAAGTATTTTATGAACTAGTATATTGAACGGAAACCATTTGGGCCTTTTACGAAATAAAACATAATATCTAATCATAAATGGCTCTGCTTTGTCGTAATCTGGCCAGCTTGGCCCTCTATCTAGAACAACTCTTTTCCTGCTCTCAAACATGATTTAATCAATTAATAACGCTATAATTAATAGAATTCCAACAATTAAAATAGCTACACCTGTTGTTAAAGTTAAATTTCTACTTTTGTTTTTTAATTTTTCCCAACGATACATTAAAAAAAAAGCTACGATTGGAACTGATAAACCTAAAATTATATATTTAAGCATAAAATTATTTTATCTTATTTGCTTGACTTCCGAAATGAGTTATTATATTACTAATGATAATTAATTGTTATCGATAGTAATAATATGAATGAACTAACTACTGACATAAAAGCCTTACATGAGGAAACATTAAATAATCTAAAAACCTCTAAAGCTAATAATACTCTGAGAGCTTATAGATCTGATTTTAAAGATTTTGCTGCTTTCTGTGTTAAATATGGATTTAAGTCAATGCCAACAGATCCAAAAATAGTTTCTTTATATTTAACTCAGTTATCTAAAAGGTCAAAAGTTAGCACTTTAAGGCGCAGGTTGGTATCAATAGGCGTTGTTCATAAACTAAAAGGACATTATCTAGATACAAAACATCCAGTAATTATTGAGAATTTGATGGGTATTAAGAGAATAAAAGGTAGTAAACAAACTGGTAAAAAACCTATATTAATTAGTCATTTAAAACAAATAATTAATGTAATAAATGAACAAGATATTGAAGAAATCGTTAAATCAAGAAACAAGACTTTAATACTTATTGGCTTTGGAGGAGGTTTTAGAAGAACCGAATTAATATCTATTGATCATGAAGATATAGAATTTGTCAATGAGGGGATAAAAATAGCACTTAAACGGTCTAAAACAGATCAATTTGGCGAAGGAATGATAAAAGGCCTACCCTACTTTTCAAACGAAAAATACTGTCCAGTTATAAATCTTAAAAATTGGTTAAAAATATCAAAAATCAAAAAGGGACCAATATTTAAAAGATTTGCTAAAGGTTCAGTTTTAACAAATAATAGGTTAACAGATCAATCAGTTGTTCTAATAATAAAAGATTGTTTAAGACTAGCAGGTATTGATAACAATAATTTTTCAGGTCACAGCTTAAGATCGGGTTTTGCAACAGTAGCAGCAGAGTCCGGTGCAGATGAGAGAAGTATCATGGCAATGACAGGTCATAAAACTACACAAATGGTTAGAAGATATATTAAAGAGGCAAATATATTTAAAAACAATGCACTAAATAAAATAAAAATATGATTAAAGACCTTGAGTTTTTACTAAAAAGAATATTTTTTCCTGAAAGTTATTTATTAAGAAAAAGATTAAAAAGAGCGATTAAAAAAGGCTATGAAAAGGAACTTAAAATAATTGACAAATTTGCTGACAGGTCAAAAGATGCATTAGATATAGGAGTTTATAGAGGTGTATATTCGTATAAATTATCTCAAAATTTTAAAAACATTCATTCTTTTGAGCCCAATCCCCTTCTCTTTCCTTATTTAGAAAAAAACTTAAAAAAAATTGTAAAAAATATTAAATTATATAATTTAGCATTATCAGACAAAAATGGGGTAGCAGAACTAAAATTACCTACCAGATCAAAATCGATCTTTAAGACTAACATAGAAGAATTGTATAAACTGGGTGCAGCTACTATTCATCCAGACAACAATATAAAAAAATACAAAAAATTTTCAATTAAAACAGCAAAGTTAGATGATATTGGAATAAACAATAAAATTGGATTTATAAAAATAGATGTAGAAGGACATGAAAAAAACGTGCTTATGGGAGGAAAATCCCTAATAAAAGAACACAAGCCTGTAATGTTGGTGGAAATTGAAGAAAGACATACAAAAAAACCTATAAAAGAAACTATAAATTTCATACGGAACTTTAATTATAATTGTTATTATTTGTATGAAAATAATATGATAGATATCGATAAAATTTTTCCAAAAAATCTAGAAAATAATTTTATTTTTTTACCTAAAAAGATATGACAAAAGCTTCTTAAAAATATCTAAAAAATTCGTTTTTACATTTGGATGAAAATATTTTTTACTTTCTCCTTTAAAAATAAAAACAATATTTTGATAAAAGTGAACTGAGTTGATTAGTCCATCAAAACGATTTTTTTTAAAAAAGGGTCTATCAAGATTTTCATAATTGATTGAGTCTGATAAACTTTTAAAAAAATTCATGGAAGAATTTTTTTTTATTAGGTTCATTCTACTGCCCCCATAACGAGGAATATAGGAAGTTTGTAAATCTTCAACAATATAAAGGCCGTTACGACTTAAATGATCAAATAAATGATTAAATGAATTAATTATGTGTTTAGAGATATGCGAACCATCATCAATTATAATATCAAATTTACCGTATTTATTTGCAATTTTGCTAAGTAACGTCTTATCGTTTTGATCACCTTGAAATATTTCAACATCATTAATTTTAAAGTCTTTTTTGTCTATGTCTAATCCACATATTTTTGAGTTAATAAAATATTCTTTCCATAGTCTGAGGCTATCGCCTTTATCAACTCCTATTTCTAAAATATTCAATTTTTTTTCTCTTAAAGGTTCAAAATATTTTTCATATATATCTAAAAATCCATAATCATTTTTGTTGGTTGGGTATTTCTTACCTATTTCTTTGAGGCTTATCATATTAAATTTCGTTCCATTTTAGAGGCCAATAATCTTTATTTTTTATATCTAAATTAGAAAAATGCTTATTATTCGGTCTTAAAATTATACTATTTTTATGATCAGATAGCCAACATCCCCACCAATTAAAAGCAGATGGAATTACAGCAAAATGTTTACAATTGGACATAAGAAAAAGATCGCAATGAATTTTTTCTGTCTCATCTTTGATGCTATCATTATTAATGAATATAACATTATCAAGTTGTATTTTATTTCTTAAATTAAGTATGTCATTAGACCATAAATAAAAAAAGGGATTTTTTATTTTAGTTTTGAAATAAGTAATTGCTTTATTTATAAAATCTAATTGATCAGATACAAATTTGTCTGAATTTATTTGGTCTTCTTTGGTAACTTTACCGTATTTTTCTAAAAATCTATTTTGTCTCACGCATAAAGATACCGATTCTGTATTTAGTATATTTCTAAAATATTTATTATTTTTATAATTTAGATACTTTTTCGGGGTAAATTGTTTTTTTATTTCATCTCTATATGAAATAAAATATTTTTCAGATTCATAATAACCCTCCATATAAGCTGTACTGGCATAATTTTCATTTAAAAACTTATGATTATAGTACGTAGCTTTATTTTTATCTTTATTTTCTAATATAAATTTTTTTTTTGATATAATTTTATCAATTTTTTTTAATAATTTTCTTTTAAAGTAGCCAGCAGTCCCTTTAAAAATAAATTTATTTTCAGCTTCTTTTTCGAATAAATTAAAGCCATCTAAAGCAAATTTTGTTATATTTTTATAAGAAGAATAAGATGATATACGGTCATAATAAAGAGTTCTGTTCATCTTTTTTGAGGCTGCGTAAGCGGCTGCATACATGAACATTTGATTGCCTAAATTATTTGATAATCTAATAATTAATTTTTCTTCCATTTGCTAATAAATTCTCGATTCTATGTAACGTAATATTAAATTCTTTTTTTGGAATGATAAATTCATAATTATCTAGTTTTGGTACAAATTCATGATATGCATTTTTATATCTGTAAAAATCTTCTTTTGTATGAATGTCACAGTTAAATAAATCTATTACTCTAATATTTTGTATTGCCGCCATAGAAGTAATTGTTCCATGAAATGAAATAACAAGACTAGCGTTTCCAATTAATTTAAATAAATCCTCCGCTTTGATATTGGGATAATAATCAACAAAGTTTTTTTGTATATTATTGTATTTAATTGATAGTAAATCATTTGTTTTCTTGTCATTCAAATCATTTGTTAATACGATTTTTTTTCCAAATTTTTCTATTGTACTAATTAATAATTCTAATTCATTTAATCCAAAATTTAATTTACTAAATTTAAATTTATTATAATGAATTAATATATAACTATTTTTTTTGAAATCTAGGTTTCGCTCGTTTTCAATAATATTAAATCTATGTTTTAGATATTTGTTATCAACTAATAAATCCATATACAAATCGTGTATTGATTTTCTAATTCTTCTTGAACCCCTGTCATTAATGACTAATTTATTTAAAAAATTTCTTAAAAATAATGCTGGTCTTTTATAATTATCATTATCGACACAAACACCGAAAAATTTTATTTTTTTTAGATAAAATATTAATGGTAAATAAAATAAAAAATTACTAGGTTTGAAAATATAAACTTCTTTGATATTATTCTTTAAAAAAAGAAAAAATAATTTAATTTTATCTTGTACGTTAATTTTTTCTGTTATAATTCTAAAGTTAACATTGCTTGATTTAAACAAAAACTTCATTTCAGAATTATAATGAGATAAAAAAATTATTATCTTTTTATTTAAATTTTTATTGATAATTTCTTTTATTGCATTATAAGCATGGAGCAAATCACCAATCTTATCATTTTTAAAAATAATGATTTCTTCATTCATTATGCCATATGTGTTTAGTTTTACTTTTAATGTCAAAAGTTTTATTTAAAATAAAATCAGCCACTAGTGTAGAATTAAAATATTTAAGATACTTATTTCTTCCTTTTTTGCCTATTTTTCGTCTTAGTTTTTCATCTTGAGAAATTTTTGATATCTTCTCGGACAAATCATTTAAATTTTTGTAAAAAACCATTTCGTCCTTTTCAAAAAAATCCTGATAACCAGTTTTTTCATCTATTAATGTTACTAACCCATTACCAATTATTTGAGTAATCCTATCACTACTATAATATTTTATTGGCTCTCCCCTGCTTAAATTTAAGCCCATTTTTGAATTTGATATAGTTTTAAAATAATGATCGGCCCAGATCGGTTGAACTTTATCTATACCATAAACATCAAATTTTACATTTTTAGTTTTACTAATGAGTTTTCTTACAAACAAAGCTCTATCATCAAATTTACCTGACTTTAATGTACCTCTATGTACTCCGTGACTGAGCGCAAAAAAAACATCCATATTACAACTTTTGTTGTAGTTTTTTAAAGTTTCAAAAGAACTATCTGAAGGATTAGGAATAAAATAATTCCTATTTTTTTTTGGTAAAAAATTTAAAACATCAGGACAAGTAGTTAAAAAATTAGCTTCCATAAAATCTGATTTGTCTAAAATACGATTTTTATTCCTTTGAAAATCTGGTCCATTTTTATTTAATGGATCAAGAAACCACTGAGACATTTTAAGATTAGGATAATCATATTTTAGTTCTCCTAAAGTTTCAGGTGAAACGAGATCTGCGTGACCAAATATAATCACATCTGGCTTAAAATTATAACAAGTCTTTTTTAATTTGTTATTTAGATTTTTAGAACCAGATAAATCATTATAACTTTTGTAATATTTTTGAATATCTCTATCACTGAACTCTAAAATACTATGTCCAAGTCTTATTAGACCATTATTTATTCTTCTTCCTGTATTAAAGAATAATCTACCATCATGTCTTTCATTAAAATTAGTCACATGAAGAATTCTTAAAGAAATATTTTTTTTAATATTAAATAATTTAAAATATTTAAATTTTTCATCACGATAATTGTCAATTATTGAAGATACAAATTTATGGGTTAAATAAAAATTCTCAATTGATTTTTTTTGTAATTCATGTCTTCTTGATTTATTTTTAATTAGAAATTCAATATTTTTATATAATGAATTAATATTTAATTCTTTTAGAATTAGTCCGTTTGTAATTGTTTCGGGTAAGCCACCTCTATCGCTTATGATCACAGCACAACCAGCTGATGAAGCTTCTAAACTAGTCCTTCCAAATGGCTCTTCCCATCTAGAACAAACAACTGCAATACTGGTTCTTTTATATATTTCAATAACTTTTTTGTGTGAAATGAAACCGTAATTTTTCAAATTTTTATGATTAAATTCTATTATATCTCTTTGCTCATCACCAGCAACGTTTACTTTCCAATCTGGGTATTTTCTTAATATTTTTAAAACAGCCTTACCAAAAATATCATATCCTTTAGATCTATTTAATTTTCCAACGAATGTTATTTCTTTTTTTTTGTTTCTTGGATTTACATTAATTTTCTTAGCAGATTGAAAAACTACCAATAACTTCTCACTATTAACAAACTTGTTTTGCATACCTTCTAAAAATCTTTTTTTTGACCAATTGCTATTAAAAATTATTTTATAACAAATATTCAACAAATATTTTCTTTCAATTATTGATTTTGATCCCGACATAGTTAGCGGATCATTATGAAAATATAAAACAAGATTTTTTTTTCCTAAAGAACGCACAATCTCAGATAAATAATTGGGCCTATTATGAACTTCGATTAAATCAGATGGACTTTCTTTTTCATTTAATATAAATTTTTCTACATACTGATTACTTTTACTTTTAAATTTAAAGTTTGATAGTGGTATATTGCTATATTTTATTGGGAATTTCTTCTTGTAATTAGTATTTCCATAAACAACCAATTTATTTTTATATTTGCTCAAAGCAGCTGTATCTTTAACAAATAATGATACTGCACCGGGATAGCTAGGCGAAAAATTTTCTTTGTAAGGTAGTAAAATTGAAATTTTCATTTATATTTTTTTTTAATTATATTTCTTATCGGCCTATTCTTCTTTATATAATATTCTCTCGAAATTGCTTTACTTTTTGTCTTATGTTTTTCTTTATAAATTAACTTCCATTTGCGACCTCTGGTAAACTTAGCCCCTTTTCCAATATTATGAAGTCTGATTCTATTTATTAAATTTTTTGTATAACCAACATAAGTAACACTATTTTTATTAGTTGACTTGAGCATATAAACATAATAGCTCATATTTTCTATTTGATACCAAGGTGAGTATATTTAATATTTAAGTAGTCCTTTATAGCCATAGAGCCACCTTCTCTACCGTACCCTGTCTGTTTAATCCCTCCAAATGGAGCTTCAGCGACAGCGACAACTGCAGTATTAACAGCAACACAGCCTGTCTCCATGGCCTCTGATGCTTTGTGGGCCTTTTCTAAATTATTTGTATAAATATAACTACACAATCCTAAATCGTTTTTATTTGCTCTTGTAATAACTTCGTCAAAATTATTAAATGAAAGAATGGGAATTAGTGGACCAAATGGCTCTTCATTCATAATTGAAAAATTATCTTTAATATTATCAAATATTGTTGGTTCATAAAAGAAACCTTTATTGAATCCTTGTGGCCTTCTTCCACCTAATAATATTTTAGCACCCTCTTTTTTTGTTTTCTCCACAAGTTTTTCAATTCCATCTAGTCTCTGTTTAGTGGTCAAAGGACCCAATGAAACGTTTTTATCCATTCCATTTCCAATTTTAAGTTTTTTTGTTTTTTTGATCATTAAACTTGTAAAATCTTTTTTTTTGTTTTCATGTATATAAAATCTACTTGGCGATATACATACCTGGCCATTGTTTCTAAATTTTGCTGAAACAGCCATATCAGTGACTGTATCCAAATCAACATCATCAAATACTATAAATGGAGAATGACCACTAAGTTCCATAGTAACTCTTTGCACTTTATCTGCTGCTTGTTTTAAAATTAATTTTCCAACTCTTGTAGATCCTGTTATTGATATTTTTTTAATAATGTCAGATTTAATCAATTCAGAGGAGATCTGTGCTGGATCGCCAGACAACAAATTCACGACCCCTGGGGGTACACCAGCCTCATTACAAATGTCGATAAGTTCCATGACACTTCCCGGAGTAATTACATCTGGTTTAACAATTACAGAACACCCCGCTGCCAGAGCAGTAGAAATTTTTCTAGAAGCTAAAACAATCGGAAAATTCCAAGGTACTAAAGCGGCTACAACACCAACTGGTTGATAATATACATGAATACGAGTATTTAAAAATCTACTTTGATTTGTT
>CACLDE010000008.1 GCA_902605645.1 uncultured Pelagibacteraceae bacterium | reverse complement strand
AGTAAAATAATATATATAACCAAAAATCTATCAGACCTTGGTTCTTGACTTTAAAGTTTCTGTATAAAAAATCTGCTCTTATATGAACGCCTCTGGAAAGAGCATAAGCTGCTCCAAGCATAAATAAAGCTCCATATAAAAATCTGCTAATATCATAAGCCCAAATCGTAGGTGCTAAAAACAATTTTCTCATAATGACCTCATAAGTCATTGCAAAAATTAAAGGCATCAATATCCAACAAACTACGTTACCTACCCACTTACTAAACTTATCAATTGATGTAATTGTTTTTGCCATCCATGAAGGCATATCTGCTGGCATTTTGCCTGAGCCGCCTCGCCTTTCGGCTATCATTTCGTCTGAGATATCTAATTTTGATTGTTTATCACTCATAGTTCATCTTAAACAATTAGAGCGGACTTTAAAAGTCCGCCCTATTACTTCTTTAATTATTTTTATTACTTTAACGTCGCTGCGTGAGCCATTCCTAGCTTAGCATTTGACATTTGTGCACCACTCCAGAAAGGAACAGCAATATCAGCAAATTCTTTCATTGATTTGTAAACTTTTGCGAAAAATTTATTTTCCGCTGCGTTTTTGTTCAATGTTTTCTTTGCTGCTGCCATATATTCTTTAAAGTAGTCTGTTGGAGTATCCTCTAAAATTACTCCGTGCTTAGTAGTCAATTCTCTTAAAGCCTTTCCATTTTCATAGATTCTGTAGCTTAAAGATTTAGCTAATGAAGCGTTTGCAGCTACTTCAAGAGATTTTTTCTCATGAGCAGTCATTTTTTTGTAAGTTTTTCCAGTAATATAAAAGTCAGCATTTACTACTACTTGGTGTAAACCTTGTAGGTAATAGTGTTTTAATACCTTTTGGAAACCAAATGTTAAATCTGGTTTAGGGCAACACCACTCTGCTGCATCGATAGTTCCTGCTTGTAATGCTGGTAAAATATCTCCACCACCCATTGCTACAGAAGCTATACCGATATCTTTATATGTTTGACCAGGAATTCCTGGAGGAGTTCTGAATTTATATTTTCTAAAGTCAGCCATATCTTTAATTGGTTTTGGAAACCAACCTAAAGCTTCTGGACCAACTGGTTGAAGCATAAATCCTTTTATGTCTCTTCCCATTTCTTTCCATAATTGATCATACAACTCTTTTCCACCACCGTATTGGAACCATGATAAAAATGCTAAATTGTCAATACCTACTCCACCACCTGCTACTGGCGAACCAAATAACATAGCTGCTGGATGGTCACCTGACCAATAGTGTGTCCAAGCAAAACCACAATCGATCAATCCTTTGTCAACTGCGTCTAAAGTTTCTTTTACTCCTACAACAGCTCCTGCTGGTAAAATTTCAAATTTTAATGATCCATCAGTAAGCTCTGTTACAGTGTCAGTAAAGTCCTTTAACATCTTAACTTCATCAGCTTTAGTGTTAAGAACGGTCTGACATTTAAGTGTTTTAGCGTTTGCTGAAGTTATAGAAATACCTATAAATACAGCTAATCCTAAAACAATTGATAATAGTTTTCTCATTTATCCCCCGTTAGGTTTGTTAATTATTTAATAGTATGTTGGATTGGTTTATGAGAGTCAAACATTTGTCATAAAACCCAGGGTTGTGCTAGACTTATTGGTAATTATAAATTATCTAACCTATAAATAAAATATTATGGATGAATTTGATTACATAATAGTCGGAGCAGGCTCAGCAGGATGCGTTTTGGCCAATAGACTTTCTGCTAAAACAGAAAATAAAGTTTTACTTTTAGAGGCTGGTGGAAAAGATAATTATCCATGGATACATATTCCGGTTGGGTATTACAAAACAATGCATAACCCAAAAGTGGATTGGTGTTTTCATACAGAAAAAGATGAAAGTATGAATAACAGATCTATAAGGTATCCAAGAGGTAAAACACTTGGAGGTAGTTCTTCTATCAATGGGCTTTTATGGATCAGAGGTCAAAGTAATGACTATGATAATTGGAGACAGATGGGAAATAACGGTTGGGGTTGGAATGATGTCCTTCCTTATTTTTTAAAATCTGAAAATAATGAATTAGGTAAGAGCGAATTTCATAATGATAGTGGTCCTATAATGGTATCAAATAAAAAAATAGATTTAAAAATGTTAGATGAATTTCAGAATGCTGCTGAAGAGTATGGAATACAAAAAACAAAAGATTTTAATACAGGAGATAACTCAGGAATCGGTTTTTTCCAATTTACTACAAATCATAATAAGTCTTTACTTAAACTTAGATGTAGCGCTGCAAAAGGATATTTAGATCCAATAAAAAATAGAAAAAACTTAAAAATTCTAACCAAAGCGCACGTTCAAAAAATTAATTTTGACGGGAAAAAAGCAGAAAGTGTTAGTTTTTATCAGGGCAATAAAGTTGTTACAATTAAAGCTCTTAGAGAAATTATATTATCAGCGGGCTCAGTAGGATCACCTCATATACTTCAGGTTTCCGGTGTAGGAGACTCAAATAAACTTAAAAAAAATGGCATACAAACTATTCATGAATCAAAAGGGGTTGGCAAAAACTTACAAGATCACTTAATGTTTAGACCAGTTTATAAAGTAAAAAATTTAAAATCTTTAAATGGCAAGATAAATAGTTTATTTGGAAACTTTTTAATTGGTTTAGAATATCTCTTTAAACAAAGCGGTCCAATGACAATGGGAGCAAGTCAAGTTTGTGGATTTGCTAAAAGCGATCCATCAAAAGAAACTCCTAATTTACAATTTCATGTTCAACCAATTAGTACAGATATTTTAGGAGCATCAAAACTTCATGACTTTGACGGTATCACACCTACTGTTGCAAATATAAGGCCTTCGAGTAGAGGAGAAATTTCTATAGTAAGCAATGATAGTAGAGTTAATCCTAAAATAAAAATGAATTACTTGTCTACACAAGACGATCGAATAGTTGCAGCTCAAGGGTTAAAGCTAGTAAGAAAAATTATGTTAGAGTCGGAAACATTTAAAAAATATGAACCAGAAGAGTATAGACCGGGGGTTCATATCACTGATGATGAAGAGTTGGTTAAGGCTGGCAGTGAATTTACACAAACAATTTTTCACCCTGTAGGTACGTGTAAAATGGGCAAAGATGATAATGCTGTTGTTAATGATAAATTATATACTCATGGACTAAAGAATTTAAGGGTAATAGATGCTTCAATAATGCCAAATATCACATCGGGAAATACTAATGCTCCAACTATAATGATTGCTGAAAAAGGTGCAGAATTTATTTTAAATAATCAAACTAAATGACCGAAGAATTAATAATTTTAACTCAAATAATATTTATCGATTTAGTTTTAGCAGGAGATAACGCTATCATAATTGGTATGGTTGCATCAAAATTTGATCCACATAAAAGAAAAAAAATAATTTTTTGGGGAATAAGTGCTGCAGTTCTTTTAAGAATTTTATTCACGTTAATTACAACATATTTATTAATGATCACTGGCCTTAGATTGATTGGGGGAATTTTACTTCTTTATATATGTTACAAATTATATGTTGATGTAATTAAAGGGCAGATTGAAAAGAAAGATATAAAAGTTGATAATAGTTCATATAGCAAAGCAATTTTTACAATTATTATGGCTGACGTTACTATGAGCCTTGATAACGTATTGAGTGTTGCTGGGGCAGCAAAGGGTCATTTTATGTTATTAATATTTGGTTTAGCTTTATCTATTGCGTTAATGGCATTCGCAGCTAATCTAATAGCGAGATTGATAGAAAAATATAAGTGGATTGGATGGTTGGGCTTATTGGCTATACTAGTTGTGGCAATAGATTTAATATACACTGATCTTAAATTAATTTTATAAATATGTACTTAAAAAAGTATAATTTAAAAGGCAAATACTCTTTAGTGACTGGCGCTGGAAAAGGTCTTGGCAGAGCATGTGCTATAGCTTTAGCTGAAGCCGGGTCAAATTTGATATTAATAAGCAGAACCCAAAAGGATTTGGACTCGGTATCTAAAATAGCAAAAAAATATAAAGTTAAAAGTAAAACTTACGTGTGTGATTTGACAAATTACATGAAGTTAAAAAAAATAATTGAAGAACAAAAAAAAATTGATGTTTTAATAAATAATGCTGGGACAAATATTCCTGAGCATTTTTTAAAAATTCGTAAACAAGATATGGAAAAGGTGGTAAAAATAAATACTATTGCAGCATTTAATGTCGCAAACTTAGTGGCACTTAAAATGGTGCAAACAAAAAACAGAAAAAAAATTGGAGGAGCGATAGTAAATATGTCTTCTCAGATGGGTCATGTTGGGGGCCCTATAAGAAGTGTATATAACATGACAAAATTTGGAATTGAGGGGCTTACTAAAGGGATGGCAATAGATTTAGCTAAATACAACATAAGAGTTAATAGTATTGCTCCAACATTTGTTGTTACCCCAATGACAAAAAAATTCTTTAAAAATAAAAATTTTAGAAAAGAAGTTTTAGGCAATATTCCTTTAGGAAGATATGCGGAATTACCTGAAATATCGTCTGCAGCAGTTTTTTTAGCTTCAGATGCGGCTTCTATGGTGACTGGGACTTCATTATTGGTAGATGGTGGATGGACAGCAAGATAATAAAATTACTGTTATTCTTTTTATTACCAATAAATTTATATGCTACTGAATTCCAAGGAAGTTTTAAACAAGGTTCATTTATTTTAGGAAAAACACATTCGAACTCAAAAGTTTTTATTGATGATAAAAAAGTAAGAGTTGCTAAAGATGGATATTTTGTTTTCGGAATAGGGAGAGATAGAAAAAATAACGTAATAATAAAAATTGTAAATAATGGAAAGATCGAAGTAATTGAAAAAAAAGTATTTAAAAAGAAATATGAAATTCAAAGAATTGATGGTTTGCCTCAGAAACAAGTTACACCCCCAAAAGAAGTTTATGATAGAATTAAAGCAGATAATGTATTAATCGGTAAAGCTAGATCAATCGATAGCGATTTGACTTTTTTTAAAGAAAAATTTCAAGTTCCTCTTAAAAAATCAATTATAACTGGAGTTTACGGAAGCCAAAGAATTCTAAATGGAAAACCAAGAAGACCTCACTACGGATTAGATTTCGCATCAGCTGAGGGAACTCCGATAAAAGCAATGTTGGATGGAGTTGTAACTCTTGCAGAAAATGATCTGTATTTTACTGGCGGAACAATTATCTTTGATCATGGGCATGGGGTTAGTACATTATATATGCACTTAAAAGATGTGGATGTAAAAATTGGGCAAAAAGTTAAACAAGGTGAAAAAATTGGAACAGTTGGAAAAACAGGAAGATCCACTGGGCCACATTTAGATATAAGATTAAATTGGTTTAATGTAAAACTAGATCCAGCTAGTGTTTTAAAATTAAATTAATTAAGATTTTTTTGAGGTTTCATATCAGATTTTTTAATACCAGCTACCTTCACAGGTTTTTTCATAGCATCTCTTCTGAACGGCTCACCTAATTCTTGGTTAAGTATAACTTCTATAAAAGTGGTTATCCCCTTTTTTTGATCCTCACATGATTGTTTAATTGCTTTTGTAGTTTCTTCCATTGATTTTACTGTTATACCTTTTAAACCACATGCATCAGCAACTTTTGCAAAGCTTAACTCAGGATCAAGTTCTGTTCCTATAAAGTTATTATTAAACCATAACGTCGTATTTCTTTTCTCTGCTCCCCATTGGTAATTTCTGAAAATTACCATTGTAATTGCTGGCCATTCTTCTCTGGCACATGAACTCATTTCATTCATGCTAATACCAAAAGCTCCATCCCCAGCAAAACCAATTACTGGTACATCAGGACAACCAATTTTTGCTCCGAGTATCGATGGAAACCCATAACCACAAGGACCAAACAAGCCTGGTGCTAAATATTTTCTTCCTTTTTCAAATGTTGGATAAGCATTTCCAATAGCACAATTATTTCCAATATCACTTGATATAATTACATCTTGTGGCATTCCTGCTTGTATTGCTCTCCATGCTTGACGAGGGGACATCCTATCTTTGTCTCTAGATCTAGCTTCTTTATTCCATACAGTTCCTGGGTCGTCGTCTTCATGATCTAAACTTGATAATTTTTGGAGCCAAGCTGACTTAGTTTGATGTATTAAATCTTTTCTTTTTTGTCTGTCCGTGTCGCCTGCATTTTTAGAAAGTTTATTTAATAACTGTTGAGCTACTAGTTTTGCATCACCACAAATACCAACTGTTACTTTTTTAGTTAAACCAATTCTATCTGAATTCATATCTACTTGAATAATCTTTGCATTTTTAGGCCAATAATCAATTCCATATCCTGGTAAAGTAGAAAACGGGTTTAATCTTGTGCCTAAAGCTAAAACAACATCAGCTTTAGAGATTAGTTCCATTGCTGCTTTCGATCCATTGTAACCTAAAGGTCCAACAGCTAAAGGGTGACTTCCAGGAAAACTGTCATTATGTTGGTAGCCTGAGCAAACTGGAGAGTCTAATTTTTCAGCTAATTTTTTACAGTCTTCAATGGCTCCACCTATAACTACTCCCGCTCCTGATAAAATTACAGGGAACTTAGCATCGGATAATAGTTTTGCTGCTTCATCTATGGCGTCTGCTCCGCCTGCTTGTCGCTCTAATCTAACTATTGGCGGTAGCTCTATATCAATAACTTGAGTCCAGTAGTCTCTTGGCACATTTATTTGCGCAGGAGCTGATCCTCTTATTGCTTTTTCGATTACTCTATTTAATACTTCTGCGATTCTTGAGGGGTCTCTAACTTCTTCTTGATAACACACCATATCTTTAAATAAGTTCATTTGTTCAACTTCTTGAAAACCTCCTTGTCCCATAGTTTTATTTGCTGCTTGAGGAGTTACTAAAAGTAATGGCGTATGATTCCAGTAAGCAGTTTTTATTGGTGTTACTAGTCCTGTAATACCAGGTCCATTTTGAGCAACGACCATTGACATTTTTCCAGTTGATCTTGTGTATCCATCTGCAATTAAACCACCATTAGTTTCGTGAGCAACATCCCAGAAAGTTATACCGGCTTCGGGAAAAATGTGAGAAATAGGCATAAAAGCTGAACCTATTATTCCAAATGCATGCTCAATACCATGCATTTGTAAAACTTTTACAAAAGCTTCTTCTGTGGTCATTTTTGCCATAAAATCCTTTTAATAATACAATTAAACTACCTTCCAATATATCAAAATTTAGTCTATATCCATTAAATATTTTATGTCACAGCCTGATTTAATTATCCACGATGAAAAAGATAATGTTGGTGTAGTGGTTATCGAAACTACGAAAAAAGGCCAAGAATGTAACGCTTGGATAATGGAAAACGATAAAACTGTAAACGTCAGCTCAATTAATGAGGTTCCTTTAGGTCATAAAATTGCTCTACAAGATTTAAAAGAAGGTGATACCATACTAAAATATGGTCACGATATTGGTAAGGTTGTTAAATCTATCAAAAAAGGCGAACACGTACATGTTCATAACGTAAAAACAAAGAAATGGTAAATTAATGGAAATTCCAAAAAGTTTTTTAGGATATAAAAGAGAGAATGGAAGAGCTGGAACAAGAAACCACGTCATTATACTTCCTGTTGACGATATTTCAAATGCATGCGCTGAGGCTGTAGCTAATAACATTAAAGGGACAATTGCCTTACCTCATTCTTATGGAAGATTACAATTTGGAGCAGATTTAGAATTACATTTTAGAACAATGATAGGAACTGGAAAAAACCCTAATGTTGCAGCTGTTATTGTCATAGGTATTGAGCCTAAATGGACAAAAAGAATTGTTGATGCGATAGCGAAAACTGGAAAACCAGTTGAGGGTTTTCATATCGAAAGAACTGGCGATATAGGAACTATAATGAAAGCATCAAAAAAAGCTCAAGAATTTTCACAATGGGCTTCTGAAAAACAAAGAGAAGAATGTCCACTAAGCGATTTATGGATTTCTGTTAAATGTGGTGAGTCAGATACAACATCTGGTTTAGCTTCAAATCCAACTGTGGGAAACTTAATGGAAAAATTGGAACCGTTTGGTGTTCATCTTTGTTTTGGAGAAACTTCTGAATTAACTGGTGCTGAAAAAGTTTGTGCAGCCAGAGGCGCGACTGCTGAAGCTAAAGAAAAGTTTATGAAAACTTGGAATGCTTATAATGATTTTATTTTGAAAGAAGCAACAGATGACCTATCAGAAAGCCAACCGACTGCTGGTAATATTGCAGGAGGATTAACAACTATAGAGGAAAAAGCTTTTGGAAACTTTCAAAAAATTGGAAATTTAAAATTTATTGATGTATTGGAGCCTGCTGAGGAGCCTACTAAAGGCAAAGGTTTATATTTTATGGATACCTCATCAGCAGCAGCTGAATGTGTAACTCTGCAAGCCGCAGGTGGGTTTAATATACATTTATTTCCAACTGGCCAAGGCAATATTATAGGTAATCCTATTGAACCAGTTGTTAAATTGACTGCCAATCCTTTGACTGCCAAATTAATGAGAGAGCATGTAGACTGTGATGTTTCAAAAATATTATCAAGAGAAATGAATTTATCCCAGGCTGGAGATGAGCTGATAAAAACTATGTTAAGAGTTGCTAATGGACGATTAACTTGTGCTGAAGCTTTGGGCCACAGAGAGTTTGTAATGACTAAGCTTTATAGAAGCGCTTAGTATAATAATTAAAAATTTTATTTTTCTGGAAATTTTACTTCGTCTTCTTTTTTTGTTTCTTTTTTTCTAAAATCACTTAACATTTTTCTTATAACTGGGCTTAAAATTTTTCTCATAAATGCTATTAGCGCACCAAGAGCTACGGCTAATAAAATTGCAAGTGTTCCATACAAGAAAGGTGCTTCACTAGAGAAATTTACTGTAAATTCAGCTAAAGCATTCAAATCAGTACTAATAATTTTTTCACCATTAAATTCAGTTTTGTCTCTAAAGAAGGAGTCATATCCTATTGCAATAGCTACTGAAATGAGAAGCATTGCAAATAAAGATTTCAATTCAGTGCTATCTAAAAATTGGCCTAATTTTTGACCAAGCTGAACACCTACTATTGAGCCAAGTATTAGTGGGATAACTAAAAAAAGATCAATAGATCCATAATTGAATGCATGTAATATGGTTACTATTGCACTGATAAAAATTGTAACAAACAATGAAGTTCCTGGTATTAATTTAATTGGCATTCCTACAATATAAATCATCGCTGGAACCATTAAAAACGCACCACCAATTCCCATCATCGCTGCTACGAAGCCAACTACTAAACCTAATAAAATTGGAGTTAAAGCACTTTCATACAATTTTGATTTTGGAAATCTCATTCTAATTGGTAATCCCTGAAGCCAATTATGTTCATGAAGTTTTTGTTTAATTGAGATCTTTTTACGTTGAAGAACTTTTTCCCTATAAGTTTGAATCAACATTAATGTTCCGACAATTGCGAGTAGATACATATATAACAACGAGATAATTAAACTTATTTTTCCAATGTCAGAAAAAAATGTAAATGTCGTTATTCCTAAAATTGTTCCTACAATACCGCCAGAGACAATCATTAATCCCATCTTATAGTCGAGTGTATCTTTATACCAATGAGTTAAAGATCCAGAAACAGAAGTAGCTAAAATATTATTAACTTCATTTGGTACAGCATAAACAGGAGGTATTCCCATAAATATTAGAAATGGTGTCATTAAAAAACCTCCGCCAACGCCGAACAAGCCTGATAAAACTCCAACAGCTAAACTTAAGAATAATAATAAAAAAATGTCTATATTGACTTGTGCAATTGGAAGATAAATTTCCAGCATACTTCTAAGTATGCCTGAAAATAGATCTTGTCAATATTAATAAATTGTTGCTCCAAATACTTTTACAGCTTCGCCCTCAACTCCCAAAACTAACCTGCCTAGAAATTCTCCATTAACAGTATCGCTTTTTTGCTTATATAAAACAGTAATAAAATTATCTCTTCTTATACACCCTAAAACTTCTTGTTGTTCTGAAAGACTAGTAAGCAGTTTATTGCTAGCCCATTGTTTTCCTAGTTCTACTTCATTTGCTCCGTAAAGCATTTGAGACGAAAAATCTTTTGTGAAACCGCCGTAATCTTTAATGTTAGAAGATTTGACTAAGTTAGACCAAATAGGACTAGCGATCTTAATGATTTCATCATCGCTTTTTTCTAACAAATTCATTGATGTAACTTAAGAAGCTTTCTGTTTCTTTTCGTCCCCAACGATATGATAAACTGGCATCTTCTCTAGGGTAAATTTTCCAGTTTTAGGATCTCTTCTTGATACTGTTAAACAATGCCAATTTTCATCGTCAAGTTTAAGTTTATCTCCTCTATAATAATATCCAGGCCAACGAGTTTCTTCTCTGAATAAAGTGTGCTCAGTTACACATTGCGATGTAAGAGTTCTATGTTTTAATTCCCAAGCCCTCATTAATTGGTGATAATCTTCTGCTCCAACATTCTCGAGATCTTCTTGAAGCCAGTCTAATAATTCTAGTCCTTTTTTTAATAAATTATCATTAGTCATATAATTTGCAGTTATACCACCAACATATTCATCCATTATTTTTTGAAGTCTTTGTAAACCTTGAATTGGAGAAATATAACTTGGTGAAACTGTACCACCGGTTATTTCATTTCTTCCTACCGTGTAATTATCAAGAGGTTTATAAATAATATCTTTTAAATTTTCACATTGTTTGTTGCTAACATTAATATCTTCAGCTTTTTTATCTTGAATATATTTAACAGCTGCTTTAGCTGCTAGTCTACCTTCTGTAAAAGAACCTGATGAGAATTTGTGAGCGCTTCCTCCTACTGTATCTCCAGCTCCAAAAAGACCTTCTATAGTAGTCATTCTATTATAGCCCCAAAAATATTCTGGAGGAGCAATATCTTCTGGACCGCTAACCCAAGCTCCTGAACAAGTTGCGTGTGATCCCATAACATATGGTTCGGAAGTAGTTAGTTCTGGATTTGTATATTTTGGATCAATGTTTTGCGAAGCCCATACAACAGCTTGACCAACTGTCATTCCTAGAAAGTTTTCCCATCCAACTGTCTCTAAATGCGGATCTTGAAAAGCTTCTTTTGTCACCATATGTATTGGGCCGTTTCCTGCCATTACTTCTTGAATAAATGCGTGATTTCGTAAACATGTTGGGGTTGGATGATGATCAATATACTCTCCTACTAATTCTTTAGTCTTATCATACCATTTCTTTTCATAATTTTCGCCATTTGCATTTTGCGTATAAGTTTTTAAATGTAAGAAATATGCGCCTACTGGTCCGTAGCCATCTTTAAATCTACACAGTACAATTCTATTTTCCATTTGAGTCATTTTTGCACCTGCTGCAATTGGTAGAGCATAAGCAGAACCATTGCTCCAAGGAGCATACCAAGTTCTACCCATACCTTCACCGACTGATCGTGGTTTAAATATATGTGAAGCTCCGCCTGCAGCTACGATTACAGTTTTTGCTCTAAACACGTGGTAATCACCAGTTCTCATATTAAAACCAACTGCACCACCTACTCGATTATTATTACTTTCATCCATAAGTAAATGTGTAACCATTATTCTATTATAAATTTTATCAGCTGATTTTTTTGCTGCTTCGGCAACTATTGGTTTATAACTTTCACCGTGTATCATAATTTGCCACTTACCTTCACGTTGATATCTACCAGTTTTTTTATCTTTCATCATTGGAAGACCCCATTCGTCAAACATATGAACTGTTGAGTCAACATGACGAGCCATATCATAACCTAAATCTTCTCTTACTAGTCCCATTAGATCATTTCTTGCATATCTTACGTGATCCTCGGGTTGATTTTCGTTCCATCTCATACCCATATAACAATTAATTGCATATAGTCCTTGGGCTACTGCTCCACTTCTATCGATATTTGCTTTTTCAACACAGAGTATTTTTAAATCCCTGCCCCAGTGTCTGGCTTCAAATGTTGCTCCAGTTCCAGCCATACCTCCACCAACAATTAGTACGTCGCAATCTTCTTGTATGGTTTTATTTTTAGGCATTAATAGTAGACACCCTTTTTAAAAGAGTCTTTGCTTATAGTAGGTAAATCTTTTTTGGTATCTAAACCTTCTGGTTCTGAGTAAAGAACTTCTGAATTCATTTCACCTTGTCGAGGCTTATCCCCTTCTGCTAATTTAGGAATAAATTTACCCCAAGGCTTAGTTGTAATTGGTGAAACAAAATCTTTTTCCGTTCCATTTCTAAACTTTATTTTCCAAGATATGGTCCCTTTTTCTTCTTCTCTTCTTACTCTTACGCTATGACCCATGGGTGCAAAATCTGCGTAGCCTCTAACATCTATAGCGTGATTAGGGCAGGCTTTTACACATGAATAACATTCCCAACAAAAATTAGGTTCAATGTTTTTGGCTCTTCGAATAGTTTCATCAATGTGCATGATGTCTGAAGGACAAATATCTACGCAGTGTCCACATCCATCACATCTTGTCATATATACAAAAGTAGACATAATTATTTCCTCTTAATTTCTATATTAGCTTTAAATAATATACTAGTTTTTTTCATCATGATGTTAATAATGTTTTGGCTGTTCTCTTTTAATTCCAAGGCCAAATTGCTCCGGTGCATCAGCTGGAGGGGGCAAATTGTCTCTGGATCCGTCAGCTTCAGCCAAATTTTTTTGAATAGCTGCTCCTGGTTTGTAAAACATATGCGCAAATTTAGACCAATAAACTCCACCGAATAAAGCAAGATTCGCAAGAATAAATAAAGTTAAAAATAAGTAACTTAATCCTATCATTCCTGATGATTGTAAAAATGACCAAGCTAATCCAAAGGTAGCGCAAGCAAGTAAAGCTAAAACAAATAAATCAGCGGTAATAATTCTATACCAAGGATGTGCCTCTGCTGACACATCTACTCTTAAAAAAAACCAAAACCAATATCCGCCTAAACAAGTCATTATTGCTCCTACATGCCACATAATTGGAATATAGGTTGGAGCAGCAGCGCCATTTGAATATTTAAATATTAAAACCACTGAAGCTATCCAAAAAAGAATTGTTCCGTACATTCCAAGTACATGTGCAAGTCTTCTTTTTCCAAATCCAAGTTCGGATGTGGTTGCAATATCGCTGGCTACTGTTTTTAAAATTACCGCCGTCTTTTTTCCGGCACTTAATTCAGTTTTTGCAGATTTTTTTGCTTTTTGAGCGTTTCTAAAAAAATAAACTACATTTTTTTTATGCAGCATGTCTAATCCTGTTCCAACAATAATTAACAATACCATCATGATTACAAAAAATTGTAAAAAAGAAGCAGGTATTATTGTCGAAAGTTCTGCAAATGGATTAATTGTTAACATAATCAATTTTAGTAGTTTGAAGTATACAGGTCAAGTGAGAACAATTCGCTATTATTTAAGCTTTCCATCCTTTCTCATTTGTTCTCTAATTTTAGTTGCTGAAATTTGCTGCGTCTTTTCATCAAGAACTATTTCTTCCATTTTGTAACCTACTCCTCTTCCGTAACAAATGTTTGTAATATTTGGTACCAAAGTAACTTTGATTCTGCCTTGATAATTTTTTAATGCCTCTAGTATATTTTTTTTCACCGTCTCAAAGTTAAAAGGATTGTCATCTACACCTTGCACATCACGGACCATAATATTTACTTGTCCAGTTTTCTTTAGTATCTCTTCGAATAACTTTTGATGTCCAGCGTGCCACGGCTGCCATCTCCCAAGCATTTGAGCGGTTGGTTTTCTATTATCCCAGACATGACCGTCATTTTTCATTTGGTCTGTCATAGAAGTTTTTAAGCAGCAGCTTGTATTCTATGCTTAGTAGACATCCCACTTAAGAAGTTCCAAAGATATCTTGCTGTCAGCATAGAAGCTTTTTCAGCTTTTTCTTTTTCTTCCTCTGTTAAAGCATCTAAAAGTTTTTCACATTCTTTTCTGTGAATTACATCTGCAGCCTTATGAGCTTCGAAAAACTCTAATCCCTCTTTTGATGTCACTCCATAAAATTTTTTTAACCCTCTTATTTTAGTTTCAGCAATTTCAGGTATCTGTCTTTCATAAGTATACAAAGATGCTAAACCTTCAGCATATGATTTTCTTGCTTGATGAAAAAAATTTTCAATCATATCATTAGTAAACCATTCTCTTTTTGCGTCTTCAATTTTATTTGCATCTGCACCCATTGCTAAAGCAAAGTTTTTCCATAGCTTTGGATGGTCTGCGTTTGGATTTTCTTCGTCTTGAAGATTTTCTAAAAGAATTTTTCTTTTTTCTATGTCTTCACAAATTGAATGTGTAGCGCTTATATATCTTGGAAATGCTTTAACGTGTTGGTAATATTGCTCTGCGTAATCTTTAATTATCTCTCTTGTTAATTTTCCTTCATTCCATGATTTATAGAATGGATGGTTTAATAAATGGTATTGATCTAATTTTTTATTTAATTCTTGTGAAAACATATTTCTCCTTGGTTAATTAACATTATTAAAACTGTTTAAATTTAGGAAATAGAATAATGATTTATCCACATTAAGTATACTAAAAAAGGTGCGATGTTCTTGTTTTGATTCACCTTTGATTCCAGTTTAGACTCAAAATACAACCTTAAATTGTTGCCTCAGTTCTCTGAATTGGCTGCTCATTTATTGGATAATGAACAATAGTAGCAAATATTGACAAAGCTATTGCGATGTAAAAAGCGTAGTCGTAAGAACCATATTGATCATAAAAATATCCCCCAAGATAGGCTCCAATAAATGCGCCTACCTGATGACTTAAAAATACAATTCCAAAAAGCGAACTTAAATATTTAGTCCCAAAAATTTGGGCCACTATACCGTTCGTAGGTGGAACAGTAGATAGCCAAAGCAGGCCAAATGTAATACCGAATACGATCGACATAAATGTTGATGGAGGAGAAAAAATAAAAATTGCTATTGCTACAGCTCTCAAAGCGTAAAGAATACATAGTAAACTTTTTTTTCTATACTTAGTCCCAAGATAACCCATACCTAAAGTCCCTAAAATATTAAATAATCCTATGAGAGCTAAAATTATTGTAGCTGACCAGCCCCCCATACCTCTTTCTTGCATGTATCCAGGAATATGTGTTGCCACTAAAGTTATTTGGAAACCACAGACAAAAAAGCCAGCATTAAGTAAAAGATAACCTTTATGAGAAAAAGCTTCTTTTAAGGCTTCAAAAAATGTTTGTTTTTTAACAATAGATTGTTTGTGTTCAACTAGTTGTTTAGGACGAAATATAAAAATTGAAACAATGGAACCAAATAAAATAAAATAAAGAAAAAATCTTAATGTTTCTTCCCATCCAAATTCACCCAAAGAATATTTAGTAAAAAGTGGTGCAATGAAATAGCCAACAGAAGCGGCGGCGGTCACCATGCCTGATGCGATTGTACGTCTTTCATTAGGAAAGTGTTTACTTACCTCAGAAACGGGAACACTTATAGCTGTAGCTCCTAAAGCTATACCAATTAAAACTCCAAGACTAATTTGAAAAAAAATTCCAGTGTTAGGACCTGAATAAAGCATATATATTCCAGCTCCAAAAATTAAAAATCCAATAAATACAGCTTTATTTCCGCCAAATCGATCTGCAACTAATCCAAATAATGGAGAAAACATTCCCCAAAAAATCATTTGAATTCCTATTGCTAAACCAAACTCTGTTCGGGTACATCCTATTCCTTCTTCGAAAGCCTGGAAAAACAAACCAAAAGTCTGTCTAAGACCCATTGAGATCATTATCACGACACAAGCTGAGATTAGAACAATAAGGGTTAATCTATTATTAATAAACTTTTCTGACATTTATTTTACAAGTTTTAGAGCTTTATTAAGATCCGCAATTAAGTCTTTTGGTTCTTCTAAACCAATATGCAATCTTACTATATGCTCGTCTTTACCAAAACGGTAGAAATGTCGCCCTTTTATGTATTCAGTTTTTTTTTTTAAATCTTGTAAAATCGCCAAACTTTCAAATCCACCCCAGCTATAACCAATTCCAAATAGTTTAAGTGAATTTACAAATTTAATTACCGAAGATTTTTTTTTACTTTTTATTACTATAGAAAACAAGCTTGTAGCACCAGAATAATATTTTTTCCAAAGTTTATAATTTTTAGATGATGGTTTATGAGGAAATAAAATTTCTTTTATTTTTTTATTTTTTTTTAGATAATTTATAACTTTCTTAGCATTTTCATAATGTTGTTTTAATCTTACATCTAAAGTTCTGAGACCTCTTATGATTAAATAAGCTTCGTCAGCTGACATTCTATATCCAGATAATTTATAAAAAAACATGATCTTTTTATAAACTTTTTTATTTACTGCCAAAGTTCCACCCATTGCATCTGAGTGACCAGAAAAATATTTCGTTGCGGATGAAAATGATATATCGAAACCAATTTTAAGTGGTTTTAAATATAGCGGTGTACCCCAAGTATTATCAAGCATAGTCAAAATTTTTTTCTTTTTTGCAATTTTGACGATTTTAGTTAAATCTTGAAACTCAAAAGTATTACTTCCTGGATTTTCTACAAATATCATTTTAGTTTTTTTTGTAATTTTTTTTTGTAAATCCTCCAATTTCTCCGGGTCGTAAAACTTTGCTACAATATTAAATTGTTTTAAAAGATCTTCAGTAATTTCCTTAGTCGGACCATATACATTGTCTGAAACAATTATTTCGTCCCCTGGCCTACATAAACTCATTAAGGCTAAGGATATTCCTCCAAATCCGGTACCAGTTAAAAAAACGTGATAAGCTTGCTCAAGTTTTTTAATAATATTTTCTAGCTCAATTGTTGTTGTACTGCCATATCGACCATAAGAATAGTGAGTAACATTTTTGTGTAATTTAATTTTTTTCTCATGTGAAATCATCTCTTGCATTGTATTAAAAAGTATTGTTGAAGCTCTTGTTACAGGTGGATTTGCAGATCTATTGGCGTTATCTTTAATAGGATGTTTTAAAAATGTGTTTATAGACTTTTTCATAAAAAGAGTATAATTGAACTTTATATAAGTTTATTTAATTAAGATATAAAAAAGGAGACAAAAATATGGGTTATCCAAAAAAACATAGAGGTAGAAGAAAAATAGGATCAAAAAAAAGAAGAGCACGAAAAAGAAATAAGCGTAAATAAAATAATACAGATGAGAGAAATAATTCAAATCCGTAAACTAAGTTTATGGATTTTTTTCCTACCTTTGATAGCTATAAATTTATGTTTGTTTATTTCTGTTAATCCAGGTCTTTTAGAAGGAACTATTTTTACTGTAGATCAAATAGGAAGGTCTGGTTTTTCAA
This sequence comes from uncultured Pelagibacteraceae bacterium, assembly GCA_902605645.1. Classification (GTDB taxonomy): domain Bacteria; phylum Pseudomonadota; class Alphaproteobacteria; order Pelagibacterales; family Pelagibacteraceae; genus Pelagilacustribacter. The sequence goes on along the minus strand of CACLDE010000008.1, from coordinate 8,792 downwards.
TTCCTTATTTAGATGGAAGTCTATCTATAAGTAGAGCATCAAGAACTTTTCCTCAATATTTGATTTTTAAACCCTCGATGATTGTTACTGGCATTCTGTTATTTTATTATTGGAGTTATAATAATAATTTAATTTGTAAAATAAAAAATACAGAAAATTTCAAATACAAATTTCGTATATTTGGAATTTTATCAGCTGTATTTTTAATTATTCATTCAATTTTTTTAGGTATTAAATTTGATATTCAGCTTTATAAATTATTTAGAAGAGTAGTGTTGCTTTTGTTTATAATATTTGAGTTAATCGCCCAAGGTATGTTAGTTTATTATTTATTTAATGTTAAAAAAAAAATTTCTGAGATAACAAACAAAAAAATTCTATTGATTAAAATGGTATTGGTTTCAATATTAGTTCTAATTGCATTAGCAAGTTTGCCCATTCTGGTAACGAAAGGTAATACACATTTTAAACATGCGCTTGAATGGAATTATTTCGTTGGTGTTGTGACTTTTTATTTATTGACATTCTTTTTTTGGAGAAGAACCACATAAATTTCTAGGCTTTCGCCCAGAAATTTAGTAGTTTTGGTTCGTCGTTTTAGGCGCTACCGCCGAACCGCCCGATCAACCATTTTAGCGCTACTCAGTTGACCTTTCTGCCCTTTAAGCTTGAACCTCTCGGTTTTTCCTTAATTGGCCAGTTAAGAGTTGCCTCTTAATTAATATTATTAAAACACAATGAATAAAAATATGTATCACTTATTAGTTGACTTAAATTTGCTTGTGGATTAGGTGGATAAATTTTTATTAAATGTCTTGTCTATCCATCCCCCACCTAAAACTTTATCCCCAGTCTCATCATTTAAATAAAAAACACATGCTTGTCCTGGCGAAATACCACTTTCACCATCTAAAATATTTATCTCAGCTTTATTAGAAACTATTTTTACTCTAGCTCTAAGTAGTTTTCCAGAAGATCTTACTTTTATTTTAATTTCTTTTTTTAAATCATCTTCATTACCCAAAACGTTTAATTCTCTTAAAGTAACTTTATTTATTTTTAAAAACTCTTTCGGTCCAACAACTACGGTATTATTGTGGTTATTTATCTTTAGTACATAGAGGGGATCTTTATCTGCAATTTTAATTCCTCTTCTTTGTCCAATGGTATAATTTATAATCCCTTCATGTTGGCCTATTACATTTCCTTTAATATCTATAATATTTCCAGGATTAAAAGACTCTGGCCGAAATTTTTTTATTACAGAGCTATAGTCACCGTTTGGAACAAAGCAAATATCTTGGCTATCAGGTTTTTCAGCTACATTAAGATTAAGTTTTTTTGCTATATTTCTCGTTTGTATTTTTTCAATATCTCCTAAAGGAAATCTTAAAAAATCAAGTTGTTCTTGGGTTGTGCTAAATAAGAAATAACTTTGATCTCTAGAAAAATCTTTAGCTCTGTACATAGAGCTTTTTCCATTAGTTTGAATTCTCTTGATATAATGACCAGTTATTAAAGCATCTGCTTTTAAATCTTTAGAATATTTAAACAAATCTCTAAATTTGACTGTTTGGTTGCATTGTACGCAAGGTATAGGAGTCTCTCCTGAAGAATAACTGTCTATAAAGTTATCAATAACATCTTGCTTAAATTTTTTTTGATAATACAAAATTTCGTGATTTATATTTAATTGCTCAGAAACTCTTTTGGCATCTAAAATGTCCTGTCCTGCGCAACATTGTCTTCCCTCTTTAGACTGTTTAGCATCATCATATAATTTTAAGGTAATTCCTGTAACGTCATATCCCTCTTCTTTCATTAAACCTGCTACTACAGAAGAGTCTACGCCTCCAGACATAGCTACAACCACTTTAGTTTTTTTTTTTGGTTTATTTATTCCTAGTGAATTGATCATATAAAGTATATATTATATATATTATTTAATTTCCATAATGCAATTTGATCTAGAACCAGGTGATTTCGTTATAAACCCTAAGAATAAAGAGTGGGGTACAGGGCAAATACAATCAATTATTAAAAATAAAATTACAGTTAATTTCCAAAATAGTGGTAAACAAGTTATTGATGTCAATCACATAATTTTAGAAAAGGTTAAAATTAATGGAACTTGATTACAAAAAGATTACTGAGGAACTAATTCCTATTTTTGAAGAAGCTGGCCAAATGTCAATAGATTTGTTCAATAAAGGATTAAAGGTTGAAATTAAAGACGATGGTTCACCAGTTAGTAATGGAGATTTAAAAGTAAATGAAATAATTAGTAAAAAGATTGAGCAACTTACACCGGATATTCCAATTATTTCAGAGGAAACTGTTAATTTAAAAGAAAAAAATAAAAATTCTATTTTTTGGTTAATTGACCCTATTGATGGAACAAAAGAATATATTTCTGGAAAAGATGAATACACTTTAAATGCAGCATTAGTAGTTGATAAAAAGCCGATTATAGGCTTAGTAGGTGTCCCTAAAAAAAAACAGCTGTTCTATTCTTATGCCATAGGTCAAAGTTTTGTAAGACAAAATGGAGAGGACAAAAAAATAGAATGTAAAAAAAAAAGTGTTAGAAATAATGTTGTTGCAGTCTCTAGTATGAGCAAACCGCCAGAATTAATAATGAAAAAATTAAATGAGTATAAAGTTTCTTCAGTTGCAAAAGTTGCAAGCTCTTACAAATTTTGTCTTATTGCAGATGGTACCTTTGATATTTATGCAGCAAAAGAAAGAGCTAATGAGTGGGATTATGCTGCAGGTCATGCTGTTGCAGAAAATGCAGGAGCAATTATAACTACTTTAGATAATGAACCTTTTCTTTATGGTAAGGAAGATTATAGAAATCCTAGTTTACTAATGCTTAGATCGAAAAATTTAAATGACTAAAACAATTTTAATAATATTAATTTCTGTCGCAATTTTTGGATTGGTCATTTTTGTTTTAGTGAGAAATGCTTTAAAAAGAAAAATAGATCAGTTGGTAGAAGAAGAGAAAAAATCAAATAATTTTGATTAATTTTTGAAATTCTTCTTGCTCTAAATTTAAAACTCTTTTTGATAGGTCATAATCAAATCCCGCTCTAGCAAGAATACCCATATCTTTTTTATAAAATAATTCTCTGTTGGCGTTTGGCCTAATTGCTCCGATACGCCTTCTTTTGCAAAGTTTTAGAGCTGATACAAAATCTGGTTCTATTTCTTTATTCTTAATTTTTTCTATGCTCTGTTTGATGAATTTTTGATCAATTCCTTTCATTCTAAGAGATTGATTTATTTTATTTATTGAATAACCTCTTCTCAGTAAAGTTCTTGATTTTGAGTCGGAGTACAGTTCATCATTTAAAAATTTATTTTGTTCTAGATTAATGAGAACATTATCAATTATTTCTGAAATTTCTTTTTTTGATTTAGTGCTTTTAAATTTAATCAAAACTTTTTTCATTAAATAGACTTTAAGCTGTTGTTTAGATGGACTATATTTCTCGATATATGAATAAGCCAAGTCTTTCAAAGCAGTGCTTAGTTCATCAAAATCTTTCTTATTAGATGTGGGATTCATCATTCTAATATACTATATTATTTTTAATGATAAATAACTTTGAAGAATATTTAACTTTAGAAAATATATTCCTTTTAGCTAATTGGGGAGTAATTCCTTTTTGGTTGCTTTTGTTATTTTCCCCAAATAGTAATTTTACACGTTTTTTTGTGCATTCAATTTTAATTCCATTATTCCTTGGAATTGCTTATGTATTTATTGTTTACCAGATTTATCTGGATGACAATTTCTTTAATGGTTTTGAACTATATTGGGGTATAGAAAATCTTTATGCAGTTTTTTCTGATGAAAACTTTCTTTTAATATTTTGGCTACATTTTCTCTCATTAAGTCTCTTCGTTGGATCATGGATAGCTCGTGACTCAACAAGGTATTCTATTCCAAGAGTATTAATGGCGATATCCTTAATAACAACTTATTTTACAGGTCCACTAGGTATATTTATACACTGGGTAATCAGAATTTTCTTTGCAAAAAAAATTTCTTTAAATGAATAGATCTTTTGACTTTTATTTTGATTTTATCAGCCCTTATGCTTTCATTGCGCATAACAAAATAAAAAAAATTGAAAAAGAATATATGTTTAAGATAAATTACCAGCCAATCCTTTTGGGCGGACTACATAATCTACATGATATCAAAGCTCCAGCTTTCATACCATCAAAAGCAAAATTTATGATTAGAGATTGCAAAATGGTTGCTGAAAAAAATAAAATAAATTTTAAATTTAATTCTTACTTTCCAATAAAAAGTTTAAATCTAATGAGAGGTGTTTTTGTAGCTTCAGAAGATGGTATTAAAGATTTATATATAGATAAAATATTTAATGCAGTATGGGTTGACGGTCTAAACATGAATGATGAAATTGTAGTTGAAAAAGTTTTAAAGAATATAGATATTAATCCAAAAACTTTTGTTTTAAGAGCTCAAAGTCAAAATATTAAAAATCAATTAAGGTCAAAAACAAATGATGCATATAAAAAAGGAATTTTTGGAGCTCCAACTTTTATAGTCAAAGATAAAATTTTTTGGGGGCAAGACAGGCTTCAATATGCTATTGCAGAGGCGGTTAAATAATTATTTCTTTTCTTTTTGAACAACTTCAAGCCCCGCGTTTTTTAATGCATCAAATCCTCCTGATGCGTTAGCAACATTTTTAAATCCCATTTCTTTTAATGCTTTTGTTGCAAGCGCAGATCTAAATCCAGCGGCACAAAATAGAACAATATTTTTCATATTACCTATTTTATTTTCTTGAAAGTAAGAGCTTTGAGGATCTAACCAAAACTCTAACATCCCACGAGGGATATGAATTGAATTTTTTATTGTTCCCTCTCTCCATAGCTCTCTAATATCCCTTATATCTATCAAAGTTAAATCTCCTTTTTCGTAAGAAGTTTTAACTTCCTCTGCGTTTAAAACTTTTATTTCTTTATTGGCTTCATCAACAAGTTCTTTAGAAGTTTTTATATTCATGATAGTAAGATATTAGATAATTATTAAATTGCAATGAGACAATTAAATAAAACAAAAAAAAAGAGTATTTTTAAAAAACTTTTTGTAAAATTATCTAGGCTATTAGGTTACGAGCTAATTGACCAAGCTGATATGTCTTTTGTGACATCTAAGGATCATAAAAATCCATCAATAAGTGGAAAAAAATCTATAACATTGCCTTTGGGAGAATTAAAAATTACAAGAAAAGTTCAAAGATTTGATATTATTTTAAAGACATGCACTTCAGTAAATTTAGTCTCTCAAAATAAAAAAAGAATATTTGAACAACCAAAATCAGAATATACGATAAGAACTATCAACTCATTGATAAAAAGTATCAAAAAAAGCTTCAAAGGATAAAACCAATATAAATTTTAATATAACAATTATAGACTCAGGTTCACCTAAAGAAGACATAGACACAATTGACGGTATCTTAAAAAATTCAGGATTAAAATTTAATATCATAAATCTAAATTTAAATGAGTATTTAAAGAGAATTAAAATTGTTATTAGAAACAATTCTCAAATTGAAAATAATATGAAATCAACTATGGCAAGTATAATTAAATCTTTTGAACTAGCTAAAGATCTTGACGACTTGGTTTATTTTGTAGAGGATGATTACATCCATGACGACGAAAGTATTTCAGAAATGATATCAGCTTATGAGAAATTTTCTACTGTTTTAAAAGATGAAATATTTATAGTTCCAGTAGATTACCCTTATCTTTACCAAAAAAATCAATTTACAAATGTTGTAATAGGTCAAAAAAATCATTGGAGATCTGTAAAAGAATCTTTGCTCACATTTCTGACAAGTAAAAAAATGATCAATAAGTATTACAGTGATCTTATAAAGATGGGAGAAACTGAGCACGAACCTTATGAAGCTATATTGCATAGTATTTATGATAAAGAAAACTGTTTTTCGCCTATTCCCTCACTAGCTTTGCACTGTACAAATATAAACTCAGTTTTTGGATTATCCCCAAATATTAATGCCAAAGAGCTGTGGGAAAAGAACAAAAATTAAAATAAAAAAAAAGGCCCAGCGGGGGGCTGGGCCTTAAGTTTTCTCCAACTAACGAGGGAGGAGATAAGATAAGAAGTTTTAGTCTCTTATACCGTAAGCGACAACTCCTACTTCAGCTTTGTCAGTTCCAAGTCTTTCAGCTTCTTTACTGATTCTTAGACCGATCGTAGCTTTCATAATTTGGAACACTATGAGTGATACTACAAAAACAAATACCACAATTGAAATTGTTCCTAGGAATTGAGCTCCGAAAGAAACGTCTCCATTAGTTAATGGAACTGCTAATGTACCCCAAACTCCAGCTACCAAGTGGGCTGGGATCGCTCCAACTACATCATCTATTTTTAGTTTAAATAGAAGTTTTGTTGAGAAATACATTACTAATCCACCAATTGCTCCAATAAATATTGCAGCTAATGGACTTGGTGTTAATGGCTCTGCTGTAATTGCTACTAAACCTGCAATCGCACCGTTTAGCATCATAACTACGTCTGTTTTACCACCAAGTAATCTTGAAATTACTGCAGCAGTCATCACTCCACCGCCAGCAGCTAAGTTTGTGTTAATGTAAATTGTTGCTACTGAAGTAACATCATCAAATGTTCCTGCAGCTAATTGTGAACCGCCATTAAAACCGAACCAACCTAACCAAAGTATAAATACTCCAAGTGTTGCTAACGGAATTGATGATGCAGCAAATGGTGTCATCGCTTTAACTCCACCGCCTGAACTAAATCTACCAGTTCTTGCACCCAGTACTATTGCTCCTGCTAAAGCGGCAGCTCCACCAGCGGCATGTACTAATGTTGAACCAGCAAAATCTGAGAATCCAGCAGCTGATAACCATCCACCGCCCCACTGCCAGCCCATTTCAATTGGATAAATTATTCCAGTTAAAATTGCGGCAAATAAAAAGAACGGCCAAATTTTAATTCTTTCAGCTAATGTTCCAGATACAATAGACATTGTTGTTGCACAGAAAACCATTTGGAAAAACCAATCTGATCCGTCTGAATAACCAGTATCTACTGCAGATCCGTCACTCCATGGAGTAAATGATCCGATATATCCACCCTCTGGGATACCGTAAGCTAAATTGTATCCAACCAACCAGAACATTAATCCTGCGATTGAATAAAGACCTATATTTTTAGCACAGATTGCAGAAACACTTTTAGATGTTACCAAACCAGACTCTAACATTGTAAATCCAGCTGCCATCCACATGACTAAGAAACCTGACATTAAAAATAGTAGGGTATTAAATATATATTGAGTCTCAGCTGAAACAGTCGTCTCGGCATAACCAAGACCTGCAAAACCGAAGTAAACTGCGGTACCAGCAAAGAAATAACCTAAATATTTTTTCATAATAAACTCCCTTGTTTGTTGAAAAGGAATTTATAAGTCTTTGAAAAATTTAAAGAATTGAAATCTACTGATTTTAGCTATGCAGTTTTTGCAAGTAGTTTAGCCCTTATTTGATAGTTCAAATAAGGGCTAAAAATTGGATTTAACGGTTAAACATCTCTTTTAAGCTTTTTGCTGGTAAAAACTTAACTTTTTGAGATGCAGCTATTTGAATAGACTCACCTGTTCTTGGGTTTCTGCCTACTCTGGCTTTTCTTTTGGCTACTTTATAAGTGCCAAAACCCGCGATTTTTACAGTATCATCATTCTTTAGCGCATCTAGAATAATGGTCGTAATTGAGTCAAAAGTTCTTTCAGCGTCAGCTTTACTCTGGCCCAATGTGGACGATATTTTCGCTACTAATTGTTTTTTATTCATTTTTGCCCCTATGGTTAATTCTAATCTCAACAAAAACTGAGGAAAATCAACATTATTATTAGTATATAAGAAAAATATTAACACTAAATATGGGTATTAAAAAAGTATTGATTTTATTAGCTTTTTTGATTGCTAAATTGGCTTAAAATAAGCCTAAATCCTTAAGGTCATTAAATGTTGTGAAAAACATTAGGGAAAATAACAAAATTAACCCGATTCGGAAAAAACTCTCTTGGGTTTTTTGAGATAAAGGCTTTCCTAATATTTTTTCAAAAGCGTAAAACATTAAATGTCCACCATCTAAAAGCGGGATTGGAAATAAATTTATCAAACCTAAACTAATTGAAATATAGGCCATAATACTGAGAAAAGCGATCACACCGAATTGAGCTACTTGACCAGTTATTTTTGCAATTCTAATTGGGCCACCTAATTGTGAGCTGTCACCTTTTCCCTTAAACATTGAACCAACAAATTTTAAAGTCGTTTTAGTTACAAACCAAGTTTCACCCATAGCATAGTAAACTGCTTTAGCAGGTCCTAATTTTTGTTTATTAAACTCATTATTTAAAGGTGATATTTTGATACCAATTATTTTTCTTTTAGCCTTATTGCCTAAATTATCTTCACTCAAAATCTCTAACGGGGTAATTAAAAAAGTGAGTTCTTGCTGGTTTCTTAAAACACTTACTTCAATAGTATCGGTTGTTGATGCATTTATATGAGTAGAAACTTCCAATACACTTCGTATCTTGCTATTATTTATAGACGTAATAACATCATTTACTTGTAATCCTGATGAGAAGGCTGGACTATTTTCTTGTACTTCGGATATTTTTGCTGGAGTAAAATCTTTGCCAGAAAACATGTAAATAAAAGCGAAAATGACTATGGCT
>CACLDE010000007.1 GCA_902605645.1 uncultured Pelagibacteraceae bacterium | reverse complement strand
AGACATTTAGAGAATGACGAAAAAAATTACGAAGATTTTTTAATATTAATGTCTACAGAATTTGAAATTCCTCTTATTTCTTCTCAAGAAGTTTATTATATCAACGAAAAAATGGCTGAAGCTCATGATGCATTAATCTGTGTTGGAGAAAAGTCTTTTGTAGATGATACTAATAGAAAAAAATTTAGAAACAATCATTTTTTGAGAGAAACAAATTATTTGAGAGAATTATTTAATGATATACCTGAGGCACTAGAAAATAATTATAATTTTCCAAAAAAGTTTAGTTTTAAACCAAAAAATACTAAACCAATTTTACCAAGCCTTGTTCTTGGAAAAGATAAAACCGCTGAACAAGAATTATTAATACAAGCTAAATCAGGTTTAGATAATAGGCTCAAAAACTTTATTTTATTAAAAAATAAAGATGTGGACAATGAAAAATTAAAAAAATTATATAATGAAAGACTTGATCATGAGATAAATATTATTAACTCAATGAATTATCCTAGTTATTTTTTAATTGTCTCTGACTATATTAGATGGGCTAAAAATAATTCAATCCCTGTTGGTCCTGGAAGAGGTTCAGGTGCTGGATCTTTAGTTGCTTACAGCCTTGATATAACTGATCTGGACCCAATAGAATTTAATTTAATTTTTGAAAGATTTTTAAATCCTGATCGTATCTCGATGCCAGATTTTGATATAGATTTTTGTGAGGAAAAAAGAGACAAAGTTTTTGAGTATCTAAAAAAGAAATATGGCAAAGGTGTCGCTCATATCATTACTTTCGGTAAACTAAAAGCAAGAATGGCCTTAAGAGATATAGGACGTGTTTTGGGATTGCCTTACGGTCATGTCGATAAAATTTGTAAAATGATACCATTTGATCCATCTCGACCATTAACTCTACAAGAGTCCATAAATAGAGAACCTCGATTTCAAAATGAAATTAATCAAAATTCTAAAGTGAAAAAATTGATTGAACTTTCCTTACAGCTAGAGGGCTTAAATAGAAATATGGCAACTCATGCTGCTGGCGTCGTAATCGCAGGAAAAGAACTTTCAGATCAAATACCGCTTTATATTGATCGTTCTTCGAAACTTCCTTTGCCGTCAACACAATATGACATGTATTCATCTGAAAACGCAGGTCTTGTTAAATTTGATTTACTTGGTCTAAAAACTCTTACTGTAATAGATAAAACAGTAAAAATGATAAATAAAAGAAATATAAATCTCGATATAGCAAAAATTGACGTAAAAGATAAAAATGTTTTTAATTTGTTGTCTACGGGAGAAACTACTGGTCTATTTCAGCTTGAAAGTACCGGAATGAGAGAAGCAATTAAACAAATGAAACCAAATAAATTTGACGATATTATTGCGTTAGTTGCTTTATATAGACCCGGGCCTATGAGCAACATACCGATTTATAATGATTGTAAAAATGGATTAAAAAAACCAGAATACATTCATCCGAGTTTAAAAAACATCTTAGAGCCAACTTATGGAATAATAATATATCAAGAGCAGGTGATGCAAATAGCCCAAACTCTTGCTGGTTTTTCAGCTGGAGAGGCCGACATTCTGAGACGAGCGATGGGTAAAAAAAAACGGGCTGAATTAGAAAAACAAAAAGAGAGATTTGTTAGTGGCTCAGTAAAAAATGGTATCAAAAAAGATCTTGCAAGTTATATTTTTACGAAAATCGAACCATTTGCAGAATATGGTTTTAACAAAAGTCATGCTGCTGCCTACGCACTAATTGCTTATCAAACTGCTTATTTAAAAACTTATTATAAAGAAGAATTTATCGCGTCAACCATGTCAACTGAAACAAATAATACCAATAAATTGAGAGAATTTGTTGATGAATTAAAAAGACTTGAAGTAAAAGTTATCAGGCCTAATATTAATGAGTGTTTTTCAGATTTTCGAACGGTAAATAATACTATCTTATATGGTCTTGGAGCTATTAAAAACGTTGGTAGTGAAGCCATCTCAAATCTTATTAATGAAAGAGAAAAAAACGGAAAATTTAAATCTCTTATGGATTTTATTAAAAGAGTAAATCCAAAAGATATAAATAAGTTACAATTAGAGGGCTTAGTCAAATCAGGTGCTTTCGACAAACTTGAAATAAATAGAAAGAGTATATTTGATTCTATCCCGAAGTTAATCCAATTTAATAAGACTCTATATGAAGACAAAGTAAGCAAACAAAGTAATTTATTTGATAGCAGTGAAATCTCAGAAAATGAAAAATTTGAACTTAATACAAATGAAAATTGGAGTACAAAAGAACTTTTAAGTGAAGAATTTAAGTCTTTGGGATTTTATATCTCTGATCATCCGCTCAATAACTTTAAAAGTATTTTTTCTCATTTAAATATTAAACCTTACAAAGAATATATTGCTGATCAAAACAATGAAGGAATAATTGCTGGTACTTTAATGTCTATACAAGAAAAAAAAAGTTCGAAAGGAACACCTTTTGCAATAGCAAAATTCAGTGACAATTTTGGAGAATATGAACTTTTCATTTTTTCTGAAATATTAATAAAAAATAGGGAAATTTTAAAAGAAGGAGAGTCTTTTATCATGACTTTGTATAAAGACTTAAGCGGTGATCAACAAAGAATTAATGTTAGAAAAATTGTTCTTCTAGATAATTTAATAAATAATAGTTATAAAAAAGTATCAATCGAAATTGATGAAAAATTGGATCTTAAAGAATTAAAAAAACTTCTAGACCAAAAAGGAGAGACCGAAGTACAATTAATCGTGAGACAAAAAGATACAAAATTTACTATTAAACTTGAAAATCCAAGAAAATTTGATTTAAAACTATTTAATGAAGTAAAAAATAGAGAATACGTAAAAAAAATAACTTTTTAAATACTTGCTTTTTAGGGAAATTAAATATATCAAATGCCTAATTTCGCACACAGCTTTAAGGGTTATTACCCCCCGGTCCAAATTGGAGCAGTTGTGGTGGATAAACCGGAAAAATGAAAGTACCAGAAGTAAATATTAAACAACTTTTAGAAGCAGGTGTACACCTAGGCCACAAAACTTTGAGGTGGAATCCAAAAATGAAAAGTTTTATTTTTGGTGAAAAAAACTCAATTCATATTATAGATTTAACTCAAACAGTTAATTTTCTCAAAACAGCTTTAGTAGAAGTTCATAAATGTATATCATCTGGAGGAAAAATTTTAATCGTTTCTACAAAAAAACAAGCCTCTGAACAAGTTAGTACATTAGCTAAAGACACATCTCAATTCTACGTTAATTATAGATGGTTGGGAGGAATGTTAACAAATTGGAACACAATACAAAATTCAATTAAAAGATTTAAACAACTTGAAGATCAACTTTCCAAAGATAACATGGGTTTTACAAAAAAAGAAATTATTAAGTTTGGAAAAGAAAGAGATAAACTTCAAAGATCGTTAGGCGGTATAGCAGAGATGAAAAAACTTCCCAACCTAATTTTCATAATAGATACAAACATAGAATCGTTAGCAGTAAATGAGGCTAAAAAATTAGGTATTCCAATTATTGGTGTTTTAGATACTAATTCTGATCCAACTGGTATAGATTTTCCAATACCTGGAAATGACGACGCTCGAAGATCAATAAATTTGTACTGTGACTTATTAAAAAACACAATTAAAGATGCTGAAAAGTTTATTGAAAAAAGTAATAACGAAGATAAACGATCATTGAAAATTGAGCCAAAAATAATCAAATCTAAAACAAATAAGTCAGATAATAAAAATCCTCAAAAAAAATAATTTTATATATTCACTTCATGACAAACAAAGATATATTAAATAATGTCAAAAAATTAAGAGAACTCACTGGTGTGGGCTTTAAAGATTGTAAAATAGCAATCGAGGAAAACGGTGGAGATATTCAAAAGTCTGTTGAATTTTTAAGGAAAAAAGGCATTGCAAAAGCCTCAAAAAAAATGGGAAGAAATGCAGCCGAAGGTCTTGCATTGGTACATAACGAGGCAGACGAAGTTGCAGTAGTTGAAATAAATAGCGAGACAGATTTTGTAGCTAAAAATAAAGATTTTTTAAATTTTAGTAAAGAAATTTCAAAAATTAATTTTAAAGTATTAGGCGATATTGAAAAGATCAAATTGTCCAAAATGGAAAATGGGAAGTCGGTTAATGATAATTTAATTTCTTTGATATCAAAAATAGGAGAAAAAATAACTATAAGAAGGTCTAAGTTTTTCAATAACAAAGGTGGAAAAAACTATTTTTATATTCACTCTTCAATTGAAAAAAATGCTGGTAAAATTGTTTCAATCGTCAAAATATTAAATAATGAAAATAAAGATTTAGGTCAAAAAATAGCTATGCATATTGCAGCATCAAATCCTTTGGCAATCGACCAAACTGGTATACAAAAAAATATAGTTGATAAAGAGTTAGAAATAATAAAAGCTGAATTAGTAAACTCTGGTAAAAAAGATGAGATTGTAGATAAAATTTCAAAAGGTAAATTAAACAAGTTTATATCTGACAACACACTTTTAAATCAAATTTGGATTATGGATCCTAAAAAAAAGGTTTCTGATATACTTAAAGAGAATAAAAAAAATTATGATATCAAGATAGTTGATTTTATAAGATTTAAAGTTGGTGAAGGTGTCTAAATGGGCTTAGAATTTAATGAAAAAAATTATTCATCTAAAATGGATAAAACAATTCAATCTTTTAAAAAAGAGATATCAACTTTAAGAACTGGTAGAGCTAATTCATCAATGTTAGATATGATTAAAGTTGATGTATACGGACAGATGATGCCAATTAATCAACTTGCGACTATCTCTGTTCCAGAGGCAAGATTAATTTCAGTTCAGGTTTGGGACAAGTCGAATATTACTTTAATTGATAGCGCTATTCAAAAATCTGATTTAGGTATAAATCCACAAATTGATGGACAAACAATTAGAATAAGAATACCTGACTTAACAGAAGAGAGAAGAAAAGAGTTAATCAAAGTTCTTAAAGGAATGACAGAAAAAAACAAAGTTTCAATAAGAAATATAAGACGTGAAGCTAATGAGGAATTAAAAAAAAAACTTAAAGAAAAAAAAATTACAGAAGATGAAAATAAAAATTTTGAGAAAAATACTCAAAAACTTACAGATGATCATATATCAATCATAGATAAAATTACCGCTGAAAAAGAAAAAGAAGTTTTACAATTATGAACAAACTTAACCATGTTGCATTCATTATGGATGGAAATGGGCGATGGGGAAAGAAAAAAAAAAACAATAGAAATTCAGGACATTACGCGGGAGTTAAAACAGTTAAAACCATTGTAGAAGCTTCAATTAAGTTAAGAATTCCAACTGTAACTTTTTATGTTTTTTCAACTGAAAATTGGAAAAGACCAAAAACTGAGATCAATTTCTTATTTAGTTTGATAAACTCCTATTTCAAATCAGAAATTAAAAGTGTTGTTAAAAATGAAATAAAGATAAACATTATCGGAGAGTTATATAAACTTCCTCACAAATTAAAATCAGTACTTAAAGAAACGGTAGAAAAAACAAAAAAAAATAAAAAAATTTTAGTAAATTTAGCTTTAAATTATGGTTCTAAAAAAGAGTTAATAAACACATTTAAAAGGATTAAATATAAAAAAATTACAGAAAATATGGTAAAAAATAATTTATATACAAAGGATATTCCTGACCCTGATATACTAATAAGAACCGGTGGAAAAAAAAGATTAAGTAATTTTATGCTATGGCAATTAGCTTATACAGAGTTATATTTTTTAGATAAATTGTGGCCTGACTTCAAACCTCAAGATCTAAGAAAAATTTTAAAACATTTTTATAAAACAAAACGAAATTTTGGTGGAATTTAAATGAAATCTGAAATTCATAAAAGAATTAATACAGGGCTCATATTGTTTTTATTATTGATTTTAATGTTTATAAGCAAAATAGTATATTTATTTTTTTGTATATGTATTTTTTCATTGTCTTTTATTGAATTTTCTAAACTATCTAAGTTATTTCTTAAAAGAAAAATATTTAAACAATTTATTACAAACGCTTCATTTGCATTATACATGTTCTTAATTTTATTAATTTTTATAACCGGTCTTAATGATATTCATTTTAAAATTATTTTATTTATTATATTACTCATTTGTATATCCTCTGATATTGGAGGAATTCTTTTTGGCAAAATATTTAAAGGACCAAAATTAACAAAAATTAGTCCCAATAAAACAATATCAGGGAGTTTGGGTTCTTTTATTCTTTCTATGTTAATTAGTTCAATTTTACTTGGATATATTTTTAATACAGAATTACTAAATAATATTTTCCTAGGTTTTTTTGTTTCATTAAGTGTTCAACTAGGAGATTTATTTTTTTCATATTTAAAAAGAAAATCGTCATTAAAAAACACTGGAAATATTTTGCCAGGACACGGCGGTGTCCTAGACAGAATTGATGGTATCCTATTGGGAATGCCTGTAGGCTTATTATATATTTTAATTTTAGTATTTACAGGATGAAAAAAAAATTATCAATTTTAGGATGCACTGGTTCAATTGGTGATACAACATTAAAGCTCTTAAATAAAAGAAATAAAGAATATAGTTTTTATATATTAAGTGGATACAAAAACTATAAGAAAATTAAATACTTAATTAAAAGATATAAACCAAAATTTTTTGTAATTTTCGATGACTATACATTTCAAAAAGTAAAAAAAGGAAATTTTAAAAATAATGTTAAAATTTTAAGCTCAAAAGATTTTCAAAGTTTTAAATTTAAAAAATCTGATATTTCAATTCTTGCTATTCCAGGAATAGCAGGACTAGAACCTACTTTGAAAACTATACGAATAAGCAAGAAAATTCTTATTGCAAATAAAGAGTCTATTATCTGTGGTTGGAATTTAATTAATAAATTAGTAAAGAAATATAAAGTAAATACTTTTCCAATAGACTCTGAACATTTTTCAATAATGAATTTAATTGATGAGTCAAATAAAAATGATATTGAAAAAGTTTATCTTACAGCCTCTGGGGGTCCTTTTTTACAATATCCATTAGCTAAAATGAAAAATATTAAACCATCGGAAGCAATAAATCACCCTAAATGGAAAATGGGGAAAAAAATATCAATCGACTCAGCCACATTAATGAACAAAATATTTGAAGTTATTGAAGCTAATAAATTATTTTCTATAGATATAAAAAAAATTGATATTTTAATACATCCACAGTCAATGGTCCATGCGATAATTAAATTTAAAAATGGCTTATATAAATTTTTATATTTCGAAACTGATATGTCTATTCCGATAGGAAATGCTTTATTTGAAAAAAACTTTGACGCCAAAAAAAGATTAAATACAAAATACAAATTAAATCAAAACCACTTAATTCAAAATCTAAATTTTTTAAACGTAGATAAAAAAAAATTTCCTGCTATTAGACTTAAACCTATATTGGACAAATACAATTCACTACCTATTATATTAAATGCAGCTAATGAAATATTTGTTGATCAATTTTTAAAAAAAAATATGAGTTTTTGCTCAATTATTAATTACTTGTTTTATCTTTTAAAAGACCCAAAAATGAGAAAATATGCTATAAAAAAACCCTCAAATTTAAAAACAATTTTAAGTATTGATGAATGGGCTAGAAAAAAAGCAATTGAAATTTTAAAAAAATAAATGAAACAATTCTTAATTATCTTATATTTACTATTATTTACCAATTATCTTTCAGCAGAGATGATTAATAAAATAGACATAACAGGTAACAACAGGGTAAGCGATGAAACAATTAAAGTGTATGGGGATATTTCGATCAATCAAAATGTAGACAATATCAAAATAAATGAAATTATTAAGAGCCTTTATTCAACAAATTTTTTTGAAGATATTAACATTTCAGTGTCAAACAATACTTTATTTATAAAATTAGTCGAGTATCCAATAATAAATGAAATCATAATAGTTGGAGAAACTGCTGATAAGTTTAAAGAACAAATTAGAAAACAAATTAAATCCAAGAAAAACGGTCCTTTTGTAAAATCTCTAATCTCTAGTGATGAGACTACTATCAAAAAATTATATTCTTCTTTAGGTTTCAATTTTTTAGATGTAAAAACTAAAGTAGAAAAATTTCCAAATAAAATTGTAAATATATATTTCGAATTAGATAAAGGAAAAAAAACAAAAATATCAAAAATTAATTTTAAGGGTGATAAAAAAATAAGAGATAGGAGATTGAGAGATATAATCACCTCACAAGAAGCTAAGTTTTGGAAAGTTCTAACTAGAAATACGAATTTGAACCAATCTAATATAGAGTTAGATAAAAGATTATTAACAAATTATTACAAGTCTATTGGATATTACGATGTTAAAGTGCTATCTGAAATTGCAGAAGTAAAAGAAAATTTTCAAGCGGAAATTACATTTAATATTAATGCTGGCACCAGATATAGGATAAGTAAAATAAGTACAAACGTTGATCAGGTATTGGACAAGAATTTATTTTTACCATTAAACAAAATTTATAAAAATACAATTGGAAATTATTATTCCCCATTTACAGTAAAAAAATTATTAGATGAATTAGATTTAATTATAAGTAATGAAGACCTCCAGTTTATTGAGCACAATGTGAACGAAATTTTAAAGCAAGATACAATTGAATTAATAATAAATGTGGTTGAAGGCCAAAAAGTCGTTGTTGAAAAAATTGATATCCTAGGAAATTCAGTGACTAATGAAACTGTTATAAGAAGTAGCTTGTTGTTAGATGAGGGAGACCCCTACAGTAAAGTAAAAGTAGACAAATCTATTTCTCAAATGAGAAGTAAAGGGATATTCGCATCTGTAAAAGAAACTACAAGTGATGGCTCAATACCTAATTCTAAAAAAATTGAGATTGTTGTTGAAGAAAAACCAACTGGAGAAATAAGTGCAGGAGCAGGCATTGGTACAGATGGAGGATCATTTGCTTTTAATATTAAAGAAAACAATTGGTTAGGTCGAGGTGTATCTCTATCAGCAGCTGCAGAATTCAGCCAAGACTCGTTGAAAGGCTCAATATCTTTAACAGACCCTGATTATAATTTTACTGGTAGACAATTAACTTACTATCTACAAAATGTAAAAAATGATAAATCTGAGTCAGGTTATGAAAATAGTGTTATAGGCGGTGGAGTAAGTATTACTTATGAAAAATTTAAAGATATATATTTATCTCCAGGTATAAGTTTAGTTTACGACGATCTTAAAACAGATAGCTCCGCATCAGCTTTATTAAAAAAACAATCTGGAACCTCTACTGATCTAATGTTCGATTATTCTATATCTACTGATAAAAGAGATAGAAGATTTATGCCAACATCAGGTTATTACACGTCTTTCTTACAAGAAGTTCCAGTTTATTCTGATCAACCTCACATTAAAAATGGTTTCTCTACAAGTCATTATAAAGAATTAAATGAAGACATAATAGGAGCTTTAAAGTTTAGAGCTTATGCAGTAAATGGAATTGGAGATGATGATGTAAAATTAAGTCAAAGATTAAACGTAAACACGAGGCAATTGAGAGGCTTTGAGTCTGGAAAAGTTGGTCCAAAAGATGGAAATGATTATATTGGGGGAAACTACACAACATCTTTAAATTTAGAAGCTAATTTTCCAAATTTTTTTCCTGAAAAAAGTAATGCTGAGATAGGTTTATTTTTAGATGCAGGAAATGTTTGGGGTGTCGATTATAGTGACACGATTGATGATTCAAATAAAGTAAGGTCAACTTTTGGATTGAATACAAGTTGGATTTCACCAGCTGGACCTATGTCTTTCATTTTCTCTAATAATCTTACAAAAGCATCAACCGATGTTACTCAATCTTTTAACTTTAGACTAGGAACTACTTTTTAGTGAAAAATTTAAAAAATATATTCATAGTTTTATTTATCTTTTTTATACCAATGGAGAAGAGACTTTTTGCTAGCGATGTCTATTTTATCGATTATTCCAAAGTTATGAACGAAAGTACAGCGGGTAAAAAAGCTCAAAATTTTTTAAAAAATCTTCTTAATGACTCTAATAAGAAATTTAATGATACAGCAAAAAAATTAAAAGATGAAGAAAATAAAATTATTGGTCAAAAAAATGCTCTCTCTAAAGAGGAGTATAAAAAAAAGGCTGATGATTTAAGAAAAAAGGTCTTCGAATTAAATAAAGGGAGAGATAAATTAATAAGGGATGTAGCGTCAAAAAGAAAAAAAGCAGGTGATGAAATGTTAAAAAAATTAAATCCCATTCTTGGTAAATATATGGAAGAAAACAACATTTCAGTTGTAATTGATAAAAAAAACGTCCTAATGGGAAATAAAAAATTCGAAATTACAACTCAAATTATTGAAATTTTAAATAAAGAATTTAAATCAATAAATCTAAATTAATGTCAAAAAATATTTTTTTTGAACGCAAAGGACCTTTTAAACTTAATATTTTATTTCCGGATCAATCAGTATCAAATATAAGCATCAAAGATATAAAAACCTTAGATAACGCAGGTAAATTTGATTTAACATTTTTTGACTCTTTGAATTATAAGAATTTAGCTGAAAAAACCAAGGCTAGTTGTTGTGTGACTAAAGAAAGTTTAAAAAGGTATCTACCTAAAACTTGTGAGGCCATAAGTGCTAAAAGTGTATTATTTGAAATAGCAAAGATTACCACTAAATTTTACCCTTTTGCAGATATAGATTACCCAGATAATTCCCTTTTAAAACCAAAAAAATCTAAATTTCCTGGAGTAAAATTTGGTAACAATGTTTTAATTGGAAAAAATGTAAAAATAGGTAAATCAAGTACAATAGGTAGTAATACAATTATAGAACACAATGTTTTGATAGGTAAAAATTGTACAATTGGTTCACAAATTATGATTAAAAACTCTATAATAGGTGATAATGTAGTAATTCAAGATGGATCTAAAATAGGTTTAAAGGGTTTTGGATTTATTCCCATAAGAGGTAAAAATTTCAGAATTCCGCATATTGGAAAAACAATCTTAGAAGATAATGTTGAAATAGGCGCTTCTTGCACTATTGATAGAGGATCAATTGGTGACACTATTATTGGAAAAAATACTTTCTTAGATAACCAGGTTCATATGGCACATAACGTAAAAGTTGGAGAAAATTGTATGATAGCTGGTCAAGTAGGATTTGCAGGTAGCTCAACATTAGGAAACAATGTTTCAATAGGAGGCCAAGCTGGAATTTCTGGGCATCTTAAAATTGGAAATAATGTGAAAATTGGTGGAGGCAGCGGTGTGGTAAAGGATATACCAGATGATACGATAGTGATGGGGTATCCCGCAGTGCCACTTAAAGAATTTTTAAAGAAAAGTTAAAATGATTAAAAAAGAATCTATAAACAGAAAAGAAATTGAGCAACTACTACCTCATAGAGCTCCTATGTTGCTCATAGATAAGCTTACAAAAATTGTTCACTTGAAATCTGCCACTGCAATTATGTATGTAAAAAAAGATGGATTTTATGTACAAGGACATTTTCCAGGTCAACCAGTAATGCCAGGCGTTTTCATTGTAGAAGCTTTTGGTCAAGCAGCCGCAGCATTAACAGCATGCGGGATAGATCCAAAGGAATACGATAACAAATTGGTCTATTTAATGAGTGTTGACAAAGCTAAATTTAGGAATCCAGTATTACCTGATTGTGAGCTTCTTTTAGAAATTGAAGCAATAAGATCACATGGAAGAGTATGGAAATATAAAGGGACAGCGAAAGTTGAAGGAAAAAGAATGGCTGATGCTGAATGGTCGGCCACAATAGTTGACAGGAAATGAAATGATACATAACTCAAGTGTGATAGATAAAAAGGCAAAAATAAGTAACAATGTTAAGATCGGTCCTTTTTGTTATGTTGGACCAAATGTAGAACTTAAACAAGATGTAGAATTAATTTCTCATGTTCATATAGAAGGAAATACAAAAATAGGTAAAGGCACTAAAGTTTTCCCTTTTGCAAGTATAGGAACTAATCCACAGGATTTAAAGTTTGAAGGAGAGACAAATAGCGTTTCAATCGGTGAGAACAACATTATTAGAGAATATGTAACAATAAATCCAGGTACAAAAGGAGGAGGAGGCAAAACTGAAATTGGAAATAATTGCCTATTCATGATCTCCTCACATATAGCTCATGATTGTAAAGTTGGTAATAATGTTGTCATAGCTAACAACGTTCCATTAGGAGGACATGTTACATTGGAAGATTCAGTTGTTATTGGAGGAAACTCAGCAGTACAGCAATTTACAAGAATAGGAAGATTGGCAATGATAGGAGGTATGACCGGAGTACTTAAAGATGTTATTCCATTCGGACTATCATTTGGTAATAGAAATTACTTGCAGGGTATAAACTTAATTGGGCTGAGAAGAAAAAAATATGAAAATAAAAAAATTTTAGAATTAGATACAGCTTATAAAAAAATCTTCTCGTCAAATAAACTTCACGAAAATTTAGCTAAAATAAACGGTGAATTTAAGACAAATGATTTAGTTAAAGAGGTTATAAATTTTATAGCAAAGGACAAAAAAAGACCTATTTGCACACCATTAGCTAAATAATGATTGGATTAATTTTCGGAGATACTGATTTTCCTAAGAAAATACTAAAAAAAATAAAACAAAGAAAATTTAAATATCTAATTATAGACTTAAGTAAAAAAAGATTTTTTAGTAAAGATAAAAACTCTAAAAGTGTTTCTATAGGTCAATTTGGAAAAATTTTAAACTTATTAAAAGAGAATAAATGTAAAAAAGTACTTTTTGCAGGCAAGGTAAGAAAACCAAATTTTTCAAAGTTAAGACTAGACTTTAAGGGTGTTTATTACATTCCAAGAATTATAAAAAGCTCTAGGATTGGCGACGCAGCTATATTAAAAGAAATAATTGAAATCTTTAAAAAAGAGAAAATTACAACTATAAGTTCATTATTTTTTAATCCAGAGCTTACTTTAAAAAAAGGTATTTATACAAAAATTAAACCGCGTAAGACCGATAAAGCTGATATCAACAAAGCAATTTCAGTATTAAATAAATTAAATAATTACAGCTACAGTCAAGGCGCAGTAGTCAGGAATAAAAAACTAATTGCTATCGAAGGAAGTGGCGGTACTCAAAATCTATTAAAAAAATTGAAAAATAAGAGATTTAAAAATAATGGAGTATTAGTAAAATTTCCAAAAAAGAAACAAGATTTAAGAGTAGATTTACCTACAGTTGGGTTAAGAACTTTAGAGCAATGTAACTCGGCAGGCCTTAAGGGTATAGTGGTAAAGAGTAGGCAGAATATTTTTTTAGAAAGAAAAAAATGTATTAATTTTGCAAATAAAAAAAAAATGTTTATTTTATCTAAATGAAAAAAACACTCTTATCACTTTTAATTTATTTTACTTTTTCTTACTCACACTCCTCAGATATAAAACTTATCAAAATGTTCGATGGATTAAACAAACCATGGAGCTTATCTTTTATTGATGAAAATAATATTTTGGTTACAGAAAAACCTGGAAGTCTTTTAGTTATAAATTTAAAGAATAAAACAAAATCTGTTATAAAACATAACTTATCTATTTTGGAGGATGGACAGGGCGGTTTGTTAGATGTTTTATTTCATGACAAAAATGTTTATGTTTCCTATTCCGAAAACAGGGGAAATGGGCAAACTAGTACCTCTGTTGCAAGAGGAGTTTTTGATAATAGAAACATAAGTTTTAAAAATATCTTTAGAGCTGAACCCCCTATTAATTCTGGTTATCATTTTGGTTCACGATTAGTAATTAAAAAAGATAAACTTTTCATCACAGCTGGTGAAAGAGGCGAGGGTATGATTGCGCAGAACCCTCAAAAACATCCTGGTAGTATTATTAGAATAAATTTAGATGGTTCTATTCCAGAAGATAATCCAAAGTTTAAAGGTAAAAAAAATTGGTTACCCGAAATTTATCAAATAGGTGTCAGAAATCCTCAAGGTATGGCCTTATCACCATTTGATGACAAAATTTATTTAAGCAATCATGGAGCAAAGGGAGGTGATTGGTTTGGTACAGCAAACTATGGTGAAAATTATGGTTGGAAAATATTAGGATGGGGAGGGACAAATTATAGTGGAACAAAAATTGGTCCAAAATGGAAGCCAGGATTTACCAAGGCTATAAAATACTGGGTACCCTCTATAGCAGCAAGCGCGATTGCAATTTACAAAGGTGAAGAATTTAAGGAATGGAACGGAGATGCACTTGTTACAGCATTAAAAGATCAGTCATTAAGAAAAATTAGTTTTAAAGATTCTTTTGTTGTTGAACAAATAATATTCAAGGGCAATATTGGAAGGATAAGAGACATTAAAATTCATAAAAAAACAGGAGAAATTTACTTAATTTCTGATAACGGCAGTATTTGGAGAATGTTTAAATGAAGAAAATCTTTATTTTAACAGGTGAACCTTCAGGTGACAAATTAGCTGCTAAAGTCATTTCAAAACTTAAAATTAAAGATCCAAATATTACCTATCTTTGTTTGGGCGGAGAAGAACTTAAATCTTTAGGAATAAATTCAATCTCAAAACTTAGCGAGGTAACATACTTAGGTTTTACTCGAGTATTACTAAACTTATTTACAATTAAGAGAAAAATAAATGAAACTACTCAAAAAATATTAGAGTTCAAACCTGACATTTTGTTTTCAGTCGACAGCCCGGATTTCACATTGCGAGTTGCTGAAAAGGTAAAAAATAATTCACCTAATATAAAAACAATACATTTTGTAGCTCCCCAGGTTTGGGTGTGGAGAGAGGGAAGAGTAAAGAAAATTAAAAAATTTATCGATCATATTTTGCTTTTATTCAAATTTGAAAAAAAATATTGGGAAAAAGAAAATGTAAGTTGCGAGTTTGTTGGTCATCCACTTTTAGAAAATAATAAGGCAGACAAGATTGATCTAAATCAAGTTATCAAAAAAAATAAAGCAATTATTTCTATTTTTCCAGGAAGCAGAGATAGTGAAGTTAAAAAACTTACTCCAATATTATTGGATTTCATTAAACTTATGAATGAAAAGTACGAGGACTTTTTATATGTTTTCCACTCAACAAAAGCCCAAAGATCTAATTTAGAAAAAATAATTAACGAAAGCCAAATTATCAATACAGAAATTATTTCTGATGATAAAATTAAAGATCATATACTAAAAAAATCAATTTTTGCTGTTTCAAAATCTGGTACTATTTCTCTTGAAATAAGTAAACAAAAAATCCCTTCAATAATTATTTACAAAATGAATTTTATAAATTTTTTAATTATAAAAATGTTAGTAAAAATTAAATATGCGAATATATTTAATATCGCTGCAGGACAGATGATTATTCCTGAATTATTACAATCAAAATGTAACCCTAAAGAAATTTATAAATTAGTTTCTAGTTTTTTAGAAGATCAAAATAAAATAAAAAAACAAATTTCTAATACTGAAAAAGTTTTAGAAAGCTTTAAAACAAAGAACTTACCAACTGATTTAGCTGCGGACTCAATTAGGAAAAGTCTGTAATTTTAAATTACAAAGACTACATTCTTTATTTAAACCCGGGATATCACCTTCTAAAAAATCTATTACGTCAGTTATAAATTTTAAGTATAAATCATCATTTCTTTTAATTTCAAAATATTGTGTAGACATTTCAAGTGCTGGTGTATTTTTTAATATTAAATTTTCTGGCTCAAAACAAAAAATTCCCAGATTTTTTACTGGATCTAATTTTAAATAGTTTTGATCTGGTTTTTCAAACATAATTGCATAACTATTTAATTGTGTCATGTATGTTAGAGATTTTTTTTCATTTATGTTTGTTACCTTAAAATCTATTATTGAAAAAAAATCTTTATGATCAATATAAGCGTCAATTTTACCCCTTAATTGAAATGCTCTATCTTTATGGTCATAAAGGACTTCAGATTTATGTAGCTTGGCGTAATCTGTTTTTATTATTCCCTCAGGCACTCTATTAGAATTCAAAAATTTTGAGGGTTTATTGTGATAAAATTTTTTTTGAATTGAATCTATCTTTGAAAATATAGACGGGAAACCAAAATTTATTTTTACATCGTTTACCTTTAGATCGTAGTAACATCTTTTGCAACCTGAGTATCCAAATGCAAATTCACTTGGACTAAATAAATATGGTTTTGACATTAGACTAATTTTTTTAACCTGTTTATTACAGTAGCTTTATCTAAAGATAAAATAATGTCATAAATACCAGGCCCAAATTTTGTACCAACTAAGCCAATTCTTAATGGTTGTCCAACACCTTTAAAGTTAGTTTTGTGTTTATCGATTAAATTTTTAATAATTGGCTCTAAGCTTGTTTTATTTAAATCTTTTAATGCATCAAAGTCTTCTATGAAATTTTTGATAATATCTTTAGATTTTTTATCAATCAAAGATTTATCCTCACTTGATATCTTTAAGTTATCATTAAGTATATAGCCTGAGTTATTATAGATATCTTCGAGTGTTTTTGCTTTATTTTTCAAAAAATTTAATGACTTTAAGATTATACTTTCTTTAGATTTATCAATAGTTATTTTGAATTTATTGGAAAATTCTAACAATTTATTAAATAATTCATTTTCGTTAATAGATTTTATATAAGTTTCATTCATTGATAAAATTCTAGACATATCTAATTTAGAGGGTGATTTACCTATTCCCTCAAAATTAAATAACTCTATACTTTCTTTAAGTGAAAAAATTTCTTTATCTTTGTAGGACCAACCTAATCTTAATAAATAATTTCTTAAAGCCTCTGGTATGATACCAATTTTAATATAATCATTTATTGTTGAGGCATTATCTCTCTTGGAAAGTTTTTTACCTTTCTCACTATGAATTAAAGGTATATGAGCAAATTTGGGAACTTCCCATCCCATTGCATCATAAATTTGTTTTTGCTTAAAAGAATTAATCATATGATCATCACCTCTTATCACATGAGTAATTTTCATCTCATGGTCATCTACAGTTGCTGATAGCTGATAGGTAGGAGATTTATCTTTTCTTAATATTACAAAATCTTCAATAGTAGAATTTGAGATATTTCTTTCTCCTTGAACCAAATCTTTTATAATCGTATTTCCAGAGATTTTACTTTTAAATCTTATTACTGGTTTAACATCTTTTGGTATTTTTAAATCTTTAGAGTCTCTCCATTTTCTATTATATACATATGGTATTCCTTGTTTTTTACATTTTTCTTTTTGTTCATTTATTTCTTCCTCTGAGCAATAACATGCGTATGCAAAACCTTTTTTTATAAGATCTTCTGCTACAGTCACATGTTTAGAAATATTTTTTGACTGAATATATTCTTCGTCCTCATGTTCAATGCCTAACCACGCTAATGATGAAATAATTTGTTTTTTAAACTCTTCCTTAGATCTTTCTTTATCAGTATCTTCTATTCTCAAAAAATATTTTCCTTTATTTTTCTTAGCCAACAACCAATTAAATAAAGCTGTTCTGACACCTCCGATATGAAGTGGACCAGTAGGGGATGGAGCAAACCTACAATTAAAAGACATTCAGAATTTTAGACTATTTTAGTGAAAGTTTCTATATAAAGAAATTAATCTTCCTTGGATTTTTATTCTATTAGAAGCATATATTTTAGTATCGTAATTTTTGTTAGCGGCTTCCAAAGCTATTGTGTTACCTTTTTTTCTTATTCTCTTCAAGGTAGCTTCTTGTTCATCAATTAGCACTACAGCAATTTGTCCCGTGTCAGCTGTAGATGTTTTTTTTATAATTACTGTGTCACCATCATTTATTCCAGCTTCAATCATTGAGTCACCTTTAACTTTTAAACCAAAATATTCACCATTTTTTTGCAAATCCTCTGGTAAAGCAACTTTATCAACTTCATGTTGTATAGCTTCTATTGGAGTACCAGCTGCAATACTTCCCAAGATAGAAACTTTAGAAGAGTTGCTTTTAGATTTATCTAAACCACCTTTAATTACGCTTGGTGTGAAAGAATTAAAAATATCATTAGCACTCGCATTTTCTGGAAGCTTGACTACTTCTAAAGCTCTTGCTTTGTGAGCTAATCTTTTTACAAAACCTCTTTCCTCTAGGGCGCTTATTAACCTGTGAATACCAGATTTCGACTTCAAGTTGAGTGAATTTTTCATTTCCTCATAAGATGGAGAAATACCTGAAGATCTGATTTTTTTATTAATAAATATTAATAAGTTTTTTTGTTTTTTTGTAAGCATAGAACAAACCTCGTACATTTATGTTCTATAAAAGTTCTTTTTAAATTACAACTTCAAATAAGTGTTAGTTTTATTGAGTTATTTGAATTAATCTTTTCATTAATTCACCAGGTTTGTCGGATTTTAGAAGTGATTCTCCAATTAAAAAATTTTTAATACCTGTTTTTTCGAAAATAAATTGTGCATCTTTTTCGTCTTTTATCCCACTTTCAGACAAAAGAGGTCCTTTGTGTGCCTTAACAACTTCAAAAATTGAAATCGTATTATTTATAGAAACGTCCAAAGTCTTTAGATTTCTATTGTTAATTCCAATTAAAGCTTGTTCGTATTTTAATGCCATCTCAGCCTCTTTAGTATCATGCACTTCCACTATGACAGAAAGATTATGTTTTAAAGCTTCTGAATATATTTCATCTGCTAGACTACCATTTAAAGCAGCAATAATTATTAATATACAATCACTTCCAAAACTTTTAGCTAAAGGAATTTGATAAGGATCTATAAAAAAGTCTTTTGCCAAAATAGGAATTTTGAATTTTTTTTTAATATCTTGAATATGCTCTAATTTACCCAAAAAATGTTTCTCTTCTGTCAAAACTGAAAGACAAGTAGCACCATTTTCGACATACATTTTCGCTAACTCCAAATGATTGAAATTGTCTATAAGAATTCCTGCGGACGGACTTGCTTTTTTTATTTCAGATATAACGGAAACACCTTTATTTTTTTGAATTGCTTTTTTAAAATTATAAAAATCTTGATCTTTGATATTTTTTTCTAGCGTATCTAAAGACTTATCTTTTTTAATTAGTTCTAAAGATTGTTTTTTATCATTTATAATTTTTTCTAATGTATTTTTCATTAATTAGATTGAATTTTGGTTAAATGTTTAAACACTTTACCTGAATTTAAATGTTGAGTAGCATTTTTAAAAGCGGTTTTAAAATCATTTTCTTTACCAGAAACAATCAAACCTGCAGCAACATTTAAAGCTACAGATTGAGAAAATTCATTGTTTTTTCCCTTATAAATTTCAATAATTTTTTCAGAATTGTATTTAGCATTTTTCCCTTTTAAAGTTTCTCTGTTAGTAAAATTTAAGCCAAGATTTTTTGGATCTATTGAAAATTGTATTATATTATCGTCTTTAAGTTCCACTACATTAGTTTTTTCAAAAGGCGAAATTTCATCCATTCCATCATCGCTATGTACGATATATGCATGGACCACACCATTTTCTTTTAAAGCTTCTGCAAAAGGCTTCATCCATTTTTTATCATACACTCCGATTACCTGTCTTTTTACTTGTGCAGGGCTACTCAAAGGACCAATTAAATTAAATATAGTTTTCTTACCCATTTTTTTTCTAGCAGGTCCGACATGTTTCATTGCAGAATGATAATTTGGAGCAAACATAAAAGCAAAATTATATTTTTTAATACTTTCTTCTACTTCTTTAGAGTTTAAATTAATATTAATTTTTAAAGCTTCGAGCACATCTGCTGAACCACAATTTGATGAGACGGCTTTGTTACCATGCTTGGCAACTTTTACACCCATACTTGCTAGAACTATAGCTGCAGCAGTTGAAATATTAAGCGAGTTTTGACCGTCACCACCGGTACCGCATGTATCTATAGTATTTTCATCTGTATTTACTTTACTCGCTTTTTCTCTAAGTATGTAGATACCACCTGCAAGCTCATCTTTTGTTTCACCTTTTGCTAAAAGATTTTCTAATATATCTATAATCGATCTCTCATCATGTTTACCCTCCATAAGTTCTGAAAAAAGAATTTTACTCTCTGCAAACGAAAGGTTTTGACCTTTTTTTAACTTTTCTTTGATATTTGACATTTTAATTTTTTAAAAAATTTTCAATTAATTTCATTCCTACTTTAGTACTAATACTCTCGGGATGAAATTGAAACCCGTGAATATCGTAGAATTTATGCATTAGACCCATAATAGTCTTATTTTTTGTCTCAGCAGTAATTATGAGGTCTTTTGACAGTCTTTTACGATCAACTATTAAACTATGATATCTAGTTGCTTCAAAATTATTTTTTATATTTTTAAATAATCCTTTTTTTATATGTTTAATTTTACTTGTTTTCCCGTGCATCAAATTTTTTGCACTGATTATTTTTCCACCAAAAGCCTGTCCAATAACTTGATGACCTAGGCAAACGCCTAGAATTGGTATTTTTTTGTAAACATCCTTAACTATTTTTAGACAATTTCCAGCTTGATTTGGATTACCTGGACCTGGTGATATGACTATTTTTTTATATTTTTTTCTTAAAATAGTTTTACTATTTATTTGGTCATTTCTGATAACATCTACATTTTTATTAAATTTAGAAATATAATGATATAAATTATAAGTAAAACTATCGTAATTATCTATTAATAAAACTTTCATTTAATCAATAGCTCTCATTAATGCTTTTGCCTTATTCACAGTTTCAGCAAATTCTTTTTCAGGTTTACTATCAGCAACTATTCCTGCTCCAGCTTGAACAAAAAATTTATTATTTTTGATTAATGCTGTTCTCAAAGCTATACATGTATCAAATTCGTTATTTGGAGTGAAATATCCAATACCTCCCGCATATAAATTTCTTCTATTTTTTTCTAATTCGTCAATAATTTCCATAGCTCTAATTTTTGGTGCACCGCTTACAGTACCAGCAGGAAAACCAGCTAATAATGCTTCAAATGTTGAAACTTTATTATTAAATTTACCTACAACGTTTGAAACAATGTGCATTACATGAGAATATTTTTCTATTTTGAAACTCTCTGTTACTTTTACGCTATTTATTTTAGAAACTTTACCAACGTCATTTCTACCTAAGTCTAATAACATTAAGTGTTCAGCTAGTTCCTTTTTGTCTTTAATTAACTCTTTTTTAAATGTTTTGTCTTGTTTTATACTTTTTCCTCTGGGCCTTGTTCCTGCTATTGGTCTTACAGTAATGTAATTATTTCTTAATCTTACTAAAATTTCCGGACTACTGCCTAAAATCTTAAAGTCATCAAAGTTAAAATAAAACATAAAGGGGGACGGGTTAGACTCTCTTAAAAAATTATAAATTTCCAAAGGTTTCTTCTCGAATTTTCTTTCAAATCTTTGACTTAATACTACCTGAAAAATATCTCCTTTTTTAATATATGCTTTAGCTTTTAGAACCTTTTTTAAAAATTGTTTTTTGGTTATATTCGATTTAACTTTATTCTTGTTAATTTTAAAAGTCAGCTTTTTTGGTAAACTAATTTCACCATAAAAGTTTAGCATCTTAAATTCGTTATTTATTTTTTCATATTCATCGTAATAATTTGAAATTTTACTATCGGAATAAATATTACATAAATAAAAAATTTTCTTTTTTAAATTATCATAAATTATTAAATTTTTTGGTCTAAGTATTCTTACATCGGGAATTTTAAGATCATCTGTACAATAATCAGGAATCTTCTCGATATATCTTATAATATCATAAGAAAAGTAACCCACTAACATTGAAGACATCGAAGGTACTTTCTTTGGTAAATCAATTTTAAAATTTGTGGTTAAATTATTGATATATTTTAAAGGATTAACCTTTAATTTTTTAACTCTCGAATTATAAAAAATTTTCAAATTATTTTTTTTAAAATCCCAAATCTTATCCGGGTTGTAACCTATAATTGTATACCTTCCTCTATTTTTTCCTTTTTCGACAGACTCAAATATGAAGCTATTTTTTTTTGATAAAATTATATTAAATATATTTTCAACCTTTCTATAATTTGAACATCGCTTTTCTATATAAATGATTTGACTCTTTTTTTTTTTTATATTTTTTTTGAAATTTTCAAAACTTGTATTAATTTTCATTAAAAGGAATTTTTTATTCTGTTTAAAGTTTTATTGTTGATTTCGACATTATATTTTCTATTTAAACTTAGGTCATAAATATTATAAATATTGTTAGCAAGTCTAAATTTAGCTTTTAATTTAAAACTATCATAGTCTTGACTTTGCTTTTTTATTTTTGGTAGTTTTGTCTCTTTTGAATAAATAATAAAGTTATCTTTAAGCATATTATCTGTTATTAAATTAATTGATTTGTCGTCTGTTTCAAATATTCTTTTAATTACACCAGGGCTGAAAATTTCATTCCCCTTTAATTTAGTAAGAGTTATACTTTCAATTTTAAGATCATTATCTTTGGCAAAAATATCCATTTGTGATCTTGTGAATTTTTTATTTGTAATATCTTTTGCCAATTTTCTATTTTCGTTTATTTTGTTTTCGATATTAATTTGAGTTTTAATAGATTCTATTACCTTTTTATCGTCTTTATCTTTTTGAATTTCAGAAACCTTTGTCAGTTGAACCATATAATATTTTTTTTCTAAGTTTACAAATTCTACAATGTTTTCATCTTTTAATTTTAAGAGTGCCTGGACAAGTTTTTTGTCAATTTTAGATTTATTTTCTTTATTAATTAATCCAGTAACTTTTGTACTTAAATTATAACTCTTCGCAATCTGATCAAACTCAACACCGTCTAAAATTTTATTTTCAATTTCATTAATTTTGTTGAAGAAATTTTCATTATAGTCATTTTCGCCTATAATATTTAAAGGTTTCAACTCAGCATATTTAAAATCTTTAAATGTTTCAGTATAAAATTCTTTATTTCTATTGTAAATTTCTTGAATTTTTTTGCTTGATATTGGTTTGTCGTAAAATTTTTTCAAATTGATAAATTCAATTTTTTTTGTTTGATTTTCTGTATTAAATTCATATTGAACAAGAAAGTTAGGTATTTCAATTCCACCAGACAAGTAACTTAACAACTGTCTTTTCTTCTCTTGTTCTGCCATGTTTGTTTCAAATAAAGGTGCACTTAAACTGTTCGTAATTAAAAATTTTTCATATTCTGTTCTTGAAAATTTATTATCTTTTAAAAATGTTTTATCGTTAATGATTATTTCTTTTAATGATTTATCTCCAAGTGTTACATTTAAATCATCAAGTTCTAAAAGTAGAACTTTTTTACCTATATAATCAGATAAAATTTGATCGATCAAATCTGTTTTTGGTAAATCTTTACGTTCTTGTTCATTCAAATTTAAGACATTTAAATAATTAACAAAATCTCTAGTACTGACTTTTTCCGAGTCAATCTTAGCTACTACATTCTGGCTTCCTCCACTAAAAACGTCGCCCATGCCCCAAAATAAAAAAGGTAATATTATTATTCCAACAAGAACTTTGAAAAAGAAGGTCTTTGAATATTTTTTTATTGAATTTAACATATTATTATTTTAAATAACTAATAAATTATTAATTCAAATAGATCAAACTCAATATAAAAATATCATGAAATATTTTATAGGTAATTGGAAAATGTTTGGAATTCCGAAGTCTATAGAAATACTCAATAAAATTAATTCATTTTACTCAAAAGACAAAAATAGAAATAAATACAAGGTAATTTTTACTCCTCCTTACACTTTAATTGAGTCATACTCAAAATATTTTAAAAAAAAAAAAATCAATATTGGTTCACAGAACTGTTATCAAAAAGATCAATTTTCATCTAATACTGCGGCGATTAGTTCTTACATGCTAAGAAGCGTTGGAGCAAAGTACACTCTTGTTGGTCATTCAGACAACAGAAGTGAAGGAGACACAGATAGTATTCTTAAAAATAAAGTTTATTTTGCTTTAAAAAATAATTTAAAGGTAGTTTTTTGTGTCGGTGAAAATAAAACCCATAAAAAAAATAAAAAAACTTTTAGCGTACTTAAAAAACAATTGACCAAGGTGCTTGAGAGAAAATTTAATAAAAATAATATTATAATCGCTTATGAACCTATTTGGTCAATTGGTACAGGAAAAATACCTTCCTCACAAGAATTAACAAGAACTTCTTCTTTTATAAAAAAAACTCTGAAAAATATATTCAGATCAAAAAGTCCACCAGTGTTGTATGGGGGATCGGTTGACGGAAACAGTGTAAAGTTGTTTAAAAAAATTAATGAAATCGATGGTTTTCTAATCGGCGGCGCATCTAAATCTACAAAAAAATTTATTGATATAATAAGAAATTACTATAGATAAGCATCATGGAAAGCATAATTATTGTCATAAATATTATACTCGCAATTATTTTAGTTGTCGTAGTCTTGTTACAAAGATCAGAAGGTGGTGCTTTGGGGCTAGGTGTTTCACAAGATAATTTCACGTCTGCCAGATCGGTTGGTACTTTTTTAACAAAATTTACAGCTATAATTGCTTCCTTATTTATAATTTGCAGTATTGTTTTGGTTGCAATCGATAGAGATGAAATTCGTAAGACCCAATCAGTTTTAGAGCTTGAGGAAAGCCAAGATACAGATTTGCCTCAAATACCAGAGTCCAATAAATAAAAAACTTTTTTTTTATAAAATAATCGGATATAACATACTTCCATGGCGCGATACATTTTCGTTACTGGCGGCGTGGTTTCATCTTTAGGAAAAGGATTATCATCTGCATCACTTGCCTACTTATTACAATCAAGAGGTTACAAAGTTAGAATAAGAAAATTAGATCCTTATTTAAATGTTGATCCCGGAACTATGAGTCCTTTTCAACATGGAGAAGTTTATGTAACAGATGACGGTGCTGAAACTGATTTAGATTTAGGTCACTATGAAAGATTTTCTGGTATATCTTCAAAAAAAAATGACAATATTACTACTGGAAAAATTTATAGTGATGTTCTTAAAAGAGAGCGCCAAGGTAAATATTTAGGAAAAACTGTTCAAGTCATTCCGCATATTACAAATAGAATAAAAGAGTTTATTAAGAATGATATTTCAAAAGAGGATTTTGTAATTTGTGAAATTGGTGGAACAGTCGGTGATATTGAAAGTCTTCCATTTTTAGAAGCCATTAGGCAGTTTTCAAATGAGATAGGAAGAAAAAATACCTTGTTTATACATTTAACTCTTGTTCCATATATGAAGGCTTCAGATGAAATCAAAACAAAACCAACTCAACACTCTGTAAAAGAATTAAGGAGCATTGGTATTCAACCTGATATAATAATTTGCAGATCTGAGAGAACTATCCCATTGGATCAAAGAAAGAAAATTTCTTTATTTTGTAATGTAGCCATTGAAGACGTTATAGAGACGGTTGATGTTAAAACCATTTATGAAGCACCAATAAGTTTTAATAAAGAAAAATTAGATGAGAGGGTTTTAAAGTTTTTCAAAATCAAATCAAAAAGCAAAGTAAATTTAAAACCTTGGAAAAAAATTACAAACCTTGTTCTTTACACTAAAAATATTGTTCGTATTGCAATTA
Source organism: uncultured Pelagibacteraceae bacterium (assembly GCA_902605645.1). Classification (GTDB taxonomy): domain Bacteria; phylum Pseudomonadota; class Alphaproteobacteria; order Pelagibacterales; family Pelagibacteraceae; genus Pelagilacustribacter. The sequence goes on along the minus strand of CACLDE010000007.1, from coordinate 14,024 downwards.
TTGGGAAATATGTTGAATTAAAAGATGCTTATAAATCTTTAGATGAAGCGTTAACACATGGTGGTATAAATAATAATTTAAAAGTAAATTTAATAAGAATAGAATCTGACAAACTTAAACCAGAAGAAATAAAAAATAAATTAAAAGATGCATCAGGAATTCTCATACCAGGTGGTTTTGGTAAAAGGGGCACTGAAGGAAAAATAGCAGCAATTAATTTTGCTAGAAAAAATAATATTCCATTTTTAGGTATATGTTTTGGAATGCAAATGGCAGTCATTGAATTTGCTAGAAACAAGCTAAACATTAAAAATGCAACCTCTAGTGAATTTGGTCCTTCCAAAGCCTCTGTTGTTGGCTTGATGAGTGAGTGGACAAAAGATGGAAAATTAATAAAGGGGACTAACAAAAATTTGGGTGGGACTATGCGTTTAGGAAGTTATGAAGCTAGACTTAAAAAAGACACAAAGGTAAGCAAAATATATAATTCTTTAAAAATAAATGAAAGACATCGCCACAGATATGAAGTTAACATTAATTATAAAGAGAAATTTGAAAATAAAGGTATGATTTTTTCAGGTCTATCTCCAGATAATAAATTACCAGAAATAGTAGAATTGAATGATCATCCTTGGTTCATTGGAGTTCAGTTTCATCCTGAATTTAAATCTAGACCTTTAACTCCGCATCCATTATTCTCATCTTTTATAAAGGCTGCAAAAACTTATTCAAAAAAATGACAAACTATAAAGTAAAATGTAATAATTTTGAAATAGGGAATGATAAACCTTTCACTTTAATAGCCGGTCCATGTCAGCTTGAAAGCGAGACTCACGCAATAAAAATATCCAGTGAATTAAAAAAAATTACAAATGAAATAGGCATTAATCTTATTTATAAAACATCTTTTGATAAAGCCAACAGAACAAGTTTAAAAGGTAAAAGAGGTTTAGGATTAGATAAATCTTTACCTATTTTTGACAAACTCAGAAAAGAAGTGGGTGTGCCAATTTTGACTGACGTCCACACAGCTGAGCAATGTTCAATAGTAGCAAATCATGTAGATGTTTTACAAATTCCGGCATTCTTATGCAGACAAACAGATTTATTAATAGCTGCAGCAAAAACAGGAAAAATAATTAATGTTAAAAAAGGACAATTTTTAGCTCCTTGGGATATGGCTAATGTTATAAAAAAAATAGAGGACTCAGGGAATAAAAATATTCTAATAACTGAGAGAGGAGCCAGTTTTGGATATAATACACTTGTTTCAGATATGAGAGCTTTACCAATAATGTCAAAATTTGGTTTTCCAATTATTTTTGATGCAACGCACTCAGTTCAACAACCAGGGGGCATGGGTGAAAAAAGTGGAGGTCAAAGAGAATTTGTTCCTCATTTAGCCCGAGCTGCAATTGCAGTTGGAGTTGGAGCAATATTTATAGAAACTCATGAAGATCCAGATAATGCTCCTTCAGATGGACCTAATATGGTTCCACTTAATGAATTAAAAAGTTTGTTAAAAAAATTAACTGAAATCGATAAATTAATTAAATAGAATGTCAAAAATAAAAAGTGTAAAAGGCAGACAAGTCTTTGATAGCAGAGGCAATCCTACAGTTGAGGCCGAGATCATTTTACAAGATGAGACTACTGGTAGTTCGATAGTACCATCTGGGGCTTCAACAGGTCGCTATGAAGCTCATGAACTTAGAGATAAAAATAATAATTATCTAAATAAAAGTGTTTTTGATGCTGTAAAAAATATAAATAATAAGATTTCTAAAGTATTAGAAAATGAAGACTCAACAAATCAAAGTGAAATTGATAAAATTTTGATAAGTTTAGATGGTACCGAAAACAAATCAAACCTTGGTGCAAATTCTATTTTAGCAGTTTCAATAGCAAATTTAAAAGCTGCCGCAAAATTTTCAGGAAAAGAAATATACGAATATATTAATAATGAAAATAAACCTTTATGTATGCCTTATCCTTTAATGAATATTATTAACGGAGGTGCTCATGCAAATAATTCACTAGAAATTCAAGAGTTTATGATTAGACCGGATGGAGCAAAAAATTTTAAAGAATGTATGCAAATGTCATTTCTAGTTATTCAAAACTTAAAAAAAAATCTTGAAAGTAAAAAAATTTCTACAAGTGTAGGCGATGAAGGTGGATTTGCACCTTCTTTAGGGTCTGATGAAGAGGCTATAGAAGTTATTCTTAATTCAATATCTGCATCAGGATTTAAACCAGGCAAAGACATATCGATTTGCTTAGATGTAGCGGCAAATGAGCTTAGGGTTCCAAAAAATGTTCAATATTTTTTAGATCTTGTAAAAAAATATCCAATTAAATCTATTGAAGATCCTTTCTCAGAAGATGATTGGGATAATTGGAAAAATTTAACTCAAAAAATAAAAGCTCAAATTGTTGGAGACGATTTATTTGTAACAAATAAAAAAAGATTAGAAAAAGGAATTAAAGAAAAATCTGCAAATTCTATTTTAATAAAACCAAATCAGATAGGAACAGTAAGTGAAACACTTGATACAATAAAACTTGCTAAAGAAAACAAATTTAAAACCATAATTTCTCATAGATCGGGCGACTCAGAGGACACCTTTATTGCTGATTTGGCAGTTGCGACTAATTCTTCTCAAATTAAAACAGGTTCATTGGCTAGATCAGAGAGAGTTGCTAAATATAATAGGCTTTTGAGGATTGAAGAGAAGCTTGGAAATCAGTCAAAAATGGCTAAAATTTAAGTATGAGACTATTTAACTTTTTTACTAAAAAGAAATTACTGTTATTAAATATTCTACTTGCTTTATATATCATTACTAACATGATTAGCGGTGAAAGAGGTTTAATCTCTTATTATGAAAAGGACAAAATACAACAAAATTTAATAGAAAAAGAAAAATTATTAACTGAAAAATTAAATGAATTTGAAAATAAAAATAAACTTTTATCAACGAATCTAAACTTAGACTACGTGGATAAATTATATAGAGAAAAGCTCAAATTTGGAAAAAAAGAAGAAATAATTATTAAACTAAAATGATAGACAGAGATAAGAGACACCCAGAAAAAGTTAACAAACCTTCTAATCCAATTAAAAGAAAGCCCGAATGGATAAGATCAAAGATTGTTGACTCTCAAGTTTTTTTCCAGACAAAACAAATCGTAAATCAAAATAATTTAGTAACTGTTTGTCAGGAAGCTAATTGTCCAAACATTACAGAATGCTGGAGTAAAAAACATGCTACTTTCATGATAATGGGAGATACTTGCACAAGGGCCTGCTCTTTCTGTGATGTTAAAACTGGAAAGCCTAATGCTCTAGATATTTTTGAACCGTTAAAAATTGCTAAAGCAGTAAAAAACTTAAATTTAAAACATGTCGTAATTACATCTGTTGATAGAGATGATTTAGAAGATGGTGGGTCAGAACATTTTTTCAAAGTCGTTGAAGCCACTAGAGAAATGAATCCCCATACATCAATTGAGGTTTTAACTCCAGACTTTTTAAGAAAAGGAGATTCATATAAAAAAATTTTAGATGCTGATTTAGATGTTTTTAATCACAACATTGAAACAGTTCCAAGACTTTACACAAGAGTTCGACCAGGAGCTCGATATTTTGCATCATTAGAATTATTAAAAAATGCAAAAAAATTTAATAAAAAGGTTTTTACAAAATCTGGGATTATGGTTGGTTTAGGAGAAAATAAAGATGAGGTAACTCAAGTTATGGATGATTTAAGATCTGCTGAAGTAGATTTTATTACTATCGGCCAATATTTACAACCTTCACAAAAACATCATCCATTGTCTCGATATTATACTCCCGAGGAATTTAAAGAGTTTGAGAAGATAGCAAAGACAAAAGGTTTTTTATTGGTGTCTTCTTCTCCTTTAACAAGATCTTCATATCATGCTGATGAAGATTTTAAAAAATTACAAGACGCAAGAAATAGACAGCTTGAATGTCATCCGCATCAATAAAAAAGATTATTCCATGTAAAAAAAATCAACTTATTGAAATGGTTCTTGATATTGAAAAATATCCAGAGTTTGTTCCATGGTGTTTAGACGGTAAAGTCTATTCAAGAAAAGAGAGCAGTGATTTAGTTGAGATAAAAGCTGATTTAAAAGTAGGTAAAAGCATTATTAATGAAACTTACACAAGTTTAGTCCTATTCTATAAAGAAAAAGACAAAATTTTAGTTACAAATATCGACGGACCACTTACTCACCTAAAGAACGAGTGGAAGTTTAAAAAAATTAATAACTTTACACAACTTGAATTTGATATTGATTTTGAATTAAAAAATAATTTTTTAAATGCTATAATGAAAAGATCTTTTAACTTAGGTCTTAATAAAATTGCAGATGCTTTTGAAAAAAGAGCTTTAGAATTATACAAGTAATGATTGGCACTATATTTTTAATAATTATCTTCATAGTTTTTTGGTGGTATTTAGTAGAGTATATAAAATATTTCAATACTGGAGATCCAAACGAGACGGATACAAATTATTGGAAATTTTCTTATGATTTTAAATCAACAAAAAAAGAGGATTTTAGCCCTGATAAACCAAAAATTCTTAGAAGAAGAAGATTTAGAAATAGATTGGTTTTTTTACTTTACATTGACGTTATAGCAATTTTCTTCTTAGTAAATATTTTGACAGCTCAAATATTAGAGAAAATTATGAATTAATTTTAAAGCCTTATTAACCGTTGCTTTTTGAATATAATTTCTTCCTCGATTTTTGAAGACGTATCTATTTACTTTAACAATTTTATCTTTTTTAATACCAATATAAACTAACCCAACTGGTTTTTGTCTAGACCCTCCTCTAGGACCAGCAATGCCTGTGATGGAAATACACACTATACTCTTATTAATTTTACTTAAATTATTAACCATAGATAAACAACATTGAACACTAACAGCACCATGCTTTTGAATAATTTTTTTAGGTACTTTTAGAATACTAATTTTAGCGTGATCGGAGTAGGTGACCAAACCTAATGAAAATACCTTAGAAGCACCACTAACAGAAGTTATTGAACTCGAAAGCAGTCCACCAGTACAAGACTCAGCTATAGCTAATTTAAGTTTTTTCTTTTTAAGAATAGAAACTATTTTTTTATTTAAACTCATTAGAAAAACCTTGACTTGATAATCATAAAAACAATTAAAGTTAAAACAACATATAAACCTGCAATAACATCATCAATAATTACACCAAAACTATTTTTATAATTTTTATCAAAAATATTTATTGGAAATGGTTTTTTAATGTCAAAAAACCTAAACAATAAAAAAATATAAATATAAAAAAGTACTGCTTCTTGAGAGTTTTTTTCTGAACCATGAGCTATTTCATACAAATAAATTGGAATAGACTGGCCAATAACCTCATCTATAACAACCTCTTTAGGATCTTTGTTTTCATTTTCTTTTATATACTCAGCTACAGCATAAAAAGAATATAAAAAAATTAAAAATAGGAATAACAAAATTATATTATTAGAGATATTTAAAATGTGAAATAAACTAAAAAGTAGAACAGTTGTAATTAGAGAAGTAATTGTCCCAGGAGCAAATCTAACTGTTCCTATTCCAAAAAAAGTAACAAATAAATAATTAAAAGTTTTAATCATATTTTACTACTGACGCTATAACTTCACATGCTATTGCTTTTTCTTTTCCGATAACACCTAATTTTTCAGTGGTTTTTCCTTTAATGTTTATTTTGTCTTTTGAAATTTCCAAAAGCTTAGCGATATTTTCAATCATTTTATTTTTTAAATTTTTAATTTTAGGTGTTTGAGTGATTATATTTATATCTATGTTATTTACGAAATAACCCTTAAATTTTATTTGATTTAAAACCGTTTTTAATAAGATAGTTGATCTTATATTTTTGAATTTTTTATTTTTATCTGAAAACATTTGCCCAATATCACCCATTTGACACGCACCTAAAATAGCGTCGGTAATTGCATGAAGAACAGGATCTCCATCCGAATGACCAAGTGTCCCTAGTTTTGATTTAATTTTTAGTCCAGCCAAATAAAGTTTTCTATTAGGAGCCAGCCTATGAACATCAAAGCCAATTCCAACATTTTGTTTTGATTTGAAAACATTTCTTAAATTTTCAAAATCTGACCAATCTGTTATTTTAAAGTTATTTTTTTCACCTTCTATAAATTTTACTTTATTAAGATCCATATAGAGAGAAATATCATCGTCTTTATATTTAGCAGAATTAGCTTTGTGCAAGTGATATATTTCATTTAGTTTAAAAGCTTGTGGTGTCTGAGTTAAAAATAAATTATCTCTATTTTTTCCTAAAATATACTCACTTAAACTCGAGTCAATTTTTTGCTTTACTGCATCGTTTATATTTATCTTTGGGACAACAGCTTTAAAACTTTTCATTTTAGAAATTATTGTATAAATTAAATTTACTGAAAAATTAGGTCGCGCTACATCATGTATCAATACTTTTGTGATACCTTTATTTTTAATTAAATATTTCAATGCGTTAAAAGTAGATTGTTGTCTATTTTTACCACCCAAAACCAATTTAATATTTTTTAGTTTTAGCGATTTGATTTTTTTAGTGTCTTTTTTATTATAGACAAGAACTATCCTTTTAATTGGTCTAATTTTTCTTGCTTTATCTATGTTTATCTCAATTAATGATTTACCAGCAATTTTTTGATATGGTTTGCCTACTTTAGACCTAAATCTATGGCTATTACCTCCAGCTAGAATGATTAGACAAAAACTCATGGTATAAACTTATATTATATTTATATAAATAATTAACTATATGTTTAATATAATTAAAAACTTTAATTGGATTATTTTATCCTCTTTTACTTGTATTTTTCTTGGAATTTTAACTTTCCTTACATTTATAAACGAGGGATTTATACCTCTCACAGAGAAAAATATACTTTTATTACTCTCTGTTGATATAATTCTCTTATTAATTTTCTTTGGCCTTATATTTAAAAATTTTCTAAGATTTTATACTGCTGGAAAAAAAAATAAATCTGGATCTCAAACAAATTTAAAATATGTTTCTCTTTTCTCAGTATTTACATTAATACCATCACTAATAGTTGCTATCTTCTCACTTTTTATCTTTAATTTTGGTTTGCAAAAATACTTTGATGATCAAATTACTCTGGCAGTTAATAATTCTAATGATGTTGCAAAAAATTATTTAGAGGAAAGTAAAAAAAATATTAAATCTGATATAATTTTAATGAGTGTTGGATTAAATAGAGCCTCAAATTTTTATTATTCTAATCCAAAGCAGTTTTTAAGAGTAGTAAGCGCTGAAAAAATTTTAAGGAAAATAGATGATATTTATTTAATCGACAGTGCAGGAAATATTTTATTGTCTGAAACGAGTACCTCTCTAAGTGAATTTTCATTGCCAGGGGAAGAAACTTTCGATGAAGCTTTAAAAGGAGTTCCAGTTGTAATCTCTAGTAATTTAGAAAACAAAACTTCTGTAATCATTAAATTAAATTCTTTAATAGATACTTACCTTTATATTTCAAGAAATATCGATCCACAGATTTTAAAATATCTTAATGAAACAGAAAAAGCAGTTGATTTTTATTATTCAGTAGAAAATAGCCAAACTGGTATTAAAATTACTTTTGCCATTATTTACATTATAGTGGTAACTTTGCTCTTATTTCTATCAACTGCTGTTGCAATATCTTTTGCAAGAAGATTAACTAAACCTATAATCAATTTAATAAGTGCATCTGAGAATATAAGCAAAGGAGAACTTGATGCAAAAGTTCCAAATATTGAAGCCGATGAAGAGTTTAAAAAACTTAATTTAAATTTTAATAACATGATAATAAGACTTAAAAAACAGCAAGATAAGCTTTTAGTAACTGAGAGATACGAGGCTTGGGAAGTAGTCGCAAGGAAACTTGCTCATGAAATTAAAAATCCACTTACTCCAATTCAATTATCTTTAGATCGACTCAAAGAAAAGTATTCTTCAAAAGTTGGTGATGATAAATCGGAATTTAACGATTACCTGCAAACTATAAACCGTCAAATTAAAGATATAGAGAATCTAGTAAATGAATTTTCAAATTTTGCAAGAATGCCAAGACCAGTGGTTAAAAAAATTGATTTAAATGATGTAATTATACGCTCAATAAAGTTTTTAAAAATTTCTCTTAGTAGTAAAATTTCTTTTAACAAAAATAAAGAGTCTAATTTTATTATGGGGGATGAAGATCAGCTTTACAGGGTATTCATTAACATTATTAAAAATGCAGATGAGTCAATTAAAGAAATTTTGGATAAAAAGCCTAAATATGAGGGAAAAATTGAGATAGATATTCTTAAAAATAAAGATTATATAGTTTCTGTTATAAAAGATAACGGTGAAGGAATTTCAGATACAAAAAAAGTAATGACACCTTATTTTACTACTAAAAAAAATGGGACTGGTTTAGGACTTCCTATAGTAAATAAAATTATTAATGAACACTCTGGAGAATTTGTAATAAAAAAAGATAAAGGAACAACCATAGAAATATGGTTACCTAGTATTTAATTTATGAATAAAGAAGTTCTTGTTATAGATGATAATCCCGATATTAGATATTTAATCTGCAATATTTTAAAAGAAAAACACTTTAGCGTGAGATCTGCAGCAAATTATGACCAAGCAGTTCTGGAAATAAACAAAAAACTTCCAGATTTGGCAATCATAGATATTAAACTGGATAGAGCAGATAAAGACGGTATTGATTTGTTAAAAATTCTAATTAAAAAAAACAATTCAATTCCTGTTATAATGATTTCTGGACATGCAACCGTTCAGATAGCACTTGAATCAATAAGACTTGGTGCATATGAATTTATTGAAAAAGGAGCTTCTTTTTCAACAGACAAATTATTAAATTATATTTATAGGGCTTTAGAGACTGCTAATTTAAAAGAGGAAAAAGATATTATTGAAAACAAGTTATTCAATTCTTTTGAACTTATTGGTGAAAGCCCATCAATTATGAAAGTAAAAAAAATAATTGAAAAATTATCAAATACAGAAAGTAGAGTTTTAATTTCTGGACCTACAGGTTCTGGAAAGGAACTGGTAGCTAGAAAAATTCACAAAAATTCATTGAGAGATAAAAAACCGTTTGTAGTAATTAATGCCGCTTCTTTAAAAGAAAAAACTTATGAAAGAGAATTATTTGGCCAAGAATTCGAAGATGGCACAATATCTTTTGGGGTATTGGACAGAGCAAATAAAGGAACTTTATTGATAGATGAGGTTGCTGAGATACCTGTAGAAACCCAAGCAAATATTTTAAGAGTTTTGATAGATCAAAAATTTAAAAGAATAAATGGAAAAAAAGATATTCATGTAAATATTAGAATCATTTCCTCAACCTCAAGAAATTTAACATCAGAAGTTAGGTCAGGTAAATTTAGAGAGGATCTATTTCATAGATTAAACGTAGTGCCGATTGAGTTAAGTCCGCTTTCATCTAGAACTGAAGACATACCAGATTTAATTAAATACTTTAAAAAAAAGGTATCAGAAATTAATGGAGTTCAAGAAATAGATATTGATACTAATAACAGCCAACTGTTTACTTATAATTGGCCCGGTAATGTGAGAGAGCTCAGAAATTTGATTGAGAGAATTACAATAGTTTCAGCAAATGAAACTAAAGAAAATATTGATAAATCTATAAGTGATATTTTAAATAACAAGGGACCAGTAGATAACAGCTCAATGTTTAAGGATACTTTCACATCGCCTCTTAAAGAAGCTAGAGAAAGATTTGAAAAGGAATATCTAACAATACAATTAAAAAAAAATCATGGAAATATCTCAAAAACAGCCGATTTTATAGGAATGGAGAGATCGGCATTACACAGAAAACTTAAACAGCTTGGGATAAAAGGTATTAATTAATAATGAATATAATAATATGTGGTGCCGGCAAAGTTGGCTTTTCAATAAGTAAACAATTATCATCTCAAGGTCATTCTGTAACAGTTATTGACCAATCATCAGAAGATATAAAAAAAATAAATGACACTCAAGACGCAAAGGGAATAGTAGGTAGAGCTTCTTTGCCTTCAGTTTTAGAAAATGCTGGGGCCGAAAATACTGATATGATAATTGCTGTTACAAGAAACGATGAAACTAATATGGTTGTGTGTCAATTAGCTAGTTCTTTGTTTAATATCCAAAAAAAAATTGCAAGAATCAGAACAAAAGATTTTCTAGAGGGAAAATGGAATAAGCTTTATAATAAATCGAATATTCCGATTGATGTAATAATTTCACCAGAGAAAGAGGTTGCAAAATCTTTATTTAGAAGACTAGAGGCACCAGGAGCTTTAGATAACGTTCCTTTTGCAAATAATAAAGTAAAAATGCTTGAAATTGCTATAGAAAAATCATGTCCGATTATTAATATGCCTCTTAAAAAATTGACTGAAAAATTCCCAAATTTTAAAGCGAATATTGTCGGCTTAGTTAGAAAAGGAAAATTTCAATTTTTAAAAAAAGATGACAAATTAATGGAGGGAGACAACGTTTATGTCGTTGTAAGTAGTGATCAATTAGTTGAAATTCTCAAAGCATTTGGCCATGAAGAAAAAATGTCAAAAAAAATCTTAATTATTGGCGGTGGAAATATCGGTTTTCATTTAGCAAAAATGCTGGAAGAAAATTTTGAGGGGGCAAGAATAAAAATTATTGAAAAAAATAAAATTAGGGCTGAGGAAATTGCATCAGAGCTTACATCATCGATAGTAATAAATGGGGATGCATTGGACGAAGAAATTTTAAAAGAAGCTAATTTGGAAGAATCGGAAACAGTGCTTGCTTTAACCAATGATGATGAAAATAATATTATGGCATGTGTGCTCGCAGAAAAGACAGGTCAAACCAAAAGGACAATAGCAATAGTAAATAAATCAAATTACAGTTTATTACAAAGTTCTTTAAATATAGATGATTTAGTAGACCCAAGAATGACTACTGTCTCCAGAATAATGGAACATGTTCATAGAGGGACTATTGCGACTGTTTATTCTCTTTTAGATGGAGAGTATGAGTTTGTAGAGGCAAAAGTTATAGAAAAGTCGGAACTTGTTAATAAAAAGATAAAAGATTGCGACTTACCAGAAAATACAAGAATTGGTGCCGTAGTGAGAAGTAAACAAGTTATTATACCAGGAGGTGATTTTATTTTTGAAAAAGATGATCTTGTAGTTCTCCTATCAGGCAGAGATCAACTTAAAGATATAGAAAATATTTTTAGTATTATTTAATTTTTTTCTCCCAATCGACTGCTGTCTTAAGAATATATTCCATATTATTAAATTTAGGTTTCCAAGCAAAAAATTTGTTAAATTTTTCCGGATTAGCTACTACCATTTTACAATCTCCATCTCTTCTAGGACCTATTTCAAAATTTATCTTTTTGGTTAATATTTGATTAAAATTTTCTATTACCTCTCTAACAGAGTAGCCTTTACCATAGCCACAATTGAATATATCTGATTTACCATTATTAATAAGATGTTTTGCAGACACTATGTGTATATCTGCTAAATCAGAAACATGTATAAAATCTCTTATTGGTGTTCCATCGAAAGTATCATAATCATTTCCATTTATTATTATTTTTTCTCTCTTTCCAACCGCAACTTCACAAGCTATTTTAATTAGATGCGAGGAATATTTTGAAACTAATCCACAACGTAATTTTTCATCTGCACCAGCAACATTAAAGTATCTTAAAATTATATATTGAATATTAAATTTTTCAGATTCTACTTTAATAAAGTTTTCAAGTTTTAATTTTGAGTCTGCATATGGATTTAAGGGATTTAATGGGTCACTTTCTAAAACTTTTTCTCTTCTTGGGTTACCATAAACAGATGCAGTTGATGAAAAAATTACTTTGTCGATACCATTTTTAAAACAGACATTTAAGAAAGTTTTTGCTTTTTCAAAATTAAATTTATGATATTTTTCGGGTTCTTTAAGAGACTCATCCACTCTTACCAAACCAGCAAAATGCATAACCATATCAAATTTTTCTTTTGTAATAAGGCTCTCAATTTTTTTTATATCAGCAATATCTGAAATAATTAGTTTTGCTTTTTTTGGAATTAAATTTTTATTACCTGTTACAAGACTATCAATTACTGTTACATCACAACCTATATCTAATAATGAATTGCAAACATGGCTACCTATATACCCAGCTCCACCAGTTAATAGAACTTTCATTTAATTTTTTCTCTTTTATTTTTTTTAATTGCAGACAAAACTATACCATTTCTAATAATTTGATGAATATTCTCTGACTGATATTCATCGTAACAATTGGTAATTTTATTATCTTTTTTTGAGATTAATGTTCTATTAGTCATTATTATATAAGAAGCATTATCTATATCTGTAAATTCAGACCTTTTATATTTTTGTTTCATATATTTTTTTGCAATACCTGGACTTACACCGCAAGAATAGAAAGTGACTTTATCATCGCCTAATTTTGAACTCAATATAAGTTCTTTCAAACTTGTTGACCAATAATCATTCTCAAATTTTTGGTACCTTAACTCTTTTTTGCCTGAAAAATAATTAAGAAAAGTGTAGTGATATGGGGTAATCGTCAAAAAATTAAATATATGAAAAACAAACAACAAAGATAAAATAATTTTGGTAATGTTATAAAAAAAATTATTATTCGAAAAAATTATATAAGTAGTTATTGATGGAATAATAACCAAGTATGGTGCACTCCATAAAAAAAGTCTTACACCATCATAAACAGGATAAGGAATCAAAATAAGTACTAAGCTAGGAAAAATTAATAAGAAAAAAATTAAAATTATAATTATTTTAAAATTATTAAAACTATTTTTAAGTAACTCCCAATTAAAAAATAAAACTGGTATAGTTAAAGCGTATAAAACAATTAAAAACTCTGGTAATTTATATAAATAACTTATGAATAAATAATTATAAGGTGTATCGTTGGCGTTAAAATATTTACCATTTAATAAATTTAGTGTCCAACCAACATCCAATGACAATGTTTTACTGAAGAATTCAAAAGGTAGCCTTATTATATCATTGTGAGTGTCAACCCAAAATAAAATAAGTATAAAATAAAATAATAAAAGAAATAAGATAAAATCAGTTAATAGGACCTTAAAATTTTTTTTCTTTAAAAATAATATTATTATTAAAAAGATTAAAATTATTGGGATTAAAGAACCTAAAAACAATAATTGAACTCCTGTGCCGAGCGCTGATAAAAGTGAAATCTTTAAAATTAATATAAGATTTTTTTTAAAATTATATTCAAAAAATACATACTTATAGATATAATAAATAATCCAAACATGTGCGAATGCTAAAATAATATCTTTAAAATTTATAGCAAAGTGACCATAAAAAAAGGGAATAAAAAAAAGAAAAATCGCTGAAATTTTTGCAATAAGTTTATTAAATAAAATTTTATTAAGTTTATAAAAACCAATTATAGCCATCAAGCCAAAAAAAGAATTTAAAATATGATAAACTTCTATACTAAATTTCTTTGGAAACATTTGATTTATAAAACTCAATGCACTCCAGTACATAGTTGAATAACGGTACTTAGATTGAAATGGCTCATCAATTTGACCAAATGATAAAAGATATTTTAAATTAATTGAACCAGCTTGATGATAAAAATTTTCATCCCATGACAAACCGATCTTAAAAGAGCAAAATAATGTATAAACAACTAATAAGATTTTAATTTTAGTTTCTTGTTTTGCTAAAAGTGTAAAGTATTTGTTCAATGTAAATTTTATTTTAACTCAGATGAAATTTTTTCAATAAATTTCTTTATCAATATTGCATCCTCATTAGACAAAATTTGTTTTTTTTCTAATCCACTTTTTAGCTCAGATCTTATTT
>CACLDE010000006.1 GCA_902605645.1 uncultured Pelagibacteraceae bacterium | reverse complement strand
TCCGACGTAGACGACAAACAACTAAAAGAATTAAGTATAAAAAAAGATATTAAAAAAAATTAGTTTTTAGATTTTAAATTTAAACGTATGTCACTCAAATCGACCAATTTTTCCTCATAATTACTTCTAACAAAACCTTTAGAAGTGATATTTTTTACAATTTTGAGGAATTTATCATCGCTATTATAATCCTCACTATTTTGAATTTTAGATATTGAAGGAGTGTGCGCCAAATCCTCTTTCCCCAAGTAGGATATTGCCAGTTCTCTAAAAACATAATCTAATATGGACGTTGCACTTAAAATTCTATCGTTTCCTTCTACTTTACCCGATGGTTCAAATTTGGTATCTATAAATGCATCAACAAATTCATCTAAAGGCACTCCATATTGCAAACCTAGAGAGATCGCTATTGCAAAATTATTCATTAAAGCTTTAACTAATTCTCCTTCCTTATTGGTATCTATGAAAATTTCGCCAATCTTGCCATCGTCGTATTCTCCAGTATGTAAATATATTTTGTGTTCACCTATAGAAGCTTTTTGTATGTAGCCCTTCCTTCTATCAGGCATTTTAAATCTACTACCAAGTTTTGTTTTGATCTTATTATGAATTTCAGGTTTGCTTTGAATTATGTCGTTGACATTTTTATCAATTTTTTTGTCTATAATTCCAACTTTTTCATCTTTTTTAAGTTCTTTTTGGTTTTTTTCACCAACTTTTTTTGTTTTACGATTATTTAACTTTACTTCTATTACTTCAACAATCCCGTCATCCCTTTTGTCGATGTCTGCCATAGCCTTTTCATTTAATTCATTTAAACTATGAACAGTTTTGAAAGTACATGTATAATATGTTTCTACTAAATATTTTTTCATTTAAAGATGAATCTGATAATTGAACATATATATTAATTGTAGTATGTGTCTATAATATAATGATGCAATTAGAAATTGTGTGGATTTAGTATGATAGGATTAAAACAAATATTTACTTGGTGGAATAGAAATACTTTTGGAACTTTTTTGAAAACCTTGTTTTCAGGAAAATATGTTGGCGAAGATGAGTTCGGAAATAAATATTACAAAAATAAAAAGGACGACAGATGGGTTATTTACAAAAGCGACATTGAGGCCACAAAAATTACGTCTGACTGGTTTTTATGGATGCATCATACGATAAATGAAATACCTTCTAACACACAAAAAAAATTTAGTTGGCAGAAAAACCATACTCAAAATTTGTCCGGATCTAGTAAGGCATACAAGCCTAATAAAATATCTAAAAAGATAAAATTTAAAGATTATGAAACTTGGAAAAATTAAATTATTTATATTTTTTATTATCTTAAATTCATTTTTAAGTTTAAAAGCTGATGATAAAATTATTTCTACTCCAATCATTAATTTAGAAAATTTAGAGCCAAGTTATGAAAATCTAGAAAGTGAGAAAGAAACTTCTACAGTTCCTAATTCAATAATTAAAAAAAGAGATATAAAAAATAACAAGAAGGGCAATATTAAATTTGTAAACTTAATAGGCCTGGATAAAATAACGGCAAAAACAATTCCAATAAAAATAAAATTAGGAGATACGGCAAAATTTGGTTTGTTAGAAATCAAAGCGTTAAAATGTGGCATCCCCAAAAATTCTAAAACAAAAAACAATTCAGTGGCTTATCTTCAAGTTAAAGATATTTCAGAAACCCAAAACGAAAAGGTGTTTATCTTTAATGGATGGACTTTTTCATCAAATCCATCAATAACTCCTATAGATCATGCAATATACGATATTTGGTTAGTCAGCTGTGATAATGCCTAAAAAAATTTCTCCTTTCCTAACCAATTGGTATCAAATGTAGATTTTAAAAACTTCTTGTGTGTTAATATTTTTTTGTGTAATTCGATTGTTGTTGTAATTCCTTCTAATACAAATTCATCTAAAGATCTTAAGGTTCTTTGGATAGCTTCAGTTCTATTTCTACCTTTACAAATAACTTTTGCTATAAGACTGTCATAATATGGGGTAATTTTACATCCTTGAAAAATTGAACCATCTACCCTTGTTCTAAAACCCGAAGGTTGATGGCAAACGGAAATTGTTCCTGGGCTAGGTTGAAAATCTTTTGATGGATCTTCCGCGTTAATTCTACACTCAATTGAGTGACCTCTAGGATTTATATCATTTTGTTTTAAAGCTGTATCACCAGTAAAAGCTATCCAAAGTTGTTCTTTAACTATATCAATACCTGTTTGAACTTCTGTTACAGGGTGTTCAACTTGAACTCTTGTATTCATTTCAAGGAAGTAAAATTTTCCGTTTTCAAAAATAAATTCTACTGTTCCCGCACCTTCATAACCAATATTTTCAACCATTTTTACTGTTTTATTTAATAAGTCAGACCTTTGTTCCGCGCTTAAAACTGGACTAGGAGTTTCCTCAATTAATTTTTGATGTCTTCTTTGAACAGAACAATCTCTTTCTCCTAGTTGAACCGTTCTATTTTTTCCAGACATTATTTGAACCTCTATATGTCTTGGGTTTTTAAAATATTTTTCAATATATAAATCATCATTACCAAAATATTTTTTTGCCTCATTTTTTGCCAAAGAATACAATTCTGAAAGTTTAGACTCTTCTTCCACAATCTTCATTCCTTTTCCTCCACCCCCCGCGGCAGCTTTAATAAGAATAGGATAACCTATTTCTTTGCATAAGCTTTTAACCTCTTCAAGAGATTTAACTGAACCGTCCGAACCTTCTATTATTGGAAGACCGTTTTTTTTTGCTATTTTTTTTGCTTGAATTTTATCTCCCATTTCTCCAATTAATTTTGAACTTGGACCTATGAATTTAATTCCATGTTTTGATACAACATCTGCAAATTTAGCATTTTCTGATAAAAAACCGTATCCAGGATGTATGGCTTCAGCCCCTGTTAAATCCACAGCTGACATTAATGAAGAAATATTTAAATAACTATTTTGAGGTTGGTGAGATCCTATACATACGCTTTCGTCTGCCAATCTCACATGCATTGCCTCAGAGTCCACATCTGAATGAACAGCCACTGTATTTATTCCCCACTCTTTACATGCTCTAATTATTCTTACAGCTATTTCACCCCTATTAGCTATCAGTACTTTTTTAAACATTTCCTATTCTAGTATAATGAGAGTTTGACCAAACTCCACAGGTTGACCATCGTTAACCAAAATTTTATTAACTACCCCGTTAGCTGATGATGGCACATGATTCATAGTTTTCATTGCCTCAACTATCATTACTGTTTGACCTTTCTTGATTTTATCACCAACTTCTATAAATTTTTTTGCTCCTGGCTCTGGCGCTAAATATGCAGTACCTATTATTGGTGATTTTACTCTTATACCTTTTTGATCATTGCTACTTGATAAAACACTTTTGTTAGGTGAAACAACAGCGCTAGTCACCCCCTTATCTGATACAGCTTTTGTTGCTTTAGAAACTTTTACTTTTTTACTTCCGTCTTGATACTCTATTTCTGTTATATTAAACTCGCCTAAACAATCCACTAGCTCTTTAATTAATTTTTTATCTATTTTCATTTTTTATCAAATTTATAGAAGCTTTTAGCGCCAAAGTATAGCCTTCCACACCTAAACCACATATTATACCATTAGCAACTTTACTTATCAAAGATTTATGCCTGAAATCTTCTCTTTTATAAATATTTGTAATATGTAGTTCGATTATTGGGATTTCCAAAATTTTTAAAGCATCATGAATAGCTACAGAGGTGTGGGTATATCCACCAGCATTAATTATTAAACAACTTTGATTTTCCCTTGCTTTTTGAATTTCGTTAACAATTTCCCCTTCAACATTTGATTGAAAAAAAGTTAGGTTAATATTATGTTCTTTAGAAAAAGACATGCAATTTTTTTTAATTTCTTCAAAGGATGTGTTACCATATTTATCTTTTTCCCTTTGACCTAATAGGTTAAGATTGGGGCCGTTGATAATTAAAATATTAAACATAATTCGATATAGTTAATATAGATAACTAAATTATGGCAAAAATTCAAATAAATGGGAAAAAAGTGGCTATAAAGCAAAATTTTTCTATACTAGAAATGTTAAGAAAATATAAGCTAAACAAGAAAAAGGTTGCGGTAGAACTAAATGGTAAAATTTTACCCCAGAACCAGTACAGCAAAAAAAAATTAAAAAATAATGATAAAATCGAAATAGTTCAATTTATTGGTGGGGGCTAAAATGAATGAAGATATTTTTAAGATTGATAAAAAAATACTAAAATCCAGATTAATAGTAGGCACTGGCAAATATAAGAGTCTCAATGAAACTGCTCAAGCTATAAAATCATCTGGAGCAGACATGGTTACAGTAGCTGTGCGAAGAGTTAATATTTCAAATAAAAAGAAACCCCTATTAATGGATTATGTGAATCCAAAAAAAATTAGCTATCTTCCAAATACTGCAGGTTGTTTTAATTCTAATGACGCACTTAGGACTTTGAGATTAGCGAGAGAAATAGGTGGTTGGAAAATGGTAAAATTAGAAATATTAGGCGATAAAAAAACACTATACCCGGATATGATCGAAACATTAAAAACTACTAAAGTTTTAGTTAAGGAGGGATTTAAAGTTTTGGTCTATTGCACTGATGATCCACTTCATGCAAAAAAATTAGAAGATATGGGAGTATCAGCCATAATGCCTTTGGCCGCACCTATTGGCTCTGGACTTGGAATACATAACAAACTTAATATATCATTAATAATTAAACAATCAAAAGTACCTGTAATAATTGATGCTGGAATAGGAACTGCTTCGGATGCCACAATCGCTATGGAGATGGGATGTGATGGAGTTTTAATTAATTCAGCTATAGCACTCGCAAAAAAACCAGTCAAAATGGCTGAAGCTTTTAAGTACGCGGTAATCTCAGGAAGAAAATCCTTTTTATCTGGACGAATGAAAAAAAATAATTTTGCTAGCGCTTCATCTCCAGAAAAAGATCTAATTAGCTAGCCTTTTTTCTCCTTATCCATAAAGTTCTAGGTTTTTTTTCTTTTTTAGTTTCTTCTTTATTCTTTGCTTTTTTGATTGTTATTTTTTGGTTTTTTTTATCATCCTTCTGAATTTTTGAGTATTTTTCTGTTTCTAAATTAAAATATTTAATATTACTTATATGCTCAATTTTGTTTATTATTTTCTTTGATTTATTAAGCAGTTCTATTTTGTACTCAGGTATAATGAACTGAGCTTTTTCTAAAAATTCTATTTTATAGGCGTATTTTTTTTGAAAATAGCTTAACTCTTTAGATAAATTATTTTCTATATACAATTTTACTTTATCCGGTACATAGGCTTTTATTATTTTAATTTTATTGTTAAATGCCAACATCTCGATTTTTTTAACCATTTTTTGTGAAAATGACTCTAAAGATAAATTTGTTTCCCATTTAATTGACCCCTCTCTTAGTCGTTGCCTGGTCATTTCTAGCAAACCAAAATTACTGATTCTGCCAATTTGTATTCTAGCCCTATCTTTTCTTACACATTCTCTCATTTTTTTTTCAACTGTCCTTTTGTTGTAAAAATTAAGCATATCAATAAAATCTATAACTATTAAACCGGATAAATCTCTTAATTTAATTTGTCTACAAATTTCCTCTGCAGCCTCAAGATTTGTATTTAAAGCAGTTTTTTCAATATTCATCTGTTTTGTAGATTGACCAGAGTTTATATCAATCGCCACTAAAGCCTCGGTAGGGTTAATAACTAAATAACCACCTGATTTAAGTTTTACTGTTGGTTCGAAAATATTATTTAATTCTTTTTCAATTAAAGCATCATGAAATAATGGTATTTTACCCCTATACTTCTTAACGTACTTTGCATTTTTGGGCATTAACTCTTTCATAAATTTTTTTGTTTTTTGATATCCTTCATTTCCATCTACGTAAATATATTTTGTGTCATTATCGTAAATATCTCTCAAAGCTCTTTTAATTATGTCACCTTCTTCATAAATTAAAGAAGGTGCGTTCGAAACAACCGCTTTATCTTTAATTTCGTCCCAGGTTTTCAAAGTATTCTGAAAATCTTTTTCTATTTCATTTTTAGTTTTATTTGCACCAGCCGTTCTCACAATAACTCCCATGCTCTTAGGTATCTCTATTTTATTTAAAATTTCTCGAATTTTTTGTCTGTCGTTAGAATTAAAAATTTTTCTTGAAATTCCACCACCTTTTGCTGTATTAGGCATTAAAACCATATATTTTCCTGCTAAAGATATGAAAGTTGTCAAAGCAGCACCTTTTTGTCCTCTCTCTTCTTTTAAAACCTGTATCAAAATGACTTGGCCAGGTTTTATAACTTCTTGAATTCTATATTTTTTTAATCCATAAGTACTTTTGAGTTTTTCTCTATAGTTGGTTTTATTATCAGCGCTTGTAGCACCAGTATTTTTATTTTGATCTACTGTGTTTTCATTTTTTTCAGAATTTAGAGAAGTTTCTTGATTATTAATTTCCTCTAAATTGGTATTTTTCAAATCTTCTCGAATTTTTTCTTCGGCACTTTTGAGTTTTTCTTTATCCGCAGATGGAATTTGATAATAATCCGATTGAATATCATTGAAAGCTAAAAATCCGTGTCTTACTCTTCCAAAGTCAACGAAAGCTGCCTGTAGCGACGGTTCTACTCGACTAATTGTTCCTAAGTAAATGTTGTTTTTAAAATTTAACCTATTCTTATCTTCGTATTCGTACTCTTCAATTGAGAGGTTTGATTTAAGAACGATTCTAGTTTCATCCGGATGCGATGCATCAATGTATAAATTTTTGTCCATGTAATTTGAAATCCTTTTGAGATATTTATTTTATTTGTAATCATAAATTTTTTTTAAATAATACAATATTATTTTATACTTATAATCTAAATGCCTTAAGATAGCCAGAATTAAAGTTATAAAATATTGAACATGATCAATCTTATTAATTTCTCTTTAAAAGCCATTATAATAATACTTATTTCAGCCCTTTTACTTATTTTTTCAGCCTTTTTTTATTTTTCATCGGGATTACCTGATTATAAAAAACTATCTAATTATCAGCCACCAATATCAAGTAGAGTCTATTCAAAAGATGGAAAATTAATTGCAGAATATGCTTTAGAAAAAAGATTATTTGTACCTTATGACTCTATTCCTAATAAAGTAATTAATTCTTTTCTCTCAGCTGAGGATAAAAATTTTTTTAATCATCCTGGAGTAGACGCTAAAGGAATTTTAAGAGCTACAATTAATAATATTAAAAATATTTTAGGCGACAAAAGACTTGAGGGAGCATCTACAATTACCCAACAAGTCGCGAAAAATTTTCTTTTAACCAATGAGGTATCATTAAAAAGAAAAATTAAAGAGGCAATTTTGGCTTTTAGAATTGAAAATGCTTATTCTAAAAAAAGAATTTTAGAGCTTTATTTAAATCAAATATACCTCGGTCAGGGAACTTACGGTGTCGCAGCAGCAAGCTTAGAGTATTTTGATAAATCAATAAAAGATTTAAATTACGAAGAAGCGGCCTTGCTTGCTGCACTTCCAAAGGCTCCAAGTCGTTATAATCCGATAAAAGATCCTAAAGAAGCTAAATTTAGAAGAGACTTAGTTCTTAAGAATTTGAATCAAAATGGCTTTATAAATGATGATCAATACTTAAAATTTAAAAACAAAAAAATTAAAATTAAAAAGAGAAAAATCGAAATAGTTAATGAAGCTAATTCTTATACTGAGGAAGTAAGAAGGATTATAAAAGACAAATATGGCTTTGAAAGGCTTTATACTCAAGGACTCAGCATTAAATCACCATTAAATATTAATTTTCAAATTGAAGCAATTAACGCTCTGAGAAATGGAATAGAGTCTTATGATAGAAGACATGGATGGAGAGGATCGATTACAAATAAATTTAAAGATAAAAACTGGGAAAAAAAATTAAATAACTATAGCCTGGATCCAACTTTAAATTGGAAAAAAGCTGAAATCACTGAAATAAATAAAAATTATTTAGTTTTAAAATCAGAGAAAATTTTAAATATTAATATTTATAAATCAAACTTAAATTGGGCTATTAAAAATAAAACTATTGAAGATGTTTTTGAGATTGGTGATGTAGTATTTATAAAAAAAAATAATAATGAATGGAATTTAAAACAATATCCAATCGTTAATGGAGGCATTGTAGCTTTAAACCCTTTCACTGGTGAAGTTAAAGCCTTGGTTGGAGGATTCAGTTATGCATCGAGTGAATTCAATAGAGTCACTCAAGCAAAAAGACAACCAGGATCAGCGTTTAAACCTTTTGTTTATGCAGCTGCAATTGAAAACGGTTTAGCTCCTAACTCAATAATTTTAGACGCTCCTTTTATAGCTGAACAAGGAATTGGATTGAAAGATTGGAAGCCAGAAAATTATGGTAAAAAATTTTATGGGCCATCGACTTTGCGAAAAGGGATTGAATATTCCAGAAATTTAATGACTGTAAGGATAGCTAAAAATCTAGGAGTAAACAAAATTTTGGACTTGTCTAGAGAATTAGAAATCTACGATGAAATACCTGAATTATTATCTGTTTCGTTGGGTTCAGTTGAAACATCTTTGCTTAATTTGACTTCTGCATATGCAACTTTTGTAAATGGAGGAAAAAAAATTAAACCAGTGCTTATTAACCGTATCCAAGACAGAAGGGGAAAAACTATATTTACTTCAAATTTTGCTAAATGTAAGGGTTGTGACAGGTATAATGAGGATAATCAAGAGTTAGGGTTTCCTAAAATTGATTTAAACAATAAACAAATAATTAGTGAGCAAACTGCTTATCAAATGACTTCTATTCTTAAAGGTGTAATTACAAGAGGAACTGGAAAAAAATTAAGAGATCTTAATGTTCCAATAGCTGGAAAAACTGGAACTACTAATAATAATTTTGATGCTTGGTTTATCGGTTATAATTCAAACTTAGTTGTTGGAGTTTATATTGGTTTTGATAATCCTAAAACTTTAGGAAAATATGAAACAGGTTCAAAAGCAGCACTTCCAATATTTAAGGAGTTTATAAAAGGAGTTTTATATTTAGATGATTTTGAAGAATTTGAAGTTCCTAACGAAATATATTTTGCTCCGATAAATTACAACACTGGAAAACAAACTGATTTTGATGATAAAGATTTTATACTTGAGGCGTTTAAGAAAAAAGATATAAACAATCTAAATAATAAGCAATTAATTTCAAACTATAATTATGATAAACTAATTAAGTTTAGGCAATTTTATTAATGCAATCTTTTGATACATCTTTGAATAATATAAATAAGATACTTCAAAATATTAGGGGGTATCTTTGAAAGCAATAAGATTGAGAGTAAACTAGATCTAATTACAAAAGAAACATCAAAAGAAAATTTTTGGAAAGATCAAAAAAAGGTCAAAAAAATTCTAAAAGAGAAAAATTTTTACTCAAATTTGATTTCTTCATTTAAAAAAATAGAGAAAGATCTAAAAAATCTTAAAGATATATATTCTTTAGGAAATGAAGAGAAAGACGAAGAGATTATAGGTGATTGTGAACTTAAAATTAATGAATTACTTAAAGACATCAAAAAACTAGAAGTAGCTTGTTTTCTATCTGGAGAAAATGACACCCTTAATATTTATCTTGAGGTGCATGCAGGCGCAGGAGGGACCGAAAGTCAAGACTGGGCCGAAATGTTGAGACGAATGTATATCAAATGGTTTGATAAAAAAAAATTTATTTACGAGATAATAAGTGAACATAGAGGCGATGAAGCAGGCATAAAGTCATCTACTTTAAAAGTCTCTGGTCTGAATTTATATGGATTATTAAAAAATGAGTCAGGAGTTCACAGGTTAGTAAGAATTTCTCCTTTTGATAGCGGAGCTAGAAGACACACAAGTTTTGCAAGTGTTTGGGTTTATCCAGTAGTAGATGACGATATAAGTATTGAAATAAATGAAAATGATCTAAGAATTGATACTTACAGGTCCAGCGGCGCTGGTGGCCAACATGTAAATACAACTGATAGCGCTGTAAGGATAACTCACATCCCAACGAAAATTGTTGTCCAATGTCAAAATGAAAGATCACAACATAAAAATAAAGATACTTGTTTTAAAATGCTTAAAGCTAGACTTTATGAACATGAGCTACAAAAGAGAGAGAAAGAAAATCAAAAAGAGACTAACCTTAAAACGGATATTGGATGGGGACATCAAATCCGATCATATGTTTTACAACCATATCAACTTGTAAAAGACTTAAGAAACAAAACAGAAAACACTAATCCAGATGCAGTTTTGAATGGTGACATAGACAGTTTTATTGAGGCAGGAGTTTTAAACAAATAAATGAAAAAATTTCTTTTATCAATAATCCTTTTTTTATTTTTAACGTTCATAATGTTAGTTGGTTACTTAGTTTTATTTGGTTATGAAACTGACAAATTTAATAACTTTCTTGAAAACAAAATTAAATCTTTCGAAACGAATCTAGCGATAAATATTGAAAAAATTAAAGTAAAAATTAATATAAAAAATTTGAATTTTTTCATAACAACTTCAGAACCTGATATAGAATATCGTGGCAATAAAATAGATATAAAAAAAATAGATGCTTATATTAGATTGAATTCGCTTTTTTCTGGAAAACCACAAATTGATAAGATCAATTTAGTAACTAATGAAATTAATATTGATGAAATTAAAAAAGTTGTTAAATATTTAAAACCATCCAATTTTAAAAAATTTTTATTAAATAAAGTTAAAAAAGGCACGATAACATCTAATGTAGACCTATTTTTCAAAAATAACAAAATTGAAGATTACGAAGTTAATGGTTACACAAAAAACTTATTTATTAATGAAAAGGTAATCAATATTAAAGAAGCAAGTTTTATATACTTAATTAAAAAAAATTCAGGAGAAATAGATAATCTAAGGGGTTTCTTAAATGGATTACAAATTAATTCTGGAAATATTAAATTTGACAATTCAAAATCATTGAATGTTCAAGGAAATCTTAATTCATATTTAGATCTAAACAAACAGAAATTAAGAGATATTTTAAAAAATCAAATACTAGAAAGATTTGAGGATTTTCAATTAGTTGGTAATGTAGAAAAAACATTTCAAATAAAATTTGACCAAACTCTTAAAGTTATAGATTACAAATTTGGAGCATCCGGGAATATTAAAAAATCTAAATTTAAAATTATAAAACCTAACAATTATTTGTTTATAAAAAACAAGATTAAAAGTATAAACTTTGAAAAGTCAAATTTTAAAATAAACTATGGAAAAAAAAATGAAAAGTCTTTTAAAATTGATGGATTTTACAAATTAAACAATAATTCTTTTCAAAAATTTAATTTAACACATTTAAACAATTTAAATTCTCAAAAAATTTCTATTGTTGGAAAGTTTGATGAAGAAATAATTATTCCAATTTTAAATTATAATTCAAAAAATGAAGTTATAAGTATAAATACCGAATTCGAGATAAAAAATAATAAATTAAATTTTGATGAATTAAGTCTTTCGCAAGGAAAAAATAATATTAGTGTAAAAAATTTATATCTAGATAATAAAAAATTGGTAAAATTTAAAAGCGCTACAGTCAAAACATTTAAAAAAGACAAATTTAACAACGATTTTAAAATTGATTATGGAAAAAAAATAATAATTAAAGGGCAGAGTTATGACGCAACTAATTTAACTAAGTTATTAGATCAAAAAGAAGGTTCCGATTTTCTAAAAAATATAAACAAAGAAATTTCAATTAACATCAACGAAGTTACAAATAATGTTTCAGAAAGATTATCTCGTTTTAATCTTATTGGCTCCATAAATAAGGGAAAATTTATTAAAATTGTTTCCAAAGGGGAATTTAAAGATGGCAAATATTTAGATATATCTTTAAGAGTGGACAAAGTTTCAAATAAAAAAAAATTAGAAATTTACTCTGATTTTCCAAAACCACTATTATCTAACTACAAGTTTTTTGATGGTTTAACTGGTGGTAAGCTTTTAATTTTATCTTCTTATGATGATAATAATAGCAATGTAAATTTATCTATTGAAAATTTTAAGGTTAAAGACGCTCCGGGTTTAGTAAAATTATTTTCACTTGCAGATTTCGGGGGAATGGTAGATGCATTATCAGGTGATGGCTTATCCTTTGAAAAATTAGAAATTTCTCTAGAAAAAAATAACCAAATACTTAATTTAAATGAGTTATATGCTATAGGACCAAGTATTTCTATTTTAATGGAGGGTTATGTTGAGACAAAAACTGGCTTAGTAAGTTTAAGAGGTACCATGGTGCCCGCAAAAACTTTGAATAAATTTTTATCAAAATTGCCAATAGTTGGTGATATTTTAATTCCAAAAGAGATAGGTGAAGGTTTATTTGGTATCAGTTTTAAAATGAAGGGCATGCCAGGAAAAATTAAGACAACAGTAAATCCTATTAAAACACTAACTCCAAGATTTATTCAGAAAGCACTTAAAAGAGCTAAATAATTTTAAAAAGAAAATGTTTTTTCTTTCCAAAAGAAATTTTTAAATTTTCATCTTTAAAATCTGAAAGATTCAATGTTTTGTTCTCATCTGCCACAAGTAAATCATTAATCTTAACTCCTTTGTTATTAATAGCTCTTCTTGCCTCGCTTTTTGAACTCATAATTTTGTTTACAACCAATAATTCTAAAAGCTTCATTCCTGTCTCAATATCTTTTCTTTGAATTTTTTTTGAGGGTAGATTTTCATTTATTTTTCCAAATTTAAAGACATCGGCAGCAATCTTTTCTGCTCTTGATGAATGAACTTTGCCATGAAGTATTTTTGTAGTTTCATTAGCAAGAGTTATCTTTAGTTCATTTATATCCTTTGTTTGCTCTAGCTTAGTAATCGTACTGACATCAATATCAGTAAAAAATTTTAGAAATCTATAAACATCTTTATCATCAGAATTTCTCCAGAATTGCCAATAATCATATGGAGAAAATAATTTTTCGTTTAACCAGACAGCTCCTTTTTCTGTCTTGCCCATTTTTGCGCCTGAAGATAAAGTAATTAATGGACTTGTTAATCCAAAAGCATCCTTCTTTTGAATGCGCCTTATCAAATCCACACCACTAACTATATTTCCCCATTGGTCAGATCCACCAAGTTGTAAAATACATTTCTCTTTTTCGTAAAGTTTGTAAAAATCAAATGCTTGAAGAATCATATAATTAAATTCCATATAGCTTAGTGATTGTTCTCTTTCTAATCTAGATTTTACACTTTCAAATGTTAGCATTTTATTTAAAGTAAATTGAGAACCAATTTTTCTTAAAAAATCTATATAATTTAATTTTCCTAACCAAGTATAATTGTCTACAAAAACCGGTTTAGTAGTTTTACTTTTAAAATTTAATAATTTTACAAAAATCTTTTTTATATTTGTAATATTTTTTTTTATATCTTTTTGTTTTAAAATTTTTCTCGTAGTATCTTTTCCTGACGGATCTCCTATTAAAGTTGTACCTCCTCCCAAAAGGACTATAGGTTTATGACCATGTTTTTGAAGCAATCTTAAAATCATTATTTGCAATAAGCTGCCAACATGCAAACTATTAGCGGTACAATCGAATCCAATGTATGCTGAAATAGATTTTTTTGAAACTATTGAGTCCAACTTATCTAAATCAGTACATTGATTCAGATAACCCCTTTCTTGCATTTCTCTCAAAAAAGTGCTTTTCATATTTCTACTTGTTATAGAAATACTATTATACAATATTTAGTATAAATAAATACAATTATGAGCAAAGAATACACATGCTTAGGAATGATGAGTGGTACTTCAGGGGATGGAGTAGATGCATCAATAATTCAATCTGATGGGTTAGATAAATCAATTATTTTAAAAGAAAAATATTACGAATATGACGAGAACCTTTTTCGTGATTACCACAGTATAAAAAGAAAAATTAATTCCTTAAAAGATTTAAAAAAAAATTCTTCTTTGATTAAAAAACTTGAAAACACTATTACAATTTTTCATGCAAAGGTTGTTAAAGATATTACAAAAGAATTTGATATTAACTTGATCGGTTTTCATGGTCAAACCATTTACCACAATCCTCAAGAGAAAATTTCTTTACAGTTAGGTAATGGTAATTTATTATCTCAATTAACAAAAAAAAAAATTGTTTTCAATTTTAGACAAAATGATATTAATAATGGAGGAGAAGGAGCACCTTTAACTCCAATTTTTCATAAATACTTGATAAAATCAAAAAAAATATCATTACCGGCTTGTATATTAAACATAGGTGGCATTTCAAATTTAACATTGGTTCAGAACTTAAATAATCATGAAATTATAAGCGAAGATGTGGGTCCAGGAAATTGTTTAATAAATACTTGGATACAACACCATACAAACGAAAAATTTGATTTAGGAGGCAAAATTTCAGATAGAGGAAAGATTAACGAAATTATACTTGAACAAGCTTTAGAAACACATGAGAGTAATTTTCAAAAGAAAAATAATATCTCCCTTGATACAAATGATTTTGATATCTCATTTGCTAGAGGTCTTAATTTTGAAGATGGAGCAGCCACACTTACTTCCTTTACAGCAAAAATTATTTCTTCAAAAATAAGTCTATTATTAAAGGAATTTAATAATAAAAAAATTAAAATTATAATGTGTGGCGGAGGAAGAAAAAATGAAAGTCTTGTAAAGCAAATAAAGCTTAATTCAAAGAAAAATTTATTTTTTTTTAATGCAGAGGATTTTGAATTTAACGGAGACTTTGTAGAGTCTCAAGCATTCGCTTATCTAGCTATAAGAGCTGTCTTATCTTTACCAATTTCTTTTCCCTCTACAACAGGATGTTTCTCTCCGTGTAGCGGAGGAGAAATAATTGATTATTAAATAAGAGCTGTTTTTTCTTTAATATATTTTTCAATTTCAACTCTTAATTCTTT
Source organism: uncultured Pelagibacteraceae bacterium (assembly GCA_902605645.1). GTDB lineage: Bacteria > Pseudomonadota > Alphaproteobacteria > Pelagibacterales > Pelagibacteraceae > Pelagilacustribacter. The sequence goes on along the minus strand of CACLDE010000006.1, from coordinate 25,004 downwards.
TTCCTTATCTTTAAAAAAATGATTTGCTCCTTTTATTTTAGAGAAAATTACCTCAACACCTTTTTGACTCTTAATTCTATTGTCTAATTCATTAATACTTTCTTTTGTAACTAATTCATCATTGTCGCTATACACTACATGACCAGAAGTCGGGCAAGGTGCCAAAAAAGAAAAATCATATACGTTAGGCTGAGGTGATATTGCTATGAAATTATTAACTTCAGGTCGCCTCATAATTAATTGCATACAAATTAAAGCGCCAAAAGAAAATCCTGATACCCAACATTGACTATAGTCCATATTTTCTCTCTCAATCCAATCGAGGGCTGCTGCAGCATCTGATAGTTCACCTTGGCCGTTATCGAATATACCATCACTTTTTCCAACTCCCCTAAAATTAATTTTAATTACAGAGAACCCATTTTCTAAAAAAATATTATACATTAATTGAACTATTCTATTATTCATAGTTCCTCCATATTGAGGATGAGGTTGGAGAACTATAGCAACAGGTGATCCAAATTTAGGATTTTTATAATATTTAGCTTCTAATCTTCCAGCTGGACCAGGTATAAATACTTCTAAACTTTTTTGTTTCATATTAATAATGATAATTACTTTCAATAAAAGATTAGTCTTATAACATGTTTTTGTGCGGCAAATATCTTTTTTTAATTCAGAGTAATTTAGTAGGAATTAAATTAAAAATGCTGTAAAACTGCGATAATTTATGAAACTTACGACTAAAGGTAGATACGCAGTAATGGCAATGGCTGATCTGGCGACTTATTCTAAGAATAAACCAGTTAGTTTGACAGAAATTTCCACTAGGCAAAATATATCACTAGCCTATTTGGAAAAATTATTTTTTCATCTAAAAGTAAATAAATTAGTTAGAAGTGTTAGAGGTGTTAAAGGAGGTTACGCTTTAGAGAAACCTGCATCTGAAATTAAGCTTTCAAATATTTTTTATGCTGTGAATGAAGAGGTAAAAACTCTAAATTGTAAAAAAGAGTCAAAAAAAGGATGTAATAATAAATCAATTAAATGCATAACACATAATTTATGGGATAAATTAGACACCCATATTAATGGATTTTTTGAAAGTGTTAAGTTAGAGGAGCTAGTTAAAAGATAATGAGCAGTAATATTATAGATACTAATAAAGATTACAAATACGGTTTTACTACTGATATTGAAAGTTTTAAGGCACCCAAGGGTTTAAGTGAAGAAACAATAAAATTTATATCTGGAGAAAAAAAGGAGCCCAAATGGCTTTTGGACTGGAGACTTAAGGCATACAAAAGGCTAAAGTCTTTAAAAGAACCTAACTGGCAAAAACCCAAGTACCCCAAAATAGATTATCAAGATCTTTATTATTATTCTGCTCCAAAAAGCACAAAAAACAAACCAAAGAGTCTAGAAGAAGTTGACCCGAAACTTATTGAAACTTACAAAAAACTTGGCATTCCTCTAGATGAACAAAAAAAATTGAGCGGAGTAGCTGTAGATGCAGTTTTTGACTCTGTCTCTGTGGCGACTACTTTCAAAGGCGAACTTACGAAAAAAGGTATAATTTTTTGCTCTATTTCGGAAGCCATACAAAAACATCCAGATTTAGTAAAAAAATATTTGGGTTCCGTAATTCCATTGACGGATCATTACTTTGCAACTTTAAATTCTGCAGTGTTTACTGATGGATCTTTTGTATACATACCACCTAATACAAGATGTCCAATGGAACTTTCTACTTATTTTAGAATTAACGCCTCACAAACCGGTCAGTTTGAAAGAACACTCATTATCGCTGATAAAGGTAGCTACGTGAGTTACTTAGAGGGTTGCACTGCACCAATGAGAGACGAAAATCAACTTCATGCTGCTAATGTTGAACTTGTTGCTTTAGACGATGCTGAAATTAAATATTCAACTGTACAAAATTGGTATCCAGGAGATGAGCAAGGAAAAGGAGGAATATATAATTTTGTTACTAAAAGAGGCGCTTGTAGAGGTAAGAACTCTAAAATTTCATGGACACAAGTTGAAACAGGCTCAGCAATTACTTGGAAATATCCTAGTTGTATTTTACAAGGAGATAATTCTGTTGGAGAATTTTATTCAATTGCGATTACTAATAACCATCAAAAAGCTGATACTGGGACAAAAATGATACATTTAGGTAAAAATACAAAAAGTAAAATAATATCTAAAGGAATTTCTGCTGGTAAAGCAGACAACACTTATAGAGGACTGGTTGATATTAATAAAAAAGCTATTAACTCCAGAAATTACACTCAATGCGATTCTCTTCTAATGGGAAATAAATGTGGAGCACATACAGTGCCCTATATTAAGAACAAAAATTCTTCATCTACAATTGAACACGAAGCTACGACTTCAAAAATCAATGAAGAACAACTTTTTTATTGTAATCAAAGGGGTTTAAATCAAGAGGAGGCAGTCAGTTTAATAGTAAATGGTTTTTGCAAAGAAGTTTTACAGCAGTTGCCTATGGAATTTGCTGTAGAAGCCCAGAAATTGGTTTCTATCAGTTTGGAAGGAAGTGTCGGGTAATGTTAGAAATTAAAAATTTAAAAGCAGACATAAACAATAAAGAAATCATAAAAGGCTTAAACCTTAAAATTAACGCCGGTGAAGTTCATGCTATAATGGGTCCAAATGGATCTGGAAAAAGTACTCTAGCTAACATTTTGTCAGGCAAACCAGGATACAATATTTCCGGGGAACTAAACTTTGAAGGACTTAATTTAAAAAATATTTCTATAGAGGAAAGAGCTCAAAAGGGTATATTTTTAGCTTTTCAATATCCTACTGAAATACCAGGAGTTAACACAAACAATTTTTTAAGAACATCACTAAATTCAATCAGAAAAGCGCGAGGTCACAAAGACATCGACGCTATAAACTTTCTTAAAATTGTAAGAGAAAAAGCTAAAGAACTCGACATAGATGAAAAATTTTTGTCTAGACATCTTAATCTTGGATTTTCGGGAGGAGAAAAGAAAAAAAATGAAATACTTCAATTAAAAATACTAGAACCAAAGCTGGCAATTTTAGATGAAACAGATTCAGGCCTTGATATTGATGCATTAAAAATTGTAGCTGACGGTGTTAACTCTTATAAAAATAAAAAAAATTCTTTTTTAATAATTACTCATTATCAAAGACTTCTTAATTTTATTAAGCCAGATTTTATCCACGTTTTATCAAATGGAAAAATTGTAAAAACTGGTTCAAAGGAACTAGGTGAAGAATTAGAAAAAACCGGATATACAAATTTAAATTAATTATGGAATTAAATTTTAAAATTAAAGATAAGCCCGGGAAAAATTTCACTCAAAGAGAAGCTTATCTCTCCATCTTTAAAAAAAAAGGCTTTCCCAATAAAAGAGAAGAGGAGTGGAAATTTACTGATTTAGAAAAAATCTTAAACGACAACTTTAAGGAATTAAGTAATGAAAAGTTAGAGAAAAAAGCAACAAATTTTAAAAATTTAAGTTTTAATCACAATTCAATTAAATTAGTAAATGGTAAATTAGAGTCATTTGATTTTAAATTAGAAAATTTTAAGAACAAAAATATGGTTTTAGTAAAAGAATTTGACTTTGATACTCACTTGAACTTAGTTAAAAATCTCAGAGAAAACCAGATGCAAAATCTTAACACTGCTTTGCAAGACGGTGGCTTTAGCTTAAATATTAATTCAGAGTGTAAATTTAAATATCCAATAGTAATTTATAACTATTTTTCTGGGAATTTAAAAAATAAAATTATCAATAATTCTAAACACATCAATATTTCTAAAAACTCAAACGCTACAATTATGGAATATTTAATTGATGAGTCTCAAGGTTCTTTTTTTAAGAATACATTTAAATATTTCAATATTGATGAAGACTCCAGTTTAAATTATTTTTTTATTAATAAAGATCAAAGTAAAAATTTTTTTTATGAATTTTTAGATGCTAAATTATCAACCAATGCAAATTTTAAAAAATATATTTTTTCTTCAGGTGTAAAATTTTGTAAATTTGAAAATAGTATTCAATTAAAAGGAACTAATTCACGTGGTGAGGTATACTCTGGTTTATTTCTTAAGCAACATAATCACCAAGAAATTAAAATAAATATTCAACATCTAAAACCAAATTGTCAAAGCCACCAAGATATTAAAAAAGTTTTGACCGAAGGTAGCAAAGGTGTCTTCCAAGGAAAAATATTTGTAGATCAAGTTGCTCAAAAAACAAACGCATATCAACTGAGTAAAGGACTTTTACTTGATGAAAATACTGAATTTAATACAAAACCAGAACTTGAAATTTACGCTGATGATGTAAAATGTTCTCATGGCTCAACTTCAGGAAATATAGATAAAGATGCATTATTTTACTTAAAAGCAAGGGGTATAAAGGAAAAAGAAGCAATAAAAATGATTATTAAAGGCTTTTTAGAGAGTGTTTTAAAAAACATAGAAAATAATGAAATATTAAATATTTTGTTAAATCACTTTAACACACATATAAAATATGAAAGTAGATCAAATTAAAAAAAGTTTTCCAATATTTAAAAAAAAGATTAATGGTAATCAATTAATTTATTTAGATAGCGCTAATTCTTCACAGAAACCAAAATCGGTTATTGATAGAATGTCTTATTTTTATGAAAATGAATTTTCAAATGTAGGAAGAAGTGTTCATTCGTTAGCTGTGACAGCGACTAATAGATTTGAAGAAACAAGGGATTTAGTAAAAAAATTTATTAATGCTAAACATAGAGAAGAAATAGTATTCACAAAGGGTGCTACCGAAGGCATAAATTTAGTAGCAAACTCTTATGGTGAAAAATTTATAAATGAGGGAGACGAGATAATTCTTACAGAGTTAGAACATCATTCAAACTATGTTCCTTGGCACTATTTAAGAAATAAAAAAAAAGCAGTAATCAAATTTGCAAAAATTAATGAAAATCTTGAAATAGAAGTAGATGCAATAAAAAAATTAATCACAAACAAAACAAAAATAATAGCTATCACTCACATATCTAATGTAACAGGAGGTATAACCCCGTTAAAAGAAATTATTGATCTTGCTTCTTCAAATAACATCCCTGTCTTAGTGGATGGTACCCAAGGGGCCCCACATTTAAAACTCGACATGCAACAACTAGGTTGCGATTTTTATGTGATCTCTTGCCATAAAATGTACGGACCTAACGGTCTTGGAATACTTTATGGAAAAAAAAAATGGTTAGACATTATGCCACCGTATCAAGGTGGAGGTGGAATGATAGATGAGGTAAAAAAAGAAAATATAACTTTTGCTGAAAGTCCTACAAAGTTTGAAGCAGGTACCATGCAAACTGCAGAAGTTGTTGCATTTAGTGAATCAATAAAACTTGTCGAAAAAATTGGTTTAGATACGATATCCGAAATTGAAAATGAAGTTCTGGGATACGGTCTTGAGAAATTAAGAAAAAATAATGCTATTAACTTAGTGGGAGATCCTAAAAACAAAGCTTCTGTTTTGTCTTTTACTTTTAAAGGTATTCATCCCCACGATATAGCCACGATTCTTGATGATGATGGAGTAGCTATTAGAGCTGGGCATCATTGTTGCCAAGTTTTGCATGAAAAAATTGGTGTGCCCGCTACAGCAAGGGCTTCGATAGGATTATACAATACAAAAGAAGATATTGATGTTTTATATAATGCAATAGAAAAATGTAAAAAGGTTTTTAAAATATAATGGAATTAAAAGAATTATATCAAGAAATAATTTTAGATCATGGAAAAAATCCAAGAAATTTTGGTAAATGTAAAAATTTCACAAGTGATGCGAGGGGTCATAATCCCCTATGTGGTGACAAGGTTCATATATATGCTGAATTAGACAGTGATAAAAAAATTTTAGATATTAGTTTTGAAGGTGAGGGTTGTGCAATTTCTCTAGCTTCAGCTTCTATTTTGACCGATATTCTAAAAGGAAAGGATTTTAACGTAGCAAAAACTATCACAGATAATTTTTTAAATTTAATTAAAGAGAACAAATTAATTACCGTAAATAGTTTAGATGAAAATCAAAAAACCACTTTAATGTCCTTATCAGGTGTAAAAGATTTTCCAATGAGGGTTAAGTGTGCAACTATGGCTTGGCATACATTGTCATCAGTTTTGGAGAAAAAAAATGAAAATTAAAGATAAAATTATCGCTGAAATTAAAAAGGTTTACGACCCTGAAATACCAGTAAATATTTACGATTTAGGCCTAATTTACAATATTGAAGTTAAAAATGAAAATGAGGCCTACATTGAAATGACTTTAACTAGTCCAAATTGCCCTGTAGCAGATAGTTTACCTAAGATGGTAAAGGAAAATATCAATTCTATTGAAGGCATAAATAAAGTAGATTTAAAACTTGTCTGGAGTCCTCCCTGGACAAAAGATATGATGAGTGAAGAAGCAAAGTTAGAATTAAATTTATGAGCAATCAAATTATCAAATTATCTGATACTGCAGCTGCTAGAATTAAAGAGATAATGACAAATGCAGACAATAAAACTATTGGAGTAAGAGTAGGAGTAAAATCTGGTGGTTGCGCTGGTATGAGTTATTCAATGGAATATGCAAAAGATAAAAAAGTAAATGATGAAGTTATTGAGGATAAGGGAGTAAAAGTTTTCATAGACCCTGCTGCTATTATTTATCTTCTAGGAACAGAAATGGACTATAAAAAAGAAAAATTTTCATCACAATTTGTTTTTAAAAATCCTAATGAGACTGAACGATGCGGATGTGGAGAGTCCTTTAAAACAAGTTAAATTTCAAAAAGATTATGGGTTGTTTTTTTTAAATAAAATTATTAACTTAATTTTTAATGAAAAAAAACTCTTATAAAAATAAATCTACCCTTTTAGAGAAATTAAAATCCAAATCGAAACGTGAAGCAAATTTATTTTTCTCTCTATGTGAAGATGATAATGAAACAATCAAAACAAAGAGATTTAAAGATGTTTTGTTAAATTCTGGTTTAAAAGCAAACGATAAAAGACTATTTAGCCTTTTTCAAAATTTAGATGCACATGGTGATAAAATTGTATTCGAAGACTTTATTGAAATTATCCGAAGTTCAGAATTAATTGTTGAAAAAGCCTTACGAGGCGAACTATCAATACCAGACTTCACCTACTTTGCAAAAAATTTAAATGATATGTTTGAAGAGGTCAAAAAAGTTAAATCAGGAGAATTAGCTTCGTATATTCCTCCTCTAGCTAATGTTGATCCAGACCAATTTGGCGTCGCAATTGTTACAACAGATGGTCAGATATATCAAAAAGGTGACAGTGAGGTTGATTTTTCAATTCAATCTATGTGCAAACCTTTTAATTACTGCTTTGCAATGGAAAAATTAGGATTAGAAAAAGTTCACCAACATGTTGGTCAAGAACCCTCTGGTAGACAATTTGATGATCTTACTCTGTTAGCTAAAACTGCAGTTGGTCAACTTAACCGCATACCTTTCAATCCAATGGTCAACGCTGGCGCTATAATGACAGCAGGTCTTATAGGTCCAGAAGAGTCACATAGTCAAAGATTAAGATACATAAGACAACAATTTGGAAGATTAATAGGCTGGTCTCCAAAAGATAATTTTAGTGCAGAGTTACCAAGATTCAATAAAGATATGGCACGGCAAGAAAATTTTACAGGATATAATAATATTGCCATGGGATATCTTTTAATGGCTACAGGAAATTTACCTCACACTAAAACTAAGCTACATAATGATATCCATCCTGATGAAGATGAATTTGACTTTTATTCTGAACCTGCAGTCACAGAAGCTCTTAAACTTTATTTTAGCATATGTTCACTAGAGATGACCTCAGTAAATTTTGCAACAGCTGCTGCTACACTTGCAAATAGTGGTGTTTGTCCTATTTCTCAAGATCGTGTGTTAAGCCAGAAAACAGTAAGAAACTGTTTACCCGTTTTACAAACTAGTGGAATGTACAATGCTAGCGGTACATTCTTTCAACAAGTGGGGTTACCAGCAAAAAGTGGAGTAGGAGGAGGAGTTATATTGGTAGTACCAAGATTAATGGGAATATGTATTTTTTCTCCACGCTTAGACAAACAAGGCAATAGTGTTCGAGGAATCGAAATGGCGAAGCGAATAACGTCAAAATATTTAGTTCATACTTTTGATGGTACGATGACAGACACAGATCGTCTTGATCCAAAAATACCAATTTCAAAATGGCGTGCAAATAGTTGTGGAGAAGCTATTTGGGCTGCGAGTAATGGAAATATTAGAACATTAGAACGTCTTGTTAGTGAACAAAGAGATCTTCAAATTGGAGACTATGATATGAGAACTCCATTGCATCTGGCCTCAGCTGAAGGACAACTAGAAGCAGTTCAATTTTTACTTAAACAAGGTGTGAAACCAATACCTGATCGTTGGGGAGGATATGGTTACTTTGATGCAAAAAATAATAACCATAAAGATATTGTAAAAGAATATGAAAAACTAGATATTAACTATACTCAAGCATCGCATTTAGTTGAAGATCCAAATGGAAAGACGGATAAGATGGCAATTTACGATGACGAACTGGCAGTAATTGAACTATTATTCGCAGCTTTTGAAAATAACGTTGAGGGTATTCGAAGCTTGATCGCTAAAGGAGTACCTGTACACGCAGGTGACTATGATTCTAGAACTGCTTTACATCTTGCAGCAGCAGAGGGTTGCTTGGAGGTAGTCGAATATTTAGTTTCGCATGGGCATCCAGTATTTGTCCGTGATAGGTGGGGAGCTACACCTTTAGATGAGGCTAAAAGAGAAAAAAGAAAATCTGTAATAAATTATCTTAAAGATTTTAAATAATCCGCTTAACAACTATAATACATTTCGTACTCAATAGGATGCGGAGTATCTTGAAAGTTGTTTACTTCTTCCATTTTTAAATCAATGTAAGCGTCTATTTGATCATCGGTAAACACGCCACCTTGAGTTAAAAATTTTCTATCTTCATCTAAAGCAACACAAGCTTGTCGTAAAGATGAACAAACAGTTGGAATACCTTTGACTTCTTCGGGGCCTAATGCGTACAAATCTTGATCCATTGGCTTACCAGGTTTAATTTTATTTTTAATACCATCTAACCCAGCCATTAACATCGATGCAAAAGTTAAGTATGGATTTCCAGCCGCATCACCAAATCTTACTTCTACTCTTTTACCTTTTTTACTTGTACTAAATGGTATTCTACAACTTGCAGATCTATTTCTAGAAGAGTATGCTAATAATACAGGAGCCTCAAATCCAGGTATTAATCGTTTGTAACTATTTGTTGAAGCGTTCGAAAAAGCATTAAGTGCTCTAGCGTGTTTGATAATACCACCGATGTAATGCAAACAATCATCTGATAAACCTGCGTATTTATCTCCTGCAAACAAGGGTTTCTCACCTTTAAAAATTGATTGATGAACATGCATACCTGAACCATTGTCGTTTTTAACAGGTTTTGGCATAAATGTAGCAGTTTTACCAAAAGAGTTGGCTACGTTATGAACTGCATATTTATAAATTTGCATAGCATCACCTTGATTGACTAAAGTATTAAATAATGTTCCAAGCTCATGTTGGCTAGGCGCAACTTCGTGGTGATGTTTTTCAACTTTTACACCCATATCTTTCATTGCTTTTAAACATTCAGATCTTAAATCTTGGGCGCTATCAACCGGAGGAACTGGGAAGTATCCTCCTTTGACTTTTGGTCTGTGTCCTAAATTTCCATTCTCATATTCTTTTCCGGTGTTATACGGGCCTTCCGAGCTATCGACTTCATAACTTACTTTATTCATAAGGTTTGTGAACCTTACATCATCAAATACAAAAAATTCTGGTTCTGGACCAAAATAAGCTTTATCACCTATATTAGTTTTTTTTAAGTATGCTTCAGCTTTTTTTGCAGTCGATCGAGGATCTCTCTCATAATAAGTTTTTGTAATTGGATCCATTACATCACAAAAAAGAACTAATGTTGTATGTGAAAAAAATGGATCTATGAAATTACTAGATAGATCAGGCTTGAGAATCATATCCGACTCATTAATTGCTTTCCAACCAGCTATTGAGGAGCCATCAAAAAAAATTCCATCGTTGAGCATGTCCTCATCAACTGTCTGTAAATCTTGAGTAACATGTTGTAACTTACCTCTAGGATCTGTAAATCTCAGGTCTACGTACTCAACTTCTTTATCTTTAATAAGTTTTAAAATTTTGCTGGCGCTCATAAATTTAAATTGCGATTTATGTAACAGAATTTAATTATAGAATATCCTCTAATAAAATGATATCAGCTATGCGTTTATAGCATCAATACAATTTTAGATTGCATATTATGAGAGAGGCCAATTCATTTGATATATTTTTACTAGTTTTATTAGGCTTAATTTGGGGCTCATCTTTCTTTAACATTAAAATTGCCACTTATTCCTATGAGCCAATTACTTTAGCTTTAGTACGAGTAATATTTGCTAGCGCTCCATTAATTTTACTTTGTAAATTTAAGAAAATTAAAATAGAGGCTTTTTCAGAAGAATGGAAGCACTATGCTTTAATAGGTTTATGCAACATAGCAATTCCATTTATTCTAATAGCTATAGGCACAAGTAAAATAAATAGTTATTTAGCTGCAATGTTGATGAGTACAACACCATTAAGCGGAACAATATTAGCTCATTTTTTTACAAAAAATGAAAAAATTAATATATTTAAGGTTATAGGAGTCCTTGTAGGTTTTTCAGGAATTTTATTTCTATTTTTAGATAAAATTATTATTAATGAAAGTAATTATATTTTCGCTTTAATTACTATTTTAGGCTCAACATTTTACTCTATTGGCGGCATATTGACTATACGAATAAAAAATAAAGGAAATGAAAACGTCACCACATCTACAACTGTATGGTCTTTAATTTTCCTTTTTCCGATGGCGATAATTTTAGAAAAACCTTGGCAAGCCGACCCATCTTTAGAGTCTACATTGTCTTTACTTTATTTAGGTATTGTTGCGACAGGATTGGCTTGGCTAATAAGATTTAGAATTTTATCTGTGAATGGACTAGTTTTTCAAACTCAAGTAGCATACTTAATTCCAATTTTTGGAGTATTCTTTGGATATTTCCTTATGGATGAAGTAATTACTTGGCGTGTTATGATTTCATTGAGTATAATAATATTTGGAATTTATATTGTAAAAAAAAACAATAAAGGATTAAATTAATATCTAATGCAAAGCGAGTCTCTTGAGTTTAGCCTGTTATCTATATTTTCATTTCTCAGTTTTTTTACTTTTTTTATAATTCAAAAATTTTCTCACAAAATAATGGATGGTTTATTATTAGATAGTGATTTCGATAAACCTCAGGCTTTCCATAAAAGTAATATACCTAGAAGTGGTGGTTTAGCATGTTTAATATCTTTTTTTATATTTGCTACATTAAACAATCTTTTGTTCTCCTCATTTTATGTTGATTATTTAGTACTTGGAACAGGCTTATTTTTAATTGGCTTTTTAGATGATATTAAATTTAGATTAAGTCCTAAATCAAGATTAGCTTTGATGGCTGCTATTCTATTAGTTTCCGTAAAAGTTTTTTCAATTCAAATATACGGAATTGACTTTATCTTTCTAAATCAAATTTTAAGTATAAAAATAGTTTACCTCTTTTTTATAATTTTATGTTTTTTATTTATAATTAATGGATCTAATTTAATTGATGGTTTTAATGGACTTTTAGCATTTCAATTAATAATTATAAATTCAATATTATTGTTTATTAACATTGATAATGAACTTCAACCTCTATCAATTTTAATTACAGCTCAAATAATAATTCTTTTAATATTTTTATTATTTAATTTTCCATCAGCAAAAATTTTTATGGGTGATGGTGGTGCTTATCTATTCGGTACTTTTACCGCATTAAATGTAATAGAAACAAATAACTTAAATACAAATGTTTCATCATTCTTTTTTACTATTTTGTTATTTTATTTATTTTTTGAGGTTTTTTTTTCATTTTTTAGAAAATTGGTCCAAAAGAAATCACCTATTAAACCTGATGGCGAACATCTTCATATGTTGTCTTATAAAATTTTAAATTTAAAAAATCCAGATAGAGACTGTAATTACTTAAATACATTATTAATCAATCTAATTTATAGTTTTTTAGTTTTACCAAGTATTTTGGTGCGAGAAAACGGTTCGATGTGTAAGTATTGGTTTTTTTCCTTAATTATTATTTATTTATTGGCATATTTTAGACTAAATAGTTTTGTAAAAAAAAAAATTGATATATAAAACTTATTAAATTAACAAGGGCAAGTGGCGGAATTGGTATACGCGCTAGTCTTAGGAACTAGTGCCGCAAGGCTTAAGAGTTCGAGTCTCTTCTTGCCCACCAATATTTATGAAAGTACAAGTACAGTCAAAAAAAGGCTTAAAAACAACTTTATCGATTATTGTAGATAAAGACGAAATAAAAAAAAAGCTGGATAATAGATTATTAGAATTGCAAGATCAGGTGGATCTTAAAGGGTTTCGTAAAGGCAAAGTTCCTCCATCAGTTATTAAAAATCAATTTGGTAAAGCAATTTATGGCGAAGTAATTGATAAAGTTTTAAAAGAAAGCACTACAAAAGCTATTCAAGATAAAAAATTAAAAGTAGCTGGTCAACCAAAAATCGATTTAAAAACATTTGGTGAAGGTAAAGATCTTAACTTTGAATTACAACTTGATTTATTACCAGAAATAAAACTACAAACTTTTGAGAAATATAAAATTTCAGAATACTTAGTTAAAGTAAGCAAAGATGTATTAGAAGAAAGATTGGAAAACCTTTCTAAAGAGTACAAATCTTTTGAAAACAAAAAAAGTGATGCTAAGTCTGAGACAGGTGATCAAGTTATCTTCAATTATCAAGCAACTGTCGATGACAAAGAATTTGAAGGTAGTAACGGAAAAGATGTTGCAATTGAACTTGGTAAAGATTTATTTTTACAAGGATTTGATAAACAGCTTATTGGTGTAAAAAAGAATGAGAAGAAAAAAGTTATATCTACTCTCCCTCAAAATCATCCAAAAAAAGAACTCGCTAATAAAAAAGCAATATTTAATTGTGAAATTTTAAACATAAAAAGTCCAAAAAAAAATAAACTTGATGATGACTTTGCAAAAAAACTAGGAGCAAAAGATTTAGCTGATTTGACACACAAAATTAAAAATCAAATCACTGATCAATATAATATGGCATTAAACTCAATTACAAAAAAAGAAATATTAGATCAATTAGAAAAAAGTCATACAGTTGAAGTGCCACAAAATTTGATTGATAATGAACTTAAATCAATTCCAAATAAGCCTAATTCCAACAAAGATGAAAATAGCACTCAAGCAGTAAAAAAAAGAATTAAGTTAGGTTTGATTTTAAATGAGTATGGCGAAACCAATAATATAAAAGTTACAGAAGATGAGATAAAAACTGAAATTCAAAAACAAGTTAAAAGTATGCCGGGTCAAGAAAAATTTGTTTTTGAGTATTATCAAAAAAATCCGTCAGCAACTCAACATCTACAAAGCTCAATTTATGAAGAAAAAATTATTAAATTTTTTAAATCAAAAATTAATTCAGTAAAAAAGGAATTAACGATAAAAGAAGCAGAAAAATTGATAAAAACCTTTAACGAAAATCATAAAGCAAAAGCAACTCCCACAATTAAAAAGAAAGAGTCTAAAGAGGCTAAATCAAAAAAAATTAGCAAAAAGTAACCAATAGTTGTATAAAACAAAGTTATGAGTCGTGATTTTGAAGAAAAAATGAACACTTTAATTCCAATGGTTGTTGAACAATCGAGCAAGGGAGAGAGGGCTTACGACATATATTCTCGTCTTTTAAAAGAGAGGATAGTTTTTCTTGTTGGACCAGTTAATGATAATGTTGCTTCGTTGGTAACGGCACAATTATTATTTTTAGAGTCTGAAAATCCAAATAAAGAAATAAGTTTTTATATTAACAGCCCAGGAGGATTGGTTACCTCTGGCTTAGGTATTTATGACACCATGCAATATATTAATTCTCCAGTTTCAACTTTATGTATTGGTCAAGCTTCTTCTATGGGGTCTTTTTTATTATCAGCAGGAGAAAAAGGAAAAAGATATTCATTACCTAATTCAAGAATTATGGTTCATCAACCTTCAGCAGGTTTTCAAGGCCAAGCTACGGATATTCAAATTCATGCAAAAGAGATTCAATTGCTTAAATCCAGGCTTAATACAATTTATTCAAAGCACACAGGAAAATCCGTTGAAGAAATTTCAAAAGCTTTGGAAAGAGATAATTTTATGACTCCAGATGAAGCCAAGAAATTTGGATTAATAGACTCTGTTGTGGAAAAAAGAAAATAACACACAATATCTAGCTTAAATTTCAACTTGGACTTGATAAGGCTTTGTTTCAACTTTATTATCATCTTATTGATTCGTTATGAGTGAAAAAAATAATAAAAATATATTGTACTGTTCTTTTTGTGGCAAAAGTCAACACGAAGTTAGAAAACTTATTGCTGGTCCTACAGTCTTTATCTGTGATGAGTGTGTTGAACTTTGTATGGACATTATTAAAGAAGAAAATAAAAGCTCACTCATAAAACATCAGGACGGAGTCCCGACCCCAAAAGAAATTTGTAATGTTTTAGATGATTATGTTATTGGTCAAAAGAAAGCTAAAGAAGTTTTATCTGTTGCTGTGCACAATCATTACAAAAGACTTAATCATGAAGTTAAAACAAATAAAGATGTAGAGCTTTCAAAATCCAATATTTTATTAGTAGGTCCAACTGGGTGTGGAAAAACTTTGTTAGCACAAACTTTAGCGAAAATACTTGATGTACCTTTTACAATGGCTGATGCCACAACTTTAACAGAAGCGGGATATGTAGGGGAAGATGTAGAAAATATTATTTTAAAACTTTTACAAGCTGCAGATTATAATGTTGAAAAAGCTCAAAGGGGTATAGTTTATATTGATGAAGTAGACAAGATTAGCAGAAAATCTGAAAACCCTTCCATAACGAGAGATGTTTCCGGAGAAGGTGTACAACAAGCTTTACTAAAAATAATGGAAGGAACTATTGCGAGTGTTCCTCCGCAAGGTGGAAGAAAACATCCTCAACAAGAGTTTTTACAAGTAGACACAACAAACATATTATTTATTTGTGGAGGTGCTTTTGCTGGATTAGATAAAATTATTGACAGCAGAGGCAAAGGAAGTTCAATTGGATTTGGTGCGAAAGTTAAAAGTTACAAAGAATTGCCACTTTCAGAATTAATGAAATCTTTGGAACCTGAGGATTTAATCAAATACGGACTAATACCAGAATTTATTGGAAGAATGCCAATCATAGCAACTCTTGATGAACTAAACGAGTCATCATTAATTAAAATTCTTAAAGAGCCAAAGAACTCACTCATTAAACAATATAAAAGGTTATTTGAATTTGAGAACGTAGAACTTGAATTTCAAGAAGAAGCAGTACTGGAGATCGCTAAAAAGGCTATTAAAAAGAAAACTGGTGCAAGAGGGCTAAGATCTATTTTAGAGAACATATTACTAAAAACCATGTTCGAATTACCTGATAAAGAGGATGTTTTGAAAGTAACAATTGATAAATCTTCAGCCAAAGGTGATAGTGACCCAATAATCACTTACGGTAAAAAACAATCAACATCAGTTGCTTAAGCCAATTTGTTCCTTGAAATATAGATAAAAACTATCATATAAATATGTATGGATGTAACTTATACAAAACCATTACTACCACTTAGAGATATAGTCATTTTCCCATCGATAGTTGTACCTTTATTTGTTGGACGGGAAAAGTCTATTAAAGCATTGCAAGAGGCGATGAAAACTGACAAGTCAATAATTCTTGTCGCCCAAAAAAATTCAGAAACAGATGATCCATTGGAAAAAGATTTATTCTCTTTTGGTTGTTTAAGTAAAGTTCTTCAACTTCTAAAGCTGCCAGACGGCACGGTAAAAGTGTTAGTCGAAGGTCAAAAAAGAGTTAAAATTACTAACATTAAAAATGATACAAATTTTCTTAAGTGTAATGTTGAAATCGCGGATGACATAAACATTTCAAAAGATTTAGATGTCTATGCTCAAGGCTTAGTAAAAAGATTTGAAAAATTAATTGTATTAAATAAAAAAGATTTTAATGAGAATCTTAATACTATTAAAAACTCTAAAGACGCAAAAATAATTGCAGATAATATTGCAGCAAATCTGAATATAAAGATATTTCAAAAGCAGGAAATTCTTGAAATTAGAGATTTAAGAAAGAGGCTAGAAAAGATATATGAAATAGTAAACAAAGAGACTAGCGTTATATCCGTCGAAAAAAAAATTCGTGGACGAGTAAAAAATCAAATGGAGAAAACTCAAAGAGAATATTATTTGAACGAACAATTAAAAGCAATTCAAAAGGAACTTGGTGAGATAGATGAAGGTAAAGATGAAATAGCTAATATTTCTAAAGCTATAACTAAAGCTAAAATGCCCAAAATAGCTCAAGACAAATGTTTTTCAGAGTTGAAAAAACTTAAATCTATGAGTCCTATGTCAGCAGAAGCCACTGTAGTAAGAAACTATTTGGATTGGATGACAGAACTTCCTTGGTCTGAAAAAACTAAAATAAATACAGATTTAAATTCAGCTCAAAAAATTCTTGATGAAGATCACTATGGTTTGGAAAAGGTTAAAGAGAGAATTATTGAGTTTTTAGCAGTTCAAAAAAGAATTCAAAAAATGAAAGGACCTATACTTTGTTTAGTTGGTCCTCCTGGTGTAGGCAAAACTTCTTTAGGCAAATCTATTGCGAAGGCAACTAATAGAAAATTTATTAGAATTTCATTAGGTGGTATCAGAGATGAAGCTGAAATTAGAGGACATAGACGAACTTACATTGGTTCTTTGCCTGGAAAAATAATTCAGATGATGAAAAAAGCTGGAACCAGAAATCCATTATTTTTATTAGATGAAATCGATAAAGTAGGAAATGATTATAGAGGAGATCCATCATCAGCTTTGTTAGAGGCTTTGGATCCTGAGCAAAATAAAGAATTTAATGATCATTACTTAGAAGTTGATTATGATTTGTCAGACGTAATGTTTGTAACAACAGCTAATACATTAAATATTTTACCACCTCTTCTAGATAGAATGGAAGTAATTAGAATTTCTGGTTACACAGAAGACGAAAAAGTAAATATTTCTCAGAAATACTTAATTCCTAAACAAAGTAAAAATAATGGACTTAAAAAAGAGGAGTGGAAATTAAGTGAAGATGTAAACAGAAAAATAATTAGAAATTACACAAGAGAGTCTGGTGTAAGAAATTTAGAGAGGGAAATCGCTAAAATTGCCAGAAAATTAGTTAAGAAAATAGATGCCAAAGAAAAAGTAAATACTTCTTTGAATGAAATAGAACTAAGTAATTTTTTAGGAGTGCAAAAATTTAAATATGGAGAAATTGAAGAAGAAAATAGAGTTGGCGTGGTCACTGGACTAGCCTGGACTGAAGTTGGGGGTGAAATTTTAAAAATTGAGTCAGCAGTAATGCCTGGTAAAGGAAAAATGCAAATTACAGGAAAACTTGGAGAAGTAATGCAAGAGTCGGTTAAAGCTGCTAAATCCTACATAAGGTCCAAAAGTTTAGAATTTGGAATAATACCTCCGATTTTCGATAAGAAAGATTTTCATATACATGTTCCTGAGGGAGCAACACCAAAAGACGGACCTTCAGCTGGTATAGCCATGGTTACATCTATTGTGTCAGCTATTACAGAAATACCAGTAGATAAAAAAGTTGCTATGACAGGTGAAGTAACATTAAGAGGTTTAGTATTGCCAATTGGTGGTTTAAAAGAGAAACTTTTGGCAGCTCATAGGGCCGGAATCAAAAAGGTTTTAATTCCAATTGAAAACAATAAAGATTTAGCTGAAGTTCCAGACTCCATTAAAAAAAACATGGAAATTATAGCTGTAAAAAATGTTGATGAAGTTTTGAAAATTGCTCTTACCAAAAATCTTAAAAGAGTAGAATGGGTAGAAGTTGAACAATTACCAAAAAACAAAACCAAAGAAGAGTCAAAAGCACCAATTAATTAAGCATTTATATTAAGTTTATTGTTTCTAAATAATATTTGGAGTAGATTTATTTTCATGGGAAAGAAAATAATTATTACGGGTGGCTTAGGATATATTGGCACGGAGTTGTGTAAAATATATTCAGGTTATAGCTGGAATGATGAAATCATAGTAATTGACAAAAGATTTATCTCTGAAAGAGTAACACAATTAAGAAACTGGAATATTAACTTTGTTCAAGGTGATATTCTTAATAAAGAACTCATCAAGCATTATTGTGCAGATGCAGATATTATTCACCATTTAGCTGGAATTACAAAAGTTCCAAGAGTTAAAAGTGAAAGTAACGACCAAGAAGATAAAGAAATAAAACAAGTTGCTGAACAAGGAACACAAAATATTTTAGATGTTATATCAGATAATTGTAAAATAGTTTTGCCATCTACGCACGTTGTTTTTGAGGGGATGAACAATATTAAAAAAGACATACTTGAGGATGAAGTTACCGCTCCACTTTTATCTTATGCAAAATCGAAAGACTATAATGAGAAGCAATTGAAAAAATCAGGAAAGAATTATGTTATTTTAAGACTTGGATCGGTCTATGGTTATTCAACTGACACTATGAGAATCGATATTATGCCCAATCTGTTCTCAAAGATAGCATCTCAAAATGGAGTTTTAAAACTATTTTCTGGTGGAAAACAAATTAAGAGCCTAGTTCCTTTGATTGATGTTGCTAGATGTTTTAAATTTATTGAAGAGAGAAAAGATATTAATAGAGAACTATTTAATTTAACAAAAGATACGGTTACTGTGAAAGAAGTAGCTGAAATTTGCAAAAAATATAATCCAAAGATTGTTTTGAGAGAAACAAATGATGAAATACCAAATCTTGGTTTTTCACTATCAAACAAAAAAATTAAAAAAAAGGGCTTTAAGTTTCTTTACAATCTAGATGAAAGTATAAAAGAAATGATTTTAAAATGGTCAAAACCTAATTTCATTAAAGACTTAGAATATGTAAAAAGTGGCCATGATGAATTCGTAGATAGAAGAGGAAAAATAAGTAATCATGAATTGACTGAACCAATTAATTTAATAGGACTTATAAGTTCCAAAAAAGGAACTATTAGAGCCAATCATTATCATCCGCAACAAGAGCAAAAATGTTTATTTACCAAAGGGCAAATTATCGAAGTATTTCAGGATATTATTAATCCTGGTTCTCCTAAAGTTACCCAAGTAGTTAGTGAAGGAGAGTTATCTGTTATTAAACCAAATGTTGCACATACTATGGTTTTTACAAAAGATACAACATTTTTGAATTTAGTAAGAGGAGAAAGAGAACATAACAATTATGGTATAACCCACACAATAAAACATGTTTTTGTGGACGAAGAAGAAAAAAACTTATTAATGAATTGTTACAAGTATGAATGCAGATCATGTGGGAATACTAATTTGAAAAGAGTAGTTTCTTTAGGCTATCAGCCCCTAGCAAATAATTTAATAAAAAATAAAAATGATAAAAGTGAATTATATCCATTAGAAATGAATTATTGTGAAAAATGTCATAATTGCCAGTTATCGGTTTCAGTAGATCCAAAAAAAATGTTCTCAAATTATTTGTACACATCTTCTACCTCAAAAACTTTTAGGGATCATTTTGTTAAAGCTGCCAAAAGCTACATTAAATATTTTAATTTAAAACCTAAAAAGTCTTATATCATTGATATCGGCAGCAATGACGGTGTTGCTCTAAAACCATTTAAAGATTTAAATTTTAAGAATATCTTGGGAGTAGAACCTGCAAAAAATTTAGCTAAAATTGCTAATAAAAATAAGATTAAAACTTTCAATGGCTTTTTAAATAACAAAAACATCAAAAAAATTAAAAAAGGTGCAAATTTAATTTTGGCTTCGAATGTATTTGCACACTCAGATAATCTCAAAGAAATGGCTGAATGCATGTTTAAACTATTAGATAAAAAAGGCACCATCGTCATTGAAGTTCAATATTTACTCAATACCTTAAAAGATCTGACTTTTGATAATATATATCACGAGCATTATAACTATTGGTCTTTAACGTCTTTAAATAATTTTTTCAATAGACTAAATGCTAAAATTTATCGTTCAGAAATAGTGAATACTCATGGTGGTTCTATAAGAATATATATTTCAAAAGATAAGAATAAAAAAGTTGAAAAAAATGTAACAAAATTAATTGCGGAAGAAAATAAATTTGGAATTAAAAAATTTGAAACTTATAAAAAATTTGGAGAAAAAGTTTACAAAATAAGAGATAATATTCTTAAAAATTTTAATAAATTAAAAAGAGATCATAAAAAAATAATAGGATATGGCGCTCCAGCAAAAGCTACAACAGCACTTAATTTTTATGGTATTTCAGATCAAATAGATTTTATAGTAGAGGACAATTCTTTAAAACATAACAAATTTATTCCTGGGGTAAAAATACCTATTAAAAGTAAAAAAAAAGTAAAAAACAGCAATAATACTATGATCGTATTAGCCTGGAATTTCTATAAAGATATTAAAAAGAATAATTCAAATTTATCTAAAAACTTTATTAATATAAAAGAGTTAGAAAATTAGTATAAATTAAAAGTATCTCTGAAAAGTATCCCAAAATTGTTTAGATTTTCAAACAAATACTCTATATAAATCTCTGTAATAGGTAAGTAAAATATTATAATTTCCTTCGTAAGATTTAAAATTCCAACCATCGATGTAATTATAAATAAGAATACAATTAAATAGCTGTAAAAACCAAAATAGGATTGGGATACTTTTTTATTTGATTTATCTTTTGACGTATTATTATAATTTTCATCAATATTGATACCATGTTTTTTTTCTAGATACTCTTTTGAATAAATTGAAGGTCCAGACCTTTTCTTAACTATTTTCTTTTTCTTAATTGGTATGCTAAATATTTTTTCCTTTTGTATTTTAGGTGAAACTTTTACAGGTTTCTCTATTGCCTCTTTTTTAGCTGAGAGATTTACCGGTTCTTTAATTACCTTTTTTGTAATTGGAAATTGTGTCCATTTGTTACCACATGAACTGCATTGGACCAATCTGCCAGCAGCCGGTATAGCGCTATCCGGAACAACAAATTTTTTTTGGCAAGATTTGCATTCAAGAATCATAATTATTAATAATACAGCTTATTTATAGCTCTATAAATACATTTTTACTTTACGGGAATTATATTGTATATGTCGAACAAATTTCCGGGTGGTTAGCTCAGTTGGTAGAGCATCTCGTTTACACCGAGAGGGTCATAGGTTCGAGTCCTTTACCACCCACCATTTGGGGGTGTAGCTCAGTTTGGTTAGAGCGCCTGCCTGTCACGCAGGAGGCCGCGGGTTCGAGTCCCGTCACTCCCGCCACTAGATTAACAATCTTTTAAAATTAATTTATAAAAGACATCAGAAAAATTTTTTCTCTGATAACAGCCGTTTAAAACATTTTCTAATGGCTTAGTTTCTCCGTGCAAAGGCTTCAGTACATAAATACTTTTAATGCCATTTTTTCTTATTTTTTTTAAAACAAATTCTTTCCAGTAATTAAAATACTTATTATTTTCAGAAGGATAACCGTGAAAATCATACCAAAATCTTGTTGGTGAATAGTCATATTCATTAAAAAAAACAGAAATAAATTGATAGTCTGTTATCAGCATTTTTTTGTTTTTATCTTCTCTTAATATTTTGAGCGCTAGTGCAATATTCGAAATTTCCTCATCCGGGTTATCAGGATAAAACATAGTTATCCATTTAATGTTTGATAGCTTTGGATGTATTTTATTCCCGTCTACAGAATTTGCTAGGTTAATACCTCTTAAATCCATAAAAGTACGGTTTTTTATATAACTAAAATAATAATATATAGTTGAACAAAAAGTTAAAGTTATTAAAAAACGACTTATAATCTTCTCTGCATTCAAATACTTTTTTGAATACACATGTGAGAAACCACAAAAAATTGGTATCAAGCAATAAATAAAAATTGCATTTATTGTCATCAATTGGTGCATTATGGTTAATAGGCAAAAGGAAATTATACTTGATATTATTAAATAATCTGAAAAATCTTTTTTATTTTTTAGGAATGAAAATTTAATAAATAAATAAATTAATATTCCTATTGATAGATATTGTAGTTTATAACGCCAAAAAATTCTTTGAAATTCAAATGGTGACAACCATTCCAATCTACTTCCACCAAGTGATTGAGGATATAAAAAATATTGAATTATGAAATCATTTAATTTGATATTACCTAAATAAATCATAATAAAAAACAAAACTAAAAAAATCATTGTTCCAGAAAATGCAGCTACAAAACTAGATATATTCTTTGATTTTATAAAAAATATAATTGATAAAATCGTTATTATAAAAATAATATAAATCGTGGGCGCCTGCTTTGATAAAAAAGAAAATCCAAGAAAAAATGGAATAAGAAACCAGTAAATATTCCTTTTCTTATTAATTGCCAAAATAAACAAATAAAGAGATAACAAACAAAATATTAAAGTATGATGATCACTAAAAGGTGTTCCGGCTGTTGGATAAGTAAGTATTGCAACACAAATAGAGTAAAAAAAACAGAGGTTAATCTCAAGATTAAGTTTTTTTAATAAATAAAAAGTATAAACAGTAATAATGCAATTGAAAACTGATGCATGTAAAACATAAGAAAACCACGAAACACCAAATACTTTAAAAAAAATTGCTTGTATTAAATCAATAAAAGGTTCTTTAATTGTCCAATAATCTTTGAATGGATAATAACCACTCATTAAGTCATAGCCAGAGTTAAAAATTAAAAAACTATCTATGGGTAAAATTCCTACATAACCATGATATTGATTTAAAATTATTGAAAAAAAAATTAAAAAAATAATTAAAGATATAGATAGTAAATTTTTATTTTTAATTTTCATTTATTTTTTTTAAGACTATAGTTCTATTTAAAGCAAAAATACTTGGTAGAAAAAAGATTAAAATTTCATCGATTATATTAAGTATTTTTAAAAAAAAATTATTGAGTTTTATATGAAAAAAACTTGAATTAACACCTCCAGAATTTAAGAAAATGAGAAATTCTGATAGTTTATTTTCTAAAATTTTATATTGAGGAAAATATCTTTGGAATTTTTTATCATTTTTGAATAAAAGTTGAGCTACTGCAGTGTTTGAAATCCAAGGACTTTTTGGATTAAAAATGCTTTTCCGATTAAATACTTTAGATTTCAAAGACCAGCTTTCATCGTCTAAAACTATTTGAATTAATTTTAAAAAAAAAGAAGTTTCAGGTTCATTTATAAGTATAAATCCGTTTTTTTTAAGGTAAATTGACATTTTTTTTAATGTTGCACCTGGATTCGCACAATGGTGAAGTGAATGATTTATTATAAAAATATCAACTTTTTTTAAATATTTTTTTCCTAAGTTGATTTTTAACATATCCACTTTTTTATCAATCCATGGATATTTAATAATATCAGTGAGCATAATTTTTTTATTATCTATAATTTTTTTTATACATCCGTTTCCAGAGCCTAGTTCGACAATAATTTTCTTACCTTTGATATATTTTTTCATCCATGAAAATCTTTTATTTAATAGATAGATCAAATTCTTGTTATCACTGGACATGATTCTCCTTCTGTTAGAAAAATTATCCGGCGCTTTGACCTTTTTTGCCTTATATTCTTTTAAAAAAAACATTCCTACTTTTAAGTTAGTAATTGACAGAGAAAAACTCAAATTTCACGTTCATATATAAAGCTTTAATATGTGATTTGAGAATCATTATCAACTAATTGCTACATAACTGTCCTAGACACATAATGAGATATAATATAAATCCAACTTAAGATTAATATAAAAACCCTCAAGCTATGTGTATTGAGGTAGATATTGATTAAAATGATTTATAACTTTTTAACAGACTATTTATCAATAATAATTTTTTTATTTATAGCTTTGCTTATAAGTGCTGGCTTTATATTGATAAACTTTATATCTTCACCATCTAATCCTGATCCTGAAAAACTTTCAGCTTATGAATGTGGATTTGAGGCTTTTGATGACTCTAGAATGGAATTTGATGTCAGATTTTATCTAGTAGCAATACTTTTTATTATTTTTGATTTAGAAATAGCTTTCTTGTTTCCATGGGCAATTACATTAGGAACAACTGGAATATTTGGGTTTTGGTCGATGATGCTATTTTTAGGGGTTTTAACTATTGGTTTTATATATGAGTGGAAAAAAGGGGCATTGGAGTGGGAATGAGAATATTAGACTCAGACGAAAGATTAAAAAAAGTACCTGATGAATTTAAGCAAATAGCAAAAGATTTTGCTGAAAAAGGTTTTATAACAACATCAACAAATAATTTAATAAATTGGGCTCGAACAGGATCTTTGCACTGGATGACTTTTGGTCTTGCTTGTTGTGCGGTTGAGATGATGCACACCTCAATGCCGAGATATGATCTTGAGAGATTTGGCGCTGCTCCTAGAGCTTCACCAAGACAATCAGATGTAATGATAGTTGCTGGAACTTTAACAAACAAAATGGCTCCAGCTTTAAGAAAAGTTTATGACCAGATGCCAGAACCGAGGTATGTAATATCAATGGGTAGCTGCGCGAATGGAGGTGGTTATTATCATTATTCATATTCTGTAGTGAGAGGTTGCGATAAAATTGTTCCAG
>CACLDE010000005.1 GCA_902605645.1 uncultured Pelagibacteraceae bacterium | reverse complement strand
TAAGATGAGGCTGCTGTTTGACCTTTAACAACCGCATCAGTTGTTTCTACTATGCAGTCAATATTTTTTGGAAGTTCAATAGACAACGGTTTTTCCTCTAATAACGAAATAGTTACTTCTACATTTTCTTTAAGCAATTTTATTTTTTCACCTATTAAATTATTCAGCATTGATATTTGATCAAAAGAAACATTGTCCATAAAGTAAGAATTTTTGTCATCTGAATACAAAAAGTTGAATTTTTTTTCATCTACTTCAGCTTTTTCTACATTTTCACTTGATCGAAACCTTTCATTTAACTTAGTTCCTTTTAATACACTTTTTAATTCAACCTGATTAAATGCACCACCTTTTCCAGGCTTTACATGCTGGGTTTTTAATACATTCCACAAATCATTTTTGTGTTCAATTATCATCCCAGGTTTTATTTCATTCGCAGTTATTTTCATTTAAATTTTTTAATAGCTAATTCTGGTTTTAATTTTGGGTTATCCCAAATATAAGTTGATATTGCAATATATTTAGCACCAAATTTAATGAATTTTTTATAATTAAAATTATTTATCCCACCAATAACAACTATTGGGCATTTAATCTTTTTTTTTATTTCAATCATAATTTTTGGATCAGCTTTTTTTGCTCCAGGCTTTAGCTTAGATTTAAAAAAAGAGCCAAAAGCAACATAGCTTGCTTTATAATCAATTGCCTTTTTAGCAAGTTCAATTGAATCATGACAGGTAATACCTAAAATTTTATTTTTAAGTTTTTTTTTTGCTATTAAAATTGAGCCATCTGATTGACCTAAATGACAACCATCAGCTTTAGTTTTTGAAACTAAATTATAATCATCATTAATTATGAATTTAACTCGATGTTTGTAGGTAATTTTTCTAATTTTTTTTGCTATTCTCAAAAGGTCATTTTTTTTTATTTTTTTAAGTCTTAATTGAAAAAATTTCACATTGCCATAAGACAAAACTCTATCCAAATCATTATAGAATGTTTTTTTAATTTCTTTTGGCGAAATTAAATATACTAGTTTTTTCAATGAAATTAAGCCGCTGATTCTTTTTCTAAACTTTCAGACCACTTCCCTTTTGAAGAAAGACCATTCATTTTAGCTCTATGATTAAAGGCTTTCTGAATATTTTCTATGTTATCTTGATTTTTTCCAAATTCTTTTAACGCACTTGCTTGCAAACCTCTTCCGTATGAAAAAGTGATTAAAAAATTTGTATCATTGATTTTATTTATTTCATTTAAGTTCTTACTGGCCTCTATCTCTGATTGACCACCAGATAAAAAAGCTATACCAGGCACTTCACTAGGGACATTTTTTTTAAGACAGTCTAAAGTTTTTTTTGCTATTTCCTCTGAATTAGATGCACTTTCACATTCTGATCCAGGGATAATCATATTAGGTTTAAGAATCGTTCCTTTTAAATTAATTTTATGTGTTGCAAGTTCGTTGTAACACTCGTTAAGAACACTTGTAGTAACTTTATAGCATTTTTCAATATCATGCGACCCATCCATTAATACTTCAGGTTCAATTATTGGCACCATTTTAGACTCTTGCACTAAAGCTGCATATCTCGCTAATGCATGCGCGTTGGATTTGATAGATTGTGATGAGGGGTTTTTGTCATTAATTTTATATACTGCTCTCCATTTAGTAAATCTCGCTCCCAAACTATAATATTCCTTTAATCTCTCCCTTAAACCGTCTAAGCCTTCTGTAATAGTTTCTTCATTGGAACCCGCTAAAAGTTTAGCTCCTTTGTCTACTTTTATTCCTGGTATCGCACCATTTTTTGAAATCAGCTCTGGAATGGTAAGACCAAGAGTTGTTTTTTGTTTAATTGTTTCATCAAAAAGAATAACTCCTCCTATGTAATCTTTCATACCGCTTGAATTAAATAACGTTTGTCTAAAAGAAAGTCTATTTTGTTCTAAATTTTCTACGTTTATACTCTTGAACCTTTTTGCAATAGTGCCAGTGCTTTCATCCGCAGCTAATATACCTTTACCTTTGGTACACATTTTTTTTGCAATATCCTCAATATCCATAATTGTTTTTTATTTTAAAACTTCTATTCCAGGCAAGTTTTTTCCCTCAATATATTCCAAAAAAGCTCCTCCTGCTGTTGATAAGTGAGTAAAATTTACATCTAACTCATTATTTTTTATTGAAGAGATTGTGTCCCCACCACCTACAATTGATATTAAAGAACTGTCATTTGTATTATCGGAAATTTTTTTTGCTATTGAAATCGTTCCCTTAGAAAAGTTCTTATTTTCAAAATACCCAGCTGGTCCATTCCAAAGAACCGTCTTTGAATTATCTATAACCTCACTTATTTTTTTTATCGTTCTTTGGCCAACGTCTAAGATTATATCATCATCCTCAACATTTTGAGGATCTTTATAATTTGCTTTACCATCCATAGACTTTGAAACAGCAAAATCTAATGGTATCATAATTTCACATTTATTTTTAGTTGCTTTATCATATATCTCATCAATTATTTTTTCAGAGCCAACCTCAACTAAAGATTTACCTACGTTATTTCCTTTAAATTTAACAAAGTTATTGGCCATAGCACCCACTATAATTAAATGGTCAACTCTTTTAATTAATGTAGTAATAACACCAAGTTTAGTTGAAATTTTAGATCCACCGATAATACATGTAGTTGGACTTTTCTTATTATTTAAAACCATACTTATTGAATGAATTTCTTTCATAAATAATGGTCCCGCGTAAGAATTTTTTATATATTTAGTAATTTTATGAATAGACGTTTGTTTTCTGTGCGCGCAAGAAAAAGCATCGTTAATAAATATATCGCCTAAAGCAGATAAGTTTTTTGCAAAATTATCATCATTTTTTATTTCACCTTCATTGAGTCTAACATTTTCAAAAAAAATTATCTCACTTCTTTTTAAAAATGAGATTTTTTCTTTTGTCGTGTTTGTAATTTTATCCGAATAAAAATACATATTATTATTAATTTTCTCATTTAAATATTTAAAAACAGGTTTAAGAGAAAAATTTTTACTCTTTAAATTCACAGGTCTTCCTAGATGTGATATTAATAATACCTTTGCTTCTCTTTTTAATAAGTTTTTTATGAGTGGTATGCTTAAATTTATTCTAGTCTCATCTTGAATTACATCATCCTTAATAGGTACATTAAAGTCAGATCGTAGTATTATCGTTTTATTTTTAATATTAATCTTTTCATTAAAACTTCTTATTTTTTCCATAAAATTAAAATTTATTATTTTCTCAATTTATTTTGAATTATTGAAGCTATTTTATTTGAGGTCAGATTCATTTCTTCATAAACTTCTTTAAAGGGCGCACTTTTTCCAAATTCATTAATTCCAATGGCTAAGTCACTTTTTTTTAAATATTTATACCAACAATTTATAACACCAGCCTCGATAGAAACTATTAAATTATCGTTTTCTAAAATTTTATTTTTATATTCCTCATCTTGTTGATCGAATAATTCTTGGCAGGGCATCGAAACAACTTTAGACTCAACATTAGCCTCTTTTAATAATTCTTGCGTTGCAAGAGCAAGATCAACCTCAGACCCTGACGCGACTATTGTAACTTTATGATCGTGGGAAGTTATGTTTATCTCATAAGCTCCTTTAAGGCATTTATTTTTTTCATTAGGTAATTTGCTAACATAATTTAACTTTTGTCTAGAAAGTATAATCGCACTAGGACCTTTCTCATTATTCAAAGAGGCCTCCCAACATTCCAAGGTTTCATTCATATCGGCAGGTCTAAAAACATTCAAATTTGGTATAGCTCTTAGACCAGCTAATTGTTCAATTGGTTGATGTGTTGGCCCATCTTCCCCTAAACCTATTGAGTCATGAGAAAATATATATATTACACGTATCCCCATCAGAGCTGAGAGTCTTATAGAAGGTTTACAATAATCAGAAAAAATTAAAAACGTACCTCCAAAAGGTATAAGATTATGATATAATGCTATACCATTCATAACTGCAGCCATACCGTGCTCTCTGACTCCAAAATGAATATAATTTCCACCGTAATTTTTAGAGTTCAAAATTACTGAGTTAGAAGCTTTTGTATTATTTGAACCACTTAAATCTGCGGACCCACCGATTAAATTTGGTAGTAAACCATTTAAAGTCTCGATTACTTTCATGGAACATTGTCTTGTAGCCATTGGTGCCTTGTCTCTAAAATATTTTTCTTTTTCTGAAACGATTAAGTCATTTAATTTATCTCTAAAGATTGTATTATTAATATAATTGAAGTTTTCTTTTATTTCTTTCTTTGATTTATTAAGCTCATTTAACCAATTTTTCTCCAGGGTTTCTCCTTTCTCACCAATTTGCCTCCACTCGCTTAAAATTTCCTCTGGTATGTTAAATGGAGGGTATGACCATTTAAGTTTTTTTCTAACTAAATCTACTTCTTCATCACCCAAGGGTGACCCGTGAGATGAAGATTTTCCTGATTTATTTGGTGATCCGTATCCAATTATTGTTTTACAAGAAATTATTGTTGGCTTGTTAGACTTATGAGCCTTTTTAATTGCTTCATTAATTTGCTTTTCTTTATGACCATTTATTTCTATAAAACTCCATCCATAAGACTCAAATCTTTTCTTATAGTCATCTGATACGCTTAATGATGTAGATCCATCAATTGAAATTTTGTTATTATCAAAAAAAACTATTAAATTTTTTAATTTTAAGTGACCTGCTAAACTCATCGACTCATGGCTTATTCCTTCCATTAAGTCCCCATCGCTCGCTAAAACATAAGTCTTATTATTTATAATTTTAGAACCAAATTTTTTTTTATAATTTTCTGACGCTATTGCCATGCCAACAGCATTAGCGAGACCTTGTCCCAAAGGCCCTGTTGTAGTTTCGATACCAGAATTATTTATGTATTCAGGGTGTCCAGCACAAATTGAATTTAATTGTCTAAAATTTTTGATATCAGCCAATTTAACTTTTTCATAACCAGTTAAGTAGAGCAGTGAGTAAAGTAGCATAGACCCATGACCAGCAGATAAAATAAATCTATCTCTATTTACCCAAGATGGATTTTTTGGATTAAACCTCAGGTGGAATTTAAACAGTACAGTAACAACATCTGCCATACCCATTGGCATTCCAGGATGACCTGAATTGGCTTTTTGTACCGCATCGATAGACAAAAATCTAATTGCGTTTGCTAATTGATTAACTTTTATTTTCACTGCTTATTTACCTATATAGACTTAGGGTAAGTATATCAATATTATGATACATTGGTATGATGAAAAATTTTGAGAAAAAAGAAACTGATTTAAATCAGTTAATAGATAAATTAGCAAAATTAAATACAAGTTATTCACAGTATAGTTTTGACAATAAGTCAATTGAAAAACAGAGAGATTCATTTAAGTCAGAAAGGGATGAGCTAGAAAAGAAAAATCAAGAAATTTTAAGAGAGCATAAATATTTAAAAGAAAGAATAAAAAAACTTGAGCATGAACTGAAATCAAAGAAAGAACTTGAGAAAAAATTCAATCAGGATATTAATGATTTAAATCAAGAAACCCAAAGTCTTGTAGATGAAATTGAAAAATGGCAAATGTAAATATTAAATTCAATGGAAAAGATTACCTTTTATCTTGTGATGACGGACAAGAAGAGTCTTTAAAAAAATTAACTTCTTTTTTAGATAGCAAGTATTTAGAATTAAAAAAAAAATTAGGGAATATTGGTGAAAATAAACTTTTATTGATTACAGCAATCAAATTGATAGATGAACATTTTGACCTGAGGAGAAGAGTAAAGGATCAGAAAGACAAATTAGACGATTTATCAAAAAAATTTAAAGAACTAAAATCATTAGCAATCAAATATAAAGACTTTAAGGAAGTCGAAATTAATGATTTAAACAGAGAGATAGAAAATATTAAAAAAAGCATAGATGAAGTGAACATCATGTATGAAAACATGTTAGATAAAACAACCAAGTCTCTTGAAAAAATTATTGAAAATGCTGAAACTTCTTCCAATATTCAGTAATGAAAACTAAAGATCAATTAAGAAAAAAATTTTTTACTTTAAGAAAGAAGAAATATTTTGATATATCAAATAAAAAATTACAAAAATTAATTACTTTTATTAAAAAGAAAAAAAAACTTAGAAAAAATATTTTTATTGCTTTATATTATCCTGCTAACTTTGAATTCAATGTTCTTAAAATTGTAAGTAACTTTAAAGATTCTAAGACCATATTTCTTTTACCTAAAATATTAGATAATAATTTTTTAAAATTTGTTGAGTGGCATAAAAGGGATGTACTAATCGTCAACAAATTTGGGATACCTGAACCCATAGATACAAATAAAAAAGTTCATTTACCAGATATTGTTCTCGTTCCTTTACTAGCGTTTGATGCTAGAAAAAATAGACTAGGTTATGGCAAAGGATTTTATGATAGATATCTTAACAAATTAATAAAATTGAATAAAAAAATTGAAACTATCGGTTTAGCATTTTCTTTTCAAAAGTATAAAAAAATTCCTACATCTAATTTTGATTTTCAACTAAATAATATTTTTACAGAGAAAGGATTTTACAGTTGAGAATACTTATATTGGGTGACATTTGTGGACCAGCGGGTATGAAAATTGTCCAATTAAAACTCAATGAATTAATTAAAGAAAAGAAAATTGATTTTACAATTGCTAATGGCGAGAATGCTGCGGAAAATGGAAAAGGAATCACTAAAAACAACTTTAAAGATCTTATAAATTCTGGTGTTGATGTAATCACTTCTGGTAACCATATTTGGGATCAAAAAGAAATTTTGGAAATAATTGATAAAGAAAAAAAATTAATAAGACCAGCAAATTTATTAGAAGGCCAACCCGGCAATGGTTTCGGAGTCTATAAAATTAAAAACAAAAAAATTGCTGTTATAAATTTAATAGGCAATGTATTCATGAAAAAAAGTCAAGATTTATTTTCATTTACAGAAAAAATTATAAAAAAAATTCGACTTAAGAGGGACGCGGACTTTATTGCAGTTGATATACATGGTGAAATAACAAGTGAAAAAATGGCCTTGGGTCATTTTTTAGATGGAAAGGTAACAACTGTGGTTGGCACCCATACTCACGTACCAACATCCGATACAAAAATTTTAAAAAATGGTACAGCTTATCAAACAGATTTAGGAATGTGCGGAGACTATGACTCCGTTATTGGAATGAATAAAGAAAATTCAATAAAAAAATTTAAAAAAGATCCTACCGCAGATAGCCATTATCCAGCGAATGGAGATGCTTCTTTAAGCGGAGTTATTGTAGATGCAGATGATAAAACCGGACTAGCTAATAATATTAATCAAATAATAATTGGTGGAAATTTAAAGCAAAAATTTTAAAATGGCTGGACACTCGCATTGGGCTGGGATTAAGCATAAAAAAGGAAGACAAGATAAAGTAAGGTCTAAACTCTTCTCGAAGCTGTCGAGAGAAATTACAGTTGCAGCTAAATTAGGTGACAAAGATCCAGACATGAACCCTAGGCTAAGGTCTGCAATTCAAGTAGCAAAACAATCAAACATGCCAAAAGAAAAAATTAATAGAGCAATAAGCAAATCTGTATCAAACTTAGGGGAAAATTATGAAAATTTAAGATATGAAGGATATGGTGCTTTTAACACTGCACTTATAATAGAAGCTTTGACTGATAATAAAAATAGAACGGCTTCAACAATAAGGACAATTTTACAAAAAAACGGAGGTAGATTAGGTGAAAATGGATCTACTTCCCATCTTTTCTATAATTGCGGTGTAGTACGAATTGAAAATAAAAATTTGAATAATGATGCAGCTCTCGAATTAGCAATTAATTCAGGAGCGAATGAATGTGATAGCACTGATAAACACCATGAAATCTTATGTGAAAAAAAAGACTTCTACCAAGTTAAAAACAACATAGAAAAAAAAATAAGTAATTTTATGTACTCTGGTATAGAGTGGAGAGCTCATAACGTTTTAAAATTATCAGAGGAACAAAAAGAAAAAGTATTTGTTATGTTAGAAAGTTTAGATGAAATTGATGATATTCAAAACATATTTACAAATTGTGAATTTTGAAAGAAAAACTGATAATGAGAATATTTGGTATTGACCCAGGAATAGCAGGCGCTATAGCCATCCTAGATGAAAAAAAAATAATTGATGTAATTGATCTTCCAACAATGTCCGAGGGGAAAAAAAATAAAAAACAACTTAATAGTGCACATTTATCTCAATATATTTCAACTAACATCATAGATATAAATAAAACTGTTGTAGTGGTAGAACAAGTTAATGCTATGCCGGGCCAAGGAGTTACAAGCATGTTTAATTTTGGTCAAACTTTTGGGGCTATCAAAGGAATTAGTGCAACTCTTAAATTACCAATTTTTTTTGTAAGACCATCAAAATGGAAAAAACATTTTGAGTTAATTAACTCTTCTAAAGACGCGAGCCGAACAAAAGTAATTGAAATGTACCCAGCATATGCAGAAAAACTATCAAAAAAAAAGGATGTAAATAAGTCCGATGCTATTTTAATAGCAAGATTTTTTAGCGAAACAGGCTTCAAAGAAGACTTAAAATAAGGCTAAGATTTTATTTATAAGACAAATTCATGACACAATCTAAAAGTATTGAAGCATTATGGAACAAGATATCGCATCTCAAGTAGTTGGCTTAGGAGGAAGCACGGATTTTTCTTTATTAAGCCTTTTTTTAAGAGCTGATTTTGTAGTGAAGTCAGTTATTTTGATTTTGATTGCAGCTTCTGTTTACTCTTGGGCTTTAATTTTTGATAAATATAAATTATTCAAAAAGATAAATACCTCTATTTTAGATTTTGAAAATAAATTTTGGAAAGCAAAATCAGCTGAAAGTTTTGATAATAATTTACCCATTAAGTCAAATGATCCTGTAGTTTTAATTTTTAGATCTGCGATGAATGAATTAAGAAAAACACGATCAAAATCTTCAGCAGTACAACTCGCCAGAGTTGAAAGAGTTCTTGAAATAAATACAGATAATCAAATTAAAATTATAGAAAAGAATTTTACATTTTTAGCAACTGTGGGTGCTACAGCCCCGTTCATAGGTTTATTTGGAACTGTTTGGGGGATTATGAATTCTTTTCAATCAATAGCAATTTCGAGAAACACAAGTCTAGCTATTGTTGCACCGGGTATAGCAGAAGCATTATTTGCAACTGCTTTAGGTCTATTAGCTGCAATACCAGCAGTCATCGCCTATAATAAATTTAATAGTGATACAAAAAATTATATCGCTCGATTAGATAATTTTTCAAAAAGATTTTTGTCTATAATTTAATAATCATGGCATTTAACTTTAAACGCTCAAAAAACCAACCAATGAGTGAAATAAATGTGACGCCTTTTGTTGACGTAATGTTAGTTTTATTAATTATATTTATGGTAACTGCACCTTTGCTCACTGTAGGTGTCCAAGTAGATTTACCGGAGTCAGCAGCAGACTCACTACCTGATGATCAAGAACCACTTACTTTGTCAATAAACTCTAAGGGCGAAGTATTTATTCAGGAACACCAGGTAAGCTACAATAAAATTATTCCAAAATTATTAGCGATTGCAAAAAACAGGACGGATACAAGAATTTACGTTAGGGGAGATAAAAATATTAATTATGGTCGGGTATTAGAGGTAATGGGAACACTTTCTGGCGCAGGATTTTCTAAAGTTGCATTAATATCTGAACCATACAAAAATTAAATGTCAAATGACCAAAAGTATATTTTACTCAGTAACATTTCATGCAATGATGATAGTTCTTACAGCTCTTTCATTGCCATTTATGACTAGGGAGCCTATATCTTTACCCCCTATAGTTTCAGTTGAGTTAATACAAATAACAGATAAAACGAATATACCATTTGCTCCAAAAGCTAGAAAAATTATAGATAAAGTTAAAAAAGAGGAAAAAAGGGTTGTTTCTGAGCAAGCCCCTCCTTCAGCAAAAGCCAAAGAAAAACCAGACAGAATTCCACTACCAGATGAAAAAAAAGAAAAAAAAGAAATTACTAAAAAAAAACAAAATCCAGAAGAAATTAAGCCCCAGATAAGACAATCATCTGAATTTGAGAAAAAGGAATTGATAAATACTAATGAAATTGCTGCTTTAATTGATAAAGCAAAGGAGGAAAGAGCTTTAAAAGAAATAGAAAACAAAAAGTTAACACAAAGTAATGTTAAAAACTCTTTTGCTACCGGACTAAGTCTTTCTGAAGAAGACGCTCTAAGGGCACAGATATTTGGTTGTTGGAGTGTTCCACTAGGTTTGCCATATGATAAAGATTTGCTGGTGAGGTTAAAGTTAGAATTAAAAAAGGATGGGACGATACTTAAATCAGAGATAGTTGATCACCAGAGAATGAATATGCCAGGACAAAAATTTTATAAGATACTTGCTGAAAGTGCCTTGAGAGCAGTTAGACTTTGCCAACCATTAAAGGTACCTCCAACAGGATATGAGAAATGGAAAAATATTCAATTAAATTTTGATCCAACTGAGATGTTGAAAGGATAATTGTATGAGGCAAATAATCACTTTTTTAATTCTTTATTTAAGTTCATTTTCTTATTTGAATGCTCTTATTAAGGTAGATATTACTAGAGGAAACCTCGATCCTTTGCCTATTGCTGTCTCACCTTTACATGTTGAGAATAACTCAGAAAAATTAGAGAAAATTGATATAAAAAAACTCGGAATAAATATATCAGCAATTATAGAAAAAAATTTTAAATCTACTGGCCTTTTTAATCCATTAAAAAAAGAAGCTTTCGTACAAAAACCTGACATAGCTCATTTAAAACCTAGATTTGAAGACTGGAGATTGATTAAAGCTCAAGCTTTAATAACTGGGAAACTTTCAGTAAAAAATAATAAATTAAAAGTAGAATTTAGATTATGGGATTTAACTGCATCAAAAGAAATGATAGCTTTATCATTTACAACTACCCCCACAAATTGGAGAAGAGTAGCTCACATAATCTCTGACAAAATATATGAAAGATTAACTGGTGAGGCAGGATATTTTGATACGAGAATAATTTATGTTGCAGAAAGTGGTCCAAAAAACCAAAGAGTAAAAAAACTTGCAATAATGGATCAGGATGGAGCTAAAACAAAGTATCTAACATTAGGAAACGAATTGGTTTTAACACCTAGATTTAATCCAAGCAATCAAATGGTGACATATTTATCTTATTTCAGAAATTTACCACGAGTATATTTATTAGATATTGAAACTGGAAAACAAGAAGTAGTTGGTAATTTTCCTGGAATGACTTTTGCTCCAAGATTTTCACCAGACGGAAAAAAAATAATTATGAGTTTTGCGAAAGATGGAAATTCTGACATTTTTACAATGGATATGGAAACTAGAGTAGTTGAAAGAATTACAGAACACTCATCCATAGACACATCTCCTTCTTATTCGCCTGACGGAAAGTATATATGCTTTAATTCAGATAGAAGTGGACTTCAACAAATTTATGTTATGAAAAGTGACGGTACAAATGTTAAAAGAATTACTTTTGGAAACGGAATTTATGGAACACCAGTATGGTCACCTAGAGGAGACTTAATAGCTTTTACAAAAGTTAGAAAAGGAAGATTTTATATTGGTGTAATGAGATCTGACGGAACTGGAGAAAGATTATTAACTGAAAATTTTTATCAAGAAGCTCCATCATGGTCCCCTAACGGTAGAGTATTAGTTTTCTACAGAGAAACAAAATCTGGACCACAAGGCAAAGGGTTTAGTGCTAAATTATGGTCAATAGATATAACCGGATATAATGAGAGAAAAATTAAGACGGAAACTGATGCTTCAGACCCATCTTGGTCTTCATTGTTATCAAAGTGAGGTATTTATTGTGTAATTAAGGCTTGAATAATGTTAGATAATTTGAAATATTATTGTTAACAACCTAGGGGATACTATGAATTTTAACAAAAATTTGAGAAACATATTTTTAATTCTTTTTGCAACACTTGCATTGAGTGCATGTTCAACTGCAAAAAAATCACAGACATCTGGTGACGTTTACACTGGAACAGAAACAGTTGAATATTTAGCTAGCGGTGTTAAGGATAGAGTGTTTTTTGCTACAAATAAATCATCATTAACTTCAGCTTCAAGAGAAACTTTAAGAAAGCAAGCGACATTTTTAAGAAAAAATAAAAAACTTAATGTCACTGTTGAGGGACACGCCGATGAGAGAGGTACTAGAGAGTACAATTTAGCTTTGGGAGAAAGAAGAGCTAACGCGGTTAAAGATTACCTAATGACATATGGAATTTCAGGAAAAAGAATTTCTGTAATAAGTTATGGTAAAGAAAGACCTGTAAATTCAGAATCTACTCCATTAGCTTGGTCTCAAAATAGAAGATCAGTTACTGTTAAAGTCAAATAACCTTTTATAACTATTATTTCAAAGACCCTTTGTACTAACAAAGGGTCTTTTTTTTGCCATGATGTAGAATTAAAAAACATAATGGTTACTATCAAAAAAAAATACTCAGTTTTAATCATAATATTATCCTTATTTAACTTTAATTTTTTGCATTCGGA
Source organism: uncultured Pelagibacteraceae bacterium (assembly GCA_902605645.1). Classification (GTDB taxonomy): domain Bacteria; phylum Pseudomonadota; class Alphaproteobacteria; order Pelagibacterales; family Pelagibacteraceae; genus Pelagilacustribacter. The sequence goes on along the minus strand of CACLDE010000005.1, from coordinate 54,522 downwards.
TGAAAAAGTTGATGCCATTGTTGATCAAATACAAATCATTTCTCAAGATTTAAAGACTCTTGAAAAAGCGTTCTATAAAAATTCAGATATAATTGATAAAAGCACAACTTCAAATATTAACAATTTAAATGAGGATATCCTAACAAAACATTTATTACGTCTTAATGAAATAGAAGAACAGTTTAGACAACTTACAAATAAATTCGAAGAAGTAAATTTTAAAATGGATAAGCTATCTACAAGAATAACGAAGATGCAATCTGATAACCAAATGAGATTTTCTGATTTGGAAACTATTGATACAAATCAAAGCATAGATAAAAAAAAAGTTAAATTACCAGGAACAAGCAAACCTCAAGATTTTGGCTCTACACCGGGATATTCATCAAAAAACCTTCCTCGAGAGCAAGAAACAAGTTCAATTGGGACTACTGCAGCAGTTACAACAACTGAAGCAGAAAGATCCGAATCTTTACTACCAAATAAATCTCCTAAGGAACAATATGAGTTTGCAATAAGTTTTATGAAAATTGGAGATTATGAAACTGCTGAATTTGCTTTAAAAGAATTTATAGACAAAAATAAAGATCATGATCTTGCGGGTAATGCTCAATATTGGTATGGAGAAACTTTTAGAATAAGACAATTATACTCCGATGCTGCAACTGCTTATCTAGACGGATATCAAAATTATCCAAAAAGTGACAAAGCTCCCGATAATCTTCTAAAATTAGGTATCACTATGGTTCAACTTGGTGAAAAAGAACAAGGCTGCACAATGATAACAGGAATTAAAAAACAATATCCAAAAGCAAGTAAGTCTGTGTTACAAAAAGCTCAATATGAGCAAAAAAAATTCAATTGTTCTAAAACATAAAGATTGTCTCTCTAGCTCTGAGCAACTTTCAAAAATTTATTTAGATTTTAAAAATAAAATTTTAAAACTCAAGTCTGATAGGTTTTTAGTTGCAGTCTCTGGAGGCTCAGACAGCTTAGCGTTGTCTGCTATGTGCAAGGTGTTACAGATAGATTATAAAAAAATTAAATTTTATTATATATACATAAATCATGGGATAAGAAAGAGCTCGCTTTCAGAGTCGAAGAAACTTAAAAAAATTTTAAAAAAACAATATATCTCATTAAAGGTTATAAATAACAGAAAAAAGATAACTAAAAATATTCAGCATAATGCTCGTAAAGTTAGATATTCACTTTTAAATAAAGAATGCAAAAAAAAGAGAATTAAATTTATACTTACAGGACATCACAAAGATGATCAAATTGAGACCTTTTTAATTAGACTCTCTAGAGGAAGTGGAGTTCAAGGTCTATCAGCTATGAGCGTTAAATCTTCTTTGAATAATAATATAAAAATTTTTAGGCCATTTCTAACTGAAAGCAAAAAAAATTTGATTTTGACATCAAAAAAAATATTTGGCACTTATATTAAAGATCCGAGTAACCTAAATGACAAATTTTTAAGATCTAATATGAGAAAACTTTTACCAATATTAACAAAATATGGAATAAAAGGTGATCAAATTTTAAGGTCAATTAATAACCTTAAATCTTCTAACAAAACATTAAACATCTATTTTAAAGAGGTTATTAAAAAAATTGTAAAACAAAAAGGTAAAAAATTTTATATAAATAAAAATGACCTTTTTTCTTTAAATGAGGAAATACAATTAAAAGTTTTAGGATTTGTAATAAGATCTTTGAACAAATTAGATTATCCCCCAAGATCTAAAAAGATGTTAACTGCCCTGAAATTCTTAAATTCTCCAATAGAAATTAAACATCAGCTTGGAGGCTGCTTATTAATAAATAGTGATAAATACATATATATTGAAAAATCATTATAATTTAGGGATTTAATTAAGATATTTTGCCATATTTACAATTATATTCTTTTCAAATACTACTTGTTTATTATAAAAACGTACTTATTTAACAATTATGAATCTTAAAAATCTTTTAATGTGGGCTATAATAATATTCCTTTCCATAGGATTATTTAATATGTTTCAAGATCCTGAGAAAATTAAATCAAGTAGTAATAAAATGGCCTTTTCTAAGTTTTTAACAGAAGTTGACTCAGGAAGAGTTGTTGAAGTTGATATTCAAGGAAATAATATAAAAGGCGTACTAGCAAATGGAAATAATTTTACTACCTTTTCACCAAATTATCCAAATTTAGTTGAAAAATTATCAGATAAAGGAGTGAGTATAACAGCTTCTCCAAAAGAAGATAAGATGCCGTCTTTATTAGGAATACTTCTTTCTTGGTTTCCAATGTTACTATTAATTGGAGTATGGATTTTTTTCATGCGTCAAATGCAAGGTGGAAAAGGCGGAGCCATGGGATTTGGAAGATCAAAAGCCAAGTTGTTAAATGAAGCGACAGGAAAAGTTACTTTTAATGATGTTGCAGGCGTTGAAGAGGCAAAAGAGGAAGTAGAAGAGATCGTAGAATTTTTAAGAGACCCAAAAAAATTTAGTAGACTTGGTGGAAAAATTCCAAAAGGGGCTTTATTAATTGGACCGCCAGGAACAGGAAAAACTTTACTGGCTAAAGCTATAGCTGGTGAAGCAAATGTTCCTTTCTTTTCAATATCAGGCTCAGACTTCGTTGAAATGTTTGTGGGTGTTGGAGCATCCAGAGTAAGGGATATGTTTGAACAAGGTAAAAAAAACTCGCCATGTATTATATTTATAGACGAAATTGATGCAGTAGGTAGAAGCAGAGGCGCTGGTCTTGGTGGAGGAAATGATGAAAGAGAACAAACTTTAAACCAGCTGCTAGTTGAAATGGATGGCTTTGATACAAATGAAGGAATAATATTAATAGCGGCTACTAATAGACCAGACGTGCTTGATCCCGCATTGTTGAGACCAGGAAGATTTGATAGACAAGTAGTAGTTGGTAATCCAGACATTATAGGTAGAGAGGCAATTTTAAAAGTTCATATTAAAAAAATTAATACTGGACCCGATGTTAAATTAAGAACCATAGCGAGAGGGACTCCAGGGTTCTCAGGCGCTGATTTAGCAAATCTAGTAAATGAGTCAGCTCTTTTAGCTGCTAGAAAAAATAAAAGAGTAGTTACAATGTCAGACGTAGAAGAAGCTAAAGATAAAGTAATGATGGGTGCTGAAAGAAGATCTATGGTGATGAGTGAAGACGAAAAAAAACTTACTGCATATCACGAAGGTGGCCACGCTATAGTTGCGTTGAATGAAAAGGCTTCTGATCCTATTCATAAGGCAACAATTATTCCAAGAGGACGTGCATTAGGAATGGTAATGAGACTTCCAGAGAGAGATCAGCTTTCTGTTACTAGAGAAAAAATGCATTCAGATATAGCTGTTGCCATGGGCGGAAGAATTGCTGAAGAAATTATTTTTGGTCATGACAAAGTAACATCAGGGGCTTCATCAGATATTGATATGGTAACGAAGATGGCAAAAAATATGGTTACCAAATATGGCATGAGCGCAGAATTAGGAACTATAGCTTACGGAGAAAATGAAGAGGAAGTTTTTTTAGGTAGATCTGTTACAAAACAGCAGAATATGTCAGAAGAAACTGCAAAAAAAGTTGACTCAGAGGTTAAAAAAATAGTCGATAAAGGATATGAAAGAGCAAGAGCTGTTCTTACGGAAAAAATTGATGACTTACATAAAATTGCAAAAGCTTTATTGGTTTATGAGACTTTATCAGGAGATGAAATAAGAGATTTAATCTTGAAGGATAAAAAACCAACGAGATCATTTGAGAGCGACTCTAAAGAGGATGCTAAAGAAACTTCAGCATTAGGAACCATAGGTTTAAAACCAAAGCCTGTAATTTAATAAATGAAAAAATATTACACAAGAGCGTGTAATTTCAAATACGGTTCAACGGCAAAACAACTAATTAAAACAAAAAAAGCTTTACCCTTATGTGGAAATAAAGATATATCTTTTGATGAAATAGAGATTATTTCTAGACACAACAGTAAAATATATTCTAAAATTATTAATTATAAAAAAATAAATACATTAAGTGTTTCCTTAAGAAATAAGGTACGAAAAGATTTAAAAAATATTATTTCTAGGAGAAAAAATTTTCTCAAATACGTAAACTTTGAAGAACCTTGTATAATGGGTATTTTAAATATGACCCCAGATAGTTTCTCTGATGGCGGTAAATTCAATAAAAAAAATAAATCATTTAAACATGTAAAAGAAATGATTTCATCTGGCGCAAATATTATTGATGTTGGAGGAGAATCTACAAGACCAGGTTCAAAAACTATTAAACCTGAAATAGAGTGGGGACGAATTAAATCCGTTATTCAAAAATTTAAAAAAAAATATAAACAAACTTGCCTCTCAATTGATACAAGAAAATCTGATTTAATGGTTAAGAGCATAAAGCATGGAGTTGACTTAATAAATGATGTTTCAGGTTTTAAATATGAACAAAATTCATTACAAAAATTAAAAAAATATAATATTGCAAAAGTGCTTCATCATATGCAGGGAACACCAAACACAATGCAAAAAAACCCGAATTACAAAAATGTGTTGTTGGATATCTTCGATTTTTTTGAAAAAAACGTTAATAAAAACTTTGATAATAAAAAGATTATTCTAGATCCAGGTATTGGTTTTGGTAAAAATTTGAAACATAATTTGACTTTAATTTCTAAAATATCTTTGTTTCATAGTCTTGGCTTTCCTATTTTGGTTGGAACTTCAAGAAAAAGATTTATTAATCAAATATCTAAAAAATATGATAGCAACGATAGAACTGGGGGAACTTTAGCTTCAGTTCTTTTTTTATTATCACAAGGAGTGCAAATTTTTAGAGTGCATAATGTAAAAGAGGTGAAGCAAGGAATTTTAGTTTATAAAAAGATAATATCAAATTAATGAAAAATAAATATTTTGGTACTGATGGTATAAGAGGGACTGTTAATCAAGGAAATATAACAGGAGAGAAATTTTTCAAATTTGGTCTAGCTTCTGGTACGTATTTTAAAAATCAGAAAAAATCTAAGCAAATTGCAATCATAGCTAAAGATACAAGATTATCAGGATACACTTTAGAACCGGCACTAGTATCTGGATTGGTTTCAGGTGGTATGCACGTTTTTACTTTAGGACCTTTGCCCACAAATGGACTTGCAATGTTAACTAAGTCAATGAAAGCAAATATGGGTATTATGATTACTGCTTCTCATAATCCATTTTATGATAATGGTCTAAAATTATTTGGTCCCAATGGAATGAAACTATCAGACAAAATTGAAAATAAAATAGAAAAACTAATTGATACAAAAAATACCAAGCAACTTACAAATCCAACATTATTGGGGAGAGTAAAAAGATTAGAGGATGGAAATGATAAGTATATAAAAATTTTAAAAAACAATTTTCCAAAAAACTTTAAATTAAGAGGAATTAAGATAGTTTTAGATTGCGCCAATGGAGCTTGCTACAAAGCTGCTCCAAAACTTTTAAGAGAGCTAGGAGCAAAAGTTTTCGCCATTGGAATTAAACCAAATGGTTTAAACATTAATAAAGAATGCGGATCTACTTACCCGCATAAAATTAAAACTGCTGTAAAAAAATTTAAAGCACATATTGGGATTTCTTTCGATGGTGATGCAGATAGAATTATTATGTGTGATGAAAACGGAAAAATTGTAGATGGCGATCAAATTATCGCTATGTTAGCTAAAAGATGGAAATCTAAAAAAATTCTAAAAGGGGGAGTCGTGGGCACTTTAATGTCTAATTACGGGCTTGAGCAATTTTTAAAAATTAAAAAAATAAAGTTTTCAAGATCTAAAGTAGGCGATAGGTATGTTAAAGAAAAAATGAAAAAATTAAATTTTAATCTTGGTGGAGAGCAATCTGGTCATATAATTTTAGGAAAATTTGCTACAACTGGTGATGGTTTATTAGTAGCTCTAGAAGTTTTATTTTCTTTAAGAAAAGGAAAAAAAGCTAGCAGTTTATTAAATGTTTTCAAGCCACTGCCGCAAACTTTAGAGAATATAACTGTAAAAGATAAAAGTGTAATTAGTAAAGCTAAATGTAAAAATGCAATAAAAAGGGCTAACAAGTTGATGGGTCGAAAAGGAAGAATTTTGGTGAGAAAGTCTGGTACGGAACCAAAAATTAGGGTTATGGCAGAGTCATGTGATAAGAGTTTAATTTTAAAATGTATAAAAATTATAAAGAGTTCAATAAAATAATTGAAACCGAAATCTAAAATTTTAATAATTGCTGGTTCAGACTCATCTGGAGGAGCTGGTATTCAAGCAGATATAAAAACGATTACCTCTTTAGGCAGCTATGCAATGACTGCAGTAACCGCTGTTACTTCCCAGAATACCACAGGTGTCAACTCAGTAATTTCGGTCCCTCCAAAAGAAATAGAAAAACAGATTTTATTTACCTCTAAAGATATAAAGCCAGATGCAATAAAGATAGGCATGCTTCACTCTACTAAAGTAATTTTATCAGTCATTAAATCTTTAAATAAAATTAAGGTAAAAAAGATTATTTTAGATCCTGTAATGGTTGCTAAAGGTGGGTTTAAACTAATAGACGATAAAGCTATTAAAGTTTTAAAGAAAAAATTAATAAAAAAAGCTTTTTTGATAACACCAAATATTCCTGAAGCAGAGGTTTTGACAAATACTAAAATAAAAAACCTCAATGACATGATAAAAGCAGCTAATATATTACTTAAATTTGGAGTAAAAAATATTTTGCTAAAAGGCGGACATAATAAACTAAAATCTATCAATGATGTTTTCCTAAATAAAAAAGAATTAAAAATTTTTAAGAGTAAAAGAATTAAAACAAAAAATACTCATGGAACCGGGTGTACTTTATCCAGTGCGATTACAACTTTTTTTGCATGTGGAAAAACTATAAATAAATCCTGTGAGCTAGCAATTAAATATGTTAATCAATCTATTAGATCTAATGTTAACTATGGAAAAGGTCATGGACCGATAAACCATTTAAGCTCCATTAAAATAGATAGGAAATATAGATAATGAAAAATGTTGTTGTAGTAGGTTCGCAATGGGGTGACGAAGGAAAAGGGAAAATTGTTGACTGGCTATCTAGCGAGGCGGATGTTGTTGTTAGATTTCAAGGAGGTCACAATGCTGGCCATACTCTTGTAATTGATGGTATAACTTATAAATTAAGATTATTGCCATCAGGAATAGTCAGAAAAAATAAAATTTCAATAATAGGAAATGGTGTTGTTATAGATCCTTGGGCTTTACTAGATGAAATAAAAGAAATTAAGGAAAAAGGTGTTAACGTGGATGATAAAAACTTTATTATATCAGAAGCTGCAAACTTAATTCTTCCATTTCATAAAGAAATGGATGAGATAAGAGAGGACTCAGCAGGAAAAGCAAAAATTGGTACTACTAGAAGAGGTATTGGTCCAGCTTATGAAGATAAAGTGGGAAGAAGATCAATAAGAGTGATGGATCTAATTTCAGAAAGAAATTTAGATCATAGACTAGAAACAGTGCTAATTCATCATAATGCAATTAGAAAGGGTTTAGGGAAAAAAATATTTGAAAAAGATCAATTAAAAAAGGATTTGTTAAAAATAGCCCCGTTAATCTTAAAATTTTCACAGCCGGTGTGGAAAAAATTGGATGAGTACAAGTTAAAAGGTAAAAAAATCCTATTTGAAGGAGCACAAGGGATTTTATTAGATGTTGATCACGGAACTTATCCATTTGTTACATCTTCAAATACTGTTGCTTCCTCTGCTGCTACAGGCACAGGCTGTGGGGTAAATACAATCAATTATGTTTTAGGTATAACAAAAGCATATACTACTCGAGTTGGAGAAGGGCCATTTCCAACGGAGTTAAAAAATGAAATTGGCGAAATTTTAGGATCAAGAGGCAAAGAATTTGGCACTGTAACTAGCAGGAAGAGAAGATGTGGATGGTTTGACGGAGTTCTAGTTAGGCAAACAATCAAGATATCAGGTATAAATGGTATAGCTTTAACAAAGTTAGATGTTTTGGATGAACTAGAAGAAATTAATATTTGCATAGGATACGAGTTAAAAGGTAAAAAAATTGATTATTTGCCAGCAGCTGTTGAAGATCAATTGTTAGTTAAACCGATTTACAAAACATACAAAGGATGGAAAGCTACAACAAAAGGCATTAAATCTTTTAAAGATTTGCCAAAAAATGCTCAAGTATATATAAAAGGCTTAGAAAAGTTTATAGAGACAAAAGTAGCTAGCATTTCAACAAGTCCTGAACGTAAAGATACTATTTTAATAGAGAATCCTTTTGCAACTTAAATCAAAGTTTCGGAAGTAAATTCTTTGATTTACTAGCATTTATCATTGATTTTTGTAATTTCTCAAAAGCTTTCGTTTCTATTTGTCTTACCCTTTCTCTACTTATCTTAAATTTAGCACTTAATTCTTCCAAAGTTTTTGGGTTTTCACTCAACCTTCTAGCTCTTAAAATGTCAGTTTCTCTCGCATCAAGAATACTCATTGCGTTGTTTAATAATTCTTTTCTATCATCAAACTCCTGTTTTTGAGATAAAAGCAGTTCTTGATCCAAATTTTCATCCACTAACCAATCTTGCCATTCATCAGTTTCTCCAGCTTTGATTGGGCTATTGAGAGATTTTTCTTGACCCATCATCCTTCTATTCATATTTATTACTTCTTCAGAGTCTACATCCAATCTTTTAGAAATTTCTTTAACTTGATTATCTCTTAAGTCCCCCTCTTGTTCTGGGGCTATTTGATTTTTAATTTTTTTAAGATTAAAAAAAAGTTTCTTTTGAGCTGTTGTCGTTCCCATTTTAACCAAACTCCAAGATCTTAAAACATATTCTTGAATAGAAGCTTTAATCCACCACATTGCATAAGTTGCAAGTCGAAACCCTTTGTCTGGATCAAATTTTTTTACCGCCTGCATCAAACCTATATTTCCCTCTGAAATTAATTCACTTACCGGTAAACCGTATCCTCTATATCCCATAGCAATTTTTGCTACAAGCCTTAGGTGACTTGTTACTAACTTATGTGCTGCCTTTAAATTACCTCTCTCTTTCCAATTTTTTGCAAGCAAGTATTCCTCTTCTGCGTCCAGCATTGGAAACTTTTTAATTTGAGATAAATATAAAGATAAACTACCTGAAGCGGGAGAAGGTAAATTAGATAATTCTTTTTTTTTAGGCATAATTTAAAACTATATATAATTTTAATTTTTTTAACTTTCAAGATAATCAACTAATTTTTTAAATTTTATGGGTAATTTTGTTTTAAACTCTACTTTTTTTAAGTTTCTAGGATGATCGAACCCTAATGTGGAAGCATGTAAAACTTGACCTTTAAATGAATTTAAAATTTCTTCAAATACTTTATCAATCTTTTTATATTTCATATTTTTTTTACGATATTTTTGGTCACCTAGTAAACTAGTTCCTTTATAGATCATATGAACTCTAATTTGATGAGTTCTTCCAGTTTTTAATTCAAATTCTATTAAACTTATTTTAGGAACATCTTTTTTATTAAAGACTTTTATTATTGAATATTTTGTAATTGCTTTTTTTCCTTTAAATTCATCAGTCGTCATAAGCTGTCTATTTCTTTTATTTCTTGTTATAAATGTTTCAATCGTTCCTTTTAAAGGTCTTAAAACTCCCCAAACTAAAGCTACGTATTTTCTTTTTATTGAATGATCACTAAATTGTTTACTTAACCTAGCATGCGCAAAATTATTTTTGGCTACCACAAGCAACCCACTTGTGTCTTTATCAATTCTATGAACAATTCCAGGTCGCGTAGCACCACTTAAATTTGACAATTTTTTTTTAAAGTTTCCAACTATAATATTTACTAATGTGTTGTTTTTATTTCCTGCTCCTGGATGAACCACCATACCTTGAGGTTTATTTATAATTATCAAATCTTTATCTTCGTAAACAATATCTAATGACTTTTTTAAAGGCGTTATCTTTTTATTTATTTCTTCTTGAAAAGTTATGGTTATTTCATCTTTATCTTTTATTTTCTTAGATTGAGCCTCAACTACAACTTTGTTTACAGTTACGTTTTTTAAATTAATAATTTTTTTTAAATTCGATCTTGTGACTTCTTTTAATCTTTCAGATAAGAATACATCTATTCTTTTTCCTATATCTGAAGCTGTAGGTAATATTTTAATTGTTTTATTTTTCATTTGTTTTAAATTACTATTTGTGCGTTCGTAGCTCAACTGGATAGAGCGTCTGACTTCGGATCAGAAGGTTGAGGGTTCAAATCCTTCCGGGCGCACAATATTAAGCAATCCAATTTTTCAACATACTTTGATTTTGCTTGATAAAATCTGGAAAAGAATCGTCGATATTAATTCTTTTTAATTTAAAACCACGTTCAAAAACATCTTCTCCTTTTTGAATTCTTTGTTTTATTTTTTCTTCGTCAGATAAGTGCTCTTTATTAAATTCCCCGTGAGCAAAGGATTTGATTTTTTTTGAAATATTTTCAGCACTTTGTAAGTAAGCAAAATGCCAACCTCCGTTTTGTATGATTTGTAAATTTCTTGGTTTATCTAATCTCCAAAAAGGATATTTTTTAAATTTTAAATTTCTAAGCCATTGAGGTGTTTTTAAATTTTTTTTTAAACAAATTTTTGAACCATGCCAATTATTTTCATCTAAATTTAAAAGGTTAATTTTATACATAAACATTTTTTGAGAAAAAACAGCATAATTTTTTTTATTAAATAAATTTAGCTTGTTTAGATCTGGAATTTCATCTACGTCAGACAAAATAATTAAATCCTCATCCTCTGCTTTATTAAGAACTTTCATCAATGAGTTTCTTTGATGTTGTTCGACTAAAGACTCCCCACCTTTATGAGGTTTTTTTATATTTTCAGGAGTATCATCAACGATAATATATTTTATTTTATCTTTAAACTTTTTATAATTATCTATATTAAACTGTAACTTTTTTTGTTTTCCTTGGTGGTTTACTGTAGACTCAACGATTACAAAATAATCTATAAACTTATTCAAGATGTTAAATCTTAAATCAGCTATATGTTCTTCATTAAAATATTGAAAGCAATCATATATTGCCATAATCTATTTTTTTGTAAAAGTAGTTAACCCTATTTTTTTTCCTTCAATTTTAGATGATGAACAGTGTAAATTAGTTCTATCAAAGATTAACATTGATCCCAATTCCCATTCATAAACTAATTCAATTTCAAGCCCTACTAGGTTGTCTATTTTTTCGTGTCTTAAATATTTTTTGTGATCTTTTGAGCTAAAATCTTTATTACCAAACATACCAATATGCTTGTTTGATCTAATATTTTGTCCATAATTAAGTTTTGTTTTTTCTAGTTCGTTTTTATCGATTGTGAAATTTGTAGATTTTCCATAATATCTATTTTTGAAAATCACAGTGCTCCCAACTGGTGTAAGGGGAATCAAACTTTGTTTGTAAATTAAATCCTCAAAATTAAAGCCACCATCTATATGCAAACCTATTGGATTATAACTTTCTTGGAAAAGACCAAAAATTACATCTCCGTTATCTGTTTTTAAATTATCATATTTAAAATCACCTATTTCATTTTTTAATTTACTATAAAATAATTCTTCTAACTCTTTACCGTATTCTTTTAGCCATCTTTTTTTTATAACGTTTTGCTTTTTATTATGTACAGTTATCGGTAATTGTTCATAAAGATTAAGAAATTTATCTACTTCATTTTTACTAAATAAATTTTTAATTATTTTTGGAGGACTTTCATTTTTTTTAATTTCCTCAATTTTATTATGCATTTATTCTCCAACGTTTATTAATGTTCCTCTAATTTTTGCTCCAGCATAAGAGATGTAAAAAACCGCAACTCCTAAAATGAAATAAAAAATAGAAATGGCTATCGCTAAAAATATCTGAGTATAACTTATAATATCGTTAATTAAAATATTTCTCATTTCTTCAAAAATATGAACTAAAGGTAGTATTTTTGCAATTATTTGTAACCATTCAGGTAAAATTTCTATAGGATAATATATGCATCCCAATGGAGCTAAAAAAAATAGACTAGCCCAGGCAATATTTTCAAATGATGGTCCAAATCTGATTAATCCAGAAGTAACCAATAAGCCTAAAGTTATTCCAAAAATATAAAGACTTAATAATAAAGTTATTAAAGGTAACCCAATTTTAAAAATGGAGACTCCAAAAAGAGGAATAGCTATTAATGCTGCCGGCACCATTCCTATTAAAGTTCTTACTATTGCAGTCAATGTTAATGCCGCAATAATCTCTTTAATTTTAATTGGTGAAATAAACAAATTTGTAAAATTTCTACTCCAAATCTCTTCTAAAAACATCATATTGTAACTTATGCTTGATCTAAAGAGAAAATCGTAAAGAATTGCTGCAGATAAAATCACACCCACAGTATTATTATAATAAGATGAACTTAAAGTGAAAAACTTTGATATAAATCCCCACAAAAAAATCTGAATACTTGGCCAATAAATTAGATCTAGTATTCTTGGAAAAGAGCTTTTGATTAAATAAAAATGTCTCAAACTTAGACCGTAAACTTTATTCCAATTCATTTTTGTTCCTCGCTAATTTTAAAAATGTATCTTCTAGATTATTCCTACCATGCTTATCTATTAGAGATTGGCATGTTCCCCTATCAACTATTTTACCTTCCTTCATCATTATTACTTGATCACAAAGTCTCTCCACCTCTTTCATGTTGTGAGACGCTAATAGTATAGAAATTTTATTTTTTGATTTATATTCCTCAATGTATTTTCTAACAAAATCACCAATGTCAGGATCTAGACTAGCGGTCGGCTCATCTAAAAAAAGAATTCTTGGATTATTTATAAGTGACTTTGCTAAGGATACTCTATTCTTTTGTCCTGACGACAATTCCCCAGTTTTCTTATTTAAAAAAAATCTCAAATTTAAGTCACTTGATATTTCTTGTATTCTTTTTGCTAAATCCTTTACACCATATAGTCTACCATAAATTTCTAGGTTTTCTTTAACGGTTAACTTTTTTGGCAATTCAACATAGGGAGAGGCAAAATTAAATTTACTTAATATCTTTTCTCTATTTAAATTTTCAAAATTTTCTTCATTTATAAGGATCTTTCCACTTGACGGTTTAATCAACCCAAGGAGCATTCCAATAGTAGTGGTTTTTCCACATCCATTTGGTCCTAGAACGCCTAATGTCTGTCCCTCTTCAATACAAAAGTTTATATTATTTACAGCTGTGAAATCTTTAAATTTTTTTTCTAAATTTTTTACTTCCAGTTTCATTATTTTGAAGCCCTTTTGAGCCTATCATTTATAGCTATTCCTACTCCTTCGTTTGGAATTTTAGTAACATAAATTTTCTTATATCCTTTTTTCTTTATATTTCTAAAAAATTTATATAAGTTTTTAGCAGCTTCACTTAAATTAGATTTTTTACTCAAATTAAAAGAATTTCTTGTCACAGGGTATTTTTTTCCAAAAGTTATAAATGCATATTTATCAGGACATTTTTTTTTATTCATATAAATGGGTATACCTGGAGAATAGTGTTTCTTTAAAGATCCTGGAGATTTAATAGTTGTCTGCTTTGGCGAAATTTTTATACTTATTTTCAAAACCTTTTCAATTTGTTTTGGAGTAATTATCCCTGGCCTTAAAATACATATATTTCCAACTAAATTTAAAACAGTTGACTCTATTCCTATTTTAGAAATACCGCCATCAAGTACTTTTATTTTATTACTAAATTCCTCAAAAACATCTGAAGGTTTTACTGGGCTTACACCTGATGATTTATTTGCACTGGGCATTGCTAAAGGAAAATTAAGTTTTTTCAATAATTTTCTAATTATTTTGTCCTTTGGAAATCTTATGCCTACAGTTTTTAAATTTGCGCAAGCTATAGGTCTTATTCTGGAGTTATTTTTTTTCTTTACAATATACGTTATTGGACCTGGACTAAATTTTTTATAAACCTTATAAAAATCTTGATCTAGAATTACATCTTTTTTTGCATGACTTAAATTATAATAGTGAATTATAAGCGGATTTTTTTTAAATCTTTTTTTAACCTCAAAAATTTTTTTTATCGCAATATACGAATATGCATTGCCACCTAAACCATATACCGTTTCTGTAGGCAAACAAATTATGCCATTTTTTTTAAGAATTTTTATAATTTTAATTAAATTCTTTGAATTAAATTTCAATATATTTGAATAGATATTCTTCATAAATTATTTATTATACGTTAAATGAATAGTAAAAATAATCCAGCAGATATTAAAAGTAAATCAATAAAAGAGACAAAAGAGGAAATCAATAAAATTTTGGAAAAAATTGAAAAAGGTGACGCAAATCTGGAAAGTTACGCAAATGATTATGATAAGCTTTTAAAGTTAAATAAACATATGGATGATTTATTTAAGAAAAAACTGAAAGAGATAAATGCTTTAGGTAAAAAAAATGTTTAAGAATAGGTTAAAATCAAATGCAAAAAAAATAGATTTATTTTTAAAAGGATATTTAAAATCTCAAAAGAGGAGCTTATTAATAAACCCAATGAATTATGGATTATTATCTGGGGGAAAAAAAATAAGATCAAGTGTCATTTTTGCTGCAGGAAAACTATATAATTTAAAATCAAATAACTTATTAAATATTTGTGGTGCAGTTGAATGCATTCATTCCTACTCTTTAATACATGATGATTTGCCTTGTATGGATAATGATAAACTTAGAAGAGGAAAAGCCACTACCCATATTAAGTACGGCGAGTCTACTGCGGTGTTAGCAGGTAATTCTTTATTAACTTTAGCATTTGAAATGATTTCCGATAAAAGATTTAAAATTAAAGATAAAAATAAAATTTCGCTGATTAAAAGATTAGCCGAATGTTCCGGGCATACTGGGATAGCAGGTGGTCAAGAACTTGATTTAAAGTATGAAAAAAAAAGAAAAAAATTCAAAGAAATAATAAATATGCAAAGAAAAAAAACAGGAAAACTGTTTGGTTTTTGTTGTTTCGCAGCTGGCCAAATTGCAGGACAAAGTAAAAAAACAAAAATTAAATTAATCAAATTAGGAGAGGATATTGGTTTACTGTTTCAATTGGCAGACGATTTTTTAGATATTAAAGGAAAATCGAAATATACTGGTAAAAAGGTTAACAAAGATAAAAAAAAAAGGTAAATCTACAATTATTAATTTAGTAGGATACAATTATGCTTATGATTATGCTATTAACTTAAAAAAAAAGATATTGAGAAATCTCGAAAAACATGGAAATAAAGCTAACGACTTGAAAAATATTATAAAATTTATTTTAGAAAGAAAATATTAATGACCAAACTATTAGATAAAATAAACTATCCTTCAGATCTAAGAAAATTTGATAAGAAATATTTAAAACAAATTTCTGATGAACTTAGAACAGAACTAATAGACGTTGTCTCAGAAACAGGTGGTCATTTAGGAGCTGGATTAGGTGTTGTAGAACTGACAGTAGCTTTACATTATGTTTTTAATACCCCAAAAGATAAACTTGTATGGGATGTTAGCCATCAGTGTTATCCGCATAAAATTATAACTGGTAGAAAAAAGGAAATTAGAACACTAAGAAAAGGTGGAGGACTTTCAGGCTTTACTAAAAGAGAGGAAAGCGAATACGATCCATTTGGCGCAGCTCACAGTTCTACTTCAATTTCTTCAACTTTAGGAATGTCAGTTGCTAAAAAACTTTCAAATGATAACAACAATGTCATAGCTGTCATAGGTGATGGAGCTATGAGTGCTGGGATGGCTTATGAGGCAATGAATAATGCAGGTGCTTTAAAGTCTAAATTAATAGTAATTTTGAATGACAATAAAATGTCCATTGCTAAACCAGTTGGAGCGATGAGTAAATATTTAGCAAAATTATTGTCTGGTAAAATATATTTTAGTTTAAGGGAAACAATAAAATTGATTACTTCAGCTTTTTCAAAAAGATTTAGCCAAAAAGCTGGGAAAGCGGAAGATATATTAAGAGGAATTGTAACTGGAGGCACATTATTCAGTGAACTAGGTTTCTATTATATTGGCCCTGTTGATGGACATGATGTCGATTATTTGGTTGAGATTTTAGAAAATGTAAAAAAATCAAAACATGAGGGACCAATATTAATCCACGCTATAACCCAAAAAGGAAAAGGTTACAGACATGCAGAGGAGTCTGGAGATAAATATCATGGAGTTTCAAAGTTTGACATTTCAACAGGCCAACAAAGTAAATCAAAATCTAATGCACCAGCGTATACAAAAGTTTTTTCAGAAACTTTAATTAAACATGCTGAGAAAGATACTAAAATTATTGGTATTACTGGAGCTATGCCTTCTGGTACTGGGCTCAATTCATTTGAAAAAAGATTTCCTGATAGGATGTTTGATGTGGGAATAGCTGAACAGCATGCGGTTACTTTTGCAGCTGGATTAGCTACTGAAGGATACAAACCATATGCAGCTATTTATTCAACTTTTTTACAAAGAGCTTATGATCAAGTTGTTCATGATGTTGCCTTACAATCTCTTCCAGTTAGATTTGCTATAGATAGAGCAGGATTGGTAGGCGCAGATGGACCAACACATGCTGGCTCTTTCGATATTACTTATTTAGCTACATTACCAAATTTTGTTGTGATGGCAGCAAGCGATGAGTCAGAGCTTGTAAAAATGATAAATACTTCAGTAAATATCAACGATAGACCCTCTGCCTTCAGATATCCAAGAGGCAATGGTGTAGGCATTGAACTTCCCGGGCTTGATGAGGTTTTAGAAATAGGTAAAGGAAAATTAGTTTGTGAGGGAAAACAGGCTGCAATACTTAATTTTGGGGCTAGACTTGATGAATGTAAAAAAGCAAAAGAAATTTTAGAAAAAAAGGGGATAAAAATATCAATAGTAGATGCCAGATTTGCAAAACCTTTAGATGAAAAATTAATTCTTGAAGTAGCTTCAAACCATGAATTAATCTTAACTATTGAAGAGGGTTCAATTGGTGGATTTGGTTCTCACGTAATGAAACTTCTTTCTGATAGAGGTGTATTTGATAAGGGCCTTAAATTTAGATCAATGTTTTTACCTGATTTATTTATTGACCAAGATACTCCAGAAAAAATGTATGAAAAAGCTGGACTAAATTCGAATTCTATTGTTGAAAAAATTGAAGAAGCTCTGAAGTCCAATATTATATTTGCAAAAAATAAAAATAAACTTTCTAATTAACTGCACTGGGCTTTATTCATCATATAGTGATCTAATATCACACAAGCCAACATAGCCTCACCAATTGGAACGGCTCTAATTCCCACGCATGGGTCATGTCTACCTCTAACAGATATTTTAGTATTCTTTCCCTTTTTATTTATCGTTTCTCTACTATTTAAAATTGAAGATGTAGGTTTTACGGCAAAAGAAGCTATAATATCTTGTCCAGATGATATGCCACCTAAAATTCCTCCAGCTTTATTACTTTTAAATTTTATTCTTCCTACTCCAGCTCTTATTTCATCAGAATTTTCTTCTCCTGTTAAATAAGCAGAACTCATTCCAGCACCAATATTAACTCCTTTTACAGCGTTAATACTCATGAGTGCAGAAGCTATATCTGCATCTAATTTTGAATATATCGGTGCCCCTAATCCTATTGGAATACCTCTTGCTCTAAGTTCTATTACAGCTCCACAAGATGATCCAGACTTTCGTATCCCTAATAAATATTTTTCCCATAAATTTACTGATGATTTATCTGGACAAAAGAATGGGTTTTTTCTTATTTCACTATCATTCCATTTAGAAGTATCGCAGCTCATTATTCCCAATTGAGTTACTGCTCCAACAATACTAATTTTTTTTCCAATTATTTTTTTAAGAACAATTTTAGCTATTGCTCCAGCGGCTACTCTACTCGCAGTTTCCCTAGCAGATTGACGACCTCCCCCTCTATAATCCCTTATTCCATACTTTTTGAAATATGTGAGATCAGCATGTCCTGGTCTAAACTTATCTTTAATTGACTCATAATCTCTAGATCTTTTGTCTTCATTATATATAATCATAGAAATGGGTGTGCCTGTAGTCTTCCCCTGAAAGACCCCAGATAAAATAGAAATCTTATCGCTCTCTTTTCTTTGAGTCGTAAATTTTGACTGCCCAGGTCTTCTCTTATCCATGTCCTTTTGTATCTCTTTCTCTGAAATAGGGATATTTGGCGGACAACCATCTACTATACAGCCTATAGCTGGACCATGAGACTCTCCCCAAGTAGTGAACCTAAAAATTTTTCCAAAAGTATTAAAAGACATAGTTATTTAATGTATAAATTATTTTAAATAAATTATGAATCAAAATAATGGCAAAAACTCTCTTGGTTTGGATAAATGCTTTGAAGAAGCCAATAATCCAATAGATTTATTCAAAAAATGGTTTGCCAAAGCCGAGGAGACTGAAATTAACGACCCAAACGCAGTTGCAGTGGCCACTGTAGATAAAGCCAACCAACCCAGTGTGAGAATGGTTTTGCTAAAAGGTTTAAGTGATAAAGGATTTGTTTTTTATACAAATTTTAATAGTAAAAAAGGAAACGATTTAAAAGTTAATAAAAAATCATCTATGTGTTTTCATTGGAAAAGCATTAGAAGACAAGTAAGAATTATTGGAACAGTTGAAAAAGTTACAGATAAAGAGGCAGATGATTATTATAACTCAAGACCATATAAAAATAAAATTGGTGCTTGGGCTTCTTCTCAATCTGAAATTTTAAATAAGAGAGACGATTTTATTAAAAAAATTGAAACTTATGAAAAAAAATATCCTTCTAACGATGTTCCAAGACCAACACATTGGTCAGGATGGAGATTATTGCCATCGCAAATTGAATTTTGGTTAGACGGCGAGGGTAGAATACATGAGAGATTAAATTATAAGAAAGAAAAAGGAAGTTGGAAGAAAGAACTTTTATATCCCTAAAAAGATCTATTCAAACTAAAACTTGATAAGTTTTGTAAAATATTTTTTTCTCTACAATTTGGAAAAATAGCTAGAGCATCTCTAGATACATTTACAAAATACTCTGCTCTTTTTAAACTTTCTTCTACCGCTTTATATTTGTTTATCAATGATAATACTTCACTAAAATCATCCTCAGTCCTTTTTTCTTTTTTAAAAATTTCTTTTAAAAAATCTTTTTCTTCATCATTAGCTCTTTGAAAAATAATTATTAATGGTAACGTCGTTTTACCTTCGTAAAAATCTTTACCAATTTCTTTTCCAAATAAAATTTCTTTAGCAAAATAATCTAAAGCATCATCAGCAATTTGAAAGGCCAAGCCAAGATTTTTTCCATAAGAAGCTAAAGCTTCTTTTTCTTTCATATTTAATTTACCTAAACAAGCACCTGTTTTAGTAGCTGCAGAAAATAAAGCAGCTGTTTTTAAATTGATAATTTTTATGTAAGTCTCCTCCAAAAGATCTGCTTCACCTTTATGTTGTAACTGTAAAACTTCACCTTGTGCAATTTTTGATGAAGTAGAAGATAGTAATTTTAATATTTCTAAATCACCGTCATCTACCATAATTTCAAAGCATCTACTTAGTAAATAATCTCCTGTTAAAATTGAAGATTGATTGCCCCAAATAATATTGGTTGTTTTATTACCTCTTCTCAAATGACTTTCGTCAATAACATCGTCATGTAGTAAAGTTGCAGAGTGAATTAATTCGACACAACCCGCTAAATTTATATCTCTATCTCCTAAATCATAACCAGCTAATTTAGCTGAACCTAAAGTTAAAAGAGCTCTTAATCTTTTACCTCCAGAATTTAAATGATGTTTTGTCATTTTCTGAATTAGATCAACTTTGCTCTCAAGTTTAATATTTATTAGTTCCTCAACTTTATCTAGTTTATTGACCACTAGATTTTTCAGCTCGAGGTAGGCAGAATTGGCCGAGTTTTTGAGAGGTATAACTGATCCCATAGGCAGTTTTTACACAACCTTAACAAAATATAATATTCTTATTTTAAACCTGTTGACGCACCTTCAATTCAACTAGGGGTAGCGTAATAATTGATTAAAATTTTTTATAGTATTGATATAAGTAAAATATTAATACTCATTTATGTTTTCAATATTTAAAAAAAAAACAATTATACCTCATGTCAGAATGACTGGCGTGATAGGGTCTGTTGGAAGATTTAAGCAAGGGATAGATTTAGCCAATCAGCAAGAGATCCTAAAAAAAGCATTTTCTTATAAGAAAGCAAAGACTGTAGCGATCTCAATTAACTCTCCTGGAGGTTCACCAGTTCAATCACATTTAATTTATAGTTATATAAGACAATTAGCTAAAAAAAATAAGACCAAGGTTATGATATTTGCTGAAGATGTTGCGGCTTCAGGAGGCTATTTTATTGCATGTGCTGGGGATGAAATCTACGCTAATTCAAGCTCTATAATTGGATCAATTGGTGTGATATCCGCATCATTTGGTTTTAAAGATTTAATAAAAAAAATTGGTGTAGAAAGAAGAATTTACACTGCAGGTAAAAACAAAAGTACTCTTGACCCTTTTGTAGAGGAAAAACAAGAGGATGTCGAAAGGTTAAAAAAAATACAGTTAGATTTACATTCAGACTTCATTAAAATTGTAAAACAAAGCAGGGGAGAAAAAATTAAAGATCCAGAAAAAAACAATATATTTACTGGTGAATTTTGGGCTGGTTCAGTAGCTCTTAAACTAGGATTAATTGATGGTATAGGAAATGCTGATCAAGTATTAAGAGAAAAATTTGGAGACAAAGTAATAATTAAAAAGTTTGAAAAGCAAAAAGGTTTTTTAGCAAAAAAATTATCCTCATCAATTGATAATCAAATCGAAAGAGTTTTGGAAAATCTTGAAGAAAAAAGTTTATGGCAAAGATTTGGCTTATAAATGCTAAAAAAGAAAAAACACGATAGTTTTAAAGGTCAGACATTTCAAGAAATAGTAATGAGTCTGCAAAAGTTCTGGGGAAAATATGGATGTGTGTTGCTTCAACCATATGATTTAGAAGTAGGCGCAGGAACCTTTCATCCTGCAACCACACTAAGATCTTTAGGTCCTAATCCATGGAAAGCGGCTTATGTGCAACCATCAAGACGACCTACCGATGGAAGATATGGAGAAAATCCTAATAGATTACAACATTATTATCAATTTCAAGTAATCATAAAACCTTCGCCGAAAAATATTAAAAATATTTATTTAAAAAGTTTAGCGGCTATTGGAATAGATGTAAAAAAACATGACATAAGATTTGTAGAAGATGATTGGGAAAGCCCTACTCTAGGAGCTGCTGGGTTAGGTTGGGAGGTTTGGTGCGATGGTATGGAGATAACTCAATTTACTTATTTTCAGCAAATGACTGGTATAGACTGCAAACCGGTTCCGGTTGAACTTACATATGGTTTAGAAAGAATATGTATGTTTGTGCAAGGAAAGAAAAATGTTTTTGACATTGAATGGAATAGTGAGGGAGTTAAATATAAAGATATTTTTCATCAATCTGAAAAAGAATTTTCAGCATATAATTTTGAATATGCAGATACTAAAATTTTACTATTAAATTTTGAGCATGCCGAAAATGAATGTAAATCTCTTTTAAATAAAAAACTTGCTCTTCCAGCATATGACCAATGTTTAAAAGCTAGTCACATATTTAATTTACTTGATGCAAGGGGAATAATAGGAGTAGCAGAAAGAGCAAACTACATTGACAGAATAAGAGAACTATCTAAAGGTTCCGGAAAATTATGGTTAGAAAGTCAGTGATTTTATGTCAGAATTTATATTAGAACTTTATAGTGAAGAGATACCGCCCAATTTACAAATCAATGCAAGAAACGATCTAGAAACAAAAATTAAAAGCTCTTTAATAGAGGAAAACTTAAAATTTGGATCTTTAAAAGCTTTTTCATCACCAACAAGACTCACAATATTTCTCAAAGATTTTTCGGAAAAAATTAAAATTCCATCTAAAGAGATCAGAGGTCCAAAAGTCGGTGTCATGGAAGATGTAATAAATAATTTTTTAAAAGCGCATAACTCGTCCCGAAAAGATCTTATGGAAAAGCAGAACGATAAAGGAAAATTTTATTACATAAAAACTAGAAGCAAAGAAACTCTAACTTCAGAGGTATTAAAAAAAATAGTTGTAAATAGCATAGCTTCAATTAAGTGGAAAAAATCAATGAGATGGTCTGATACAGACTTATTATGGGGGAGACCTTTAAGATCTATTTTAGCAATATATAATAAGAAAATACTTACTTTTAGCTATGGCCATTTAAGAGCTAGTGACAGCACCATAATTGAAAAAGACCTAGATACAAAAGTTATTAAAGTGACAACTGTTAAGGATTATCAAAAATTGTTATTAAAATATAATATAATACTTAATCATGAAGAAAGAGAGCAAAAGATAATTAAAAAATTTGAAAGTTTTTATAAAGTTAAAAATTTTAAAAATCATTACGACGTTAAACTTTTAAAAGAGGTAACCAACATTGTAGAAGACCCACAAGTACTATTAATTGATTTTGACAAAAAATATTTAGAATTACCAAAAGAAATTATCATTTCCACATTACAAAATCATCAAAGATATTTTCCTATATTAGATAAAAAAGATGAAATCACCAATTTCTTTCTGGTTGTTACAAATAAAAAGGATACAAACAATCTTATTAAAGACGGAAACAAAAGAGTAGTAGAGGCAAGATTAGCAGACGCCAAATTCTTTTGGGATAAAGATAAATCAAAAAATTTAATTAAACAAATTGTAAAACTTAAAGATATAAAATTT
The DNA here is from genome assembly GCA_902605645.1 of uncultured Pelagibacteraceae bacterium. Lineage (GTDB taxonomy): Bacteria > Pseudomonadota > Alphaproteobacteria > Pelagibacterales > Pelagibacteraceae > Pelagilacustribacter. The sequence goes on along the minus strand of CACLDE010000005.1, from coordinate 31,534 downwards.
TATGAGGGGCTCGGTTCTGTTTATGACAAAACCCAAAGATTAAGAAAATTGAGTGGTATGTTGGCTGATGAATTTAACTTAAATAAAGAAAAAGCGGAAATAGCAGCATCCATCTCTAAATCAGATTTGTGTTCGGACTTGGTAAATGAATATCCTGATCTACAAGGACTTATGGGAAAATATTTTGCTTTGAGTCAGGGTTTTGAGGAAGATGTATCAAATGCAGTAAGTGATCATTATCTACCTCTAGGAAATAATTCTATTACTTCTAAAAAACCAATTAGTTATGTTGTGGCAATTTCAGATAAAATTGATACCTTGGTTGGATTTTTTCTAATCAATGAAAAACCAACCAGTTCAAAAGATCCTTTTGCATTGAGGAGATCTGCTATCGGATTATTACGAACTATTATAGATAATAAATTAAATTTAAAACTCAGAAATTTAATAAGTTACAATATAAAATTACTTGAAGAACAAGGAGTAACAAAGACTAATGAAAATTCTGAAAATGAAATATTAAATTTTCTCAAAGAAAGAATGAAAAATATTTTAAAAGATAAAAATATAAAAAACGATATTATTGAAGCTTCTATAAGTTCATACTTTAGTGATAATTATTTCGACCTCTACAAAAAAAACACTTTAATGAACAAATACATAAACAAAGAAGTAGGAATAAATGCAATTAGTTCTTACAAAAGGGCATTTAATATTGTGGAAAGTGCAAAAGAAAATTTATCAGGTAGGCCAGATGCTGTTTTATTTAGAAAGGAAGAAGAAAAACATTTATTTGAAAAACTTAATGAGATTAGAAAATCTTTTACAGTAAATGAGCAAGATAAAGATTACGAAAAATTACTCTTAAGCTTATCAGAAATTAAGATATTTACCGATAAATTTTTTGACAATGTTATTGTAAATGACGACAATAGTGATATTAAAAATAACAGGCTGGAGTTATTAAAAATGTTTTGTAATACTTTTAATAATTTTATTAATTTTTCTAAACTAGAGGGAATATCGTGAAACAATTTATTTTCAGTTTTGATGATAAAAAGATTAGTAAACTTAAAAATAAAAAAAACTTGTTAGGTGGTAAAGGAGCTAATTTAGCTGAAATGGGTAAGCTTGGCTTACCTGTGCCTCCTGGCTTTACAATTACCACTGAAGTCTGTGATATTTTTTATTCAAACAAAAAAAAATTGCCTGCTAAAATTTTATCTCAAATTAAGGCTGAGATAAAAAAAATTGAAAAAAAAACACTAAAAAAATTTGGTGATTTGAAAAATCCACTTTTAGTTTCTGTAAGGTCTGGTGCAAGAATCTCGATGCCTGGGATGATGGATACTATTTTAAATTTAGGTTTAAATGATAAAACAGTAAATGCGTTAGCCACAAAATCCAAAAATCCTCGCTTTGCAAAAGATAGTTATAGAAGATTTATTCAAATGTTCAGCAATGTAGTAATGGGAGTAGAAGGCCATCTATTTGAAGAAATGATAGACAATTTCAAACTTACAAAAGGTGTTCTACAAGATACAGAAATTGATGCCTCTGACTGGGATGGATTAATTGAAAATTTTAAAAAGTTAGTAAAAGAAAAAACTGGTAAAAATTTTCCTCAGGATGTAAATGAACAATTGATTGAAGCAATTAGCTCAGTATTTAGATCTTGGGAGAGTCAAAGAGCAAAAACTTACAGAAAACTTAATAGAATACCTGATGAATGGGGAACAGCTGTAAATGTTCAAGCTATGGTCTTTGGAAACATGGGTAGTGACTGTGCTACTGGAGTAGCTTTCACAAGAAACCCGTCTACTGGTGAAAATTCATTTTTCGGGGAATATTTAATTAATGCTCAAGGTGAGGATGTGGTTGCTGGCACAAGAACACCACAATATATTACAAAAAAATCAAAAAAAGAGTCAGGTTCAAAAGAACTGTCAATGCAAGAAGCAATGCCCAATGCTTATAAAGAATTAGAAAAAGTTTTTATAAAATTAGAAAAACATTATAGAGATATGCAAGACATTGAATTTACAGTTGAAAACAATAAATTATGGATGCTTCAAACAAGATCCGGAAAAAGAACTGCTAAAGCAGGAATTAAAATTGCAGTTGATATGGTAAAGGAAAAATTAATTTCAAGGAAAGAAGCAATACTAAGAATAGATCCAAATACTATTGATACACTTTTACATCCCACTTTAGATGACAAAGTTAAAAAAGAGATAATAGCATCTGGTTTACCCGCATCACCTGGTGCAGCGAGTGGTAAAGTTGTTTTTACTGCGGATGAAGCAGAAAAATTGAATAATATGATGCAAGATACAATTTTGGTTAGATTAGAAACATCACCAGAGGATATTCACGGAATGCATGCTGCAAAAGGTATTTTGACTGCTAGAGGTGGAATGACCAGTCATGCTGCTGTAGTCGCAAGGGGAATGGGTCGACCATGTGTTTCGGGATCAAGTGAGATAACGATTGATTATGAGAACAAACAATTTAAAGCAGGCAACGAAATTATTAAAGAAGGTGAAATCATAACAATAGACGGGGGAAGCGGCAAGGTTATGAAAGGCTTGGTTCCAACAGTAAAACCAGAAATTTCTGGATATTTTTCGACAATAATGAAATGGTCTGATGAGTTTAGAAAATTAAAAATTAGGACAAATGCTGAAACAGAGCAAGATAGTAAAACCGCAAGAGATTTTGGAGCTGAGGGAATAGGACTTTGTAGAACTGAACATATGTTCTTTGACGAGGATAGGATATTATCAGTAAGGCAAATGATACTTTCTAGATCAAATGAGGATAGAAATCATGCATTATCAAAACTTTTGCCCTACCAAAAAGAAGACTTTAAAAAAATCTTTAAAGTAATGTCTGGTCTTCCTGTGACTGTAAGATTATTAGATCCACCATTACATGAATTTTTACCAAAAGCTGATAAAGATTTAGACGAAGTAGCGAGATCTTTAAATTTAGCATCTAAAGAAATTCGAGATAGAATATCAGAACTACATGAGGAAAATCCTATGCTTGGCCACAGAGGTTGTAGACTAGGTATATCTTTCCCAGAGATTTATGAAATGCAGTGCAGAGCTATTTTTGAGGCAATAATAGAACTTAAAAAAGAAAAAATAAAATCTGCTTTTGTTGAAATTATGATTCCATTGGTTTCAGTTGAATCTGAATTAAAAATAATGCGATCATTGGTAAATCAAGTAGCTAAAGAAATTGAAACAAAAAATAAAGTAAAATTAGATTACACTGTTGGCACAATGATCGAATTACCCAGAGCAGCGCTACAGGCAAAAGATATCTCTAAACACGCAGATTTTTTTAGTTTTGGTACTAACGATTTAACCCAAACAACATTTGGTATAAGCAGAGATGACTCGGGTAAATTTTTAAATGATTATATTGATAACAAAATTTTTGATGTAGACCCGTTTGTGAGCATTGATCAAAATGGAGTAGGAGAATTAGTCAAGATAGCCTCATCAAGAGGTAAAAAAACAAATAAAAATATTAAACTTGGTATTTGTGGTGAACACGGCGGAGATCCTAAAAGTATAGAATTTTGTTCTAAGACCGGTTTGGATTATGTGTCTTGTTCTCCTTTTAGGGTACCGGTAGCGAGATTAGCTGCAGCTCAAGCAGAATTATCCAAGTAACAAACTTGTGTCAAAAGCTTTAGCGCTATGAGTTATAGCACCCACAGAAATCCTATTTATTCCAGTTCTAGCTATTTTTCTTATATTTCCTAAATTAGCGTTGCCAGAATACTCAGTTTCGTATTTTCTATTACAAATTTTAAGACATTTTTTTAGTTGAACAATATTCATATTGTCAAATAGAACCCTTTTGAATTTTAGTCCCAATATTTTTTTTAATTGACTTACGTTTTCAATTTCAACCGTAACAACTTTTTTAGATTTAGAGGCTCTAGAAACAAGTTTTTTCAAATCTTTAGCAGCCTTTATATGATTATCTTTTATCAAAATTTCATCGCTTAAATTGTACCTATGATTAAAACCCCCACCTTGTTTGACTGCATATTTTTCTAATAACCTTAAATTTGGAGTTGTTTTTCTTGTACAACAAATTTTAGTTTTTTTGCCAACTTTTTTAACAAAATTATTAGTTGTAGTAGCTATTCCTGAGGCATGGTTTAAAAAATTTAAAGCCGTTCTTTCAGCTGTAAGTATAGTTTTTGTATTTGCTAAAATTTCAGCTATAACTTTATTTTTTTTGATAAACTTACCATCTTTTATTTTAGATTTAAAAGTTGACTCTTTTCCAATCAATTTAAATGCTTGTTTGCAAAATTCTATCCCTGCTATTACTCCATTCTGCTTGGCTATTATTTTGGCTGTAATTTTTTTATTACTAAATTTTACAAGTCTAGTAGTGATATCACCCATTGGCTTGAGATCTTCCTTTAAGGCTTTTTTAACTACAGAATTTATATACTTATGATTAATTTTTTGCACTGATCTAACGACCAATTTCAGTCATTCTAATTACAGATTTTCTAGCAGCTTCAATTGTTTTATCATCTAATAATATTTCATTTGTTTCATTTTCTAAACAATCAAGTATTTTCTTTAAATCTATTTTCTTCATGTAAGGGCATAGGTTACAAGGTTTAATGAAACTAACATTTGGATTGTCTGCTTCAACATTATCGCTCATCGAACATTCAGTTACCAACATAACCTTTTTTGGTTGCTTATCTTTTACATAATTTATCATCCCAGAAGTTGACCCTGTAAAATCAGATGCTTTAATCACATCTGGAGGACACTCTGGGTGAGCAATTACTTTAATTCCTGGATTTTGTTTCTTAATATCTTCGATTTCTTTTGCACTAAATTGTTCATGAACTATACATGTCCCTTTCCATGAAATAATTTTTACTTTTGTATTTTTTGAAACATAGTCAGCTAAATATTGATCTGGCAAAAAAATTACTCTATCGACATTCAAAGACTCCACAACTTTTACAGCATTAGCAGAGGTACAACACACGTCAGTCTCTGCTTTAACATCTGCAGATGTATTTACATACGAAACCACAGGTACTCCAGGATACTTTTGTTTTAACATTCTTACATCTTCTCCAGTTATTGATGTAGATAGTGAACAACCAGCTTTCATATCTGGTAGAAAAACCTTTTTGTTTGGGCTCATAAGTTTTGCTGTTTCAGCCATAAAATGAACTCCACACATAATTATTTTATCTGCTGTAGTTTTTGAAGCTTCTACTGCAAGCGCTAGAGAGTCTGCTGCAATATCAGCCACTCCATGATAAATTTCTGGCGTCTGATAATTATGAGCTAAAATTATAGCGTTTTTTTCTTTTTTGAGTTTATTTATTTTTTCTATAAGAGGCTGATGTATCTTCCATTCGACATCTGGCACAAATTTTGAGATTTTTTTATAGATCTCTTCGGAACTTTTTATATTTTCTTGCTGTACAGACATACTAATTCTAGTCTATCAACTTGAACAATAATTGTCATTCATTTATTGTCGCATAAATTATGCGGTCGTGCTGAAATTGGTAGACAGGCACGGTTGAGGGCCGTGTGGGTTTTCCCATGAGAGTTCGAGTCTCTCCGACCGCACCAAAAAACTACGCTAAATCTATCTAAATAAGAATTGACTTTAATAAGAGTAAATAGTCAACTGACATTATGAAAATACTTTGCGTTCTTTACGATGATCCAAAAAAAGGGATGCCAAAAAATTACCCTTTATCAAGTTTACCAAAATTAAATAAATATCCAGATGGTATGTCATTACCAACTCCTAAAGGAATAGATTTTAAACCTGGAGAATTATTAGGATGTGTATCTGGAGAATTAGGTTTAAGAAAATTTTTAGAGGCTAACGGACATACGCTAGTAGTCACATCCGATAAAGACGCAAAAGGTTGCAAAGCTGATAAAGAACTTGTTGATGCAGACATAGTAATATCCCAACCCTTCTGGCCATATTACTTAACTAAAGAAAAAATTGAGTCTGCAAAAAATTTAAAAATGGCTATCACTGCAGGTATCGGCTCTGATCACGTTGATTTGCAAGCAGCTATGGATAATAAAATAGATGTAGTTGAAGTAACATACTGCAATTCAAGATCAGTTGCAGAGCATATCGTTATGATGATTTTATCTCTTGTAAGAGACTACCATAACCAACATACAATTGTTAAAGACGGAGGCTGGAATATAGCTGATGCAGTTCAAAGATCATACGATGTAGAAGGCATGCATGTAGGTACAGTTGCAGCAGGAAGAATAGGTTTAGATGCATTAAGAAAAATGAAACCTTTCGATGTTCATTTACATTACTTTGATAGACACAAATTACCAGATTCAGTCGAAAAAGAGTTAAACTTAACGTTCCATGAGTCCGTTGAGTCTTTAGTAAAAGTGTGCGACGTCGTGACAATAAATTGTCCTCTTCATCCTGAGACCGAGAACTTATTCGATGATCAACTAATTAGTAAAATGAAAAAAGGTGCATACATAATTAATACAGCAAGAGGTAAAATTTGTAATAGAGAAGCTATAGCCAAAGCTTTAGAGTCTGGTCAATTAAGTGGATATGCTGGAGATGTTTGGTTTCCTCAACCGGCGCCAAATGATCATGTATGGAGATCTATGCCAAATCATGGAATGACACCTCATACATCAGGAACTTCTTTGTCAGCCCAATTTCGATATGCAGCTGGTGTAAGAGAAATCTTAGAATGTTTTTTTGATAAAAAACCAATAAGAGAACAATACTTAATTGTAAAAGACGGAAAGTTAGCTGGAATGGGAGCTCATTCCTACAGCAAAGGTAGTGCGACTGGCGGATCTGAAGAAGCTGCTAAATATAAAAAGAAATAATTTAGAACAAACCCTCAATATCACCTTTTTTATTTAATTTAATTTTATCAGCCGAAGGTACTCTTGGTAATCCTGGCATCGTCATTATCGATCCACAAATTACTACCACAAATTCAGCACCACTAGACAATCTCACATCTCTTACTTTTAAATTGTGTCCTATAGGCGCCCCTTTTAATTTAGGATCTACTGAAAAACTATATTGTGTTTTTGCTATACAAATTGGAAAATTTGAGTACCCCGCTTTTTCTATTTTATTAAGTTGGTTTTTAGACTCTTTTGTAAATTCAACACCACTTGCTCTATAAACCTCGCTTGCAATAATTTCAATTTTTTTTGTTAATGAATTTTTATCATTGTAAATAAAGTTAAATTTTGATTTTTTTGTTTTTTTACAAAGTTTTACAACCTTTTCAGCTAAATCTTTCGTACCTTTCCCGCCATGTGCCCAGTGAGTACAAAGGCTCACTTTAATATTTAAATTAGCGCAAAAATCCTTAATTATTTCAATTTCTTTTTTAGTATCTGTTTCAAACCGGTTAATAGCTACAATAAGATCTAATCCAAATTTTTTTATATTTTCAATATGCCTTTCTAGATTTGGAAGACCTTTTTTAAGAGCATTCAAATTTTCTTTTTTTAAATTTTCTTTTAAAACACCACCATGCATTTTTAGCGCCCTAATTGTTGCAACAAGGACAACGCATTTCGGTTGAAGACCTGCTTTACGACATTTAATATCTAAAAACTTTTCTGCCCCTAAATCTGCACCAAATCCTGCTTCAGTAATTACGTAATCTGACAATCTTAATGCAGTTTTAGTAGCTAAGATTGAATTACATCCATGAGCGATATTCGCAAAAGGACCACCATGAATAATTGCAAGATTATTTTCTAAAGTTTGAACTGCATTTGGTCTAAACGCCTCTTTTAATAATACTGTCATGGGTCCTTGAGCTTTTAAATCTTTTGCAAAAATAGGTTTTTTGTTTTTTGTATATGCAATTGTAATATTACCAATTTTTCTCTCTAATTCACCAATGTCATTTGATAAACAAAAAATAGCCATGACCTCAGACGCTACAGTAATATCAAAACTATCATTTCTGGGATGGTTAGTTTTAAGCTGCTCTAAATTAATTTTTATTTTCCTCAAACTTCTATCATTTAAATCTACGACTCTTTTCCAAACAATATTTTCTATGTCTATATTTAATTTATTTCCCCAATAAATATGATTATCAATTAATGCTGATAATAAATTATGAGCAGTTGTAATAGCGTGAAAATCCCCTGTAAAATGCAAATTAATTCTTTCCATTGGTACAACTTGAGCATAACCACCTCCAGCAGCTCCACCTTTCATACCAAAAGACGGACCTAAACTTGGTTCTCTTAAACAAACAATTGATTTCATTCCAATCTTATTCAAACCATCATTTAATCCAACTGAGGTAGTCGTTTTGCCTTCTCCTGCAGGAGTCGGTGTAATTGCAGTTACCAGCACTAGATTTTTTTCTTTTTCTTTAAGTGTTTCAATATATCTTAAATTTATTTTTGCTACATGACGGCCCATTGGGCTAAAAGCAAAAGGAGTATCAGGAATTTTAAATTTTTTTAAGATATTGCCGATCGGCTGCATTTTTGCTTTTCTAGCAATTTCAATATCAGACTTAATTTTAACCATCAGAACTCCTATATATAAAAATTAAACCTGTGTATACAAATCATTATTTTTTCAATTTAGCCATTATAAGAAATATGTTATGGTTCTAAATGGTCGAGTTTATTAGAAAAAGAAGAAAGATAATTCTTATTGTCCTTATTGTATTATTTATAGAGTTAAGTGGTTATGGTATTTTGGCATCACTATCAAGACTACTTACTGCGCTTTAAATTATATTTTTTCATCGCTGCTTTTGCTAAAATCAAATTAGGATCAAAAAAGGTTTTTGAAGATTTTATTTTCTTAAAAGACTTATAAGCAAATATTGCTACAGGAAGCTCAGTGCAAGCAAGAATAATTTTTTTACATTTCATTTTTAAAAGATATTTTATAACTGGCTTAATTACTTTTTCTGCCTCTTTCACCCTACCTTTTTTTACGAAGTTAATAGACTTATTTACATTTCTTTTTTGCAAGTTTTGTGTTGGCTCAATTAAATTATATCTTTTTTCAAAAAATTTATGATAGATTTTAGTGTTTAGTGTACTTTCAGTTGCCAGAATTCCAACTTTAGATCCTCGAGAGCAATTTTTTTTAGCAAATGCAAATACTTCTTTAGGCATACTCAGTATTGGAATCTTTACGTTTTTGTTTAAATCATCGAACCAATGATGTGCGGTATTACATGGAATGGTAATAAATTTACAATTATTTTTTTGTAAAAAAACACAACCTTGATATAAACTTCTATAAACTTTCTTATAAACTTTTTTGTCACTCAATCTTCTAGGTACATCAGACTTATTATATAAAACGAAAATTGGGTATTTTTGATCTAGTTTTCCTCTATATAATTTTGCCAACTTCGTGGAAAAATCTAAACCAGCTTGAGTACCCATGCCACCTAAAATCCCTATCATAATTAAATTATTTTTGCTTTTTGCTTACCCACTAAAATTTCTTTATTTTTTAATTCCGATAAATTTTTATTGAAAATATTAATTAATCCAAAAGGGTAGGGATTCCCAATTAAAAGTTTACCAATTAATTCACCATTTAATGTAATCTCGCTTCCAATTTTTAAATTATCTTTTGATATTAATGGCAAAAGTTTCTTTCTTATTTTATTTTTTAATTTCATTCTTGCTGTATTTTCTTGGCCTATATAACACCCTTTTTTAAAATCTATTGCTGAAAAATCCTCAAAATTAGCCTCAAGTCCAAATAAGTTATTTTGTAATTCCCTCAAGTTTTTAATTGGTACCCCAGCCTCATGAGCCACACTAAAATAATTGTTATTATCTTCAATGCTAAGGGTTAATTTTTTTATTGTTAGATATAATTTCTCAAGATTTGATAAAACTCTTGATCCCAATTTTTTTGATCGTGGGTCCTTAAAAATAGGGCTATCTCTATATATTATGGTTTGAGCATTCTTATTCTCTTGTTTTTTTATTTCTTCAAATTTTTCATTTGAAATCACACCCACAACATAATTATCTGAAATATTATTAATTTTAATGTCCGAATTAAGTTTATATTTTTCCAGAAAAATTTTTAGTTCATCTACATATTCTTCTGAACTTTCTAAATAATATCCATCATCTGATTTTATTACAAAAAATTCATAAAGATATTTTCCTTGAGGAGTAAAAATTCCTGAAAAGATACTATTTTCTTTATTAACATTTCTTATATCGTTTGTAATAATATTTTGAAGAAATTCTTTAGCATCTTTTCCTACAATTGAGATAATACCTCTATCCTTTAAAATATTTATTTGATCTTTTTCCATTTAAATAATTTTTATTGTATATTATACTTATTACTTATGTCTGATAATAATAGTCTCATCATTAAAAACGGATCTTGTTATATCAATGGTAAGCTAGAAAACTCTGATATTACAATATCAGAAGGGAAAATTAGATCAATCGGTAAAGCAGATCTTAATAATCATAAAGTTTATGATGCGAAAAACAAAGTTGTTTTACCAGGCATTATAGATACTCAAGTTCATTTTAGAGAGCCAGGTTCCACAGATGCTGAAGACTTAGAGAGTGGAAGTAGAGCTGCAGTTCTTGGAGGTGTGACATCTTTATTTGAAATGCCTAATACTAATCCACCTACAGCTAATCTAGTTGAATTTGAGAAGAAACTTCAAGCAGCTAAAAATAGAATGCATAGTAATTACGCATTTTACTTTGGAGCAACTCCTACAAATACTGATCAACTTGGGAAACTTAAAAATGTTGAAGGTTGCTGCGGTGTTAAACTTTTTGCCGGTTCCTCTACAGGAAACTTATTGGTGGATAAAGAGGCTGATATTGAAAAAGTAATATCAAGTAGCGATAGAGTTGTTTCTATTCATTCTGAAGATGAGGAGATTATTAATTTACGAAAAAAATTTATAAAAAAAGGGGATGTTCATTCTCACCCTGAATGGAGAAACGTTGAATGTGCAATATCATCAACTCGTAGAATGGTAAAAATCGCAGAAAGATTTAATAAAAAAATCCATATATTGCATGTTACCACTAAAGAAGAAGTAGATTTTTTATCAATGCATAAAAAAAATGTTACCTTCGAAACTACTCCTCAACATTTAACAATGTATGCTCCAGATTGTTATGAAAAATTAGGTACCTATGCTCAAATGAATCCACCATTACGCGGCAAAGAACATTATGATCGGCTTTGGAATGCCATTAAAAATAATATTGTTGATGTGTTAGGATCAGATCATGCACCTCATTTAAAGATTAATAAAGATAAAGAATATCCTAATACTCCATCAGGGATGCCGGGAGTTCAAACTATTTTTCCAGTTATGATTGATCATGTTAATAATGGGAAATTAACTCTTAACCAACTCATAAATTTGATGTGTGAAAATCCTTGCCGAATATTTGGAATTAAAAATAAAGGTTTTATTAAAGAGGGTTATGATGCTGATTTGACTATAGTCGATATGAATAAAGAAGTGACAATTACAAATGATATGATTGCAAGTAAGTGTGGTTGGACACCATTTCATAACTATAAAGTAAAGGGATTTCCAATAGGAACAATTATAAATGGAATTTTAGTAATGACTGATGGAAAAGTAATAGAAGAGTCTAAAGGAAAACCTTTAATTTTTTAAAATATTATTTTTAATTAAATCCTCTTTAATCTCGTCGAGAATTAACGGATCATCAATTGTAGCTGGCATTTTGTAAGGCTCATTATCTGCAATTTTTCTCACAGTTCCTCTTAATATTTTTCCAGATCTTGTTTTTGGTAATCTTTTTACAACAATAGCTATTTTAAAGGCTGCAACTGGACCAACTTTATCTCTTACCATTGAAACACATTCTTTTATTATTTCCTCATTTTTTTGTTGTACGCCGGCCTTAAGAGCCAACAGTCCAATTGGTAATTGCCCTTTAAGTTTATCTGCAATACCTAGTACCGCACATTCAGCAACAGATTTATGTTCAGCTAGCACTTCTTCAATTGCTCCGGTTGAAAGTCGATGTCCAGCAACATTTATAATATCGTCGGTTCTAGACATTATCCAAACGTATCCATCTTCATCAATATGTCCCGCATCATACGTTTGATAATAACCTGGGTAATTAGTCATATAATTTTCTTTATATCTTTTGTCTGCTCCCCATAAAGTTGGAAATGTACCTGGAGGCAAGGGAAGTTTCACAACTATATCTCCCATTTTTCCAGGACCAACTTCTTTTCCCTCAGAATTTAAAACTTTAAGATCGTATCCGGGCACTGGTTTAAATGCAGAGCCGTATTTAACTGGAAACTTTTCTATACCAGTACAGCTAGATGTAATTGCCCAACTCGTCTCTGTTTGCCACCAATGATCTATAACTGGTGAATTCGACAAATTTTCAAACCATTTTATTGTATCGGGGTCAGCTCTTTCACCAGCTAAAAACAAGGTATCAAAGTTACTTAAATCATATTTTTTGAAAAATTTACCTTCTGGATCTTCTTTTTTAATTGCTCTGATAGCAGTTGGAGCAGTAAATAAAGATTTTACTTTATGTTCAGAAATTACTCTCCAAAAAACTCCTGCATCAGGAGTTCCAACTGGTTTTCCCTCAAAAAGAATTGTAGTACATCCATAAAATAATGGTGCATATACGATATAAGAGTGACCAACTATCCATCCAATATCACTGGCTGACCACCAAACATCATCTTGATTAATATTATAAATATTTTTCATAGTCCATTTAAGCGCTACTATGTGTCCACCAATATCTCTCACTATACCTTTAGGAAGACCTGTTGTTCCTGATGTATAAAGTATGTAAGCGTAATCGTTTGCATTCATTTCAACACAATCTTCATTTTTCGCATCCTTAAGGGAGTCTTCCCAGTCTATATCTATTTTTGAGTCTAGAACTGCTTTATTTTTTTCTCTTTGAAAAATTATACATTTGTTAGGTTTGTGTTTTGATAGTTCTAAAGCTTTATTAAGCAATGGTTTATATTCAACAACACGTCCAGGTTCATAACCACAAGAAGCAGAAACAATAATTTTTGCTTTAGAGTCATCTATTCTGCTAGCTAATTCATTTGCAGCAAAACCACCAAAGACAACTGAATGAACTGCACCTATTCTTCCACACGCCAACATTGCTATTACCGCTTCTGGTATCATAGGCATATAAATTATTACACGATCACCTTTGTTTATACCTTGATTTTTAAGCGCTCCAGCAAACAAAGAAACTTTTTCTTTAAGCTGATTGTAAGTAAAAGTTTTTTTTGAGTCAGTAATTGGACTATCGTAAATAATAGCTAACTTTTCTCCTCTACCGTTATCTATATGAAAATCAATTGCATTGTAGCAGGTGTTAGTTACACCATCTTCATACCACTTATAAAAAGGAGGGTTAGAAGAGTTTAAAATTTTTGTTGGCTTTTTATACCAAAATATACTTTCAGCAACTTCCTTCCAAAAATTCTCTTTTTGGCTTATCGAAGAATCGTATATTTCCTTATATTTGCCCTGCAAATCAACCCCTATGAAATTATGTGTTTAACCCATACTAAACAGAAATATCCCCAAAAAAAACCAAAAAAACCTTTAAAATGCGGCTTTTTTATTAAAAAAAAGACTTCACTGTAACTCTGATTTTTATTATGGTTCCGACCAGCTAATCTAGTAATGATCGATTGGTCATTTATTAGATAGTTTATTAATAAACTAAAATAGAAAACTAACTAACGAGGGAGGTTTTCATGAGAAAATTAAGTCTAATAGCTTTAGCGGCAGTTGCCTTTTTAGGTATTACTGGTTCAGCTAATGCTGCGACGCCTATGCTTGAGACAGGAGATTTCGTAGGAATATCTTTCTGGCTTGTGTCTATGGGTATGATCGCAACTACAGTATTCTTTTTCGCTGAAAGAGGTACGGTAGCAGCATCTTGGAGAACATCAATTTCAGTAGCTGGACTAGTTACTGGTGTTGCGTTTATCCATTACATGTATATGCGAGACGTTTGGGTGACAACAGGTGATACGCCAACAGTATACAGATATATTGATTGGTTAATTACTGTGCCACTTCAAATGGTAGAATTCTATCTAATCTTGGCAGCTGTAAGAAAGGTGCCAACTTCTATATTTTGGAAGCTATTAATTGGTTCTTTAGTAATGTTAATCGGTGGTTACTTAGGTGAAGCTGGTTACATACAACCATTCGTAGGTTTCGTAATAGGAATGGCTGGATGGATCTACATCTTGTTTGAAATATTCTCAGGTGAAGCTGGAACTGCAGCTGCTAAGTCTGGTAACAAGGCTATGTCAACTGCGTTCAGTGCAATGAGGATTATCGTAACAATCGGTTGGGCTATATATCCTTTAGGATATGTATTCGGTTATTTAACTGGTGGCGTTGATGCGAATGCATTAAACATTATCTACAACCTTGCTGACTTTATCAATAAGATCGCTTTCGGTCTTGTGATTTGGGCAGCTGCGATGCAAAATACAAGATTAGCATCTAGATAATTAGATCATAAACTTTAAAAGGGCGGGTACGTTTTGCGTGCTTGCCCTTTTTCTTTAGATAATTATATTAAATTAAATGCCAAAAATTACATACATTGACCAAGCCGGAAATTCTAAAACGATTGACGTAGAAAATGGACTAACAGTTATGGAAGGAGCTGTACAAAACAATATTTCTGGAATTGATGCTGATTGCGGTGGATCAATGGCTTGTGCAACTTGCCACGTTTATGTCGAAGATTCATGGTTTAATAAACTTCCTAAAGCAGAGGATGCTGAAAATGATATGATTGACATGGCATATAAACCAGAGAAAAATAGTAGATTAAGTTGTCAGATTATAGTCTCAGAGGAATTAGATGGATTAACGGTAACAACGCCGGAGAAACAAACTTAATGATTAAAACCGATGTGGTTATAATTGGAGCTGGTCCTGTAGGACTTTTTACAGTCCATCAACTTGGAATAAAAGGATTAAAGTCAGAAGTAATAGATAACCTTGATAAAGCTGGTGGACAATGTATAGAGCTTTATCCTGATAAACCTATTTATGATATACCAGCTGTTCCCGAGTGTAGCGGTAAATCTCTAACAGATAATTTATTACAACAGATAAAACCTTTTGGTACTAAAGTTCATTTAAATGAAAGAGTCCAAGAAATCAAAGAAGATAAGGGTGAATGGATCTTAAAAACAAACAGAAGTAAAACTTTTGTAACACCAAACATAATTATTGCTGGTGGCGTAGGATCATTCGAACCAAGAAAATTACCGCTTAAAGAATTAACAAAATTTGAGGGTAAATCAGTTTTTTATTCAGTTACTGATAAAACTTTACTTAAAAACAAAAAAATTTCAATATTCGGGGGCGGAGACTCAGCTTTGGATTGGGCATTAGAACTATCAAAATACTCGAAAGTAACATTAATACACAGACGCAATGAATTTCGAGGCGCTCCACATACTTTAAAAATATTAGATAAATTAAAAAATGAGGGAAAGATTTCGATTAAAACACCTTTTCAAATACATTCAATCAACGATGATAAAGAATTAAAATTTATAAAAATAAAAGATGATAATGAAAAAATAGAAAAAATAGAAACTGATATTATCTTAGGTTTTTTTGGTTTGATTATGCAACTAGGGCCAATTGTAGAGTGGGGATTGAACATGAATAAAAAAACAATAGAAGTAAACACTGAAAACTTCCAAACAAATAAACCTGGAATTTTTGCGATAGGAGATATTTGTAGTTATCCTGGAAAACTTAAATTAATTCTTTCTGGTTTTCATGAGGCAGCCTTAGCTTCAGTTGAATGTTTTAAAAGAGCTAGACCCAATGAAAAATATAGATTTGAATTCACCACATCCTCTAAAGAAATTCAAAATAGACTTGGCATAAAAAAATGATTGAAGTTTTAACTTCAAATACTCCAAATGGAAAAAAAATTACCATTATGCTCGAAGAAATAGGCTATAAATACAAAATTACAAAAATTAATATAAATAAGGACGAGCAATTTAAACCTGAGTTTCAAAAAATAAGTCCATTTAGAAAAATACCTGTAATAATTGATCATGATAAGAACATAAGTTTATTCGAATCAGGAGCTATATTAATTTATTTGGCAGAAAAAAGCGGAATGTTTTATAATCAAAACAAAAGAACGATTATAAATCAATGGTTAATTGGACAAATGGCTTATGTAGGTCCAATGTTAGGACAACATCATCAGTTTCATCATTACAATCGAGGAAAAAGTAAATTTGGAGAAGAACGTTATTTCAAAATTTGTGAAAGGATTTATTTAGAATTAGATATGAGATTAGAAAAATCAAAATTTTTAGCGTACGATGAATATACTATTGCAGATATTGCAACTTTCCCTTGGATAGCTAGGCATGATTGGCATGATATAGGTTTAAAAAAATTTAAAAATTTATCTAGATGGTACTCTGAAATTTCATCACGTGATCAAGTAAAAAAAGGATATGACCTTCTTAAAAAAGGTGAGGAAATACCAAATCCTTAATCGTCAACAAATATTTTTTCGTCTCTCTCGTGTTTTTCTTGTGCCTCAATGGTTAATGTCGCTATAGGTCTTGCCATCAATCTTTTTATACCGATTGGCTCACCAGATTCTTCACAATATCCATAGGTTCCATCTTTTATTCGTCTTAATGCCATGTCTATTTTTGCTATTAATTTTCTGCTTCGATTTAATGCTTTCATTTCTACTGATTTATCCGTGTAAGATGAGGCTTGATCAACCATATCAGCAGATGACATGCTGTCATCTGAAGAATTTAATAAATTTCCTAGATTATTAGCTTTAATTATATCCTTTTTCCATCTGACTAATTCTTCAGTAAAAAATTTTTTGTGTTTTGCACACATATATTTCTCTTTTTGACTTGGAGTATATTTTTTATTACTAGTTTTTTTTACCATTGCCGAATTTGGGGGAGTATAGATTTGAATTTAAGCGTGTCAATAGCCTTAAAATTGTATTAATTTAACAATTATGTTGATTAAAAATAAGTATAAAACTTTATTTTATATATTTTTATTATCTCATTTAATAATTTGGACTGTAGCTCCAACTTTATCAAACGTTAATTTACCTTTGGACACAATAGAAGCTTTGGCTTGGGGAAGCAATTTATCTTGGGGATACTCAAAACACCCTCCAGTGAGTGCTTTTATAGTAGAACTTGTTTACAGTTTTTTTGGTAATCAGGATTGGGCTTATTATCTATTAAGTCAAATATTTGTTGTGACAGCTTTCATATATGTATGGAAATTCTCAAATTTAATTTTTAGAAAAAAAATATATTCTTTATGTTCTGTATTTCTATTAGAAGGAATATATTTTTACAATTTTACCTCTCCTGAATTTAATGTAAATATTTGTCAGCTACCCTTTTGGGCACTAGTAGTTTATTACTCATGGAGGTCAATAAATTACCAAAAAATTTCAGATTTAATTCTATTAGGTCTGTTTATGTCTATCGGTTTTTTAAGCAAATATCTTTTTATTTATTTAATTTTATCAGTAAAAATTATTTTTATTCTAACTCTACTTGACAAAAAAAATTTTAAAATAAGACTCTTAATTCCCAGTCTTATATTCATAATATTTTTGACACCACATATTGTTTGGCTCTATAATAATGAATTCGCAACAATTTCTTATGCCTTAAATAGAACTGGGATAGAAGATGTCAGCTTTAAGAATCATATATATAATCCTTTAATGTTTTTATTAAAGCAAACAGGAATTTTGGCTCCAGTTGCTATTATGCTATTGGTATTAAGTAATTTAAAAAAAATCAATTTTAAAATTTTGAAGAAAGATAAGTATTTTTTATTATTTATCAATTTATTTCCAATTATATTAATTTTCATTACTTCCTTAATTTCTGGAGCAAAAATAAGAACAATGTGGATGACGCCTTTTTATTTATTTTTAGGTGTTCTATTAATTCAAATTTTTAAAGATTGTTTGAATGAAAAAAATTTAAAAAAGTTTTTGTCTGTATTTCTTGTTTTTTTTATTTTATCCCCAGTAAGTTATCTCTACATTTCTTTTTTTAATGAATTTAAAAGAACAGATTATCCCGGTAGAGAAATATCAAATTTAGTTCAAAGAAGATGGGATGAAAATTTTATAAACAATATTTCAATCGTAGTAGGTGACGAATGGTACGCTGGTAACTTATCGTACCATTTAAGTTCTAGGCCGATCTGGTTTAACACTATTGAAAATGATTTGTCCTCAGTAACATCTGACACCGGAGTTATTTATGTCGGCAATCCAAAGATTTTAAAAAAATTCTGCCCAGGTATATATGGTACTATTAAACCCATTGGTATTTGTATGATAGGAGCAAAATGAAAAATATTGTAATCATTACACCGGTATATAACGATTGGGATTCATTTACAAAATTGATAGATGAAATTAATAAGGTAATATCAAGATTTAAAGACATTTCATTTAATTTAATAGCAGTCAACGATGGTTCAGATGAAAAAGTTCCTTTAATATCATTACCTTCAAATATTAAAGCGATTGAAATCTTAAATATGAAAATAAATCAAGGACATGCAATAAGTATAGCCAATGGTATTAAATATGCTTTAAAAAATTATAAATTTGACAATATTATTTTAATGGATGCAGACGGAGAAGACAGACCTGAAGAAATATCTGATTTAATCAATAAAGCGAGAGAATTAAAAAATGTTTCAGTAGTAGCTAAAAGAGTGAAAAGATCGGAAGGCCCAATATTTACTTTCCTCTACTCTTTGCACAAAATACTCACTCTAATATTTACAGGGAAATTAATGAATTTTGGAAACTATAGTTTGATTACTAAAAGCGACTCTGAAACAATAATTAAAGAGCAAACAATTATCTATTGTTTTGCAAGTACTCTTAAAAACAAAATTTCAAACCTCGGTAACATCAACTGCATAAGGGGTAAAAGATATTTCGGCCCATCTAAAATGTCATTATTAAAATTAATAATTCATTCTTTCTCAATTATTGCTGTTTTTAAAATGAACGTATTTATAAGATCTGCATTATTTTTAGTTTTACTCTCTTATTTGCACCCTTACCTTGGAATGATTTCCCCAATACTTCAGATTATGATCGTTATATTTAATATTATTATATATATAATTTCTACAAAATCGGACAAAAAAAAATTCCAAAATATGGACATAGAATTGGGAGACACGCAAAAAGTAACACACTGAAAAGTTGAATTAAGAGTCTAAAATAGAGTCATAAGAGAATCAAAACGTGAACATTTAAAACACTAATATTTACAATGTTTATAAGTATTACTTTACGGTAAAGAAATGAGTTATAATTTATCATGAGAAAACTTAAATGCCATTGCGGTGAGGTAGAAGCCGAGATTAATGTGCCAGATGAATTCGAAAAGATAATGAGATGTAATTGTTCTATTTGTAAAAGAAAAGGCGCTGTTATGTCGATTGTTAAAAATGATGATTTTAAAATTACAAAAGGTAAAGACAAATTGAAAATTTATCAATTTCACTCAAAGATCGCCAAACATTATTTCTGTTCAATCTGTGGAATATATACCCATCATAACCCAAGAATAAATCCAAATTTAACAGGATTTAACATTGGTTGTATAGATGAAATAGACACATTTACTCTTAAAAATATTAATGTTGCTGATGGTAACAATCATCCCTTAGACAAAAAGAAATAATATTTAAGTTAAGACTATGTCAGATTTAAAAAAAACATATCTTAAATTTGTTCGAAAACAAGAAATTACTGGTGAGAAATTTTTAAATAAACAAAAACAATTAACAAAATTTTATTTACCTTTTTGTTATAAATTGTTTAAATTTTATAAATCTCAGAATAAACCTTTATTAATCAGTTTATCTGGTGGTCAAGGATCTGGAAAATCAACTATCGCTCAAATTTTAAGAATAGTATTTCAATCTTATTTTAACTTAAATGTAATTTGTTTTTCAATTGATGATTTTTATAAAACTGCGCTAGAAAGAAAAAAAATGTCAAAACAGATACACCCTTTATTTTTGACGAGAGGTGTGCCTGGAACCCACGATTGTAAAATGCTCTACAATACTCTTCAAAAACTTTTAAAAAAAAGATTTAGTTCTTTAAAAATACCTAAATTTGATAAATCGAACGATGATAGGTTTAAAGTGAAATACTGGCAAAAAATAAGTAAAAAACCCCAAATCATTATTTTTGAAGGTTGGTGCGTAGGTGCCCAACATCAGAAATTCGAAGAATTAAAAAAACCAATAAATGTTTTAGAAAAAGTAGAGGATACTAAGTTGACTTGGAGGAAAAAAGTAAATAATGAGTTGAAGACGGACTACAAAAAAATTTATAACTTAATAGATAAAAAAATCTATTTAAAAGTTCCGAATTTTAAATATGTTTTAAAATGGAGATTGCTTCAAGAAAAAAAGTTGAGGTCAAAATCCAAAAAAAAAGCTATGAACAATAAACAAATTAAAAGATTTGTAATGTTTTATGAAAGAATAACAAAAAATATGTCAACAAATTATAAAAACAATGATTTTATTTTGTTTTTAGATAGGAAACATAGAATTAAATCTATTAAATTTTAAATGATAAAATATTTTGTAATTTTTTTTCTTATAGTTAAATTTAATACTCTTCATGCAGAAAATAATGTTTTGTTTTTTGTAGAATCAGCTTTACAAAAAAATCCTAAAATAAATGCTGAAAGAGAAAATTTAAAAGCAGTGAAACAGAATGAAAATATATCAAAAAGTGAATTTTTTCCAAGCCTTACAATCTCTGGGTCTCAAACAAGCGCAGAAACTTCCAATATCATAGATCAATCTGGGGTACGATCTGGAGATACTAAAAGGAATACCGAGACAAAAAAAATTTCAGTAGACCAAAAAATTTTTCAAGGATTTCAAGGCTATAATAATTTCAAAAAATCAAGACTTGAGTTTGAAAAAGCAAAAAAGGAGTATAAGCAAGTTGAGCAAGACACAATTTTAAATTCAGTATCAACCTATTACGATTTAATATTTAAAAAGAAAAGTAAAGATTTTAACCTGGCCAATGTTGACTTGTTTGAACGTCAAGTAGAATCAGATAGGTCAAGGCTTCAAAAAGGGGAAATAAGTTTAACTGATTTAGCCCAATCTGAGTCCTCTTTAGCTGGAGCTCAAGCAGCTTTTATTAAAGCAGATTCCGAATATGTTTCAGCAATAGCTGAATTTGAGAGAATTAACAGAATTAGTGCTCCTAAGGATATAAATGACAATTTTGGCCTTTCTTTTACAATGCCACAAAGTTTAAAAGAGGTTCTAGAACTATCTAATTCTCAGAATCCTAGCTTGGCTATTGCAAGGATAAATTTGGCTATTTCAGAAAGGGAATTAAATGTTGAGAAAGCAAGACTCTCACCTTCAGCTACACTTAATTATTCAAAAACAGAAAATAAGGATTTAAGCGCTACAATTGACGAAGATGATAAAGAAACAGTTAAAGCGACTGTTACTTGGCCGATTATACAGGGGGGTAAAAATTTTTCCTCAATTAAAAAGTTTAAACATAAAAAAGAGAAAAACGCTCTTCTATTAGAAGATAAAGAGAATGAGATTAAAACTCAAAGCGCAACTTCCTGGTCTTTTTTTCAATCAGCAGAAGGTGTTTTGGCATCAACAGAAGCTCAGCTTAAAGCTGCTGAAATAGCAAATGAAGGGATTACTTTAGAATACGACTCTGGAAATACAAGAACTACTCTAGACGTTATTCAATCAAGAAGTTTGCTTTTAGAAGCTAGAATATCGAACGCTGAAGCCAAAAAGGACTTGATAATCTCTAAGATGAGAGTGCTGAGTCAAGTTGGAGGATTAAATCTCAAAGCTTTTAAAATCCCATAATAAGCCAAAAACTTTGTATTTTTATTTACTTGATAAAAAGAACAAAATGTGTACATTTGTATTAACGATTCGAACAAAAAAGGATATAAAATGACAAAAAATAATTTAAAAGTAGTTAAATCAGACAACAAAAAAACTCAAGAAATTAAGGAAAAAAAACAAGTCTTTAGAGGCTGCTATAAGCCAAATTGATCAAAATTTTGGTAAAGGTTCAGTAATGAGACTTGGTCAACAAGAAGCTTTAGACATAGAAGCTATTTCGACTGGTTCTTTAAGCTTAGATTTAGCGCTAGGAATTGGAGGATTGCCTAAAGGAAGAATAATAGAAATCTATGGTCCTGAGTCTTCAGGAAAAACAACCTTAGCTTTACAGGTAGTAGCCGAGGCACAAAAAGCTGGAGGAATATGCGCTTTTGTTGATGCTGAGCATGCAATGGATCCTGCTTATGCAAAAAAGCTAGGAGTTAAAACTGATGAATTGTTAATTTCTCAACCTGATACGGGTGAGCAAGCTTTAGAAATAACTGATACTTTAATTAAATCAGGCTCTGTTTCAGTGCTTGTAGTGGACTCTGTTGCAGCCTTAACACCAAAAGCAGAGTTAGAAGGTGAAATGGGTGATCATCACGTAGGTTTACAATCAAGATTAATGAGCCAAGCACTCAGAAAAATTACTGGGTCAGTAGCTAAGTCAAACACGATGGTAATTTTCATAAACCAAATCAGGATGAAAATTGGAGTTATGTTTGGTAATCCAGAAACTACATCTGGCGGAAATGCATTAAAATTTTATTCTTCTGTTAGAATGGATATTAGAAGAATTGGTGCCATAAAAGACAAGGATCAAATCATTGGAAACACGACTAGAGTGAAAGTTATCAAAAATAAGGTAGCTCCTCCTTTTAAGGTTGTAGAGTTCGATTTGATGTATGGCAAAGGTATCAGCAAAAACGGTGAATTAATCGATCTAGGTGCTAAAGCAGACATCATTGAGAAGTCAGGCGCTTGGTACGCATACAAAGGTGAAAAAATTGGCCAAGGAAAAGAGAATGCCAAGTTATATTTGGAAAAAAATCCAAACGTTGCAGATGAAATTGAGAAAGCCGTAAGAGAAAAGGCTGGAGCAATAGCCAAAGAGCTTGAAGGCAACCCTTCACCTAAAGAAAAGATTAGCAAAGACGAGGAAAAATAGTCATCATTGAAATTAAGGGGGTCAATTACCCCCTTAATTTTGTTTCCCATGAAATTTCAAACAACTTAAAATTGAATCAACCGAAAATTGTATTTAAAATAATTATCATTTAAGTCTGTACAAGCTTGTCAATATTGGGTTTAATTAAGTAATTAACAAGGAGGGGAAATGAGCACACAACAAGCTAAAAGCTCAAAAGTGTCTGCGGCTCTAGATACCTCTCATTTAAAGGTTAAATTTCCATTTAAAGCAAAATACGGTAATTATATAAATGGAAAATTTGTTGAACCTAAATCGGGGAAATACTTCGATAATCCTAGCCCGATTTCTAATGAGATAATCTGTTCTGTAGCACGATCAAACGAAAAAGATGTGGAGGCAGCATTGGATGCAGCTCACGCAGCTTTTAAAGAATGGGGAAAAACAGACATCACAACAAGATCAAACATCTTGTATAAAATAGCTGATGTATTGGAAAAAAATCTAAATTTATTAGCAACAGCTGAATGTTTAGATAATGGTAAACCAATCAGGGAATGTATGGCAGCAGATTTACCTTTAGTGATTGATCACTGGAGATATTTCGCTGGAGTAATCAGAGCAGAAGAAGGTTCTGTAGCAGAAATTAGCAATTCTCAATATTCATATAATATACCTGAGCCTCTTGGTGTAGTTGGTCAAATAGTTCCGTGGAATTTTCCATTATTAATGGCGACATGGAAATTAGCACCAGCTTTAGCAGCAGGTAATTGTTCGGTTTTAAAGCCAGCTGAACAAACACCGGCATCAATCATGGTTATGATGGAACTAATTGGAGATTTATTACCTCCAGGTGTGGTTAACATTGTAAGTGGTTTCGGGTTAGAAGCAGGAAAACCTTTAGCATCATCTAAAAGAGTAGCTAAAGTAGCTTTTACTGGAGAAACAACAACCGGTAGATTGATCATGCAATATGCTGCACAAAATATAATTCCGATAACTTTGGAATTAGGCGGAAAATCTCCAAATATTTTCTTTGAAGACATTATGGAAAAAGATGATGATTTCTTAGATAAATGTGTTGAAGGTTTTGTAATGTTCAACTTAAACCAGGGTGAAGTTTGTACTTGCCCAAGTAGAGCATTAGTTCAAGAGTCTATTTATGATAAATTCATGGAAAGATGTATCAAAAGAACTAAAGCGGTTGTACAGGATAATCCTTTAAAAATGGAGACTATGATCGGAGCACAAGCTTCTGTAGAACAAGTGGAGAAGATTAAATCTTACCTTGATTTAGGGAAAAAAGAGGGTGCTAAAGTTCTTACTGGGGGATCTCAGGCTAAATTAAATAGTGGATTGGAAAAAGGAAACTATATTCAGCCAACTATTTTTGAAGCTAAAAATAATATGAGAATTTCTCAAGAGGAAATATTTGGACCGGTTGTTTCTGTTATAAAATTTAAAGATGAAGCAGACGCATTAAAAATTGCGAATGATACTCTTTACGGTTTAGGCGCAGGTGTTTGGACTAGAAATGGTAATATTGCTTATAGAATGGGAAGAGCGATACAAGCAGGTATAGTGTGGACAAATTGTTATCACGCTTATCCAGCACATTCACCATTTGGTGGTTATAAACAGTCTGGCGTAGGTAGAGAGACTCACAAAATGATGCTTAATCATTATAGACAGAATAAGAACTTACACGTTTCTTATGCTGAGAAAAAATTGGGCTTCTTTTAACCAATAATATATACTGGCCCATGATTCTATATCATGGGCCGGACACAAAAAATGAAAGTATCAGCTACACACGCAGCGTTAAGTTTGCTATCTAAATTACAAGATAAATATGGTGAAAAATTAATGTTTCATCAGTCAGGAGGCTGTTGTGATGGAAGTGCTCCGATGTGTTTTAAAGAGGGAGAATTTCCTTTAGGAGATAACGACGTTAAATTAGGTGAAATAGGTGGTGTACCTTTTTATATGAATGGCGATCAATATGAAAAATGGAAACATACTGACTTAACGATAGATGCAGTTAAGGGAATAGGCGGAATGTTTTCACTAGATAATGGCACTGGTCAAAGATTTCTTACAAAATCAGAAATTTGCTTAGTAGTCGACAATGGAAAGCAAAAAACAGGCTAATCTCTTTTATAGACAACCTTATAAATATCTGTATTTAATTAAATATGAGCCAAATTTTACTTACAGATGTCAGGAAAAAATTTTTAGAGTATTTTAAGAAAAACAATCATCAAATAATAGAGTCAAGTAATCTTGTACCTAATAATGATCCAACTTTAATGTTTACCAATTCAGGAATGGTTCAGTTTAAAAATGTTTTTACTGGTTTAGAAAAAAGATCGTATAAAACAGCCACAACCTCACAAAAATGTGTAAGAGCGGGTGGAAAACACAATGATTTAGAGAACGTTGGTTATACTCCGAGACATCATACATTTTTTGAGATGTTAGGAAATTTTTCATTTGGTGATTATTTTAAAGAGCAAGCCATAGAGCATGCTTGGAATTTATTAACAAAAGATTTCAAACTACCGAAAGATAAACTTTCTGTTACTGTATTTCATGAAGATGATGACTCTTTTAATTTATGGAAAAAAATAGCAGGTTTAAACGAAAATAAAATAATTAGAATTTCAACTTCAGATAATTTTTGGTCCATGGGTGATACAGGACCATGTGGACCGTGCTCAGAAATTTTTTATGATCATGGAGAAAAATTAAAAGGTGGACCGCCAGGAAGTCCTGATCAAGACGGAGATAGATTTATAGAGATATGGAATCTTGTATTTATGCAATATGAGCAAGTTTCAAAAGGAAAAAGAATAAATTTACCTAAACCATCCGTAGATACAGGTATGGGCCTAGAGAGAATGACTGCAGTGCTACAAGGTACTCATGATAATTACGAAATAGATCATTTCAAAAAAATTATGTCATCTTCTGCAGAATTAATTAAAAACCCTATAAATGAAAAAACTATAGCGAGTCATAGAGTAATCGCGGACCATTTAAGAGCAAGTAGTTTTTTAATAGCTGAGGGGATTTTACCTTCTAATGAAGGCAGAGGTTACGTTCTAAGAAGAATAATGCGAAGAGGCATGAGACATGCTCATTCTTTAGGTAGCAAGTCACCTATTTTCTTTAAGCTTTTTAATATTTTGTTAGAAGAAATGAAAAACAGTTATCCTGAATTAATTACTGGTAAAGATCTTATTGTTGAAACTTTAAAAAATGAAGAGGAAAAATTTTCTTCTCTCCTTGAGAGAGGTATGAAAATTTTGAATGAAAATTTATCTAAAGTACAAAATAATATACTTCCAGGCTCAATAGCTTTTAAATTATATGATACTTACGGTTTTCCAGTTGATTTAACTGCAGATATTTTACGAACAAAAAATATAAAAGTTGATAACTCTTCCTTTGAAAAAGAAATGAAAAAAAGCAAAGCTTTAGCAAGAGCAAATTGGAAAGGATCTGGAGATAAATCTGTTGAAGAAAGATGGTTTAAAATCAGAGAGGTATTAAAACCAACAGAATTTCTAGGTTACGAATTTGATAAAGCTGAAGGAATTGTTTTAAAATTATCAAAAGGTAATAAATTTGTTGATTTTGCAAGTGCTGGAGACAAAATTGAAATAATAACTAATCAGACACCTTTCTACGGTGAGTCTGGTGGTCAAGTGGGAGATCAAGGTAAAATATATAACTCTGGATGTGAAATAAATATTAATGATACTCAAAAAAAAATTGGAGACCTTTTCGTTCATTCAGGGGATATTATAAAGGGAAAAATTAAAGTAGGGGAAAGTGTAAATTTAGAAATAGATATTGAAAAAAGAAATAACTTGAAAGCAAATCATTCAGCGACGCATCTACTTCATGAGTCTTTAAGAAGGACACTTGGAAAACATGTTACTCAAAAAGGTTCCCTAGTTTCACCGGAGAGATTAAGATTTGATTTCAGTCATAACAAACCAATTGCAGAAGATGAAATGGTTAATATTAATAGACTTGTAAACGAAATAGTAGCAGGTAGCAGCGATGTTCAAACAAGAATTATGACACCTAAAGAGGCTGTGAAAATGGGAGCTTTAGCATTATTTGGGGAAAAATATGGCGAGGAAGTCAGAGTAGTGTTTATGGGTAAACATAATAAAGACTTCTTCTCTACAGAGTTATGTGGAGGCACACATGTTAAAAATACAAAAGATGTAGGAAAATTTAAAGTAATAAGTCAATCATCTATTGCTTCGGGAGTAAGAAGGGTTGAAGCTTTGAGAGATAAAAATTTAGAGAGGTATGAAATATCTAGAAAAGAAGATAAATCTTCTAACGAAAAAAAATTGAAAAAAGAAATAGAGACTATAAAAAAAGAGCTTCTAAACTTAAAGACCAAACCTGATTACAAAAATGATTTAAGCTTGCCAGAAATTTTGAAAATTCTAAGCAAACAATTAGATAAATTAAAAATTGAAAATGTAAAAAAAGATAAAAATAAAAATTTGATCAAAGATAAGAAAGTTAATAACATAATTATAAGAGAGCAAATTTTGAAAGATTTCCCCCCTAAAGAACTAAGAGGAATTATAGATCAAGGCAAGAAAGAGATTAAGTCGGGGATTATAATAAGTATTTCAATATTAGAAGAAAAAATTGGTGTGGCCGTAGGAATTACCAATGACCTTACCGCAGAGTATGATGCTGTAAGTTTAGTGAAAATTGCATCTGAAATATTAGGTGGTAAAGGAGGTGGGGGCCGTAAAGATTTTGCCCAGGCAGGTGGAATAAATAAGAATAAAATTGATGAAGTTTTTAGTAAAATAACTAAAAAAATTTAATTAAGTTTTTTCTTAAAGTTATTATCAATTGCCTCTAAAAATTGATTTGTGGTTAAATATTTTGTTGATTTATCAATTAGTATTGCCAAATCTTTAGTCATTGAACCGCTTTCAACAGTATTGATGCAGACCTCTTCTAAACCTTTTGAAAATTTAATTAACTCTTCATTATTATCAAGTTTTCCTCTATGAGCCAATCCTCTAGTCCACGCAAATATAGATGCTATAGGATTCGTAGATGTTTCTTTTCCTTGTTGATGCATCCTAAAGTGTCTTGTTACTGTTCCGTGTGCCGCCTCAGACTCTACTGTTTTCCCATCAGGAGTCATTAAAACACTGGTCATTAAACCCAAAGAGCCAAACCCTTGTGCAACTGTATCAGATTGAACGTCTCCGTCATAATTTTTACAAGCCCAAACATAACCTCCATTCCATTTCATTGCACAGGCTACCATGTCATCTATTAATCTGTGCTCATAAGTTAATTTTGCTTTTTTAAATTTTTCTTTAAATTCTTTATCAAAAACCTCTTGAAATAAATCTTTAAATCTTCCATCATAACTTTTTAGTATTGTGTTTTTTGTTGACATATAAACGGGATAATTTCTTTGAAGACCATAATTCATACAAGCTCTAGCAAAATCTTTTATAGAATTATCTAAATTGTACATTGTTAAAGCAACACCTGAGCTAGGAAAATTAAAAACTTCAAATTCTTTCTTTTGTTTTCCATCAGCTGAAGTCCATTTCATTTCCAATTTTCCTTTGCCGGGAACAAGAAAATCTGTTGCCCTGTACTGATCACCAAAAGCATGTCTTCCAATTATAATTGGATTAGTCCATCCAGGTACTAGCTTAGGTACATTCTTACAAATAATTGGTTCCCTAAAAACTGTTCCTCCCAGAATATTTCTTATTGTACCGTTGGGTGATCTCCACATTTTCTGTAATTTAAACTCTTCAACCCTTGCTTCATCAGGTGTTATAGTTGCGCACTTAATACCCACCCCATATTCTTTGATCGCATTTGCACAGTCTACTGTTATCTTATCGGATGTTTTGTCTCTACTTTCTATTCCTAAATCAAAATATTTGATGTCAATTTCAAGATAAGGTTCAATTAGTTTCTTTTTAATAAATGACCATATTATTCTAGTCATTTCGTCGCCATCTAGCTCAACTACTGGATTTTTAACCTTAATTTTTGCCATAAAAATAATTTGATTATGTGAGATTTTTATACATATTAGTGGAAATTATCAAACTTTATTGACAATTATGATGGACAACATTTTTCCAAAACTACATAAAGAGGGCTATAAATTTTTAGCCATTTCAATAATTATTACCTTTATTGTTTGGCTTTTCTCAAATTTTCTTGCAATCTTAATGTTGTTAATAACGGTATGGGTTTACTATTTTTTTAGAGATCCAGATCGCGTTGTAATTAATGACAATTCCTTTTTAGTTAGTCCGGCAGATGGATTGGTCACCGATATTTCAGAAATTAATGGCCCTGAGGAACTAGGTTTAGAAAACAATAAGTACACAAGAATAAGTATATTTATGAACGTATTTAATTGTCATGTTAATCGAACGCCTACTGAAGGAAAAATAGAGGAAATTTTTTATAAACCAGGAAAATTTTTTAATGCCTCTCTAGATAAAGCAAGCAAAGAAAATGAGAGAAACTATTACAAAATTTTATCATCTAAAGGAGAAGAGATTATAATAGTTCAAATAGCAGGATTGATTGCAAGAAGGATAATTTGTGAGGTAAGCAAAGATCAAATTTTAAAACAAGGTGATAGAATTGGAATGATTAGATTTGGAAGCAGAGTAGATCTTTTCTTTAAAAACAAAAAAATATTGACTAAGCTTGGACAAAATGTAGTTGCTGGTGAAAGTTTATTAGCAAAAGAGTAATGGAAAAAAAAAAATTTAAAATAGTTGAGTCAAAAAAAACAAGATATATTTTACCTAATATTTTGACTATAGCTGGTGTGTGTTTAGGAATAAGTTCAATTAAGTTTTCTCTTGATTTAAACTTTAATATGGCAGTTATTTTTATTACTTTGGCAGCAATTCTTGATGCTTTAGACGGTAGAATAGCCAGACTAATAAAAGGAACATCAGATTTTGGTAAAGAACTTGACTCTTTGACTGACTTTGTAAGTTTTGGTATAGCCCCTGCTTTTATAATTTATTTTTGGAAACTCAATAACTACGGTAAATTAGGTTGGGCAATTACATTGATATATTCAGTTTGCTGTGTACTCAGATTAGCAAGATTTAATTTAACAAAGTTTAAATCAGAGGAGTCGTGGAAACAGAATTATTTTGAGGGAGTACCATCCCCAATTGGTGCACTTTTAATTTTATCTCCTTTAGTTTTAGAACTTACAGAGTTTAATATTCTGATAAGTAGCAATTATTTTGTTCCTGTATTCACATTAACAATAGCATTATTATTAATAAGCAAAATACCAACATATTCATTTAAGAAAATAAAAATTAAACCGGCCTTAACAGTTTTTATCCTTTTAGGAATTGGAATATCTTTGGTAACATTAATGTTCTTTACATTTGAAACTTTATTGATCTTTAGTCTATTTTATATCTTATCAATACCTATGGCTTGCTTTACTTACTTGAATAAAAAAAAATCATTTCAAATAGATAATTCTGAGGATGAACATGAAGATATTCTATAATGAAAAAAAACAAAAGTTCAAAAAATTGGATTATCAAGCAACACAGAGATCAATATTTTAAGGAAGCAAAAAGCTCAGGTTTTAGGTCCAGGTCAGCATATAAACTTTTAGAATTAAATAAAAAATTTAAACTTTTTTCAAACTGTAAGAGCGTTATTGATCTTGGAAGTTATCCAGGAGGATGGTCCCAGATACTTAAAAAAAACTTGAAAAATTGTAAGATTTTATCTGTAGACATGAAAAAAATGGAAAAAATCGAAGGTGTAGATTTTATATGTTGTGACTTTCAAAAAGAAGAGTCTAAAAAACAAATACTAAAAATTCTTAATAACAAAGCGGATTTATTAGTATCGGACATGGCTGCTGATACTACTGGCAACAAAGATCTCGACTGTATTAGAACAAATGCCTTATGCGCTGAAGTAATTGAATTTTCTAGCGCAGTTATAAAGGATAATGGGGTTGTAATCTCAAAGCTATTTAACGGTCAAGATTTTTTATATGTAAAAAATTTGGCAAAAAGCAAATTCCATAAAGTAAATTTTTTTAAACCTGAGTCCAGCAGAGATTACTCAAAAGAGACTTATATACATTGTGCAGGAATTAAGACTTTATAAATTTATAAAATTGTATATAAGTGTATATGGAACCAATAAAAGAAGCTCTCACATTTGATGACGTTTTATTACTGCCCCAATATTCATCTATTGTGCCA
>CACLDE010000004.1 GCA_902605645.1 uncultured Pelagibacteraceae bacterium | reverse complement strand
TCGCCTAGAGCCGAACTTCCACCTAGTACAACTTTTAAGTAAAAACTCGGGTTATTAATTTTGATATCTGTAGATAGCTTACTTTCTAAATCTCCAAAATGAAAAACTTTCCCATCGTGATTAATTAATTTTAAGTTTCCTTGTGAAATATTTTTTAATTTATTTAAAACAAATTTTTCAGAAATTTTAGTTAAACTCATTAGTTTTCCTCAAAACTTAAATTATTTTTTAATTTAATGTTTCTTTTCCGGTATATTGCTCCTTTTTTCCATAATAGTAATGCTTCATAATGTATCGAACCAATAATTTTTATTGTCATTAATGGATACTTCAAAAAATTAATTGCGAGCTGTTTAAAACTAAATTCTTTTTTATCTCCCGTTTGAGTTGCAGCTAAAATCGTTCCATCGGCATCTGTTTGTTTTATGAAAACTGATAGTTTGTCATTTGGATTTAATAATTTGAAGTTATAATAAGTCTCCATGTCCATAAAAGGAGATACATAAAACTTTTTTCTACATTTTTGAATTATTTCCTCATTGTTTTTAATTTTAAAAATATAGGTGTGCTGTTCATTGAAAGTATTTTTTACCTCATAAAAAATTGCTACTAACTTATCTTTTTTATAACAATAAAAAATGCTCAGAGGGTTAAAAACGTATCCAAGTATCCTAGGATAACAAAGTACTTTAATGTTTGTTATATTTTCTTTTATCTGAAATTTGTTTAGATTTGAAATTACCCAATCCTTCAAATTACCTCCATCTCTATCTCCATGATCTTTGTCATAGAAACTAAAAATATTAAATTTGTTATGTGAAAAAATACCTATTGATTTGTCCAAAAGATTAATCTCGTCTAAATCGATTAAAAGTGAAAAGGTTTTATATTTAAGAAAATGCCTCACAGGCTTAAATCTTGTATGAGTAACTTCTCCATTATATATGCAAGAATTCATTAAATTTTAAATTTATTTATTAATTCAATTGAAGATTTTAATCCATCTTCATGAAAACCGTAACCGAAATAACTACCACAAAACCAGGTTCTTTTTTTACCTTGTATCAAATGTAGATCTTTTTGAAGTGTCGTATTCTCAGTGTTTAAATACGGATGAGTAAATTTTATTTTTTTTATAATTAAGTAATCTAGAACATTATGGATAGGATTTAATGTTAAAAAATAGTTTCTAGGTGTTTTTAAGTTTTGTAGTTTGTTTAACCAATAAGTAATACATGTTTTATTCCCGTCTGAAATAGAGTTCCAACTAGACCAGGCTCTTTTTTTTTGAGGCATTAGACTTTCATCAGTGTGTAGAATAGCTTCATTTTCAACATACTTAAATTTTCCTAATATATTTTTTTCTTGTGTGGTTGGTTTTTCCAACATGTCTAAGCTTTCATCGGCATGCGAAGCTAAAACCACTTGATCATAATCAATATACTCATTTCCGATCATAATTCGAACGTTATCATCACTTCTAACTATTTTACTTACTTTATAATTTTTGAATATTTCTCCGCTGATTTTATCAGTAACTTTTTTTACATAAGCTCTACTTCTATTTGTAACTGTATACCACTGTGGTCTATTTTTTAATTTAAATAACCCGTGGTTAATAAAAAAATTTAAAAAAAATCTTATTGGCATTTTTTTTGCTTTATCAAAAGGCATCGACCATATAGCCGCAACCATGGGGATTATATGATAATCTATAAAATATTTTGAAAGTTTTTTTTTATTTAAAAAATCTCCTAAAGTTTGTTCTGTTATTTTATTGTTGAGTATTTTTGGTGCTGTTTTGTAAAAAGATATTATTTCTTTTATCATTATTAAAAATTTAAGATTTAATAGATTGAGTCTATTCGCAAAAATTCCACTTAGACCTCTTCCACTATATTCTATGTCAGTATTTTTTATTGAGACAGAGAAAGACATATCGCTTTTTTCATATGGAACATCAAGATCTTTAAAAAATTTAATTAGATTTGGATAAGTTACTTCATTGAAAACAATAAAACCTAGATCAACTGGTATAATTTTATCACCCTCTTTGATTTCATAGGTATAAGAATGTCCCCCAAAATGATCAGCTTTCTCATATAAATCAACTTTATAATTTTTTGATAAAAAGTACGCAGAGGATAGTCCAGAGATTCCTGATCCAATTACTGCTATTTTCATTTATTAAGCAGCTTCATCTTTATATTCATCCATTGATGGGCAAGAACATACAAGATTTCTATCACCATAAACATTGTCAACCCTTGCGACTGGAGGCCAATATTTATTATTTTTTACAAACTCAGTTGGGAAGGCTGCTTCTTCTCTAGTATATTTGTGACTCCATTCATTTGAAGCTAATTCAATATAAGTGTGAGGAGCGTTTTTTAATGGATTGTCAATTTTATCAAATTTTGATGAAACAACAAAATCAATTTCTTTTTTTATCTTAATTAATGCATTACAAAACTTGTCTATTTCTTCTAAATTTTCACTCTCTGTAGGCTCTATCATAATTGTTCCTGCAACCGGCCAAGACATTGTTGGAGCATGATAACCAAAATCAATTAATCTTTTAGCTAAATCTTCTTCTGAAATTCCTGAACTAGCTTTAATTGGTCTAATATCTATTATGCACTCATGTGCTACATTTCCATTTTTACCAGTGTATAAAACTTTGTAATCTTTAGATAATTTCTTTGAAATATAATTTGCGTTTAGAATTGAAATTTGTGATGCTTTTTTCAAACCTTCAGCCCCCATCATCTTTATATACATCCAGGATATAGGTAAAATACTTGAACTTCCCCACGGTGCAGCTGAAACAGCACCCATTCCATTTTTTGGTCCTGCGTCTTTAATTATTTCATGAGTTGGAAGAAAATCAGCTAAATGTTTTGCGCACGCAATTGGTCCCATTCCTGGTCCTCCACCACCATGTGGTATGCAAAATGTTTTGTGCAAATTAATATGACAGACATCCGGTCCAAATTTTCCTGGTTTTGCAATACCGACTAGAGCATTCAAATTTGCTCCGTCCATGTAAACCTGGCCGCCATTTTTATGGATAACATCGCAAATTTCAATAATTTTTTCTTCAAATACTCCATGAGTAGAAGGGTAAGTGACCATTAAAGCAGCTAAATTTTTTGAATATTTTTCTGCTTTATTTTTCAAATCACTTAGATCAACGTTACCATCTTCATCGCAGTTTATAACAACCACTTTCATTCCACTCATTTGAGCACTTGCTGGATTAGTTCCGTGCGCTGAGTTTGGAATTAAGCATACGTCTCGATCACCTTGTCCGTTGCTTTCGTGAAATTTTCTTATTGTCATTAACCCTGCATATTCACCCTGAGCACCAGAATTTGGTTGTAAAGAAACTGCGTCATATCCAGTGATTTCTTTTAAATCGTTTATTAGGTCATTAAATAAAATTTTATATCCTTCCATTTGGTCTGTTGGCACAAATGGATGAGGCAAAGAAAATTCCTTCCAAGTAATAGGCATTAACTCGGCCGTTGCATTAAGTTTCATAGTACAAGAACCTAGAGCTATCATGGATCGATTAAGCGCTATATCACAATCTTCGAGTTTTTTTAAATACCTTAGCATCTCTGTTTCTGAATGGTACTTATTGAAAACAGGATGAGTAAGATACTTTGAGGTTCTTAGAAGACTTTTAGGAAGATTATTTAGCTCAACTTTTACAGCCTGATTAATTATTTTAGAAACTCCAAATATTTTTAACAATATATTAACATCATTAAGTTTTTTTGCCTCATCAAATGCAACTGATATGTGTTTGTCATCAACTTTTCTTAAATTAATATTTTCACTTATAGCAGTTTGATAAATAGAGTTTGTCTTATCGTTTGTTTCAATTGTTACTGTATCAAAAAAGTGTTCTGATAAAATTTGGTAACCACCTTTTTTAATTTCATCAGCAAATAATTTTGCTAACTTAGAGGTTCTATTAGCTATTTTAAGTATCCCATCAGGTCCATGGTAAATAGCAAAGGCTGCAGATATTATTGCTAATAATGCCTGGGCCGTACATATGTTGCTAGTTGCTTTATCGCGTCTAATATGTTGTTCCCTTGTTTGTAAAGAAAGTCTGTATGCTTTTTTGCCGTGTCTATCTTTTGATACACCTATAATTCTACCTGGCATTGATCTTTTAAATTCCTCTTTAGTAGCAAAAAATGCTGCATGTGGACCGCCATAGCCCATAGGAATACCAAATCTTTGAGCACTACCTACAGCTATATCAGCACCAAGTTCTGCTGGAGTTTTTAACCTGGTTAAAGATAATAAATCACAGATTAAAATTGCTTTCCCATTTTTTTTGTGAATTTGACTTATGCTTTCACTGGGATCTATTATCTCACCCAAAGTTCCAGGATAAGCTAAGACCCCACAAATAATATCTTTGTTAATTTTTGATAATTCTTTTTTTTCGTCGCCAATGATTAGTTCTAAACCAAATGGTTTTGTACGAGTTTTGATAAGATCAATTGTCTGTGGATTGCAATTTCTTGAAATAAATATTTTTTTTGCGTTTGTTTTGTCTAATCTTTGAGATAAACCAACTGCCTCCGCTGTAGCAGTAGCTTCGTCAAGTAAAGAAGCATTAGCAATATCCATTCCTGTAAGATCAATTATTGTTTGTTGAAAATTTAAAAGCATTTCAAGACGACCTTGAGCTACTTCTGGTTGGTAAGGTGTATAAGAGGTATACCAACCCGGGTTTTCTAAGATGTTTCTTAAAATTACATTTGGAGTAATGGAGTTATAATATCCCATACCAATAAAGTTTTTAAAGATTTTATTTTTTTTAGATATAGATTTTAATTTTTTTAAAGCATCATTTTCAGACAATGGCTCATTTATATTAAGATCATCTTTTAACAAAATTTTTTCTGGAACAGTATTTTTCATTAAATCTTCAAGCGAACTATATCCTACATGTTGAAGCATTTTTGACTGCTCCACATCTGAAGGTCCAATATGTCTTTTTATGAATTCTTTTGAAGTATCATCAATCATTTAATTTGGATTCTCCTTACAAAATTTATCATATTCATCTTTTGACATTAACGAATCAAGCTCCCCTTTGTCTTTTATCTTTAATTTAAAAAACCAACTTTTTCCCTCGGGATCTCCGTTAACACTTCCTGGATCATCAGCTATAACTTTATTTCCTTCAGTAACTTCTCCTGAAATTGGTGAATAAACATCGCTAGCTGCCTTAGTAGATTCTACAACAGCCGCCTGCCCTTCTTTCTCTATAGATTTACCAGCATTTGGTACTTCTACGAAAACTATATCTCCAAGCATTTCAGTTGCGTGTTTAGTTATACCGACTGTTGCTATATCTCCTTCTAAAGAAACCCATTCATGTTTTTTTGAAAATTTTTTTTCACTCATTTTTATCTCCTTTATTATTTAACATAATTTTTTTTATAAAATGGAAGTCCCGAAACTTTGCCTCCATATTTTTTTCCTCTTACTTCAAGCTGTATTAAAGTTCCAATTTTAGAAAATTTTGATTTAACGTAACCCATCGCCACTGGTCCATTAACACTTGGGCCAAAGGTTCCACTTGTTACAAGACCGATTTCTTCATTATCAGATGAAAAAATTTTTGTGTTTTCTCTAGCTATAACTTTTCCTTCTGGTTTAATACCGACTCTTATTTTTTTACTTCCATTTATTAATAAACTTTTGATTTTATTCCAACCGTTAAAACCACCAACCTCTTTCCTTTTTTTTGCGATCGCCCATTTAAGATTAGCTTCTATAGGATTAATTTTTTCATTTAAGTCATGACCATAAAGACATAATCCAGCTTCTAATCTTAATGTATCCCTAGCACCTAAGCCTATAGGCTTAACTCCGTTATTTATTAAAAAATCAATAAGGGCTTTGACTTTCTTATTAGAAATTGAAATTTCAAAACCGTCTTCTCCTGTGTATCCAGATCTTGTTATGTAAAGACTTTCACTATCGTAATTAAAATTATTTCCTGTCATAAATTTTAATTTTGACACGCCTGGTATTAGTTTCTCTAATATCTCTACTGACTTAGGTCCTTGTAAAGCTATTAAGGATAAATCGTTATTCAAAAGAAATTTATGATTTGTACCTAAAAATTTAGATATATGTTTGATATCATTTTCTTTACATGCTGCATTTAAAATTATACAGAAACCACTATTTGTTTTTGTAACAATTAAGTCATCTATAATTCCCCCGTTGTCGTTTAATAAAAAAGAATACTTTGAATGATTGACTTTTAATGATTTTAAATCTGAGGGAATTATTCTCTCTAAGGCTTCTACTAATGTTTCGTCACCTTCTAAAAAAAATTGTCCCATGTGCGAGACGTCAAAAAAACCAGCATGTGTCCGTGTTGAAATATGTTCTTTAACAATACCATCCTTGTACTGAATTGGCATTTCATAGCCAGCGAATGGAACAAATTTAGCTCCTAAACTTTTATGTAAATCGTATAACGCCGTTTTTTGTATAGCCATAATAACTCTTTTTTATACCCCATCTGTTTTGAGACCTGAGAGATTTACTCCTTCGGTGAGGCTTAGCCTGCTTTCCAGAGTTATTACGGTAACGGTCCTTTTGCCTGAGAGTTTCCGGGGTGGTTGCTCCTTCGGCGCTACATTAAAGTAGACTCTCCCGTTACATTTGGACTTTCCTTCATTAAACTAAAAAAGTCAATTATTTTAGTTGCTTATTTTTCCTGATTTATCAAAACTTTTTAAAATAACTGCGAAAATTATTATTATACCCCCCAAAAATACACTTTTTGGTGGTAGCTCGTTCAAAAAGATCCAAACCCAAATAGGTGCAAAAATTGTTTCTAGCAACATTAATAATCCAACAGTTACCGCCTTAGTTGTTTTAGTTCCTATGGTTACACATATAAATCCAAAAGCAAGTTGTGGAACACCTAATAAAAAACCCATTATAATATCGTTCGTTGAAAAAACTAAGTCACTAGCTAAAAATAATCCATAAATAATACTAAAAATACCAGAGTAGAATATTGCAGGAACCATATCGAGATCAGGAAATTTTCTAATAATCATTACAAGTATGGTAAAGTTAATAGGAATGGCGAATGCAACCATATTTCCAATTAAAGTTCCTTGGTTAAACGAGTCTTCAACCATTATTACCATGCCTAAAAATGCTAAGGCTATGGATATCAAGCCTTTGAAAGCAATTTTTTCTTTAAGAAATAAGAGGCCAAATATTGCCAAAAAAATTGTTTGCGTGCTTATGATAAAAACAACATTAGCAACAGTTGTTTTAGACATTGCGACAACATAGGCAACAAAACTTAGAGATAAAAATAAACCTGCAATGATAGCGGGAAATCCTGATTTTTTTATAACTTCAGCAGTATTTTTTTTATAGGTTAGAATTAAAAAAAAAATTAAAGCAATTATAAAAAAAAAGGATCTAATTAAAAGTATTTTCCAAATATCATTTGTTTCAAATGATCTTATTATTAAGCCTCCCCAACTTAAAAAAAAACCACCAAGTAAACATAAGACATATCCGGGTAATTTATAAATTATGTTCATTTAAATTTATTTAATATTTTTGAAAAATAAAAATGTAAAGTAGATGCTCTTAATATCATAAATAGAAATAAAGAAAACCATATTCCATAATTATGCAATTGTTTTGTAAGAAAAAAAGACAACAAAAGATATATAAAAACTGAAACAATCATACCGTTTCTTAATTCTTTTGTTTGGGTTGCACCTATAAAAATCCCATCAAGCTGATAGGCAATGGAAGCTATCGGAGGAATTAGAATTACCCAAATTAAATATTTATAACTCATAAATCTTAATAATTCTAAATCAGTTATTAAATTTATTATTTCTTTAGCAAAAAGAAGGAAAAAAATAGAAATTAATATACCAGTGCTAAAACTTAAAATAAGAGAATTTTTGGTTACAGTGATAAACATCTTTTGTGATTTTTTACCTATAGAATAACCTACGATACCTTCAGTGGAAAAGGCATAGGCATCTAAGAAAAAGGATGAAATAAAAATTAATTGTAAAAGTATAGAATTTACTGCTATATACTGCTCGCCGAGAGTAGAGCCTAAATAGGTAATCCAAAAAAATGAAAAAGTTAAAAGAATAGTTCTAATAAAAATATTAAAATTTATATTCAAAAGTTTAATTATCTTTTTAAAATAAAATATTTTTTTATAATTAAATCTTGGTATTACTTTAAATTTTTTTATAATATAAAAATATGTAAAAATAGAAAAGAATAAAACTGTAGTGTATGCAGACAGTACGGTTCCTAATGCGACTCCTTTTACGTTTAAATCTAATTCATTCACAAAGTAAATGCTAAAACATATATTAAGTAAGCTAAGTAAAATTATTAAAAAACTTGAAATCAAAGTTCTTTGAATACCAAGAAAAAAACCAGTAAAAACATAAATTATTAATTCAGCTGGAGCCGATAAAACACGAATTGAAATATAATCTTTGATAAATACGCTTGTTTCTGAGGAAACAGCAAATATTTGATAAACAATATTTAATATTACTGGTTTAAGAATTATTATGAAGAAGGCTATAACAATAGCTATAAGCAAATTTCTTAATATTATATTTACTAATTCTCTATAATCACTTTTTCCAAATGCTTGTGATACAAGACCAACTGTTCCCATTCTTAAGAACCCAAAACTCCACAGAATAATTGTTAAAAAGGTTGATGAAATACTTACAGCTATTAAGTATTTTTCATTCTCTAAATGACCCATCAGTCCTGTATCCACAATGCCGACAAAAGGTATAGCTAGGTTCGAAAAAAAAATTGGAATGGATAATTTAAATATTTGCCATTTTGTTACATTGGAAGATAGCCTTAAAGTGAACATGCTTATGGATAAATTATTCTTTATTATGAAACAATTAAATTATATAAGAAGTCTATAAAATGTTAGAACAATTCGTAATTGCTATACAAATCATACTTATTGATATTGTGATGGCCGCTGATAATGCGATCATTATCGGTCTTATTGCTGCAAATTTTGCACCTCAAAATAAAAAGAAAATAATTGCATGGGGAGTTGCTGGTGCATTCGTATTTAGAATATTTTTTGCTTTTGGCACAGATTACATGCTTGAATATGCGTGGATAAAGATTTTGGGTGGACTGGCGCTTTTATGGATAGTTTACAATATTAGACAAGATTTATTTGGTAAGAATAAAATTAAATCACCAGAAGTAAAATCTAAAGAGCCGGTATCTTTTAAAACTGGTGTTTATAGAATCTTAATAGCCGATATCACTCTAAGTTTTGATAACGTGCTTGGAGTAGTTGGAGCAGCAAAAGACTACTATTATTTAATGATAACTGGATTGCTTCTTTCAGTTTTTTTAGTAGCAACTCTTGCAACTTACTTTGCTAATTACATTAAGGACCACAAATGGTTAGGTTATGTAGGTATTTTTGTAATAATAATTGTTGCACTACAACTAATAATTGGTGGATTAGTAAACATGGAAATTCTCACAATTAAAGAACAATACGAATTTCTTTTTAGTATATGATAGATTTTTGTGTTTTGGGATCTGGAGTATCTGGGTCGACAATAGCAAATATTTTATCCAAAAAATACTCAGTGCACGTGTTTGATAAGGCTAGAGGTCCTGGAGGAAGATCGTCTAATAAAAGATTTAAAAATAATTTAAGTTTTGATCACGGAGTTCAGTATATTTCTCCAAAGTCAAAAATATTTACTAAATTTATTAAAAAACTTTATAAAAAGAAAATTTTAAAAAGCTGGGATGATAATCATATAGATTTTACTTTTAAAAAAAGATCTAAGACAAAAAAATATATTGGTCAAACAGCAAATAATGATTTAGTTAAACATAATTTAAAAAGAGTTAAACAATCATTGTCCTCTCCAATTGTAAAAATTAATTTTAAAAAGTTTTTTTGGGAAATAACTCTTAAAGATCAATCTAAACATAAATTTAAATCATTAATTTTAACTTGTCCTTTTCCTCAATTAAAAAAATTAGCGAAAGATTATTTGGATAAAAAAATTACGAATCTTAAAATTCAAATGGAACCAAATATTACTGTTATGGTTGCTTTTAAAAATCAAAAAAACATACCTATAAGCTCAATAAATTTTAATGATGATATTTTAGCTTGGGCTGCAAATGAAAATAGTAAAAAAAGATTTAAATCGAATATAAATTTATGGACATTGCAAGCGACGCTTAAATGGTCAAAAAAAACGATTAACAAGTATAAAATTGATAAATCAATTATGAGTAAATTAATTGCACGTTTTATAAAATTAACGGGATTTAAAAAAAATAATATAATATTCAAAAGAATTCATGGTTGGAAGTATTCTTATAATTATAAAAAAACTCCTTTCTTAAGTGTATGGAATACAAAATATAATTTAGGCTGTTGTGGTGATTGGTTCAATGGTCCGAAGGTTGAGGACGCTTGGTTGAGCGCAAATGATCTTGCTAAAAAAATAAATTAACTAAAAATACCTTTGCTATTTTTAGATCTCTTTTTAATTTTAGACATTACCTCTATATTTAATCCCTTAAGATCTTTAGATTTAAGATTTTTTAAATTTTGAACTAACTTTAAAAATCTGTCTGACTCTGACTTAGAAATTATACCATCTGTTAACATTTTAAATTTGTTAATATACTCCTCCCTTCCAAAAGGTTTTTTACCTGCTGGGTGAGCATCCGCAACATTAATTTCTTCTGAAATTGATGTGCCATTTCTCATTTTTATTATAACTTTTCCACCAAAAGACTTTTTTTTTGGATCTTTATGGTGATATTTTTTAGTCCATTTTTTGTTTTCTCTTGTCATTATTTTACGCCAAAGCTTAACTGTGCTTTTTCTTCTAGCTCTTTTCGGCGTATAAGACTTTACATGGTGCCAAGTACCATCTTCTAAAGCTACGGCAAATATATACATAATTGAATGGTCTAAAGTCTCTCGACTTGCATAAGGATCCATTTTTTGAGGATCTTTAGCGCCTGTTCCGATTACGTAATGAGTGTGATGACTTGTTTCAATAATAACTTTATTAATATCTTTCAGATTTTTTATTTTTTTATTCATACTTCTTGCAAGATCAATCAATGCTTGAGATTGATATTCTGCTGAGTGTTCTTTGGTATATGTTTCTAAAATTGCTTTTTTTGATTCATTAATTTTGGGTAATGGAACGATATATTTTTTGCCTGGACCAGATAGTACGTATGCAATTACACTGTCTTCACCTTCATATATAGGACTTGGTGCACCTTCGCCTCTCATACATCGATCCACAGACTCAATTGCTAATTTACCTGCATGCGCCGGAGCGAAAGCTTTCCAGCTTGAGATTTCACCTTTTCGAGATTGCCTTGTTGAAACTGTTGTGTGAAGAGCTTGTTGAACTGATTGATAGATTGTATCTGTTTTGAGTTTTAATAAACTTCCAATGCCTGCTGCAACACTTGGGCCTAAATGGGCAATATGGTCTATTTTGTGTTCATGCAAACAAATGCCCTTTACTAAATTTACTTGAACTTCGTAACCTGTTAGAATTCCTTTGATTAAGTCCAATCCATTACAACCTTTTTGTTGTGCTACGGCCAGAATAGCTGGAATATTATCTCCTGGATGACTATAGTCTGCAGCTAAAAAGGTATCATGGTAATCTAATTCTCTTACAGCTGTACCATTTGCCCATGCCGCCCATTCGCAATCAACTTTAATTTTAGAGTTCAAACCAAAAATATTCGCACCGTTTTTTCTTAGATGAGCTAATGCCATTTGTCTAGCAGATACAACGGGCTTTCTATTAAAAGAGGCAATAGCTACTGAAGCATTATCAATAATTCTATTAATGACCATTTCGACTGCCTTTTTGTTAATTTTTGCCTTATCTGATGCTATCTCAGCAATTTTCCAAGCTAGTTGTTCTTTCTTTTTTAAATTTGATTTTGATGGATGGACTTTTACAATTATATTTCTCATTAATTAAACATGTTTCTTAAAACAAACTGAAGTATTCCACCATTTTTATAATACTCAACTTCATTTTGAGTATCGATTCTGCAAATAACCTTGATTGTTTTACTCGTTCCATCTTTATATTTTATTTCACAGGATACTTCATCTCTAGGTTTGATACCTTTATCTATATCGACAACTGTAATTAATTCAGATCCGTTGATATTTAATTTTTTTCTATCAAATCCATTTTTAAACTGTAATGGTAAAACACCCATTCCTATTAAATTTGATCTATGAATTCTCTCAAAACTTTCAGCGATAACGGCTTTTATACCTAAAAGTTTTGTCCCTTTTGCAGCCCAATCTCTTGAGGATCCTGTTCCATATTCTTTACCTGCCATTACAATTAAATCATTACCTCTTTTTTTATATTCGACAGCAGCATCATAGACACTCATAACTTTCCCATCAGGCTGCAGGGTGGTATATCCTCCCTCAGTTCCTGGGGCCATTTCATTCCTAATTTTAATGTTTCCGAATGTGCCTCGCATCATCACTTCATGATTCCCTCTTCTAGCTCCATAGGAATTAAAGTCTTTTTGTTGTATTTGATTTTTCATAAAATAATCACCTGTGGGGCTATCTTTTTTAATATTTCCTGCTGGAGAAATATGATCGGTGGTAACGGAATCAGCTAATAAAAGTAATAACCTTGCATCTTTAATTGGCTTAAATCCCTCTGGCTGATCTGGTAAGTCATCAAAGAAAGGAGGTTTTTTTACGTAAGTAGAATTATCTTCCCAGTTATAAATGCTACTATCCTCAGTTTTTATATCACTCCATTCTTTAGGGCCAACTGAAACATTTGAATAACGATCAATAAACATCTTAGCATCAATTGATTTTAACATTATATCTTCAATTTCTTTATTGCTTGGCCAGATATCTTTTAAAAATACCTCTTTACCTTCTTTGTCAGAACCAAGAGAGCTTTTGTATATATCAAAATTCATATTACCAGCTAAAGCAAAAGCAACTACTAGCGGAGGTGAAGCAAGATAATTAGCTTTAACATCTGGACTTATTCTTCCTTCAAAATTTCTATTTCCTGATAAAACAGAAACTGTGAATAAATTCTCTTTATGTATCGCATCAGAAATATTTTTATTTAGTGGACCAGAATTTCCAATACAAGTTGTGCAGCCATAGCCGACTAAATTAAATCCAAGTTCATCCAAATATTGGT
The DNA here is from genome assembly GCA_902605645.1 of uncultured Pelagibacteraceae bacterium. Classification (GTDB taxonomy): domain Bacteria; phylum Pseudomonadota; class Alphaproteobacteria; order Pelagibacterales; family Pelagibacteraceae; genus Pelagilacustribacter. The sequence continues at coordinate 61,883 of CACLDE010000004.1, read as the reverse complement.
TTAAGCCTGCTTTCTCTAAATAGTCGGTAACTACTTTAGATCCTGGAGCTAAAGATGTTTTTACCCATGGCTTAATTTTTAGACCCTTTTCTATAGCTTTTTTTGCAAGTAGTCCTGCACCAATCATGACATTTGGATTTGAAGTATTTGTACAAGAAGTAATTGCTGCTATTACAATATCACCATCAGTAATCTTAAAATCGGCACCGGCAACATCTGCTTGAGTTGGTTTAAGTCTTTTTGTATTTTCTTTATAAATTTTAGCGAAGTTTTTCGCGGAGTCTGTTAATAAAACTTTGTCTTGTGGTCTTTTTGGACCGGATATGCTTGGAACTACAGTGCTAATATCTAAAGATAGAGTGTCTGTGAATTCCATGTCTTCACTTGCCCATAAACCTTGCGCTTTTGAATATTTTTCTACAAGTTCAATAGTTTCTTTGTCTCTTCCAGAAAGTTTTAAATATTTTAAAGTTTCTTCATCAATTGGAAAAAACCCACATGTTGCTCCGTACTCTGGTGCCATGTTTGCTATTGTAGCTCTGTCAGCTAATGTGAGATTTTTTAAACCCTCGCCATAAAATTCTACAAATTTTCCTACTACACCTTTTTTTCTGAGCATCTCAACAATCGCTAAAACTAAGTCTGTAGCTGTTAATCCTTCAAGCAGTTTGCCTTTAATTTCCACCCCAATGACTTCTGGAATTAACATTGATATAGGTTGGCCTAACATAGCTGCTTCGGCTTCTATTCCACCTACGCCCCATCCTAAAACTGACAGTCCGTTTACCATTGTCGTATGGCTGTCCGTCCCAACTAAGGTGTCTGGATAAGCATAAAGATCATCACCGCTTTTAGATGACCACACTACTTTAGCTAAATATTCTAAATTAACTTGATGACAGATACCAGTTCCTGGAGGAACAACTCTTAAATTATTAAAAGCTTTTTGACCCCATTTAAGAAATGCATACCTCTCCCCATTTCTAGAAAATTCTTTTTTAACGTTTTGATCAAACGATTTTCCAGATGCATATTCATCAACCATAACGGAGTGATCTATAACTAAATCTACTGTAGATAATGGGTTAATTTGATTTGGATCTTTGTTTTTTTCTTTAACAGCATCTCTCATAGCAGCAAGATCTGCAATAGCTGGAATACCGGTATAATCTTGTAATAAAGTTCTAGCAGGTCTGTAAGCTATTTCAGTGTTTGATTTTTTATTCTTAAGCCATTCTTTTAAAGCTAATATTTGTTTTTTATCAACTGTAATTTCATCTTCAAATCTCAGAAGGTTTTCTAGTAAAACTTTTAAAGATTTTGGTAGTTTTGATATCCCTTCTAAACCATTTTTTTCAGCGTTTTTTAAATTAAAAATTTTATAGTCCACTCCTGATGAATTGATTGTGTCTAATGATTTAAAGGAATTTTTGCTATTAAATTTCATGCGCTATACATAGAACATAATAACACAAACGATAAGCAAAAAAGACATGGTATAATTAAAATTCTTAATAAATTTATCACTTGTGGCGAATTTTCTCATGTATTTACCCATTAAACACCAAGCTGTTTGGCTACCAATTGCCATTAAAAACCAAACCGACGTTAAGATTATTGAATCTCTTAAATAATTATTTTGAGTGTCTATGAAAAGAGAAATTGAGGTTAGTCCTACAATAATACTTTTGGGGTTTACAAATTGAAACCAAAAAGTATTCAAAAAAGTTACTGGTTTAGGGTCAATCTTCTTATCGTTGATTAGTCCACCAAAAGATAGTTTATAAGCCATATAAAGAAGATAGATTGACCCAAGAATTTTTATTATATTTTGAACAAATTGATATTTCTCAAAAACTGCAGCAGATGTTAATTGTAATAAAATTATTAAAAGAGTCCATCCAATGATTACTCCAAGCATTGTAGGTATAGCTTTTTTAAAACCAAAGTTAAAAGCTGTATATGAAGTCATTATATTATTTGGTCCAGGGGAAAAAGCTGTAGCAATACCAAACAAGATCAACGGAAGAATTTGCATTTATTTAGTGTGGAGCTCTAAATCTATTGTGACATGATGAACAATTGTTCCACATTAATTCTTTTTGAATTTTTCGAAAGTCTTCAACAGTGTCAACAGTTTTAGCAAGTTTCATCATATCATCTGAAGCTTTTTGCATTAATGCGTTGAACTCATCTTTATTTTCCCAGATACTTGGTAGCGCCTCTGTATTAAAACCTTCTTTAGTGTTTTCAGGAAAATAATTTAACAATTTTTTATAATTAGTTGAAATTTTTTCCATAACAGGTTTAGCCTCCTCAATTCTTTTTGATTTCAGTAAAATTGATATTTTTTTTGCATTTTGATAATTTTCGCTAAACATAGCTTTTCTTCCTTTAATAATTTCTTCTACATTTTGATTAGAGTGTATTGGTAGGGAAAGCCCCACGAAAAAGATCAGTGTGAAAATTAATTTTTTCATTTTTTATATTGTCATGAAAATTGAGAATTTCCCATCTATTAGTTGATAGATAACATAAGGTTCTTCTTTCTTACCAGGCATTCCTGGTGTTCCTATAGGCATTCCTGGTAAAGCTATACCATCTATATCAGGTTTCTCTTTAAATAATTTATTAATAGCCGCAAGAGGAACATGACCTTCAATAAAATATTTGCCTATAATCGTGGTATGGCAAGACTGCATTTCCACTGGAATGTTATATTTTTGTTTAATTGAATGAAGACTTCTCATATCTGTTTGCTTAACGTTATATTTTTCTCTTTCTAAAAATAAAACATATCCATAACAACACCCACATGAAGGAGTTTTAAATACTTCAGCATTCAATTTGTTGCTGTTTACATTGGCTAATGCTTTCTTTTCATCTGCGACAAAATTAAAAGTATAAAAGAGTGATACAAATAAAATTAGTATTATGATTGATTTGTGAAAATTTTTTAAAAACATTTAATATAATAGTTAAAAATGAAGATATTTAATAGTTCTAAAGAATATGGTCTACTAGGCAAATTGTTCCATTGGATTACTTTTTTGGCTCTTTTAGTACAAATTCCATTTGGATTTTATTTAGTAAGTCTTGAATTTTCTAGTGAAAGAATAGAGCTTGAAAATATTCATATATTTGTTGGCATAACAATCTTTTATTTTACATTATTTAGATTAATTTGGAAATCAATAAACCCTAGCCCAACTAACATTAAAAGTTTTTTCAGAGGACAAATATTTATTGGTAAAGCAAATCACTTTTTACTTTATGCGAGTGTTTTTACAATCACTATTTCAGGAATTTTGAAAAAATTGTATATGGGAGAAACACTTAACTTTATATTTTTTAAATATGGTTTTGAAAAAGATAATTTTATTTTAGCAGATACTTATTATAATGTTCATGTTTACGCTAATTATCTACTTTTAGCACTCGTAACACTTCACATTCTTGCGGTAGGAGCTCATCATTTTGTTTTTAAAGACAATATTTTAAAAAAAATATTATAATTTTAAAAAATATTAATATTAGGCAATATCTAAACCGTTGTCAGTTTTTTGAGAAGGATGCACAAGGACAACTTTTCCATCTTTTTCTATTGCTCCTAGGACCAATACCTCAGATAAAACACCCGCTATATTTTTAGTTGGAAAATTGCACACCCCTATAACTTGTTTGCCAATGAGATTTCCTGCGTTATAGAAGTGTGTGATCTGAGCTGAAGATTGCTTTATACCAATTTCTTTTCCAAAATCTACTTTTATCACTAATGATGGTTTCCTAGCTTTTTCGTTTTTTTTAACGTCTATTACTGTTCCAACCTTTATTAAAACTTTTTTAAAATCATCGTAAGTTATATCCATTATTCCCACCTTGTAAAAAAAAGGGGGCTTTCGCCCCCTTTAAAAATATTAATTTAAATAATTATAATTGTTTATAATTACCTTTGCTCCACTCATAAAAAACGTAACCTGGTAAACTTACGTCACCTTTTTTATCAAAACTTAAAGTTCCAAGCACTGTATTAAATTTTCCTTTTTTCATTGCTTTAAGAACTTTTTTTCTGTCGATTGATCCAGCTTGAGTTGCAGCTTGCTCAAATACTTGTAACGCAGCATAAGAGTAAAGTACATAACCCTCTGGCTCAATTCCAGCAGCTTTAAATTTTTTTACTAATGGCGCAGCTTCTGGGTTGTTCCTTGGGTCCGGGCTAAAAGTCATTAAAGTACCTTCACCAGCGTCACCAGTAATTTGCCAATACTCGGCAGTTACTAAAGCATCTCCACTAATCAATTTAGTTTTCATACCTTGGTCTCTCATTTGTCTTACGATTAAACCGCCTTCAGTATGATAACCTCCAAGGTATACAGCATCAATACCGTTAGATTTTAATTTAGAAACTAAAGCAGAATAGTCTTTTTCACCTGCTGTAAACGCTTCGTACATAGTTTCTTTTAATCCGCCTTTATTCATGTTTTTCTTAGTAGCGTCTGCTAAACCTTTTCCATAAGCAGTTTTGTCATGAATTATTGCAACTTTTTTTCCACTATATTCTTTTGCTAAGAAAGCTCCTGCAACTTCGCCCTGCTGGTCATCTCTACCACAAACTCTAAATACATTTGGTCCACCTTTATCTGTGAACGCTGGATTAGTTGAAGCTGGAGATACTTGGATAATACCTTCCTCTGTGTAAACTTTAGAAGCTGGTATAGAAGATCCTGAACAGAAATGTCCTGCTACGTAAGTCACGCCTTGACCTGCAAATTTATTTGCAACAGCCACAGCTTGTTTTGGATCACAAGCATCATCACCTATCACTAATTTAACTTTTTCTCCCAAAATACCACCTTTTGCATTAGTATCTTTAAGCCACATTTCAGCACCAGCTTTTAACTGAGCACCAAAAGATGCGTATTGACCACTCATTGGTCCAGCAGAAGCAACTACTACATCAGCTTTTACTGTTATTGATCCTAATAAAAAGATTGAAGCAATTATTGAAAGAATATTTTTCATAATCTTAAACATATGTTCCTCTTTTTTGTTAATTAATTAATTTGATTATTGAACACTACCTAAGCTTTTTTGTAAATATGGAAAAAAATTATTTTTTTCCACCCCCTTCGAGGTAAGCAGCTTGAATATCCTTGTTTTTTAGTAAGTCTTGACCTGAACCCTCTAAAGTCACATTTCCATTAACCAAAACGTATCCTCGATCCGCAAGCTCTAAAGCCTTTTTAGCATTTTGCTCGACCAAAAAAATTGTTACCTTTTTTTGTTTATTAATATTTTTTATAGCAATAAAAATTTGATTTACAAGTTTAGGGGCAATACCTAAAGATGGTTCATCTAGTAAAAGCATTTTTGGTCGAGCCATCATCGCTCTTCCTATAGCTAACATTTGTTGTTCTCCTCCTGAAAGAGTTCCGCCTCTTTGATTTAATCTATCTTTAAGAACTGGAAAAAGATCATAAACATCTTTTACATCGATATTAAAATTTTTTCCCTTCTCATATGCTGATGCTCCCAACCTCAAGTTATCTTCTACCGAAAGTCTTGAAAAAATTCTTCTTCCTTCCGGTACCTGTGAAATTCCAAGATTTACTATTTCGTGTGGATGTAAATTTTCTATGTGTTGATCATCGAATAAAATTTCACCGGTTGAAGCTTTATTAACACCGCTTATTGTCATTAATAAAGTTGATTTACCTGCTCCATTAGAACCAATCAAAGTAACAATTTCTCCACTATTTACTTTTACATCTACTCCTCTTAAAGCCTGAATATTTCCATAGAAGGTTTCAACTTTTGATATTAATAACATTTTAGTCCTCTGTTCCTAAATATGCCTCAATAACTGCTGGGCTATTTTTCGTTTCCTTTGCGGATCCTTGAAATATTTTCTTTCCATAATTTAAAACAACTACATGATCAGAAATCTCCATTACAACGCTCATATCATGTTCAATTAACAAAATACCAGTTTTTTTTTCCTTTTTTATAAATAGAAGTAACTTATTTAATTCAGCCGACTCTTTTGCATTTAATCCAGCTGCTGGTTCATCCAAACATAGTAAATAAGGATTAATACACATTGCTCTTACTATTTCCAATTTTCTTTGATCCCCATAAGGTAAATCACCTGCATCATCATCAGCTCTATGAGTAAGACCTATTATGTCTAGCCAGTATTTTGAAATTTCTATTGCTTCTTTTTCTTTGTTTATAAAAGAGGGTGCATTGAATAATCCTAAAATTGTAAATCCTGATGCGTCCATTAGTTTATTATGTTGAGCAACCATCAAGTTTTCTAATACAGACATTTGTGGAAAAAGTCTGATATTTTGAAAAGTTCTAGCCACTCCTGCTTTCTGAGCAACTTTAAAATCTGAAAACTTTTTTAAATTTAATCTCTCATTTTCTTTATTTAGAAACATTGAGCCTGCAGTAGCTTTATAAAAACCTGTTAAGCAATTAAATACGGTTGTTTTTCCAGCTCCGTTTGGTCCAATAATTGATGTAATTTGATCTTTAGCCGCCGAAAAAGATAAGTCATCTATTGCTAATAAACCACCAAATCTCATAGTTAAATTTTCAACATCTAATAATTTTGCTGTCATTTAGTAGCCTCTTTTTTTTGAAGAGTTATTGTTGGTTTTCTTGTTGCTAAAATTCCTCTAGGTCTAAAAATCATTATAAGAACCATTGCTCCACCGAATGCTATCATTCTGTAAGACTCAAAATCTCTAAAAACTTCAATTAATCCAATTAAAAAGACAGTCGCTAAAACTACACCTGTTTGCGAACCCATGCCTCCAAGTACCACAATTGCAACTATTATCGCTGACTCAATAAAAGTAAAACTTTCCGGGCTTATAAAAGCTTGTCTAGTTGCAAAAAAGGAACCTGCAAATCCTCCAAACATTGCACCAATAGCAAACGCAGTAAGTTTTGTATTTCTAGGGTTAACACCTAAGGACTTACATGCTATTTCGTCCTCCCTTAAAGCTTCCCAGGCTCTTCCAATTGGTAACCGCCTAATTTTGATAGTAAAAAGATTGGTTATTAAAGCTAACACAAGAATAAGATAATATAAAAATATAATTCTTTGCATTGGACTATATTCTAAGCCAAAAAAAGTATGAAATGTTTGCTCTCCTTCTTCTGGAAAACTTTTAAACGGTAAGCCAAAAAAAGATGGTCTCGGTATGCCTGTTAAACCATCTGGTCCTTTTGTAAGTTGATACCAATTTAATAAAAGTATTCTTATCATTTCGCCAAATGCCAATGTAACAATTGCAAGATAATCTCCTCTGAGTCTTAAAACTGGAAACCCTAACAAAACTCCAAACATCGCAGCAAAAATTCCTGCTATTGGCAAACAAATCCAAAAAGACCATCCAAAATGTATGGCAAACAATGCGTAAGAATAAGCGCCTACTGCATAGAATGCGACGTAACCAAGATCAAGCAACCCAGCTAATCCTATTACAATATTTAAACCCCATCCCAACATTATATAAGTTAACATCATGATGGCTATATCCATCAGATATCGATCAGTAAAAGGAAGGAAAGGAAAAATAATTGAGAAAATAATTGCACTTAAAGCAATTTGAGTTCCTTTAGTGTCTAAGAAATTCGTAATTGATTTACCGATAGTTGATTGTATTCCATATTTTTGATCTCTGTTGTAAAAATATAAATTAGTAAGAAATCTCCCTAAAGCACAAACTATAACAATAATTAATACGATAAACCATTTAGGGTTGACAACTAAAACTTCATTTTTAGCAACTGTTCTTAAACCTACTATTGGGCCAAATAAAGCTAAGGCAATTAAACCTGTAAAAAGACTATCTTTAATTGAAGATACTAAAAAATTTTTTTTCATTTATACTTTTTCAATATCAGGCTTGCCTAAAAATCCAGTTGGATAAAATATTAAAACAACTACTAAAACAGTAAATGCAGCTATGTCTTTATATTCTATAGAAATATATCCTGACCAAAAAACTTCTATTAAACCTATTAACAATCCTCCGAGCATAGCTCCGGGTACGGAGCCTATTCCTCCGAGTACTGCAGCGGTAAATGCTTTTATCCCCGCAAGGAAACCTATATAAAAATCTATAACGCCATAGTACATGACAAACATCATGCCAGCGACAGAGGCAAGTGACGAACCAATTATAAAAGTTATTGATATCGTTCTGTCTACATTTATTCCCATTAATGCAGTCATAGTTCTATCTTGTTCACATGCTCTTTGAGCACGGCCAAGTGCTGTTCTAGTAATAAGTAAGGTAAAAACGGCCATTAAAACAATTGTTACTAAAATTATAAAAATTTGTAAGTAACTAAACGATACCGTAAAGCCTGTATCTTCCATGAAAGTAAAGCCACCCTGAATTACCGGCTGTAGAGTTTTTATTCTTGCACCCTGTGCAGCTTGAACATAATTTTGTAGAACTATAGACATTCCTAAAGCTGATATTAGAGGAGCTAATCTAAAAGATTTTCTTAAAGGTTTATAAGCTAATTTTTCTACCGTCCAACCATAACAAGCTGTAAAAACCATTGCTATCAAAAGTGTCAGTAATAACACTATTGGCAATGCAATACTTGTAAGTGCGAATAATATAAATGATATAAGAGCAATAAATGCTCCGACCATGAAAATATCACCATGAGCGAAATTAATCATACCAATTATTCCATAGACCATAGTATAACCAATAGCTATCAATCCATAAACTGAACCTAAAGTTACACCATTAATTAATTGTTGTAAGAAATAAGCAGTATCCATATTAAGAGTTTTAAAATTTTTTAAAGATACTATTTAAAACTGTTTGCTGGACTTTGTAAAATTTCTTTTTTTTAAGCTGATTAAGCACATAAGCATTGGTTCCACCAGGTGTTTGTGATTCTAGTACCAGTTGTTTTAAAGAACTTTTGTTTTTATTTATTGCGTCTTCTGACAACGCCAAAAAAAGTTCTCTAGTGTAATCTTCCGCATCTTTTTTATTTATACCTTTAGAGGTTAACCAGTTGCTAGTTTGGTTTAACAAAAAATAAAAAGAAGCCATGAACGACGAAGTTGACCAAAAAGCTTTTGAAGTTTTTTTTCATTCTTCAGTGCTATTACTTTACCAAGATGCCTAAAAAAGTTTTGTAATTGATTGTCCCTAGGACAAATTATAATTGGCCCTTTTCGCATACCTATAAATGGTAAAGGAATTGCTCTAAATATATTTTTGCTTTTTGTATATTTTTTTAATTTTTCTACGTTTATCGTTGATATAAGACTAATTATTTTTTTATTTTTATTAAATTTAAGTTTATTCAAAATCTTATTTCCTACTTGGGGCGTTACCGCTAAAAAAAACCCAATTGGATCTATCGATTACCTGTTGATTGTTAATTGCGATATTCACTTTTTTAAATCTTTTGCTTATTTTTTTTTGATATTAATTTATTTCGAGGGGAGATATAAATTTTTTTGATTTTAAGCTTAGATTTTGAAATACCTTCAATTATGGAAGATGTAATATGTCCTGAGCCTAAAAAACCAATATTCATAATAAATGCAGAATAACCAGTCTATACCAATTAATAAAGAAAATTTTAAACTGATTTTTTCAAAAGAATTTATTTTGGTAATAATATTCTCTATTCCTGCAGCAATAATCGCAGAGTATTTTAATATCCCTTTAGCTTGGTTTTTAGGTCCTATGATTATAACATCATTGTTGTCTCTATTGGGTCTAAAACTAGTCATGCCTAGATTGGTTTTGAGTATAATATTGATTCTGCTAGGTCTCTACATTGGAAATTATATAGACAAAAATTTATTTTCTCAGATGCACCAATGGATTTGGACATCTTTAATCATGTTAGGCTATATAATTCTAAGTGTCTTGTTTGTTTCAAAATATTTAGAAAGATTTTCAGGATATGAGAAAAAAACATCAATTTTTTCTGCTGCTCCAGGAGCCTTAGGTCCACTTTTAATTTTAGCTGAAGATGAAAAATCTGATCTAAGTCAAGTTGCTACCTCACACTTAATTAGATTGATTATAATAATAACTGTATTCCCATTTATTGTAGACAGTTTTTATGATCAAAATAAAATTGAAAATATAGATGTAGTTATAGAGCAAAATATTTATGATTTATTAATCTTAATATCTTCATCTTTACTGATTATTTTTATTTTTGATAAAATAAAAGTACCTGCAGCACTCTTAGCAGGCACACTTGTGGCTAGTGGATTATTGCAGATAACAGAAGTTGCAAGTTATAAATTATCCCCAGATATTATTAATTTTTGTTTATTAATACTTGGATCTTCTGTGGGTTGTAGATTTGCAAATAAAACTTTTAGTGAAATAGGAAAAAATGCCTTACATAGTTTCGTTGCTACCTTTTTTTTAGTCATTCTTGGTGTGTTAGCAGCTTATCTAGCAAGTTTAGTAATAGATAAAAATTTCTTCACATTATTATTGTCTTATTGTCCTGGTGGAATTTATGAAGTTGCGGTAATAGCTATTTTTTTCGATTTAGACCCAGAATTTGTATCTTTTCACCATATTATAAGGCTCTTAATGATTCTATTTATTGTGCCAATAATTTTGCGATTAATGCAGAAAAAAACCTAATTTTAACCACTCGTTTTTGACATTAATTAAATTTTAGAGTTAAATTTGATATGGCAAATTTATTCGACTTAATTGGAAGGTTAATGATTTCGGCTATTTTTTTATTTAGCGGGATTAATAAAATTTTAAATTATGATGGAACAGTAGGCTGGATGGAAGGATATGGTATTCCAGGTATTTTATTAATTCCAGCAATTATAATTGAAATATTATTCCCTCTTATGGTTATTATTGGATATCAAACCCGGATTGCTGCGGGAGGTCTGTTATTGTTCTCTTTATCGACGGCTTTCATTTTTCATTTTGATTTCTCTGATCAAATGCAGGTTATTGCATTCTTAAAAAACGTAGGTCTTGCTGGAGGTATGCTGTTTTTAGTTGTTAACGGTGCAAAAGACTTTTCTTTAGAAAAGAAAAAAAAATATGTTCGTTTATAAAAGTTATTTTTTTTTAACAAAACTATTATAAACTTGCCAAATAACTATAGCTAAAATTACAATCATTATACAAAGAGTTAACGGTCTGTTGTAAAGAAAAGACCAAGAGCCGTCACTTATAAGAAGTGATCTTCTCAGGTTTTCTTCCATTAAACCCCCTAATACAAATGCTAAAATTAAAGGAGGCATAGGGAAATCATATAATCTTAAAATAGTTGCTACAACTGCAATGCCGATCATTAAAAAAATATCGAAATTATTAAATGACATTAAATAAATTCCAGTAACAGAAAAAAATAAAATCATTGGTATTAAGAAAGTTCTAGGCACCGCAAGAATTCTTGCAATATAAGGAATAAGCGGAAGATTTAATATTAGAAGAACAACCATTCCTATGTACATAGACATAATCACAGACCAAAATATCTCTGGATTAGTCTCATATAATCTTGGTCCTGGTTGAATACCAAAACCTAACAATGCTCCTAACATGACAGCAGTGGTTCCACTTCCTGGTATTCCTAAAGTAAGTAATGGTACAAATGCTCCAGAGCATGCAGCATTATTTGCTGTTTCAGGTGCTGATAAACCTTGTACGCTTCCTTTACCAAATTTTTCTTTTTCCTCATTGTTAACAAAGTTTCTCTCCATTCCATAAGCTAAAAAAGAAGCTATTGTTGCCCCTGCCCCAGGTAAAACTCCAACTATAAATCCTAAAATAGAGGAACGCGGTATAGTTTTGGCCATTTGTTTTGTCTCTTCTCTGCTTACTTTAATTGAACCTAAATCTGTTAATGATATTTGTTTAGCTGCTTTAGTAGGGTCATTTTTTTTTAGAATAATAGTTAAAGCTTCACTCATAGCAAAAGTAGCCATAACAACTAAAACGAAACTTATTCCATCAGACAAATTCATTGTATTAAAAGTAAAACGAGGAATATCAGATAATGTATCTTGACCCACCGATGCTAGCATTAATCCTAAAACACACATCATCATTGCTTTTAAAAAATTACCTTTTGACGAGAAAGCAGCAACAGCTGTTAAACCTAAAATCATTAAGCCAAAATAATCTGGCGACCTAAATGATAAGCTTACTTTTGATAGACTAGGAGCTGCTATTAACAAAAATATTGCTGCTATTGTTCCTCCAGCAAAAGAGCTATAAGCTGCTATTGCCAAAGCTTTACCTGCTTTACCTTGTTGTGCCATAGGATAGCCATCGAAAGATGTAGCTACGGTGCCCGGTACACCTGGTGCATTAATTAAAATTGAAGATGTAGATCCACCGAAAACTGCTCCGTAATAAACTCCAGCCATTAAGATCAGGCCAGTAGCTGGATCAAATCCATAGGTGATAGGGATCATTAATGCAATTGCAGTCATGGGGCCTAAGCCTGGAAGCATTCCAATAATGGTTCCTGCAAAGCAACCAATCATTACCATTAAAAGGTTTTGAAAGGATAAAGCAGTTTTTATTCCTATTAAAATTCCTTCAATCATCCCATAATCCCTATATATTTTAACAAAGGATCTCTAAGGTAGACGGCCAATAACCCGTGAAGTAAGTACATAAAAATTGCAACGAATGGGAAAGAAAAAATTAAAATATATTTCCACCTTCTCTCACCTAAAAAATAATAAGAAAAAACTAAAAATAATGATGTCGATAAAAAGAAACCTACTTTAAGTATTGTGGCTCCATAAAATATCATAGTGATAACTAGTAAAATTGTTTTTTTAAACTCTAAATTTGTTGGATTAATTTCAATTGGTTTTTGATCAGGTAAAACCATCTTTAATCCAGAAAAAAACATTCCTACATAACCAAGATAAATAGGAAAAGTTTTGGCATTGAAAGGAGCATCTTCATCAAAAGCGAAGACTTGAATTTGATATGCAGTGTATAAATAAAACGCTGATAAAACAAAGAAGAGCAGTGAGATAATTTTTACTGAATTTATTTTCACTGCTCTCCCTTTAAAGTTTGAAGAATTTAGTTAACTAAATTACTCCTAGTTCTTTCATTAAATTTGTCATTTCCTTAGTTTGTTTTTTTAAGAATTTGTCAAATTTACTACCTGGGTTATAAATATTTACCCATGCATTTCTTTTTCTAACTGCTTCCCACTCAGGTGTTTTTTGAACATCGCCTAACATCTTAGCAATTTTCTTAACATCACCACCGCTCATACTTTTAGGAGCAAAGAATCCTCTCCAGTTTACAAACTGAACATCGTATCCTTGTTCTTTTAAAGTAGGAACTTCAGGGGCATCGCCGACTCTATTAGGTGCAGTAATACCAATAATTCTTACTTGATCTCTAGCACCCATAACTTCTCCCAAACCAGTTGAAAGAATTTGAGTCTCTCCCGATAAAAGTCCAGCTAATGCTTTTCCACCTGCATCATAAGGAACGTAAACAACTTTGTTTGCATCAGCTCCTGCTTTTTTAAATGCAAGTGCTCCTATTAAATGGTCCATACTTCCTCTCACAGAACCGCCAGCCATTTTAATTGACTTAGGATTTGCGTTGTAAGCATCAACTACATCTTTAAAATTTTTGTATGGTGAGTTTTTAGCAACTGCGATAGCACCGTAGTCACCTATTACACCAGCTATTGGCTTAACATCTTTATAAGATAATACACCAGATCCAGCTACATAACCTTTATGTCTTGTAATTGATCTTAATACCAAAGGTGTAGATTGAACTAATACAGTTCCTTCAGGTTTAGTATTGATTATGTAAGATAGTGCTTTTCCTCCACCACCACCTGACATATTTTCGAATGATGCGCTTTTTAGAAAACCAGCTTTTGTTAAAGCTTCACCTGTTCCTCTAGCAGTTCCATCCCAACCACCACCAGCACCACCACCGATAATAAAGTGTAACTTATCGATTGCAAAGCTTGTTGATGAGATTGAAGTTAGAAGAACAGTAGCAAATACTAGGCTGATAAATTTTTTAAATTTATTAAACATATATTTCTCCCGTTTGTTGTTAATAACCAATTAAAATTAATTAATGAGTAAGAGTCAATATGGTTTAGTGAGGTAAAATCTATTATTAGATAAAAAAGCCCACAGTATTGTGGGCTTTTTTTAAACTTTTTCGTCTTTAAAATTTATATCCTACAGATAATTTTACAGAAACGTCCTCTAATTCAGCTGTAACTTTGTTACCAGTGTTAGTGCTGTCGTTTTCTGTATAATCTTCAAAATCAGTAAATGCAGCTTCGGCTTTGTAATAAAGGTTTCCATAAGGAAGATCACCTTTAGCACCTAGACCTAAAGTCAAACCTAAAACATCTTCATCCGGATACGTTGATCCAGAATTAAGAGATTCTAATGTTACTATAGTAGCATGTTGAACTCCAACTTTACCGTATATAGTTGCTCCATAAGCATCTGCAAATGGGTAATCAACATAAAATTGGACTACATTATCTAACTCAGCTGATGCTTTGTAAGTACCTGCATCATTTCCGCTGTCAGCAGCAGTAGGATTCGTATCTGTTCTAGACTTACTTCCCATTTCTCTTGTTGGGATATATGAAACTCCTATTGCGGCTCCGCCATCAGTGATAGCTTCTAGAAACAATTCTGGAACTAAAACGTCCTCAGAATGTGATCCATTATTCTTCTCACCACTGTTACGTGTTGTTTCTGTACCTGATACATCAATCATGTGATAAGCACCAGATATACCAAAACCAACTTCAGCTTTAGCTGATTGAAACGATATAAATAAAAAAGATAACAATATTGTTATAAATCTTTTCATTTTTAATCCTTAAAATAAGTTAACTTACAGAAACAATTATCATAATTCATCTATGGGTCAATTAAATTAATGCTGACTGGTTCAAATTTATCCCTATTTTATTGACTTTTTTTGTGATATTTTTGCAACTATTCAGATGTTTTTTTAAAAAAAAACCCTAATTTTCGATTATTTAAAAAAAAGTACCTCTTATCCTTAATAATTCTCTTGAAAGACCAGAATGCTCTTTAAACGCTCGTCTTCCGTGTAACCAAAAGTAATTATTTGAGAAAATGGTCGAGCCTACGGGTAATGGAAAGCTTATTTTGTTTTTACTTTCTTCTAATGCGTCCGATAATTTTTGTAAAAATAATCCTTGTTTCATGTTTTGAGGCTCAGGAAATTGATCAATATAAGAAATTATAGGTTTTCCATTTTTGTCTTTTGAAAATACTGGATGCTCTACTTTATAGTCAATATTTTTACTCTTTGGTGATCCCCATATAAAATTTTGTCGGCCAACGGGATCGTTACTTAATTCATCTAAATGCTCCCAGTCATCTAAATGTAAAATCACACTATCTCCTCCATTAACATTTTGCTCTTCCATTTTGGTCATGATTAACCAATCTGTTTTTTCTTTTACATAAGTACCATCAGTATGAAGATCTAAATTTGTGTAAGCTTTTCTGAGATATGAGTCGCTGCTATCTTGGTGTTTAACAGAAAACCTTGCATAATATTTACCAGTCATTGAGTCAAAATTTGGATTACCAACTAAATAAGCTAGGCCTGTAGAAAGTTTAACTAAAAAATCTTTATCAAATTTTTTATTATTAATTTCAGGCTCAATTATTGCTGTACCAGATTCTCTATCATTTAATATCTTTACTAAAGATTTGCTAAGCTTGCCTTCAAAAACCTCATCTAAACTTTTAGCTAAAGTAAATCTTGAAAAAGGTTTGTACTCTAATGAAGTAATACTATGTTTTTTAAAAGGAAAGATAAGCTTATCTAAATCACTTTCTTGAAGTGTGATTACATGAACTCGTTTAGAATTTAAATGTTGTTTAATTGTAAAACTCATCTATTTAGTTTACCTAAAATATCTTAATGTTCAACATTAAAAAATTAACTTAATATACTTAGGAAGATTGCCGAAAAAACTGTAGGAATTACTAAATTTTTTTTAGATATTAAAAAAATTGTTACACATATAAAAACCACTACTATTCTAATAATTAAGTCTGACTCTGCTAAAATCCCCGCAGGAAATATTATCATTCTACCCAATAGAGCAGCTAATGTTGAGTAAGCTACGCAGTTAAACCATTGAAAAATTTTTGATTTCACACTGACTTTCTCTGACGTTAAAGCTCCCATAAATCTTGAAATGAAAGTTGCTAAAGAGGTAGCGATGATTGCTAAGATTATAATTTGACTATTTTCCATTTTTCTCGCTAAATAAAAAAGCAATTGAACCAGCTATTAATCCAGCAAATAATAAAGCCCATTCTGTAGAAATTAAATAAATTAGTGGTCCTAATACTGTTCCAAGAATTACTGCTAAAGATATACTTAAGTTTTTCATCGCACCTATCATCATACAAAAAAAATAGACTGGGTTTACAATTGCTAAACCTATCAACATATCTTTATTTAAGTAATCAGCCGCTAAATATCCAATTACAGTCATTAAAATGGCTGTTGACCAAGTGCCGATACCTATACCAATCCAAAAATCTATCCTGTGTTTTTTATTAATTTTTTTATAACTATCTTTTGCAATCAACCAGGATGAAACAGCTAAAAAATGACAGGATAAGTAATATTTCCACTTAGGTTGGGACGTATGATTTAAAAGAGGAAACAATGAAACAGTCATCGGATAAAGTCGAAAATTTACTAACCATACTGCTATAAATATATTAATTACGGAAGCACCCACCAATAATGACTCGGCCATTACTAATTGGCCTGGTAAGGCATAAGTAAATAAACTTGAAGCAGCACTTTGTTGAATATTTAATCCAGCATCTTTTAATAAAGCTCCCAATGCAATGAAACAGGCTGCAAGCGGGATTGCTGGACTCCTAGAACCTTTTAATGATGTTAAACCTTGAAAAAATACTTTCGAATTTATCATCCACCAAGGAATAATCTTCCAACATCAGGATTTTTTAAAAGATCGTCCCCTTTACCAGCAATTGCTGTTTGTCCTGAAACTAAGACGTATCCGATATCAGCAAATTCTAAACCTTTTTTAGCATTTTGTTCTACAAGAATAATAGTTTTTTTTTCAGCTTTTTGAAGGTCTTCTAAAATTTCAAAAACCATATTTATATATTTAGGCTCTAAACCAATTGACGGTTCATCAACTAATAAAATTGAAGGTTTCATCACTAAAGCTCTAGAGATCTCTAACAATCTTCTCTCTCCGCCCGATAAAACTTTTGCAGGTTGATTTCTTCTATTTCTTAATCTTTCATATTTTTGAAAAATTCTCTCAGCTTCTTCGTAAGCTTCATCCTGTTTATCTTTAATATAACCACCCATTAAAAGATTTTCCTCAACTGTCATATCAGGAAACACTGAATTATCTTGTAAGATATAAGCTATACCAACTTTACTTAGTTTTTGTGCAGGAGTTAATTTTGTAATTTCATCACCTTCTAATTCAATTTTTCCATCAAAAATATTCGTAAAGCCATAAATAGAATGAAGTATTGTTGATTTTCCTGCTCCATTAGGACCTATTAAACATAACGATTGGGCTTTACTCACGGTCAAGTCAAAGTTGTGAAGGATTTCCATTTTTCCATACCCAGCGTTTAAACCTCTGATAGTTAGATGAACATCATTAGGAGATAATTTATTAAGGTCTTCCAATCCAGGTGCTTTACCTAAAACATCATATTGATTTGCCATTACTGAGCTCCTAGATAAGCATCAACAACTCGCTTATCATTTTTAATTTGATCAGGTGTACCATCTGCTAACATTTTTCCATGCGCTAAACAGAAAATTTTTTGAGCTAAACTCATAATCACTTTCATATTGTGTTCTATAACCAATAAAGTAATTCCATAATCCTTGTTTATTTTGATCAATCTATCTATAATTCCGTTAATTAGAGTTGGGTTAATTCCAGCTGTAGGCTCGTCTAGTAAAAGCATTTTAGGTTCATTCATTAAAGCCATTGCTAATTCTAATAATTTTTGCTGTCCGAATGATAGATCCCCTGCTCTCAAATTTCTTTTTTGATAAAGACCTACAAAGTTAAGAAGGTTTTCTGCTTTTTCAGTAAGCTCAGTAGGTATTTTCGCAAAAATAAAACCTGAGTCGCTAGCTTTGTGACTTATAAGCATATTCTCTACGCAGTTAAGTTTTGAATAAATTCTTGTTTGTTGAAAGGTTCTTAACAAACCAAGTTTAGCTACTGTTGGAACAGGCATTTCTGATACTTCTGTATTATCGAAAACAATAGATCCTTTGTCTATTGGATGAGTTCCTACAATAGAATTAAATAAAGTAGTTTTTCCAGAACCATTAGGTCCAATTAAACCAACGATTGATCCTTGTTCTACCGAAACAGAAATATCTACGTTGGCTTGCACACCACCAAAAGATTTACTTACACTTTTAACTTCCAAAATACTCATTTTAATTCCACCTGTGCTTTACGATCTTTTTCATCAATTACTTCACCAAATCTTTCTGGGTATTTTTCTCTTAACCAACCCATCAATCCTTCTGGGAAATAAACTACAATAACAACAATTAAAACTCCTAACGCAACATATTGCCAGCCTAATATAAAAGTCCAAAGTCCTTCTTTGAAGAAATGGAATAGAGTGGCGCCAATAATTGGTCCCCATAAAGTTCCTTTGCCACCAAGTATCGCCATTAATACCATGAATACACCCATCTCTCTTCCATCAAATGCAACATCGGTAGAGTCTATATATCCAATTAGTCCACCCATAATTCCACCAGCAAGACCACAGAAAAATGCAGAGCACATCCAACCAACAATTTTATATTTCATTGTTTGAATGCCCATTGCTTCTGCTTTATCTTCGTTATCTCTTATGGCATTTAAAATTAATCTAAATCTAGAGCCATAAATATATTTAACAAAAATAAATGCTAAAACTAAAACTAAAAAACTTAAGAAATAGAAAAATTGTCCTCTTGCCTCAGGATCAACTATTTCTGCTGGAAAAGGTGGAGTAGTGAAACCTTGACCTGCTCCAATAATTTCTATTCCTCCAGCAATTTCACCAGCTGCAATTCCTAAACCTAAAGTACAAATCGCAAAGTAATGACCTCTTAAACCCAATATTGCATAACCTATGGCACCGGCAACAATAGTAGGAACAATAGCTGCAACTAATAACCCAACACCAATTCCTTGAAAATATTCTGCTGTAGTGTGTACAAACGTTTTTTCACCACCACTTTCTGTCCATTCTGCTAACGGGAAAAACATGCCCACTTGAACTGAAGCAGTTAGATACATTCCAAGTCCGTAGAAAAGAATATTTCCAAAGCTATTGTAGCCCATTTCTCCACCTTGCAAATTCCACGTCATTGCAAGAACGATTAAGACGCAAAGATATGTAAGCTGAACTTTAAAAGCAGAGAATAAAAAAGGTGCTGCTAAACCTAAAATAATCAGGCCAGAATATAACATTAAATCTTTTTGTTTTACTTTATTCATTTATTTTAAATACTCCCTTTTTTTTGAAAGTTTAAACCTTCTGTAAACCAATATAAATACTAGCAGCATAAACACTGCTCCTATTCTAAATTCTGTACCTAAAATATAATCTGCAAATTCCTCAAATAGTCCTAAACCCATCCCCGAAACTGCCACCGCTGGTAAATTACCAAGACCTGCAACTATAACTATCATGAATGATCTAACTGTATAAGGAAGTCCGACATAAGGATGAAGGGTTAGCGTGATTGAAATTAAGGCTCCTGCGATTCCACATAAAGCTGCATTAATTCCAAAAGTTGCAGCATAAACTTTTTCGGTATCTACGCCTAAAATTTTTGCTGCTCTTGCATTTTGAGCTGTAGCTCTTATAGCTCGTCCTAGTCTAGATTTTTTCATATATATAACTAGAGCGATTGCGTATAAAACACTTATTACAGCAGAGAATATTTTTGAATTTGGCAAAGTTACAGAATTATCAAATAACATTGTTGTTCCATATCCTGATTGAGCAACCACAACGTCTGCACCAAAAATAAAATTCATTAATTGTTGAAACACGATGGCAATACCAAAAGTTGCTAAAATCGAAATAAAAAGATCGCGGTCGACAACTTTATTGATTACTAACTTATAAAGCGCCCAACCAACAAAGAACATTATAATTGGAGAGACAATAACTCCCCAAGCTGGATGAATTCCAGCAAGATACATTGTGTATGCAATATATCCTCCAAGTATTACTAAATCACCTTGTGCAATATTAATTATATTCATTACGCCCCACTGAAGAGCCATGCCGTATGCAATTAAAGCAAATAAAATTCCTAAAAGAATTCCGTCCAATGATGCTTGGACCATTAGCATTGGGGCTTTAAAAATTAAAAAATCCATAAAAGATTATAACCTTTTAAAAGAAAAGCCCCCGGAAAACCAGGGGCTTATCAATGCATTAATTAGTTATTAGCCTCGCTCTGACCACTTAGGTATTGGGTGGTAGAATTTGTCTGAAGCCCATTTTGTTGGAGCAACAACTTTATTCTCACACGTATCACCTTTACATCTTACTTGGAACAAGATCATTGGTTTAGCAACGTTTTGACCACCAGGACCAAATTTAATGTTTCCATAGAAAGTTTGCATGTCAGTATCTTTCAAAGCATCTCTTACTTTATCTCTATCAAAAGAATTCGCTCTTTCGAACGCATCTTTGAATACTAATAAAGCAGCAGATGATTCAGCTGATTGGTAAGGCGGTGCATAACCAAATTCTTTTTTAAAGTCTTTGTCATACTTTTTACCACCACCAAAAAACTTATCTTTGTAGCTTAAGTTTTTATGCCACTGAGAAGCACATAGTGCGTATTCTGAATTCTTTCCATGTTGTTTAGAAAGTTTTGCAGCATCGCAATGTGTCATCGCTAACATTGGAACATCAACTTTCATCTCAGAAATTTGTCTGATTGCAGTTAATGCGCCTTTAGTGTGGCCAGATACAACAAGTACATCAGGTTTAGTTGCTTTAACTTTAGCTAATGTAGCAGCCATATCATTTAACTCTTTTGGTAATTTATCATCGATTATAATCTCTGATCCAGTTCTTTTAGCTGCATCTAAGATACCAAGTCTCACGTCTTGTGAGAATGCATCTTGTTCAAATGCTTGCGCTATTCTAACTGGCTTACCACCATTTTTTTCAACAGCAAGATCGATTGCTACTTCAAGGTATTGGTTAGCAGGTGATAACACCGCGAACAAATATTTATATCCTTTTGTAAATAAAGATCTTGATGCACCGTTTGCTTCAACCATAGGAATTTTATATTTCTCGGTTACTGGTGCAATGGCTTTCGTTAAACCTGAACTGTATGGTCCAAGCATGTAATGAACGCCGTCCTGTTTAATTAGTCTTTCAGCTAACTGAGCAGCTCTTTTAGGGTTTGACTCATCATCGTAATATATGATTTCAAACTTGTAACTTTTTCCACCAACTTTTACACCACCCATTTTGTTAATTCTGTCAACGGCCATGTTATAACCGTTTTGAGTGTGTACTCCATTAGAAGAATATTTTCCTGTAAGAGATATTGCAGAACCTAACACAATGTATTCACCATCCACTTTTGCAAAAGAAGATGTGAAAGATACAAGTGCTAAAGTTATAGCTGAAATAGATGTAATAAATAGTTTTACTAATTTATTCATTATTTCTCCTTCGTTAATTAATTAATTAATGACAAAGTAAAACAAGAATTTGAAAAAATGGCAACAGTAAGAATTAATTAATAGTTTTGAGATGCCGCGACATATACAGCTATAATAATTAATACACACGCTGAGATTGTATTTAAAACTTTGGGGTTATCTTTTAACCAAATCGATACTTTGTTTGCTGCAAACGCGTAAATCATCAAAGTCAAAAAGTCTAAAGATACATATGTAATTATCAAGATTAAAAATTGAGCAGTATAGTTTAATGTAAAATCAATAAACGAAGTAAAAATTGTACCAAAAAATATTATTGATTTAGGGCTTAATCCAGCAACAAGAAATCCGTCTCTATAAAAAGAAAAAATAGACTTTAAATTTTTATTTCCAGAATTTATCATTTTTATTTTTGAAGTGTAAGTGTCGTAAGCTAAGTAGATGATATATAAAATTCCAGCCCATTTTAACATTTGAAGAATATCTGGATTATCACTTAAAAAAGTTCCAATAAAAAATACAACTAGAATACCCTGACAAAAATTTGCAGATATATCTCCAAATGCTGTCCACACAGACTTTTTAATTCCGTAATTTAATGTATGAGAAACTATTACAACACGCGGTGGTCCTGGAGTTATAAATAAAAATAAAATTATTTGTAAAAATATTAAAAAATCAGTGGGAAACATTATTTAAATGACTATATATGAATATATGAAGAAGAAAAGTTATATTCCCCAGACTAAAGTTAAAAATCCTGAGCCTAAAAAAAAAGGTACCGACTGGGTCATTTGGGCTGCTTGGGCAGACAGAATTACCTTTGAAGAAATAAAAGAGAAAACCGGAAATAACGAGTCTGATGTAATTAAAATAATGCGAAAAAATTTAAAACCTTCGGCATTTAGACTTTGGAGAAAAAGAGTTCATAACACTAGCATTAAACATAGAAAAAAATTTAAGTTCGAGAGAAAAAAATTAAGAGAGAAAATAAGGATTAGTGATATAAGTTAATTATGAAAAAAGTTACTATGTATACTGGCAATCCATGCTCATTTTGTGAAGCAGCGAAAGCACTTTTAAAAACAAAAAATGTTGAAATTGAAGAATTAGATATTTGGAAAGATCCTGCAAAAGCAAAAGAAATGATACAAAGAACGAACGGCGCAAAAACCATACCTCAAATTTTTATTGGTGACCATTATATTGGTGGTAATGATAAACTTCAGGCTGCAAATAGAAGTGGTGAACTAGATAAACTATTATCTTAATCTTATTTTAAATCTGTTAGTAAGGGCATCGAATTACCCGCACCAAGTTTTAATGTTGATAAACCTGCCACCTGATTAGCAATATTTAAACACTCCTTAATACTTTTATTTTTCGACAAAGCATAAGCAAGTCCACCGTTAAAAGCATCACCTGCACCAGTAGTATCTTCAACTTTTTTAAATGGAAGAGCTTTAATATAAATTTCCTCATTGCCATCGGAATAAAAAAGTCCTTTTTCCCCTAAAGTTATTATTACCTTTTTAAGTCCTAACGCTAAAAGTTTTTTTGCGCTTTCTTTAGCATCGTTTTCATTATTAATTTTTACTCCAGTATAGAATTCTGCCTCTGCTTCATTAGGAGTAAAATAATCAGCTAAAGTAAAAAATTCCTTATCTAATTTACATGCTGGTGCAGGGTTCAATATGTTTATCAAACCATTTTCTTTGGCTGCTTTTAAACAATGTAATGTTACTTCTATTGGTATTTCTAATTGCGTTAAGAATATTTTTGATTTTTTTATTATATCAATGTCTATTTCTTCTTTGGTAAAGCTAGCTGGAGCTCCTCTAATAACAGTTATTGCATTTTGCCCGGTATTACTATCGACATGGATGCCTGCTACTCCGGTTTGATGCTCGTTTGAAATTATGATGTTAGATGTATCTATTTTATTTTGTTTAAGTGAGTCTAAAGCAAGTTTACCATAGTTATCATCCCCAATTTTTGAAATAAAGTTAACCTTACATCCCAATCTTGCTAGAGCTATTGCTTGATTGCAGCCCTTACCACCCGGGCCAATATTATATTTATCACCAAGAATAGTTTCACCAGTTGTTGGAATTTTATTTGCTGAAAAACTTAAGTCTGCAACAAATATACCTAGAACAGTAACTTCACTCATTAACCAAGCTTAGTTAGAAAAGGAAAAGTTGTCAAAATATAATAGCTTATAACCTGTATTGAATTTGTAAGTATTAAAACACCAGTGATCAACAAAATTACTCCACCGCCTTTTTTAACTTTTGAATAGTGTTTACCAAACCCTTTTTTGGAGTTTAAAAAAATCGTCATATAATATCCAGAAAGTATGAAAGGTATCGCAAGTCCAAGAGAGTAAAAAGAGAGTAATATTACTCCACTTATTATAGTTGTTTCAGTAGCTGACAAAGCTAAAATTGAACCTAATACAGGGCCTATACAAGGCGTCCATCCAAAAGCAAACGCAGCGCCTACAACAAAAGGAAAGACAAAATTATCTTTATAATTTCCGGTATCTATTTTCTTATCTTGATTAAGAAAATTAAAATTTAAAATACCTATGAAATTAAGAGAAAATAAAATAATTATAATACCAGCGGCTATCCTCAGTTCTTTGCCAAAAAAGATTAATACATTCCCTAGAAATGATGCAGCCATTCCTAAGCTTATAAAAACAAAAGAAAATCCTAAAGTGAAAATAATTGTTTTTATTAAAACAATCTTTTTATCCTTATCTATTTCGTCGATTTTTTTTCCTGTAATGTAAGATATATAACCCGGTATAATTGGTAAAACACAAGGAGTAAGGAAACTTATAAAACCTGCGCCGAACGCTAAGAAAGATTTAATTAACATAATTTAATGATACAATTATCACAATGATTATTAAATATATAAGTTTTTTACTAGGGTTAATATGGTCCTACTCATTCATAAGAACCCAATCTATTTTTAGTAATAAAACTGCGTTATTATTCAAAATATTTATTTCAAAAGTATCTTGGTTTACTTTTATTGCAGCTTGTTACTTTGGTTACAAAAACTTTTCATTTAAGGCAACACTAATTGGTATTGCTATAGCTGTAATCATTGTACATTTGAGTTTTTTCTTTTTATCTAGTTATATTAGCAAAAGAATAGGACAAGATAACCTTGCAAAAATTAAAACTGTATTTGAGTATGCGTTAATTGCCTTTATTGTGTATTTTGTTTTTTTTTAGTCTGTTGGAATTGTGCTTAGCACATTAAATTTTTTGTCTGTAATTACTATTTCTCCTGAACTAGGAACTGCATCTGTAATAGCAGTAATTATACTATAATGAGTTATTAAAACTAAGTTGCCACCATCACCATCCCAGTTATTAATAAATGTTCGAAGTTGTTTAAGTTGTTTAGGTTCATTTTTTTGCAAATGATAACTGGAAGGTTGAATTTAAAGCAGAAAACTCGAAATAATTTTTAAACGCGTATTTTGCTGTATCTTTACATCTACACCATTGACTACTTAAAACTTTATCTACGGGAATTTTGTTTTTCTTAAATAATTTGCCTATAGCTTTCGATTGTTGAATCCCAACCTTATTTAAGTTTCTTTGTGTATTGCAATCATTTATTTTAAATCCTGGAGGATCTCCACCTCCTGGGGCTAATGCGTGTCTTATTAAGATTATCTTATCCCCCTCTTTTGCTTCGGCCCATAAATCTTTAGCGATTAGACTTTGAAAGTTTAATAATTGAAAGAGTATTAAAAAGAGGAAAATCTTTTTCATTCTTTAGGTATAAAAACTAAACATGTTCCGTTATTACAATATCTTTTACCTGTAGGTTTTGGTCCATCATCAAATAAATGGCCGTGATGTCCTTTGCAGTTCTTGCAGTGATATTCAGTTCTTGGATAACCAATAAGATTATCTGTTTTTGTTTCAAATACATTAGGAAGAGATTCAAAAAATGACGGCCATCCAGTTCCACTATCGAATTTCATGCCAGCGTCAAAGAGTTTTATACCACAACCAGCACAATGATAAGCGCCTTCTCTTTTTTCATTATTTAATGGACTCGATCCTGGAGGCTCCGTGCCTTCTTGTTTTAAAATATAATTTTGCTCTGGAGTTAAGTTGGCGTCCCAATCTTTATTTTTCATCTTTAACTTTGTCATCGACACCATAAGGTTTAAATGTACCTTTATTTCCAACTTTGATTTCTTTAGCGGGTATACCAATCACAGTTGCATTTCCTTTAACATCATTAACCACTACAGCATTAGCAGCAATTCTAGAATTATTTCCAATTTTAACGGGTCCTAAAATTTGAGCGCCTGAACCTATTACAACATCATTTCCAATTGAGGGATGTCTTTTTTCATGTCGTTGTCTCTCACTGTCTATGCTAGGTGATATACCTCCTAAAGTAACTGCATGGTAAATTGTTACGTTGTCTCCTATTTCGGAAGTTTCTCCTATTACAACTCCCATTCCATGGTCTATAAATAAATTTTTTCCTATTTTTGCTCCTGGATGAATTTCTATTCCTGTAAAAAATCTTGCTGTTTGAGAAATAATTCTAGCAATCAAATCAAAACCAGCCACAAAAAAAAAGTTTGCAATCTTATGAAATAATACTGCCTTAACTCCTGGGTATGTGAGAATGATACTCAGTATAGATTTTGCCGCAGGATCTCTAGATTTTATTGATTCTAAATAATCTTTCATACTATGTATATAATGACTACTTGAAAAATTTAAAGAATTATTTATAACGCTTTAATCATGAGCAAACCTTTTCATTTAGCTATACCAGCAGGCAACTTAGATACTGCTATAGATTTTTATAAAAATATCCTTGGATGCAAATTGGGTAATGGAGAAAAAGGTAAGTGGATAGATGTAGATTTCTGGGGTAATGAGCTTACACTTCATAAAACTGAAACGAAACTTCCTAGAGAACGACATGACGTGGATATGGGTAAAGTTCCCGTTCCTCATTTTGGTGTGCATTTAAATCCTGAGGTATTTGCGAAAATTAAAGGCAATATAGAAGCACATGACAAAGTTAATTATTTAGATGATCCTTACACAAGATTTAAAGGTCAAAAAGAAGAACAAGAAACATTTTTTATAGAGGATCCTCACGGTAACGTTTTAGAGCTTAAAACAAT
This sequence comes from uncultured Pelagibacteraceae bacterium, assembly GCA_902605645.1. Taxonomy (GTDB): domain Bacteria; phylum Pseudomonadota; class Alphaproteobacteria; order Pelagibacterales; family Pelagibacteraceae; genus Pelagilacustribacter. The sequence continues at coordinate 34,894 of CACLDE010000004.1, read as the reverse complement.
GAAGAATTAGTCATTGACTAATAAACATATAAATTGGTATATTTAATTAGCGCCGAGTTAAAACAACTTGCGGGCGCTTAACAAATCCAGCTAAAGCGTAAAGTCTTAGACCACCGCTTTAGTCGGTGGTTTTTTTTTACAAAAATAAAACCGGGTATTTGAACTGTATTGTACACCTAGCATTTTGCTGAAGTACTAAAAAAGGAGAGAGAAAATGACAAAGAAAATTAAACATCCAGAAACAATAGGTTTGCATGGAGGTGACTACCGAAGCGATCCAGCTACTACATCAGTAGCAGTACCAATATATCAAACCACATCATATCAATTTAAGGATGCGAAGACTGCCGCAAACTTATTTGGTTTAAAAGAATTCGGAAATATATATACAAGAATTAATAATCCAACTTGTGACGTATTAGAAAAAAGAGTAGCAGCTTTAGAAGGTGGAATGGCTGCAGTGGCAGTTGGTTCAGGTCAAGCCGCTTCTGCTTTTTGTGTTCAGAATGTTGCACAAGCAGGGGATAATATAGTTTCGTCTACAGATTTATACGGAGGAACAGTAAATTTATTTAAGAATACTTTAAGAATGCAAGGTATAGAAGTTAGATTCGCGGATCCATCTGATCCAAAAAACTTTGAAAAACTTACTGACGAAAAAACAAGAGCTTACTATGGTGAGTCTTGTCCAAATCCTTATTTGAGAGTATTTCCAATTAAAGAAGTTGCTGATATTGGAAAAAAACATGGTGTTCCACTTATAATTGATAACACTGCAGCGCCAGTAATTTGTAAACCATTAGAACATGGCGCAGCTGTTGTTATGCATTCATTAACAAAATATATTGCAGGTCACGGTACATCTATTGGAGGAATAATTGTTGATGGTGGAACCTTCGATTGGGTGAAAGATCCAAAGAGACAGCCTTTATACAATACTCCTGATCCAAGTTACAATGGCGCAATTTGGGGAAGAGATGTTCCTAAGATGACTGGAGCAAACGTTGCTTTCGCTGTAAGAGCTCGTGTAGTACTTTTGCGTGACTTAGGTGCTCCTCTATCACCTTTTAATGCATTTCAAATTATTCAAGGCTTAGAAACTGTAGCTTTGAGAATGAAACAACACTGTGCTAACGCAGAAAAAGTTGTTAAGTTTTTAGAATCACAAAAAAAAGTTAAAAATGTAATTTATCCTACTAATCACCAAGGTGAAATAAGAGAAAGAGCAAAAAGATATATGAACGGTGGTTATGGTTCTTTGGTAGGTATGGATTTGGGTTCTAAAGAAGCAGGAGCTAAGTTTATAGATAATTTAAAGTTACTATATCATGTGGCTAATATCGGAGATGCAAGAAGTTTAGCGATCCATCCAGCATCTACAACTCATAGTCAGCTTAATGAAAAACAACTTCAAGAAGCCGGGGTAACACCAGGGTACGTCAGATTGTCCATAGGTATAGAGCATCCTGACGATATTATTGCTGATATTGAGCAAGCTTTAGCTGCATAACTTTTAAGTTTGACCAGATTTACTTGACGTCTAAATGACTTCAAAATAATATTTATCTTAATTCTATGAAATCAAAAGCTAAAGTAGTTGTTGTTGGAGGTGGTGTTGTAGGTGTCAGCACGCTTTATCATTTAGCTAAAAAAGGTTGGTCTGACGTAGTTCTTATTGAACGAAAAGAACTTACATCTGGATCTACTTGGCACGCAGCTGGATTGTTGCCTTTATTTAATATGAGTTATTCTGTGGGACAGCTTCATAGATATGCTGTTCAACTTTATAAATCTTTAGAAAAAGAAACTGGAAAGAACGTAGGATTTAGTGTTGTCTCTAATATACGTTTAGCTCAAACTCAAGATAGGATGGATGAATACCACCAATATGCTGGTGTAGCTAAAACAATTGGCGTTGACGTAAAATTTTTAAAACCTGAGCAAGTAAAAGAGATTTGGCCATTGTGTAATATTGAAGGTTTAGTTGGAGCAATTCAACACCCAGAAGATGGGTATATTCAGCCAGCAGATTTGACACAAGCTATGGCAACTGGTGCAAGAAATCATGGTGCAGAAATTTATAGAAACACAACTGTCTCAGGAATAAAGCAAACTAAAGACGGATGGGTAGTTCAGACAGATAAAGGGGATATAACTTGCGAACATGTAGTTTCTTGTAGTGGTAACTTTGCAAGACAAACAGGAAGAATGGTAGGATTAGAAGTTCCAGTTATGCCGGTCGAACACCAATATATAGTAACTGAACCACATCCAGAAATTCAAAAAAGAAAAAAAGAAGGTAAACCAGAAATGGGAGTTTTAAGAGATAGTGATAATTCTTGGTACATGAGAGAAGAAGCTGGCGGATTATTACTCGGTCCATATGAAAAAGGAGCGCCATGTTGTTATGTAGATGGACCTTCAAAAGATAGTGAGTATGAATTATTTCAAGAAGATTTAGACAGATTAGCTCCGCATATAGAGGGAGCAATTAAAAGAGTGCCAGCATTCGGTGAAGTTGGAGTTAAAAAAGTTTACAACGGAGCGATCGCTTATACTCCTGATGGAAATCCAATTGTTGGACCTGCCTGGGGTTTAAAAAACTTTTGGATTAATGAAGGACATAGTTTTGGTATTACTGCAGCAGGCGGAGCTGGATGGCAATTAGCTGAGTGGATAATAGACGGAGAACCAACAATAGACATGCTAGGCGTTGAACCGAGAAGATATGGTGCATACGTTACAAAATCTTATTTAAAAGCAAAGAATGAAGAGGCTTATGCAAATGTATTTACTGTTCATTATCCTGATGAAGAACGTGAGGCTGGTAGGCCTCTAAGACAAGCACCTTGTTACGATAGATTGAAAAACCTTGGAGCAGTTTTTGGATCAAAATTTGGCTGGGAGCGAGCTAACTTTTTCGCAGACAAAGGAGAGAAACAAGAAGACGATTGGTCTTTTAGAAGATCTAAGTGGTTTAAAAATGTCGAGCGAGAATGTAAAAATGTAAAAGAGAATGTGGGATTACTTGATATGACTGCATTTGGGAAATGTAGAATTAAGGGGCCTGGAGCAGAAGAATTTTTAGACAAACTAGTTGCTAATAAATTGCCAAAAAAAATAGGAAGAATAAATCTATGTCATGCTTTAAATACAAAAGGTGGCGTTCACTCAGAATTTACAATTATGAGAGAAGCAGAAGATAGTTTTTATTTAGTTTCAGCAGGTGCCTACCAAAGACTTGATCATGATTGGATACATAAGTGGATGCCTGAAGATGGAACGGTACAGTATGAAAATTTAACTAATAGTATGGGAGTTTTAGTTGTTACTGGACCAAAAGCTAGACAACTAATGCAGAAAGTTTCACGATCAGATTTTTCTAACGAGCGATTTAAATGGTTAAGTGCACAAAACATTAATATTGGTTTAGCGCCATGTAACGCAATGAGAGTTAACTTTGTTGGTGAATTAGGTTGGGAGTTACATCACCCAATTGAATACCAAAATCATATATTTGATCAGCTTATGGAGGCTGGAAAAGAATTTGGTATAAAACCTTACGGTGTAAGAGCGATGAATAGTTTGAGATTAGAGAAATCTTATAAACTTGTGGGTACAGAATTATCAATTGAATACTCTCCATACGAATCTGGTTTAGATAGATTTATTCATCCTAATAAAGGAGATTTTATTGGTCGTGCGGCATTAGACAAATGGAGAGCAAAAGGCTTTTCAAATAAATTAGTAACTATGGAGATTCATGGTGTTACAGATGCTGATGTGTTAGGAAACAATCCTATTTATGATAACGGATCAGTCGTAGGTAGAGCAACTGGTGGTGATTTCGGATTTAGATTAAATAAATCAATAGCTTTAGGGATGGTAAAACCTGAATTAGCTAAAGTTGGTAAAAAATTAAAAATTGATATCCTTGGTAAAATGCACGAGGCTTCAATCGTTGAAGACTCTCCGTATGATGCTGAAAATAAATTACTCAGAGCCTAAATGAAAATACTTGTAGCAGTAAAAAGAGTGATTGATTACAACGTTCAAATTAGAGTTAAAGAGGACGGCTCTGGTGTTCATACAGATAATGTAAAAATGTCAACTAACCCACCCGATGATAATGCTGTGGAAGAGTCAGTAAAACTTAAAGAATCTGGAAAAGTAAAAGAGGTGATCGCTATTTCAATTGGTGAAGATAAAGCTCAAGAAACTATTAGAAAAGCATTGGCAATAGGAGCTGATAAAGGAATTCATGTTAAAGCTGATAACTATATAGAGCCGTTAGGTATAGCAAAAATATTAAAAAAAATTGTAGAGAAAGAAAAACCAGATATGGTTTTCTTGGGTAAACAGGCAATTGATGATGATTGTAATCAAACAGGTCAAATGTTAGCAGCAATGCTAAACTGGCCTCAAGCAACATTTACATCTAAAGTTAATTTAAAAGATAAATCTGTAGAAATAATAAGAGAAATTGATGAGGGGCTTGAAACTATAGAAGTTAATTTACCAGCTGTAGTTTCTTGTGATTTAAGATTAAATGAACCAAGGTTTGCGTCTCTTCCTAATATCATGAAAGCAAAAAAGAAACCTATGGAGCAAATAAATGCGAAAGATTTAGGTTTAGATCTTACAAATAGAATTCAACAAATTAAAGTAGAAGAGCCACCTAAAAGGAAAGCTGGTATTAAAGTCGCAAACGTTGCTGAATTAGTAAGTAAACTTAAAAATGAGGCTAAGGTACTATAATGTCAGTATTATTAATAGCAGAACATGATAACTCAAAATTGAAACCATTTACATTAAATGCGATTACTGCAGCATCTAAGATCGATAGCGATGTTCATGTTTTAGTAGCTGGATCAAATTGTGAAAACGTATCTAAAGAGGTTGCGAGTGTGCCTTTAGTAAAAAAAGTTTTGTGGTGTGACTCACCTAACTATAAAGATTATCTTCCTGAGAACTTAGCGCCATTAGTAACAAAGACTGCAGAAAAATATGAACATGTGGTAGCGTCGGCAAATACTTTTGGAAAAAATTTTATGCCAAGAGTTGCAGCGGCGTTAGATATTTCACAAGTAAGTGATATTATCAAAATTTCTAGTCCTGATACTTTTGTAAGACCTATTTACGCTGGTAATGCTTTTGCAACAGTAAAAAGTAATGACAAAAAGAAATGTATAACTATCAGGCCAACTTCTTTTGAGGCTGCTGAAAAAACTGGTGGATCTTCGGAAATTGAAAAAATAGAAGCAGTAGATGTGCCAAATATTTCAAAATTTATAAAGAGAGAAGAAACAAAATCGGAAAGACCAGAACTTGGAACAGCAAGAGTAGTTGTGTCAGGTGGTAGAGGTTTAGAAAGTGGGGAAAATTTTAAATTAATTACAGATATAGCAGATAAACTTAATGCTGCAGTAGGAGCGTCCCGAGCTGCAGTTGACGCTGGTTATATAAGTAATGACCATCAAGTCGGTCAAACAGGAAAAGTAGTAGTGCCTGATTTATATATTGCTGTCGGAATCTCGGGTGCGATTCAACACCTCGCTGGTATGAAAGAGAGCAAAATAATTGTCGCAATTAATAAAGATGGTGAAGCACCTATTTTTAGTGTTGCTGACTACGGTTTAGAAGCAGATTTATTTAAGGCTCTTCCAGAATTTTTGGCTGAGTTGAACAAACTGAATACTATCCAAAAATAACTAGTTTGATATAGTAATTCCATGGCAAGAGAAGCAATGGAATATGATGTGGTTATTGTTGGTGCAGGACCAGCAGGTTTAACTACAGCAATAAAACTTAAACAACTCGATCCAAATTTGAGCGTTTGTATTCTTGAAAAAGGATCTGAAGTAGGTGCTCATATTTTAAGTGGTAACGTATTTGAAACACAGGCTCTTGATGAATTATTGCCCAATTGGAAAAATGAGAATGCTCCAATTAAAACAAAAGTAAGCAATGAAAAATTTTTATTTCTTGGGAAAAATTTTTCATTAAGTTGGCCGACATGGCTTTTACCAGCTGTTCAAAAAAATCATAAAAATTATATTATTAGTTTAGCTAATCTTTGCCGTTGGCTTGCTGAACAAGCTGAAAAGCTTGGCGTAGAGATATTTCCAGGATTTCCTGCGAGTGAAGTTTTATATAATGAAGACGGATCTGTAAAAGGTGTTGCAACACAAGATATGGGTTTAGATAAAGAGGGTAATAAAAAAGATACCTTTCAAGAGGGTATGGATTTACATGCAAAAGTTACAGTTTTTTCAGAAGGTTGCAGAGGTCATTTAGGTAAACAATTGATAAAGAAATTTAATTTAGATGAGGGAAAAAGTCCACAGCAGTACGGTATTGGTTTAAAAGAAATATGGGAAGTAAGTGAGCAGCAGCACCAAGAAGGATTAGTTATGCATACCGCTGGGTGGCCATTAGATAAAAACACTTATGGAGGAAGCTTTATATACCACGCAGAAAATAGACAAATTTATTTAGGATACGTAATTGGTTTAGATTATCAAAATCCACATCTTTCTCCTTTTGATGAATTTCAAAGATTTAAAACTCATCCATCAATAAGAAAAATGTTTGAAGGAGGTAAAAGAATTTCTTTTGGAGCTAGAGCTTTAATAGAAGGTGGTATCCAAAGTTTACCCAAAATGTATATGCCAGGAGCGCTGCTAATTGGTTGTGATGCTGGAACTTTGAACATGCCAAAGATTAAAGGCTCTCATACAGCAATGAAAAGTGGAATAATTGCAGCTGAAACAATAGTAGAGCACGTCAAAAATAAAGTAGATCTATCTATATATAAAAAAAAATTCAAAGAAAGTTGGGTTTACAAAGAGTTATACGCAGCAAGAAATGTTAAACCAAGTTTTAGTTGGGGTTTAATAATGGGTATTATTTTTACAGGTATTGACCAGATACTTTTTAGAGGAAAGCTACCATTTACTTTAAAACATAAACATGCTGACCATGAAGCCTTAAAACCTGCAGATCAAATGCCTAAGATTGATTATCCAAAACCTGATGGCAAGTTAACTTTTGACAAAACAAGTTCAGTTTATCTTACTGGAACTAACCATACCGAAAATCAACCTGTGCATTTAAAGCTTAAAGATCCAGAATTACCAATTAAATACACTCTTCAAAAGTACGATGAACCGGCTAAAAGATATTGTCCTGTTGGTGTTTACGAAATTCAGCAGGAAAAATTTGTGATTAACTCACAAAACTGCATCCATTGTAAAACTTGTGATATTAAAGAGCCTTCCCAAAATATTGTTTGGGTTACCCCTGAAGGTGGTGGTGGTCCCAAGTACGGAAATATGTAAATTAACTATTGCATTTATCCTAAAGAAAGCATAATTGCTTTCCAAAATGTTGAAAATCTTAGAAAATAGTCCCGCTGCTATCGTAGTTTTGATAGCAGGTATCTTTTGGTCTTTTGGGCCACTTGTTGTAAGAAACATTGATGGAGCAGAATTAATTGCTTGGCAGTATTTATTTTTTAGAGGTTCAGTAATTTTTTTAGTTTTAAATATTTATTTGTTTTTGATTGAAGGTAAAAAATTTATAAAGAATTATAGTAAAATAGGAATATCTGGATTTATAGGTGGTATAAGTTTGGGTATTGCAAAAGTTACATTTATTCTTTCAATAATAGCAACTGAAGCGGCAATAACTTTATTAATGCTAGCTGCAATGCCTTTTTTAGCATCAATTTTAGCTTATATTTTTTTAAAAGAAAAAATATCAAAACCAACATTAATTTCAATTTCAATAGCAGCTATAGGAATAATTTTCATGTCATTTGATAGTAAGAATGGTGGTACATTGTTTGGTTTAATAAATGGACTATTATCTTCACTTGGATTTGCAGGATATACAGTTACTCTTAGATGGCGAAAGAATACTCCAAAATTAACAACCGTTGCAATGGGTGGTCTTTTCTGCACCCTCGTTGCAATAATAGTTCTGATTTTTAAAGGTGATAATATTTTTATTTCATTCAAAAACTCATCTCTATCTTCTTTACATGGGTTTTTAGTTTGCTCAGGATTAATATTATATTCTTTGAAATCAAAATTTTTACCAGCTGCTGAATTAACTTTGTTATCTCTAACTGAGGTTTTGGCTGGAATTTTTTGGGTTTGGTTACCCTTGTTTGGAATTAATGAGGTGCCAAGTGTGAATACATTAATAGGTGGTACATTTATGACTTTTTCTATTATTTACTATGGTTTAAATACTAGACGTAAAATGTTTAGGTATTCAAGAGGCGTTACTTAATAAAGCTGTATCTTTTAATCTTTTTTGAAAATAATCTTCGTATGACTTATTGCAGGTTAAAATTAACTTGCTACCTAAATTATAAATTGAACAATCTATTCTTGCAACAATAGTTTGTGCCATAGTGGATTTAGGGAATCTATTTTCTCTTAAGTCAAAGTGAGTTAATTGATTTAAAAATTCATCTTTGTTACTCCCCTCTATTTCAAAGTAAACTTGTCCGTATGAGCAATCTGTAGCTAATAAATCTTCATTTACATTTATTGATGTAACTAAATTATTAATTTGATTATGTTCTTTTTTATCGATGAATATTAAACTCCATTGGTCTGGTGAATTTTTCCCAAATACAAAATTCTCATCATATTTAACTTCTAAATTTCGTAATGGAGGTTTTACAGACGTTTTTTCTTTGATAATATTATTAAACGTTTCAGAGCCATTTCCTCTTATAATAATTTGATGAAAGTCTCTCTGAGTTATTTCAACGCCTGGTAAAGAAACTATTTTACTCATGAAGTTAACCTCTTGTTTTCAGGATCAATAAAAACTGGATTTACGATTTCTACAGGAATATTTTGGGTTTTACCTGATACTGTAACAAAAAATTTTTGACCAAGTAAATTATTACCACCTTTTATCATTGCTAAACCGATTGATTGATTCAAATTTGGACTGTGATAGCTTGAAGAAACATGGCCAAGATATTTAATAGGATTTTTAATTTTATTAGGTAATTTGTTAATTTCTACAATATGTTGACCCTCTTCAATCGTATCGGATTTATTTATTGGAGATAAACCAACAAGTTGTTTTCTGTCATCTCTGGCAGTGTCAGGTCTAGAAAGTGATCTTTTGCCTATAAAGTCCCTTTTATTTTTACCTATCATCCAATTATAATTAAGATCTATTGGAGTTACAGTTCCATCTGTTTCTTGTCCGATAACGATGTATCCTTTTTCTGCTCTCAATAAATGCATTGTTTCAGTACCGTATGGAATTAAATTGAAAGCTTTACCGCAAGAAAAAATTTTTTTCCATAATTCTAATCCATATTTTGGGGAAATGTATATTTCATAACCTAACTCTCCGGTAAAACTTGCTCTCATTATTCTTATTTTAGTGTTTTGATAGTCAAAGTTTTTAAAAGTCATGAATGGGAAAGCTTCATTGCTAAAATCTATATTTGGAAATACTCTAGTCATAATATCTCTTGTTTTTGGTCCACTGATATTAAATGTGGAAAATTGTTCTGTAATTGAGTTTAAATAAACTTTAAGATGAGGCCATTCGGTTTGCAAATATTCTTCCATATCTGCAAGTACCTTTGGAGCGCCACTTGATGTTGTTGTAGCTATAAAATGTTGATCATTAATTTTACAAATTATACCATCATCTTTTATCATTCCATCTTCACCTAGCATTAATGCATATCTTGATGTCATAGGTTTCATTTTTGTAAACGCGTTTGTGTACATAAGATTCATAAACTCTAAGGCATCTCTTCCTTTAATTTCAATTTTTCCAAGCGTACTGCCATCTAAAATACCAGCGCTTTCTCTTAATATTTTGGACTCTCTCTGAACTGCTTGATGCATAGTCTCATTGTTATATGCTTTGAAATACCAAGGTCTTTTCCACTGTCCTACATCTTCAAACACTGCATTATTTTTCAAATGCCATGAGTGTATAGAGGTTTTTCTCTCAGGGTCGTAAAATTCATATGTACTTCTGCCAGCTATTGCGGCAAAACTTAAAGGAGCATAAGGCGGTCTATAAGTAGTTGTTCCTACTTCAGATATTTCTTTTTTTAAAAGCTTTGAGACAATAGCTAAAGAATTAATACTGCTAATTTTTCCTTGATCAGTCCCCATGCTATTGGTTGTATATCTTTTAAGATGTTCTATACGGTCAAAGCCTTCCGTAATTGCTTGTTTCAAATCTTTTGTTGTTACATCATTATGTAAGTCAATAAAAGTCTTTGACCAATTTGAGTTATTTTTCTTCTTTGTTTCCCACAATTCCTTCACAGAAAATTTGTTTGAAACGTTTAATTTTATTTCAAAATTTAATTTTTTAGTTTTTAAAAATGATAATTTTTCATCAATTTCATCACATAATTTTTTGAAATTATAATTTCCACTCACAGAGCCTAATGTTACAGTTTTTTGAAAAGAGGTATCTGGTTTAAATGATGCTATTTGTTTATCCCACTTTACTAAACCTTTAGATTGGGTAAATAAATGTATATCAGGATTAAAACCTCCCGAAACACAAAGCATTGAAGAATTAATTTTATAATAGTTCTTTCCTTGTCTAACAGTAATTTTTTCAATTTTTTTATTTCCGTCACATCCCTCAACTTCAGCGTCGAAGTAAGATAAAATATTATTAGTCTTTAAAAATTTTTTTATCTCACTTTCAATTTCATCTTTTCTTCTTGAGTCTATGTAGGCTTGTGGTTTACATCCTAAACTAATTATTGACTTAAGCAGACTAAAAGTTGAAGAATTGTTTGTAAATATTACTGGTTTCTCTTCAGGTACAACTCCATATCTATGAATATATTTTTCAAAAGAAGAAGCTAACATCACACCAGGTAAATCATTATTTCTAAAAGAAATAAATCTCTCAATATGTCCATTAGATAAAATAGTTTGTGATGTCCTTATTTTGTGAAGAGTAAGTTCAGATTTATTTAAATCAATTTTTTTACCTGAAAACTTATCTTCAAGTGCCACTAAATGATTTGTAAAATTATATGTTGTAACCAATGTATTTTTGAGAACAGTAATGTTTGTGGAATTAGATAACAAATCTTCAGTTTCTTTAATCCATTCTGATGGGCTATTGTCATTTATGCTTTCAACTTTATTCGTATTTTTTAATATGCCGCCTAAAAAACTATCTTGCTCAATTAATAAAACTTTGTATTTAGTATTAATAAATTTTCGTGCAGCAATTAAACCACTTAATCCTCCTCCAATAATAACAATATCTGTATTATGATATTGATGAATACTTTTTGATCTAAAGTTTTTCGGTGGTTTTCCAAGCCCAGCTGATTTTCTAATTAATGGCTCGTAAATATTTTTCCAAAAACCCTTTGGACCCATGAATGTTTTGTAATAAAAACCCGCTGAAAAGATTGGTGATAAAATGTTATTTATGGCGCCTAAATCAAATTTTAAGGATGGCCATCGATTTTGACTAGAGATTTTAATCCCATCGTAAATTCGTTTTACGGTAGCCCTAGTATTAGGCTCGTTATGCTCACTTAAAATTTGAACCAAAGCATTAGGTTCTTCAATACCGCAGGTATATATTCCTCTCGGTCTATGATATTTAAAACTTCTTCCAACTAATCTAATATTATTTCTTAATAGAGCTGATGCCACAGTGTCCCCTTCGAAAGCAGGAAAAGTTTTGCCGTCAAAAGAGAAAGTTATTTTATTCTTTGAAATATATGGACACTCGTTATTTATCGCCGTCATTTTACTTCTTTACTGCAAAATTTCCTGAACCCACCGAAGGTTCTCCTGATGGAGACCTTAAAGTGTTCTCAAACTCAGTTAAATCAGGCCTTTTTTCATTTACTTTATATACCTTTAATATTTGATCTGTTGAAGTATTTCGAACTACATTAAACCATTTTTTACAACCATGAGAATGAACCCATCTCTCATAAAAAATACCTTTTGGATTATTTCGGAAAAAAACATACTCCCCCCAATCTTTATCGGATAAATTTTCTGGATTTTGAGGTCTAACTACGTGGGCTTCGCCTCCGTTAGCGAACTCTGATTGATCTCTTTCTCCGCAATATGGGCATTTAATTAAAATCATAATTAATGTGCTACTGCTGCAGCACCATGCTCATCGATTAACCTACCGTCAGAAAATCTGCTTAAGGCAAAAGGAGCATTAATTTTGTGTGGTTCATCTTTAGCAATAGTATGAGCAAATACATTTGCACTTCCTGGAGTAGCTTTAAATCCTCCAGTTCCCCAACCGCAATTAAAATATAAACCCTCAACATCACACTTGCTAATTATTGGACTTGCATCAGGACAAATATCAACTATACCACCCCATTGTCTTAGCATTTTCATTTTTCCAAATATTGGGTAAAGCTCAACTATAGCTCTTACAGTTTCCTCAATCACATCATATCCGCCTCTTTGAGTGAATGAATTATATCCATCCGTTCCTGCTCCAATAACTAATTCTCCTTTATCAGATTGGCTTACGTAAGCATGAACGGCATTTGACATTACAACTGTGTTGATTACCGGCTTAATTGGTTCTGACACTAAAGCTTGCAAAGGTCTACTTTGTAATGGTAGTCTTACTCCAGCTGTTGCTGCGAGAACGCTTGTATGACCTGAGGCGACAACTCCAATCTTACTTGATTTAATGAAACCTTTTGTTGTTTCAACACCCTCAACTTTATAATTGTCAGTCTTAATTCCTTTTACTTCACAATTTTGAATTATATCTACTCCTAATTCGTCAGCTCTCATCGCATATCCCCAAGCTACAGCATCGTGTCTTGCTACTCCTCCCCGAGGTTGATAGGCAGCTCCAAGCACAGGATATCGTAGATTATCTGTGTTCATAATCGGAACTAAATCTTTTACTTCATTTTTATCTAGCCACATAGTGTCTAATCCATTTAATCTGTTAGCGGAAACCCGCCTTTTGATCTCTTTTATATCATGCTCATTATGCGCTAAATTTAAAACTCCTCTTTGACTAAACATCATATTATAGTTTAAGTCTTCAGATAAATTTTCCCATAACTTGACTGCGTGATCATAAAGGTAAGCGCTTTCATCCCAAAGATAATTAGATCTAATGATAGTTGTATTTCTTCCAGTATTACCACTGCCGAGCCAGCCCTTTTCTATCACTGCGATGTTTTTTATTCCATGATGCTTCGCTAGATAATAAGCAGTTCCTAATCCATGTCCGCCTCCTCCAACTATAATAATATCATAATGCTTTTTAGGATTGGGATTTCTCCACATTTTTCCCCAATTTTCATTATCTGAAAGTGAGTTTTTTACTATGCTAGCAATTGAATATTTTTTTTTCACACTTTAAGTTATCAAAAAAATTTAATATCAGCTAGTTAATTAATCTAAGATCTTGATTTTTGAAGATTTGTTTATTTGGCTTTTTAATTCAGAAACTCTTTTTTTGAGAATTGAGCAAACTTCCGTTTCTGTAACCTCAAGAAAATTAACACATTTTACTTTTTCCCTGCCTGGGTTGTGCTTTTCAGCTAAGCTTATGGCATGCTCTAAACTTGATTTTCCTGTAGATTTTTTTATACCGTAGTCTACTGCTGATGTTAAAGAGGATCTCATAATGTTACCTCCGCCAGCTGCTGTAGATGCTGGACCAAGAAAGGCCATAGTCTCTGCACAGCTAGTGAGAAACATAGTTAACATTAAACTAATTAAAACTTTCCTCAATTTTCCCTCTCTTTTTAAAATAATGCTTATACGTTATTTCATTAACATAAAAACTTTTATTTGCTCACATTGAGCTTATCAAAAACAACTACAAATTGTAATAAATATTTACTTAATTACTCGAATCGGTTTATTATTCATACATGAGTTCAGGTTTTCAATCATCTGAAAGTAGAACTTTGAGTAATTTTCCACAGTAACATATCCCAAGTGCGGCAATAAAAAAGCGTTAGGTAAAAATCTCAGTTTATGGTCTTGAGGCAAAGGTTCTTGTTGATAAACATCTAAACCTGCGCCAGCTATTTCGTCGTTTTCTAAAGCTTCTATTAAATCCTTTTCATTTATTATTTCTCCTCTTGAAGTGTTTATTAAAAAAGAGGTCTTTTTCATTTCTTTAAGTTCTTTTCTACAAATTAAATTTTTATATCTATCACCTAAAACAACATGAATAGATAAAATATCCGAAGTTTTAATTAAATCATCTTTGCTCATTGGTAAAACATTTAATTTATTGGCTTCAGATAAATTTAGATTTTCACTCCACGCGGAAACATCCATTTCAAAAGCTTGGCCAACTTTGGCAACTTGGCTTCCAATTTTGCCTAAACCAATTATTCCCAATCTTTTTCCCTTTAACTCATATCCAATAGTTGTTTGCCAATATCCTTGAAACATATTATCAACTTCCTGTTTTACGTTTCTAAGTAACCCAAGTATTAAGGCCCATGTAACTTCAGCAGCAGGATTTGAGTTAATATCTGTACCACAAACTAATATTTCATTTTTTTTTGCAGCATCGAGATCGATTGCTTTATTTCTCATTCCAGATGTCATAATAAATTTTAATTTTGGCAAATTTTCAATTAAAGATTTCGTAATTTTTGTTCTTTCTCTCATAATGAATAAAACTTCAAATTTTTTTAAAGCCTCTATTGTCTCTACTTCACTTTGAAACGGTTGATTAAAAACTATAAATTCATATTTTGATTTATATTCATCTATATTTATTATCTGACTGAAAACATTTTGATAATCATCTAAAACTGCTACCTTAAGCATTTATTTTCCTATTTGATAAATAAATACCTACTAGAATAAAAGAGGCTCCTATAAAGTGGTATAATTCTAATTTTTCTCTAAATATTATTATAGCTAACATAGCACTCAGTAGTGGCATCAATTGAATAAACATAGTAGCTCGATTTGGTCCTACTATTTCTACTCCTTTTTGCCAGCAATAATAAGCTGCTAAAGCAGGAAAAATTACAACATAGAACAGAATTGCAAAAAATGCTTTGTTAAAATTAACCTCCAGGTCAATTGATTTTTCATAAAAAAATTGTGGAATTAAAAATATTATTCCAACTGAAACCATTAATTGTATTAATGTAAATTGTGAAAATTTAAAATCATGTTTTTTAAGTAATGTTGAATAAAGTGACCAAGAAAGAACGCAAACCAACATCCAAAGATCACCTTTATTAAAATTTAAAGAAAAAATTTTATTTAGGTCTGCATTTGAGATAATTGCACCAATCCCTATAACTGATAGAAATAATCCAACTAATTGAAAAATGTTTGTCTTATCTACCTTCATCAATGA
Source organism: uncultured Pelagibacteraceae bacterium (assembly GCA_902605645.1). Classification (GTDB taxonomy): domain Bacteria; phylum Pseudomonadota; class Alphaproteobacteria; order Pelagibacterales; family Pelagibacteraceae; genus Pelagilacustribacter. The sequence continues at coordinate 19,513 of CACLDE010000004.1, read as the reverse complement.
TGAAATAATTATTGTTACTGCTGGTATAGCGGCGAGAACTAAAACAGCGTTTATTACTTGGGTATAAGTTAAAGCTAAATAGACTACAGAGTTAAATGTGCTTATTGTTATTATTCCCATGAAGCTTATAACAATCCAGTTTTTTTTTATATAATTTATGTTTTTGTAAATTTCTTTGTAAGTGAAAGGAATTAAAATAAACCAAACTGAAGTCCACCTTAAAAAGTTTAAAGTTAATGGGGGTACTTCGAATAAATAAGCATATTTACCTACTATAAAATTTCCTGACCAACAAAAAGCTGCAAATACTAATAAGCTATAGGCTAAATAATTTTTCGACAAATAAATCCTTAGTTAAATCGTGCGGAACTATAAGGTGATAAATTTAAATTAGTTTTCTCCTCATTAACTATCCCAGAGACAATCTTTCCAGTTATTGCCCCTAGAGTCCAGCCTAAATGATGGTGTCCAAAAGCGTAGATAATATTTCTATTTTTTAATGAAGGTCCAATAACCGGCAAGAAATCTGGAAGCGTTGGTCTAAAACCTAGCCACTCATCCTGAAAATCTCCAAGTTGTGGTAATAATTCTTTTGCACACTTATCTATGTAATCAATTCTTTTTTTTGATATTGGATTATCAAATCCACCCAGCTCAACAGTACCTACTGCTCTTAAACCTTGATTCATTGGAGTCATACCGAACCCCTTATCAAGAAAAATTACTGGTCTTTTTATAAGATGATCCATCTTTTTATAATGCACGTGATATCCTCTTTCAGTATCTAGAGGAATTTTTTCACCTAATTGATCGGTTAATTTTTTAGAGAATGCGCCACAAGCTAAAACAATTTTTTCAAAATGAAATTTTTCTGAATTTGTTTTAATTTGGGTCTGATTATACCTTGTCTGTTCTACATTTATAACTTCTTCTTTTTTAAATTTTCCCCCTAATTTTAAAAAAAGTTCAAAAAGTTTTTTTGTTATGCCTTTTGGATCTCTGGCATGGTATGCGTAGTCATATATAACACCAGCATCAAAAACAGGGCTGAGATTTGGTTCTAACTCTAAAACTTCTTCTTTGTTTAAAAGCCTTTGCTTAATACCTAGATCTTTTCTTATTTTGATCTCCATCTTTCTACTTTTGATATTTTTATTTGTCCAAATATAAATTATCCCCTTTCTTTCAACTAAGTTAGTTGTGTCGATCTCACTTAAAATTTCATCATAAGCATCAAGTGATAAATCTAAAATTTGATGCATATATTTTGTAGTGTGCATCATTGATTTTTTTGTTGATGATTTTAAATATCTTAAAATCCAAGGGATCATTTTCGGAATATAATTCCACTTTAATGCTAATGGTCCATAAGAGCCAAGTAACATTTTAGGTATATCGTTGATTACATCTGGTCTGTTTAATTGAACAACTGCGTAAGGAGAGAAATGTCCTGCATTGCCATAAGAACTCATACTACCAGGATCGTTTCTGTCAAAAATTGTAACTGGAATTCCTTTTTTAACAAGTTGCAGGCCAATACAAACACCTTGAATACCAGCTCCAATAATACCTACTGAGTTACATTTATAATTACTCATTAGACAAATATAGATTAAAATTTAATTTTTTTATAGTGCGTTAGATTAGACTAGAGCTTCGCTATCTTTATTTACAACTGACTCGGGTTTGCCATTTTTCTTTTTTTTCTTTTCTTCTTTGGATTTAGAAAATAGGAAATCTCCAGTGATTTTACTTTTTGCGGCAGTCTTTTTAATATAACCCTCGATATCTGCGCCGTTTTCAGTCCTTAAGTTGTTTGAAAACTCTATATCTCCCTTAACCACTCCAGATGAACCTATTACAACATTATCTGCTGAAACTTTTCCGTCAAGATGACCATGAATTTCTACTGTCTCAGCTTCTACTCCTCCTGAAATTGATCCTGTTTCTTTGATCACTATCTCTTTTGAATAGACTGGACCTTTAACTAAACCAGCAACATCTATTGCACCTGAACTATTAACAGTACCATCAATACTTACTGTTTCACTTATTAAAGATCTTTCAGAGTCTTTTAACGATTTTTTATCACCAAACATAATTATAATTAAATTAGACCATCTAAACCATTTTAAAGCAAGTATTAATTTTTTTATATTGGGTTCATTTTGGTCCAATAATGCTTATTTATAATTTAATTTACAGGGATGTCTTTGTAGATTTTACAAGACATGGCAATGCCAAGACCTAACATAATCGCCATCATTGAGGACCCTCCATAGGACATAATTGGTAACGGAGCACCTACTATTGGTAAAAGTCCTAATACCATCCCCATATTTACAGCAACATATATGAAGAAAGCAGTAGCAAAACTGTAACAATATAACTTTCCAAAGCTACTTCTAGTCAGATCTCCAATGTTAATTAATCTCATTATTATTATGCTATAAAGTATCAATATGAATAAAGAGCCAACAAAACCAAACTCTTCTGAAAATAATGTAAATATAAAATCCGTGTGTTTTTCTGGAAGATAATCTAAATAACTTTGAGATCCGTTTAAAAAACCCTTTCCAAAAAGACCCCCTGATCCAATTGCTATTTTTGATTGTATTATTTGATATCCTGCACCTAATGGATCTCTATCGGGGTTTAAAAAAGTTAAAATTCTTGATTTTTGATAAGGTTTTAAAAATGCAATAGCTATGGGAGTTAATGATATAAATAATATTGAAGCATAAGCAAAAAATTTCACACGTACTCCCGCCAACCACGAAACGGTCACGCCCCCAAGCGCTATAAGAATTGAAGTTCCTAAATCTGGTTGGGCTACAACTAATAAAACTGGCGCAACTAATGCAACTATTGGAAGGAATAAAAATTTTATTTTGTTAACGTCTTGAGAAGAAATTCGATGATAATATTTTGCTAAAAATAAGATTAAACCAATTTTCATTAGTTCTGATGGTTGAAGATTCATAAAGTAGAAATTAAGCCATCTTTGAGAGCCAGATGAAGTAAGGCCAAAATATTTTACCCCTAAAAGTAAAACAAAAAATCCAAGATATAAAAGTGTGCTAGTTTGATACCAAAATCTTATTTGAAATAAGGAAACTATTAAAAACATTAAAAAAAAGACTCCAAATCTCAATATGTGACTTTTAGTATGGTAATCAAATTTACCTCCATCTGTAGAATACATGGCAAACATACTTATTATACCTAGTATAAATATTGATAAAACTAAAACATAATCCATAGACATAATCTTATCTTTTAATGTCATAGATGATTGTATTGATCTTGGTTGAAACATTATATTTCTTCTCCAGTTAAATTTTTAACATTTTCTCTCAATTGATCTCTCTCAAGAACTTTTTTAATTATTTTTTTTTGCAATAGGCGCGGCTGAACCACTTCCTGTTCCACCATGTTCTACAACAACACTAATAGCGTATTTAGGATCTTTATATGGTGCAAACGCAACGAATAAAGCATGATCACGATCTTTATACTCAATATCTTTCTGTTTTATCTCTAGTTCCCTTTGTAAAGCTGTAAATCTTTTTATTTGAGAGGAACCAGTTTTTCCTGCAAACATAAACTTTTGATCATTATATCTAGATCTAAATGAAGTTCCACCAGCTTCATTGGTAGCAGCAAACATCGCATCTTTGATAAAATTTATATTTTCTTGGTTTCTAAATAATGGATTAAGATCAAAATTTGAAACTAACATATCAATTGGTAAAGGCTCATTAGGATTTTCGTTTTTATATTTAATATATTCTCGTAAATTATTTTTTTTATCATTTACAAGAATTCTAGGTTTAATTTCAAATCCACCATTAGCAATTTGTGCAGTCATTAAACATAACTGTAAAGGCGTACTTTGAAAATATCCTTGACCAATTCCAGAGTGCAAGGTTTCTCCAAGGTACCAATTTTTTCCAATAAACTTTCTCTTCCATGTAGTGCTAGGAACTACTCCGGCTCTCTCCTCAATGAACCCATCAAGAACTTTTTTTCCTAAACCAAATTTTTTTGCTGTCTCAGATAACCGGTCTACACCAAGTAGTCTTGCTACTTCATAAAAATAAACATCACAAGATCTTTGTATTGCTGATCTCATATTCATAGGACCGTGACCTTTTTTTTTCCAGCAGTGAAACTTTTCACCATATAATTCTGTTACACCACTACAATTCACATATTTTTTTGGATTCCATATATCGTTTTCTAAAGCACTAAGAGCAACAATGATTTTAATAGTTGAGCCTGGTGGATACAATCCTGCTATAGCTTTATTGTTTAGAGGTTTTTTTTCGTTTGAAATTAATTCATTCCAATATTTTTTATCTATTCCATGAACAAAAGAGTTTGGGTCATAACTTGGTGATGAAGCAATTGTAATAATATCGCCATTATAAATATCCATTACGCATACGGATGCTGCTTTATCTTCTAAAACCTTAGAGGTATATTTTTGCACCTCGAGATCTAATGTAGTTCTGTAATCTTTTCCTGACTCGCCTGGATCGACTTGAATTTGCTTTATTCTTTTTCCAAAAGCATTTACCTCGTAACGTTGAAATCCAACTTTACCTATAATGTCTTTATCTAGTTTATTTTCTAAGCCAGTTTTTCCAACGGCTATACCGACTGACATATCTTTTAAGTACTGTTTTTTTTGTAAATCTTTTTGGCTAACCTGAGAAACATAACCAACTAAATGAGCTGTGGATTGATCAGGATATTGTCTAGCAACGGAAACAATAGGTTCAACTCCAGGCAACTCATGTAAAAATAGATTTATTCTGGAAAATTCTGACCAGGTCAGGTTGTCTGAAACTATTATTGGTTCCCATGGTTTCTGCTTGGCAATTTTTCTTTTTAAATAAAATATTCTCTTGTCAGATAGATTTAGTATTGTTTTGAGTCTAAAAAAAAGAGTTTCTAAATTTGGTGAATTCTCAGGAGTTATATGTAATTGGTAAACCTTTTCATTCGATGCAATTTCTTTATCGAAGTAATCTTTGATTATTCCTCTTTGAGGAGCTAATTTCCATTCTCGGAAGCGGTTTTTGTCTGATAAAGTTTTGTACTTGGTTGCTTCGTTTATTTGTAAAGAGACCAATCTTCCAAATATACCACAAAAAACTATTGTTTTGGCAGCACTTAAAACAAACATTCTTCTGCTTATTAACTTAGACTTTATAACAGTGTTTCCTGATCCAAAATTAATCATCAACCCTCAAAAGCATTATTTTTTGATAAAAATTAAAAATTGTCCAAATAAATGGATAAAATAAAAAAGTAAAAAATGCATTATAAGACATATCTACATAAGAAATTTGTAAATCTGAAAAATTTAAAATTAAAACTAGATACACTAAATTTGAGAAAAAGATTGCTAAAAGAAAAGTGAACCAATCAGTAAATAAAGACATGTTTACAGTAACTTGACGAATGTAAGACGCAACAAATGAGACAGTTAAATAAGATATTGAACTTATGCCTAATGGCAATCCCATTACAACGTCATTGATAACACCAGCAAAAAATATATGACCATTTCCCAAAACACTTGAGTTTTTAAGCATCCAATAATAAATAATAATAATTTGTAGATTAAATGATAAAATCGCAAACATATTACTAAAATGAGTATCGATCTCACTAATTGATAAGTAATATAAAATGATTAAAGGCAAAGAATTAACAATACTAGCTCTTAGATTTTTGTACAAAATTGCCATTAAAATTTATCCTTGTTCGTATTTATTAATTGAACTGTAACGAAAGATAGTTGATTGGGATCTGAAAATAGCTTTACCTTAACATTTAATTCATCCATTTCAGTTTTTCCTACTGGAATTCCCGGAAGTAATAATCCATCCTTTCCTGATGTAAAAACTGTTTGATTTCCATAAGGCTCATATAATTCCGGTAAATATTCTAATACTGGTTTGTTTTCACCTTTGCCTGATAAAATGGCTTGAATTGGCTCTTTTCCAAAAGTAATAGGAATTCTACTATTAAGATCATTTAGTAAAAGAACTCTTGAAGACAAATAGTTTACTTCAACTATTTTACCTATTAAATAATTTCCGTCTACAACTGGCATACCTTTATTTATACCAGACTTAGATCCTCTATTTATTACAATTGATTTAAGATAAGGACTGTCTTTATCTAGAAGAACTTTCGCTAAAATACTTTTTCCTCTAATTTTTACATCTGACTCTAGTATTTTTCTTAAACTGTCATTCTGATTTTTGAGAAATTCGACTTGAAATTCTTTATTTCTAAAGTTTTTAAGCTCAGCTTTTAAGTCTTTATTTTCCTCAATTGCAAATACAGTTTCTTTAATTTTTTCATTAAGTTTTGGTAACATTTTAAAAGGTGCGGTAGCGATATTTGTAGCCCTGTAAATACTATCGTTTATTAAAATTTTTGTTAACTTAATAAATTTGAACTGATAAGTGTCTAAAAGAAATATTATTATTGATATAATTAATAGGAAAACTAAAGAAAATTTTTGTCTAGCTCCTTTTTGTAAAAGAGCTGATCTTATAGCTATTCCAAAATCATCTCTGCTTGAGGACATTCTTTTCTTTGTCCATTAATATTCAGATAACATTGTAGAAAACAATTCTTCATTTTCTAATGCTTTTCCAGTTCCTACTGCAACACATGACAGCGGATCATCTGCAATTGTAACTGGCAGCCCTGTATCTTTTGAAATTAATTTATCAATATTTCTTAATAAAGCTCCACCGCCTGTTAGCACAAGACCCATATCAACTAAGTCAGCTGATAATTCAGGAGGAGTATTTTCAAGTGCTTCTTTTATTCCTGCAAGCATTTGATTTAAAATAGGCATTAAAGCCTCACATGCATCTTCCTCAGTTAAGGAAATTTCTTTTGGCGTTCCAGATCTGATATCTCTTCCTTTCATTAAAAAAGTATTGCTTCCTGTAGGTAGGGCAGTTCCTATTTCTTTTTTAATTTTTTCAGCAGTAGAATCTCCAATTAATAAGTTAAATTTTTTCCTCATATAATTTATTATTGATTGGTCCATAGCATCGCCTGCTACTCTCAAAGATTTTGAATATACAACCCCGCCTAGTGACATTACTGCAATTTCTGTTGTGCCACCACCAATGTCTACTACCATTGAGCCTGTTGCTTCTGATATTGGAAGTCCAGCTCCAATAGCAGCTGCAATTGGTTCTTCTATTAGTTGTACTTTTCTTGCTCCTGCAGCTAGTGCTGAGTCTTGAATAGCTTTTCTTTCAACTGGGGTTGATCCAGTTGGAACACAAATTAATATTCTTGGATTTGCAAAAGCAGTTTTTTTATGAACCTTCTTTATGAAGTGTTTAATCATTTCTTCAGTAACTACGAAATCAGCAATTACTCCATCTTTAAGAGGTCTAATAGCTGCAATATTTCCAGGCGTTCTTCCTAGCATCGTTTTTGCTTCATCTCCAACGGCTAAAACAGATTTTTTTCCCCCATCTGTTATTACCGCTACAACAGAAGGTTCATTAAGAACCACCCCTTTACTTTTTAAAACTACTAACGTATTTGCAGTTCCTAGATCGATAGCCATGTCTTGAGACCACATGCCTGATATTCCTGATAATGATTTAAATAGTGCCATCTTTTTCCCTTATATATTTTGAACCACTCAAGTCCATTGGTTCTGGAGCAGTTTTTTTTCTTTTTATTATTAATTTATTGAGCGCATTTAAATATGCGTCTGCCGATGCAACCAATGTATCTGTGTTAGCAGCTTGCCCGACTGTTGTTTTACCTTTTTCCTCAATTCTTACACTAACCGTAGCTTGAGCGTCAGTTCCCTCTGTTACTGCGTGAACATTATAAAGCAATAAATTCACTTCGTGTGGGTATAATTTTTTAATACATTTGAATATCGCATCTACAGGCCCGTCTCCAGACTCTGAGGCTTCTTTTACTTCGCCCATTACTTCAAGTTTCATAATTGCTTTTTGAGGTTCTCCCGTACCAGCAAATACTTTTAAAGATTTTAATCTAATTACATTATCCTCTTTTATTAAGCTGTCATCAACCAATGCGGCTATATCTTCATCGTAAACATGTTTCTTTTTATCAGCTAAAATTTTAAATTTACCAAAAGCTACATCTATAATATCATCTGTTACATCGACATAACCCATGTCAGTAAGTTTGTCTCTAAAAGCATGTCTACCTGAATGTTTTCCCATAACTAACGAAGTTTTTTTTACTCCAACACTTTCTGGTGTCATGATTTCATAGGTGTTTCTATTTTTTAACATTCCATCTTGGTGTATTCCTGATTCATGAGCAAATGCATTTTTTCCTACTACAGCTTTATTAAACTGTACTGGGAAACCAGTTGCATTAGAAACTATTTTTGATGCTTTACTTAAAAGCTTAGTGTTTATTCCTGTCGTATAAGGCATTAAATCATTTCTAGTTCTCATTGCCATTACTACTTCCTCTAAGGCTGCGTTACCTGCTCTCTCACCTATCCCATTTATAGTACATTCAATTTGTCTAGCTCCTGCCATAACTCCTGCTAAAGAATTAGCCACTGCTAGACCTAAATCATTATGGCAATGCGTTGATAATATAGCTTTATCTATATTAGGGACTTTATTCATTAAAGTTTCAATAATTTTTTTGAATTCTGACGGTACAGAATAACCAACAGTGTCAGGAATGTTTATAGTCTTAGCTCCACAATTTATAGCAAGTTCAACAGATTTACACATAAAATCAAGATCTGTTCTAGTTCCGTCTTCGCATGACCATTCGACATCTTCAGTGAACTTACTTGCATACGTAACACTTTCTTTTATTAACCCTAGAACCTCCTCTGGAGATTTATTGAGTTTGTGCTTCATGTGTAACGGACTAGTTGAAATAAAAGTGTGAATTCTAAATCTTCTTGCATGCTTTAAAGAATCCTTACATGCATCTATATCTTTTTTTGTAGCTCTTGAAAGTCCTGCAGGAATAGATTTTTTTAAAACTTTACTTATCTCAGTAACTGCTTCAAAGTCACCTGGAGATGCAATAGGAAAACCAGCTTCAATCACATCAATTCCAAGCTCGTCAAAAGTTCGTGCTATTTGAATTTTTTCCTCTAAACTCATCGTTGCACCTGGTGACTGTTCACCATCACGCATTGTAGTATCAAAAATTATAATTCTGTTTTTATCGGTCATAAACTGAAAAGTATATTACAAGCAAAACGAGAATATGCAAATACTTATAATAAAATTAATATCAATTTTTGGTCAGATTGGGTTAATTTTTGTCTTTGTCGACTAATTTATTTTTTCCAATCCATGGCATCATAGCTCTTAGATCTTTACCAACTTTTTCTATAGGATGATTTGCTAAATCTTTTCTCATTTTAAGAAATTTTTTTTGACCAGATTTGTGCTCATCCATCCATTGTTTTGTAAATTTACCTGACTGAATATCTTTTAAAACTTCTCTCATTTTTTCTTTGGTTTTTGCATCCACTATCCTTTTACCTGAAACATATTCTCCATATTCAGCTGTATTAGAGATTGAATAATTCATGTTTGCTATTCCACCCTCGTAAATTAAGTCTACAATAAGTTTTACTTCATGAAGTGTTTCAAAGTATGCCATTTCAGGTGGATAACCAGCTTCTGTTAAAGTTTCAAAACCATTTTTAATTAATTCAACCAACCCTCCGCATAAAACTGTTTGCTCTCCAAATAAATCTGTTTCGCACTCATCTTTAAAAGTTGTTTCGATAATTCCAGCCTTACCACCACCAACAGCTGAAGCATAAGATAAAGCTAAGTCTTTTGCTTTTCCTGAACTATCTTTATGTACAGCCATTAGACAAGGCACTCCTCCACCTTTTTGATATTCACTTCTTACTGTGTGACCAGGTCCTTTAGGCGCGACCATAAAAACATCTAAGTCTTTTCTTGCTTTGATTAAATCAAAATGAATATTCAAACCATGAGCAAATGCTAAACTAGTCCCTTCTCTCATCCTTTGTTCAATATGATTTTTATAAATCTCTGATTGAAGTTCATCCGGTGTTAACATCATAACAACGTCAGCCCAGGCTGCGGCATCTGAAAGAGACATTACTTTTAAACCAGCACTCTCAGCTTTTTTTATACTTGAAGAACCTTCTCTTAAAGCTACAACGACATTTTTTACCCCACTATCCTTTAAATTTAGCGCGTGTGCATGACCTTGGCTCCCATAACCAACTTTTTTATTTATAATTAAATCTTTATTAGTATCTTTATCGTAAAAAGTTTTCATATTTTATTTTGTTAACTAAAAATTTGAGCTCCTTTAGTCATTGCAACTGCACCAGTTCTAGAAGTGCTTATAAGGCCATATCTTTTTAAATCAAGCGATAATTTATCAATATCTGCTCTAAGTGCTGTTACTTGTATAACAAATGATTTTTTTGACTTATCTAAAACAACAGGATTAAATTTTTTACAAATCTTTTTAATTTTCTCTTGTTTTTTTGAATTTGCAAGCATCTTAAAAAGCGCTAACTCTCTAAACAAAATATCTTTATCTGTGCGTTTAAAATCTGCTACTTTATGAACTGGGACTAACTTCTTTAATTGTAAATTTATTTGTTCAATAACTTGCGGGGTTCCCTCTGTTACAATAGTAATTCTTGATATGTGTTTCTTTTTATCTACTTCAGCAACAGCTAGAGACTCAATATTGTAACCTCTTCCAGAAAATAACCCTGCTATTCTTGCTAAAACACCTGCCTCATTGTCTACCCAAATGACAATAATATGACGCTCTATTTTTCCAATTTTACCAGGAACGCTGTATGCTGATTTTGACTTAGCCATTAAACTAAAATCTTTCCTTCGTCAGAAATTTCCTCTTCTTCATCTGGTCCTAGGATCATCTGATTATGTGGTTTACCTGAAGGTATCATTGGAAAACAATTTTCAGCTTTATCGACTAAACAGTCAAAAATTACAGGTCTGTCTACGTCAACCATCTCTTTTATTTTTTCATCAAGTTCACTGGGAGTTTTTGCTCTCATACCAACACACCCGTATGACTCAGCAAGTTTTACAAAATCAGGTAATGCAGCAGTGTAACTCTCAGAATAATTTTTTTCATGTAATAGCTCTTGCCATTGCCTAACCATTCCCATGTATTCATTATTTAAAATGAATATTTTAATCGGTAATTTGTATTGTACTGCAGTTGACATTTCTTGCATCGTCATTAAAACTGATGCTTCTCCAGCAATATCAACTACTAATTTTCCAGGATTTGCTATTTGAACACCAATAGCAGCTGGTAAACCATAGCCCATGGTACCTAATCCTCCAGAAGTCATCCATCTATTAGGTTTATTAAACTTATAATGTTGTGCAGCCCACATTTGGTGTTGACCGACTTCAGTAGTAACATATGTGTCTTTATCTTTAGTCAATTCATATAGTCTTTGGACTGCATGCTGAGGTTTAATTATTTTGTCGCTATTAATGAAATTAAGAGACTTTTTTTCTCTCCACTTTTCAATTGTACTCCACCACTTAGATGTTTTTTGTTTGTTAGAATCTAAAAAATTTTTATTTTTTTCTTTAAATCTCTTTATTAAGGACTTTAATAATTCAGACACATCACTTACAATTGCTAAATCAACTTTAATATTTTTGCCTATAGATGATGGATCAATATCGACATGTATTTTTTTTGATCCAGGTGAAAACTCATCAACTTTTCCTGTTATCCTATCATCAAATCTTGCACCAATGTTAATCATCAAATCACAATCGTGCATGGCATTGTTGGCCTCAAAAGTTCCGTGCATTCCTAACATTCCTAAAAATTGTGGATCGTCTCCGGGAAATGCGCCAAGTCCTTGTAAGGTTGAAGTAATTGGAAAACCAGTAAGAGAAACTAATTCTCTTAAATACTTACTAGCTTGAGGACCAGAATTTATGACTCCTCCACCGGTATAAAAAATTGGTTTTGAAGATTTTTTTAATAGATTAATAAACTTATCCAATTCAGTGTTTGAAATTTTACGAACTGCGTTACCATTTAGTTTTTTCTTGAGAGTGTTTTTTACAAAACTATACTTACCTTTTTTAAATTGAATATCTTTTGGGATATCAACTAGTACTGGACCAGGTCTTCCTGTGGTTGCTACTTCAAAAGCTAAGTGCAAAACTCTCGCTAGGTCATTTACATCTTTAACTAACCAATTATGTTTTGTGCAAGGACGAGTAATGCCCGTTGTGTCACACTCTTGAAAAGCATCAGTACCAATCAAATGCGTTGGTACTTGTCCAGAAATACAAACTAAAGGTACTGAGTCCATATAAGCATCAGTTAAAGCAGTTACAGCATTTGTTGCACCTGGACCAGACGTAACTAACAAGATGCCAGGTTTGCCACTTGATCTAGCATAACCCTCAGCAGCATGTCCTGCGCCTTGTTCATGTCTAGCTAAAATATGTTTTATTGATTTATGGTTTTTTAGTTCATCATAAATAGGGAGAACAGCCCCTCCAGGATAACCAAAAATATATTCAACTTTTTGATCTTCTAGAGCTTTAAAAACTATTTCTGCACCAGTAAATAATTTAGGCATTTATACAATCTACCGTAGAATGAACTTTGGTCAAGTTTTAGCTAACGAGATTTAAAATTTTTTTTAAAAGAATAGAAGAATTGCTTGAATATATCATGTGCCAGTCACTCATATGAGCTCTAGACCAAGTTTTTTGTCTTTTTGCATATTGTCTCGTCTTAATATTCATAAGATCTATAAGACTTTTTTGGTCGAGATCGCCTCTCAAAAATCTTTGAATTTCCTCAACTCCAATAATTTTATTGGGAGACAATGATTTTTTTAAACCTTTTTTGTTAAACCTGATTACCTCATTAATACAGTTTTCCTTTATCATATAATTTGTTCTGAATTCAATTTTTTTTAATAGTTGATCTTTAGGAGTGTTGATGAAAATCTTTTTAATTTCATAGTTTTCAAACAAAGATTTGGTTTTTTTTGCCCATTCGTAAATTGATTTTTTTGAGTATTCTTTTACTTCATATGCTCTAAGCGTTCTTTGGGTGTCGTTTGGAGAAATTTTATTTTTTGAAATAGGGTCTAATTTTACAAGTTTTTCATAAAATTTTTCTTGACCTATCCTTTTATGTAGTTTTCTAATTTTATTTCTATCTGATGGTTTGATATTTGGAATTTTACTTATACCCTCTGTTATCGCCTTAAAATAAAGACCAGTTCCTCCTACAAGGATTGGTACTTTACCTTTTTTCACTATTTGATTAATTTTATTTTCAGCAAGTTTAAGCCATTTTCCTGTAGAAAAAACAACGCTAGAAGAATTAAACCCATATAAATGGTGTTTTACTTCTTTTAACTCATTCTTATTCGGTCTAGAAGATAAAATTTGAAAGTCTTTGTATACTTGCATGCTGTCAGCATTAATAATTTCTCCCTTAATCTTTTTTGCTAAGTAAATTGCTAATTTTGTTTTACCCGATGCAGTGGGTCCAGCTAATAAAATAATTTTTCTTTTCAAAACTATTTGAGTTTTACGCCGAGATATCTTCTTTGATTATTATTATTTATAATTGTTAGGTAAAGAGGTTGGCCCTGGGATTTAACTTTTTTAATTAGATTATCTAAATTTTCAATTTTTTGTATTTGTTTTTTTTGAATTTCAATTATTACATCATTAATATTTAATAAGCCTGCCACGGGACTTCTTTTCGATATTTCCACAATGACTGCACCTTTTAAACCTTTGTTCAAATTTCTTAACTTTATATCATTTGAATTTAGTTCCCTGACTGCTATTTTTAATGTATCTATGTCCAATTCTTTTGTTTTTTTTGGTAACTCTGCTTTTTTTTCTTTAAATTCACTGGAAGACTCAAGCCTACCAAGGGTAAGTCTTTTATCAATCATTTTTTTATTTCTCCAAATTTTAAGAGCTACACTTTTTCCAACCTCTGTACCAGCCACAACTCTTGGAAGTTTTCTCATCGTTTCAATTTTTTTTCCGTCAAACTCTAAAATTATATCTCCAGCTTTTATACCTGCTTTGTCTGCAGGACTTTTTTCTCCTACACTAGCTACTAATGCCCCTGATGGTTTTTTTAGTTTTTCAACTTCAGCTATTTCTTTTGTAACTTCTTGAATTCTTACTCCAAGCCATCCTCTTCTTGTCTCACCGTATTTAATTAATTGGTCTATAATATTTGAAGCTGCATTTGCAGGTATGGCAAAACCTATTCCAATAGATCCTGCTTGACCAGGTGCAATTATTGCAGTGTTTATTCCAATAACTTCTCCATTTAAATTAAAAAGTGGACCTCCAGAATTTCCTTGATTTATAGAGGCATCAGTTTGAATAAAATCGTCATACCTAGTCAAATTAATATCTCTGTTTCTTGCTGAAATAATTCCTGATGTTACTGTACCACCTAAGCCGAAGGGGTTTCCTATAGCTACAACCCAATCTCCAACTCTTGCTTTATCCGAGTCTCCAAATTCAACGGTTACAAAATCAGTTTTAGCGTTCTTAATTTTTAAAACTGCTACGTCTGCATAAGGATCTGATCCTAAAACTTCCGCTTTATATTCCTTATCACCAATTCTAACTATAATATCTTCTGCATTAGCGATGACGTGATTATTTGTTACTACAATTCCTTCTTTCTTAATTATAAACCCTGAACCCAAAGAGGAAGCTTTACGTTCTCTAGGCTGTTGGAATTCTTTAAACATATCCTCAAAGGGAGAACCTGGAGGAAATTGAAAAGGGAACTGGTTATTATTTGTTGTTCTAATTGTTTGTGTCGTTGAAATATTCACGACTGATGGCATAAGTTTCTCAGCTAAATCAGCAAAAGACTCGGGTCTTGTATTCGCACTTGTATTGCTGGAATAAGATAAAATTAATAAAAATATAGTTATTTGTCTTAGTATTCTCATTTAATGTCTCATATACCAAATTATCATAAACCCTATTAGCAAGAAAATTAAACCTGAATATCTTAGCTTATTTTCAGACATTGTTTCTATAATTTTTAACATATTTTTTATTCTTGACGGAAACATGGCAAGTAAAAGACCTTCTATAAAAAAAAGCAATCCTATAGCCGTAATAAGATCGCTCATATTTTAAGTTAGTTTTTTTTTATCAAACCTGATTTACCAAAAAATTTAAAGAAATCACTGTCTGGTGATAATATTAAGGAAGTATCTCCGCCTATAAGAGCTTTTTCATAAGATTGCATTGCCCTATAAAAACTAAAGAATTGTGGATCTTGACCAAATGCATTAGCAAATATTTTGTTTCTTTGGCCATCGCCCTCACCTTTCATAATTTCTGATTTTTTCTTAGCATTAGCCAGTATTACTGTAACTTCCTTGTCAGCAGTAGACTTAATTCTCGTTGCAATTTCAGCACCTTGGGCTCTGAATTCTTTTGCTTCCCTCTGTCTCTCAGTTTGCATTCGTGCATAAATCGCTTCACTGTTTGCTTGTGGTAAGTCTGCTCTTTTTATTCGAACATCAACTATCTCAATTCCAAAATTTTTCGCTTCTGTATTAACATCATTTTGAATTATTGACATTTGTTTTGCTCTATCTTTTGATAAAAGAGTTGCAAGTTCTTGTTTACCTAAAACACCTCTTATTCTTGAATTTATAATAGTTGCAAGCCTCTGTCTAGCAACTCTTTCGTTGCCTACTGATATATAAAATTTTAAAGGATCAACTATTTTAAATCTTGCAATCGCATCAACTATTAATCTTTTCTGATCAGCCGCAATAACTTCTTCAGGTGGATTATCCAAATTTAAAACTCTTTTATCCAAGTAGGCTACGTTCTGGATAAATGGAAGTTTAAAGTTTAAACCTGATTTATTAACAATTTTTTTGGGATCACCAAATTGTAAAACAATAGCTTGGTTAATCTCTTGCACTATAAAGATTGATTGAAAGGCAGTTATACCAAGAACAACAATTATAGGGATAAAAAATTTAGAAATTTTCATTAAGTACCGCTCTTCTTTTTAATTTCTGGTAAAGGTAGGTAAGGTACTACTCCTGAACCAGATTCTTTATCAATTATAACTTTATCTATATCAGCTAAAACTTTCTCCATTGTCTCAAGAAACATTCTCTCTTGAGTAACTTGTTTAGCATTTTTGTATTCCCCGTAAATTGATAAAAATCTTGAAGCCTCACCCTCTGCTGTGGCGACTACTTCTTTTTTATATGCCTCTGCTTCTTGTAATATTTTTTCAGCATCTCCTCGAGCTCTTGGAATTACATCATTAGCATAAGCTTCGGCCTCGTTTTTAGATCTTTCTTTGTCAGCTCTTGCAGCCTGTACATCTCTAAATGCATCTATAACTTGACTTGGAGGATCTGCTTTTTGAGTTTGAACTTGAGTAATTTGAATACCAGAGCCATACTCATCTAAAATATCTTGAGTAATTTCTGCGACTTCAATCTCAATATTTGATCTTCCTTCAGTTAATATTGATTGAATTTCACTCTTAGCGATAACCTCTCTCATTGCTGTTTCTGAAGTTGCTTTAACAGTTTCAACTGGACTTTGTATATTAAATAAAAATTTTCCCGCATCCTTAATCACCCAAAACACCGAGTAATTGATATCAACTATGTTTTCATCTCCTGTTAACATTAAACTCTCTTCAGGAACTTCACCAACACCTGATGATCTGCCACTATCACTAGCTCCTCTAAAACCTACGTCTATCCTATTAACTTTTGTAACTTTTGGTTTAAGAACTCTTTCAACCGGAAATGGGAAATGATAATTTAATCCTGGCTGAGTTGTATTAACGTATTTTCCAAATCTTAATACTACTCCTTGTTCATCAGGAAGCACTCTATATAAACCACTTAAAACCCAAATTACTAATAAAATTAACAATCCTAAAATTATTGGTTTACTTCCACCAGATTTTCCACCTGGCATAAATCTATTTATCTTATTTTGAATATTTTTTATAAGTTCATCAATATTTGGTGGTTCTCTTCTTGACCCTGAGCCGTTACCACCACCTCCAGTCGGACCAGATGATCCCCAAGGTGACTGGCTTTTGAATATACTACCTATAAAACTCATGACACTTTATATAGTGACTTTTCATATAAAAACAAGTTAAGTAATAGCGATATTATGACCAGAAAAATGAACAAATTATGAGTAAAAAACCTCCTCCAAAGCAATTTGTTAAAACTCCAATTAATGGAACAAAGTTTACTTTGCTAATATCAAGCGCTAAAGGTGGAGTGGGTAAATCAACAATAGCAGTAAATCTCGCATTTGCTTTACAAAATTTAGGATTAAAAATTGGAATACTTGATGCAGATGTTTACGGACCATCTTTACCAAAATTAATTAATTTAAAGGATAAGCCAAAAAGCGAGGATGGCAAATCAATGGTTCCGGTTGAAAAGTATGACGCTCAATGCATGTCCATGGGTTTTTTAGTGGATGAACAGACACCAATGATATGGCGAGGACCAATGGTTATAAGTGCGATTAAAACTATGACACAAAAAGTATTATGGAAAGAAAGAGACGTAATTATAATTGATATGCCTCCAGGAACTGGTGATACTCAATTAACATTTGCCCAAGAAGTAAAAGTTGATGGAGCTATTATTGTTTCAACTCCACAAGATTTAGCCCTACTTGATGTAAAAAGAGGAATACAAATGTTTGACAAAACAGGTGTAAAAATTTTAGGATTAATTGATAATATGAGTTTTTTTAAAGGAGATGATGGTAAAGAGTATAAAATTTTTGGAGAGGGTGGAGTAGAAAAAACAGCAAAAGAATTTAACAAAGAATTTTTAGGCCACATTCCTTTAAATCAAGATTTAAGAAATTCAGCAGACATTGGTGATCCTCTAACACATTCCCAGCCAGATCACGAAGTATCAAAGGTATTTAAAAGTATCGCTGAAAAAATTAAAATATCTTTTCTTTAAAATCAAAAGAACTCATAAGTTCATTCCACTCTCTTTTAGAAAGACCAGAGTCCTCATAAGCAATTTTTTCACCTTTAGCCATTTTTTGAATAACCTTTTTACCTTTTGCAGAAACGTGAACTGCTCCAACTCTATAATCTAAAAAAGCTGAATGAGTTATTGGCACCCATTTTTTAACAGTCTCTAACATAGTTTCTGCATAAACTCTTATTTCATATTGAGCATGACTATCAGCCCTGAGAAATAAAAAGTTTAATAGATTTAATAAATCTGTTTTCCAATACCATTGAGTGTATGAGTTTAAAGTTAAGTTCATTCTTGCGAGTTCTCTCGCTAAACCTGCTTTACCATCAGTAATTGTCGTGCCATCAAATCTTTCATTGAGCATTTTTTCATAGTTGTCGTAAGTTCTTGTAGCATCATCCTTTAAAATTTTTAACACTTCATCTGCTTGCTCACCCGTAATTAAGTCCCCCCTACCTTGTCTATTTATAGTAGATTGAGCAGATAATTGTTCTTTTGCAGGTATGTAAAATTCTTTATCTAAAATAGAATATCTTGCTGAATATTCATTTACATTAGCAGTTCTATGTCTTATCCATTGTCTTGCAATAAAAATTGGAAGTTTAACATGATATTTAATTTCACACATTTCAAATGGAGTTGAATGCCAATGTCTCATTAAATATTTTATTAAACCTTCGTCAGTTGAAACTTTTTTAGTTCCTTTGCCATAAGAAACTCTTGCTGATTGCACAATAGAAGTATCATCCCCCATGTAATCTACCACCCTCACAAATCCATGGTCTAGGACAGGTAAGGCTTCGTATAAAATATTTTCTAATTCTGGTGAAGTTACTCTTTTAGTCTGGTTTTTTTGAGACTGTTGATCAGCTATTTCTTGTTTTTGCTC
The DNA here is from genome assembly GCA_902605645.1 of uncultured Pelagibacteraceae bacterium. Lineage (GTDB taxonomy): Bacteria > Pseudomonadota > Alphaproteobacteria > Pelagibacterales > Pelagibacteraceae > Pelagilacustribacter. Next base: position 521 of record CACLDE010000004.1, on the reverse strand, counting down.
TTTTGTTAGTTTCATTTTGAATAAAGTTATTGAATCTCTAAAAAAGAGTTTTATATTATTAATGTTGGTTTTCCAACTATGACGATAAACGAATCTCGTAATAAACATTGCGGACGTGGGGGCAGTACCCACCACCTCCACCATTTACAACTTGAGGGGGTGAATTAGGCTCGACGGGTGTCTAAAAGTTTTTCTTTCGTTCGAGATAGTTCCGACGTAACGGGCTAATTATAAATGCAAATAATAAATTTGCACTTGCTGCTTAATTAACTTGTTAATTAAGTGAACGGGGTTTGGGGCACCTGGCAACAGAACGCCCCTAAAATTTGTAAATTTCCTTTAGTAATTGTTTCAATTCAATTTCATCTGTCCTAGCATACAAATCAAAAAGAATTGATTTTAGAATATCTTTATAATGTCTATAATTTTTATCATTTCCGAAGGAAGAAAATCTCATCTGTGAAAGCTTCACCTTTGATGGATTTAAAATTTGAGGGACCTTAATATAACCTACGCCGCCA
>CACLDE010000003.1 GCA_902605645.1 uncultured Pelagibacteraceae bacterium | reverse complement strand
AGCTTTCCAACTTCATCCTCCCTTACAAAAAATTTTTGTATATCAATATTTTGATCTGACTTATTTTTTATAGCCTCTGTAAATGAAACTAAAAATCCTATTGGTTTCAATATGTATTTATTTAAGAATAAGGAAAAAATTAAAATTACTAAAGCTATAGCTAACACCGTCCTTATTATAAAATTTTTTCTCTCAGAGACTGCTATTAAAATATCATTTGCTTCGCTAGTGACTACAATGTAGCCTACAATAGTATTATTTAATTCTAATTTACTTATTGTGCTTACAAAGAATGAATTATTAATTTCATTTTCGATAGTAATTGCTTGATCCCTATAATTATTTTTTATGATACTGGTAATAGAACTTTCCTCTGTACCCTCTTCTAGCAATGGTTCTGATTTTGTCTGTTTATTTTCTGCACCTTCTTCTATGACTTCGTCTGATTTTTCAAAAACACTTGTGTCTAAATCTAATATATTTGTATCTCCAATTAAATTAGCTTCTACAGAAAAAAATTGAACCCTATCAAGACCTTGAAATAAAAATCTTGTAGAAAGTAAAAATTGTTTAATTCCCTCTTTGTCAAATTTAATACCAAGTCTTTCAATGTGATCTGAGGTATTATTTATTATAATAAAATGATTTGTGGAAACTTTTTTGACTAAATTCGGCTGTATTGCATTCAAGTAAAGTATGGTCAATAAACTCAAGACAGAAAAAATAGATAAATTAAAAAGTAAAAATTTTCTTAAAATTGACGATGTTTTTTTCTTTTTCATTAACTAACATTCCATCTATATCCACTTCCATACCTAGTTTCAATTGCTGAAAATTTTTCATCTACTCTTTTGAATTTCTTACGAATTCTTTTAACATGACTATCAATAGTTCTATCTTCTATTTCAGTGTTTTCTTTATATGCAATATCCATAAGATGTGCTCGTTCTTTGATCACACCTGGCCTTTTAGCCAATTCTTTAACGATTAAAAATTCTGTAGTTGTAAGTTTATCAGGAAGTGCCTTGCCATTCCATTCGCACTCTAACTGAGAAGGGTCTAATTTTAACTTTCCATGAGTTATAATATTTTTAGTGTCTTCTACTTTATCTGCTTTTTTTCTTAATTGAACTCTTATCCTTTCAACTAAAACCTTCATTGAGAAACCGCCGGATTTTTTTACAAAATCATCAGCTCCAAGTTTTAAACCAAGTAACTCGTCTACCTCTTCGTCTTTGGATGTTAAAAAAATTATTGGTATAGACATTTTTTTTCTTACTTTTTTTAATAATTCTTCTCCGTCCATTCGTGGCATTTTAATATCTAAAATAGCTAAATCAGGAGGATTTCTTGTAAGACCTATTAATGCTGATTCTCCGTCAATATATGTTTGAACTTTGAAACCTTCTCTTTCTAGAGCAATACTAATGCTAGTTAAAAGATTTCTATCATCATCTACTAAAGCAATTGTGTGACCCATAATTAAATTTTCATAATTAAATTGTCAAAATTTAGGCGACAATATATTTTTTAATGTGCTTCTCCCCAATTATATCCTGAATTTACATTTACTTCCAATGGAATTGAAAACATATGATGATCTGAGGATGAGACTGAAGTCATAACCTTTTTTATCAGTTTCTCATTATTTTTTTGGTCTTTTATTGAACTTTCAAATACTAACTCGTCGTGTATTTGAAGTAACATTTTAGCTGTAATCTTTTTTTCTATTTCTGTCGCTTTATCAATTTCAATCATTGCTAACCTTATTATATCAGCTGCAGATCCTTGGATTGGTGCATTAATTGCAGCTCTTTCTTGAAATGATCTAACGCTAAAATTTTTATCATTAATACTTCTTAAGTGAATTTTTCTTCCAAAGATATTGTTTACATATCCATTTTTTCTACAAAATTTTATTGTACTGTTCATATAATCTTTAATCTCAGGAAACTTTTTAAAGTATTCATTGATAAAATCTTGGGCATCTTTATTTGATACTGAAAGTTGTTTAGCTAAACCATACTGAGTGATTCCATAAATAATACCAAAGTTAATTGCTTTAGCTTTTCTTCTCAAATCTTCACTAATTTTATTAATTGGAACGCCAAAAACTTGACTGGCGGTTAAGGAATGAATGTCTTGATTATTTTTAAATGCTTTTTTAAGTTCTTTAACATCTGCCATATCAGCAAGTATTCTCATTTCAATTTGGTTGTAATCAGCAGATATGAGTATATTACTCTTATCTGCAATAAAGGCTTTTCTTATTTCTTTTCCATCAGCTGTTTTAATTGGTATGTTTTGTAGATTAGGATCACTTGAGGCAAGTCTGCCTGTATTTGTAGCTGCTAATAAAAATGAGGTATGAACTCTTTTTGTTTTTTTATTTATATGATCTTGAAGAGCATCTGTATAAGTGCTTTTTAACTTAGAGTCCTGCCTCCATTCAATTATGAGTTTGGGAAATTTGTGACCTTTTGAAGCTAGGTCTTCGAGTATTTTAGCACTGGTTGCAAGACTACCTTTTTTAGTTTTCTTTAATTTGGCTATCTTTAAATCATTATAAATTACCTCTCCAAGTTGCTTTGGAGATCCTATATTGAATTCTTTTCCTGAAATTTTATATATCTCTTTTTCTTTTTGAATTAATCTTTCTTCAAATTTTTTTGATAATTTTTTCAAATATGTGTCATCTATCTTTATACCGTTCATTTCTAATTTGGATAATAATTTAACCATGGGTTTTTCAAACACCTCATAAATTTTGTTAAGATTCTCAACATCTATTCTATTTTTTAAAATATTATAAAGCCTTAAAGTAACATCTGCATCTTCTGCAGCATATCTTGTGGCCTCTTTCAGATTTACCTCTGAGAAGTTTAATTGTTTTTTTCCAGAACCTACTACATCTTTATAAGAAATTGTTTTGTGACCTAAGTGTATTTCTGACAAAACATCCATATTATGCCTATTGTTTCCGGCATCTAAAGTATAAGAAAGAAGCATTGTATCTTCTATTGGCTCAATACGAATTCCATATTTATGAAATATAATAAAATCGTATTTAATATTCTGACCAATTTTTTTAATACTAGAGTCTTCGAGAATTGTTTTAATCTTTTTAATTACAAATTCTCTTTTCAAACTTTTTACATTTTTATGTGCTACTGGAATGTAATAAGCCTCGTTTTCTTCACAGCTAAAAGAAATGCCTATTAGCTCAGCATCCATAGGGTTTAAAGAGGAAGTTTCACAGTCTACAGATATGATGGATTTTTCATTAAGTTTTTTTATTAAATTATCTAAATCAATTTCATTTAGTATACTTTTATAGTTGGTAGTATCAATTTTTGAAATTTTATTTTGGCTCTTTTTACTTTTTTTACTACCTTCAGAATTTTCACCATAAAAACTAATTGCTTGGCTTAAGAGTCTATTAAACTCCATTTCTCTTAAAAAATTAAACAAGTTTTCTTTGTTTACATCTTTTAGAATAAAACTACTCAACTCTTCCTTAACTGGAACGTTGGATTTTAATGTCACTAATTCTCTGCTCAATATAGCCTTTTCTTTATTTTCTAATAAAGTTTCCCTTCTTTTATTTTGCTTTATCTCTGAAGCTTTCTTTAATAATGTATCTAAATCTTTATATTTGTTTATTAATTCTGCTGCTGTTTTGATACCAATACCTGGTACACCTGGAATATTGTCTGAAGAATCTCCAGCTAATGATTGAACGTCTATTACTTGATTTGGCTTAACACCAAACTTTTCAATTACCTCTTTCTCTCCAATTACTTTATTCTTCATCGGATCGTATAATCTTATGTCTTTAGACACGAGTTGCATTAAATCTTTATCAGAAGAAATTACCGTCACTTTTGCTCCTAATTTAGTAACCTGCTGAGCATAAGTTGCAATCAAATCATCAGCTTCATAATTTAAAAGTTCTATTGATGGTAAGTTAAAAGCCTTTACAGATTTTCTTATATATTCGAATTGTGGTGCTAAGTCCTCTGGTGCTTCACTTCTATTTGCTTTATATTCTTTAAATATTTCATTTCTAAAATTTTTTCTTGCGGAATCAAAAATTACTGCGAAGTGAGTTGGTTTCTCTTTGCTATCATCAGCTCTCGAATCTTCTAAAAGTTTGAAAAGCATAGAGCAAAATCCGCTAACTGCCCCGGTAGGCAAACCATCACTTTTTCTTGAAAGAGGCGGTAAAGCGTAATAAGCTCTAAAAATATAACCTGAGCCATCAATTAAATAAAAATGATCTGACTTTTTAATTTTGCTCATAATTTATAATACCTAAATTTAATGTTATATTAAAATTTTATGATGAAAACTGCTTTATCTGTTGAAAACCTCTCAAAAGTATATTTACGAGATAAAAAAAAGGCTTCAAACATAAATGCTTTAAATAATATTACACTAAATGTGAAACAAGGTGAAATTTTTGGTTTGCTTGGGCCAAATGGAGCCGGTAAGACAACTTTTTTAAGCATACTTGGGGGAACAGTAATAAAAACAAAAGGCAAGGTAAATGTTTGGGGTTTTGATCTTGATAAAAATCCAAGACAGGTAAGAGCATCAATTGGAATAGTGCCACAAGAAGTTAATTTAGATGCTTTTTTTAGCCCAAAAAAATTATTAGATTTACAGGCTGGTCTTTACGGAATAAAAAATAACGAAAAAATAACTGAAACAATTTTAAATCTTGTCTCTTTGGATAAACAAGCCGATAGTTATTCTAGAAATTTATCAGGTGGGATGAAAAGAAGATTGCTTATAGCTAAAGCTATGGTTCACCAACCGCCGATACTAATCTTGGACGAACCTACAGCAGGTGTTGACGTTGAATTAAGAAAAAACTTATGGGAAAATGTTAAAGAGCTCAACAAAATTGGTGTAACTATCATTCTCACTACTCATTATTTGTCTGAAGCTCAAGAAATGTGTGATCGTATTGCTATTGTAAACAAAGGAAATTTGGTAGCCTTAGATACTACTAAAAAACTTCTAGACAGAATTAAAACGAAAAAAATTATATTTAAACTTCAAGAATTTGACTCAAATTTAACTCTTAGTCTACCAAATGTGAAATTTTTAATTGAGTCAAATAATACTATTTCGATTAGTTACGAAAAAGAATTAATTAATTTTGAGAATTTAATAAATTATCTTAGAGAAAAAAACTTGAAAATACTTGATATTTCAATGGATGAAGGGGATTTAGAAGATGTTTTTATTCAATTAACAAAAAACTAGATAATTTCTTTAAATAAGGTTAAATTGAAATATGGAGTTGGTAAAAAATTTAAAAACTTCAAAAATAATGAAGTATGCTTTCCTAGCATTAATTGGGAGCTTAGTCCTTGCTATTTCATCAAAAATCAAAATTCCATTTTATCCAGTACCAATGACAATGCAGACATTAGTTGTATTAGTTATTGGGGTTATATTTGGTTGGAAACTTGGTGTCGCTACGATATCATTATATTTATTTGAGGGCATAATTGGATTACCAGTATTTGCGGGAACTCCAGAAAAAGGAATGGGTTTAGTTTATTTTACTGGTCCTACAATGGGCTATCTTCTTGGTTTTATCCCAGCAGTGTTTTTTTCTGGATTATTGAGGATTAATTATAAATATAGTTTAATCACTCGTTTTATTTTAAATTTTGCACTTTATGCTTTTTCAGTTTCTTTCATATATATTTTTGGTCTAATTTGGTTGCTCAACTTTGTTCCTATAGAAAATTTATGGGCTCTTGGAGCTTTACCGTTTTTACCTGCAGAAGTTTTAAAAATTTCTATATTAGCGATTTTTACGACAATATTAAATAAAGAGAATTTATCTTGGGGATCTCTTAGATAGAATTCTTTGAAGAGTTCTTCTATGCATTTTAAGCCTTCGAGCTGTTTCAGATACATTTCTATTGCATAGCTCAAAAACTCTGTGAATATGTTCCCATTTAACCCTATCAGCTGACATTGGGTTTTCTGGTGGTTTTGCCTTAGACTCAGGTGATGCAAGTAAAGCTGACTCAACATCATCAGCATCAACAGGTTTAGCTATATAATCTATTGCTCCAGCCTTCACAGCTGCTACAGCTGTGGGCAAGTTTCCGTATCCTGTTAACATAACTATTCGACTATCCGACTTGTTTTTAGAAAGCTCTTTTATGACATCAAGACCATTTCCATCCTCAAGCCTGAGATCTACCACAGCGAAATTTGGAGGTGTTTTTTTTACTATTTCAAGGCCCTCGGCCACTGATTTGGCTTCTTTCACCACAAATCCCTTTTTCTCCATTGCTCTGGATAATCTACCTCTAAGAGGGTCATCATCATCAAGGATTAATAAGGATTTATCCTGAAAATCACTTAAATTTAGTTGTGGTGTTTGTAAATTAGTCTTCCTCATAACCACTCATATGGGTGTTCTCAGAGCATTTTCAACCTATAAAAAAAAAATATTTATCATATCAGCTATGCATTTTTTCCTTTACATAAGGTGAAAAAACCCCTACATGCGATTTATTAAGAGTTTTTTATAAATTTTTTTGAAAACTCTTTTGTGTTAATTAACGTGGGACACATAAAATGGAAAAATTTAGTAACGTTAACGAATTAGTTAACAAACTTAAACCAGTAAATCCTATATACTGTATACGCCCAGATACCATTAAAAATTCAGTTAAAACCTTTAAAGACAAGTTCCCCGGTAAAATATTGTATGCCGTGAAAACTAATCCAAATGAATTCGTTCTTAAGCAAATTTTAAAAAATGGAGTAGAAAGATTTGATGTTGCTTCAATTAACGAAGTAAAACTTATAAGAAAAATTAGTCCAAAATCAAAATTATATTTTATGCATCCAATAAAATGTAGGGAAGATATTGCATCGGCATACTTTGAATATGGCGTAAAAGATTTTTCACTAGACACAAAAGAAGAATTAATGAAGATTTTGGATTCAACTAAAAATGCAAAAGATTTGAACTTATTTGTGAGAGTTGCAGTGTCTAACGAACATGCAGAGTTGGACCTTTCGAGAAAATTTGGCGCTTTATCAAGTGAAGCTGTTGGTTTAGTGAGACTTTGCAAACAACACGCAAAGAAATTAGGTATCAGTTTTCATGTTGGGTCTCAATGTATGCACAAAATTTCTTTTTCAAAAGGATTAAAAGAAATTTCAAATATAATTAAAAAAACAAAAATTGTTCCTGATACTATCAATGTGGGAGGAGGGTTTCCCTCTGTTTATCCAGATTTAAAACCTGAGCCTTTAGAAAATTATTTTAATGAAATTAAAGTAGGTTTAAGTAATTTAAAATTAGAAAAAATTCCTGAAGTAATTTGTGAACCTGGAAGAGCTTTAGTTGCGGAAAGTGGTTCTACTATCGTTAGAGTAAACCTAAGAAAGAAAAACAAACTTTATATAAACGATGGAACTTATGGATCTTTGTTTGATGCAGGTGTTCCTAATTTTATACTACCAACAAGATTGATTACTAACGGAAGAATTCAATCAAAAAAAATAACTGCCTTTCAATTTTTTGGTCCCACATGTGATAGTTTAGATTATATGAAAGGACCTTTTTTATTACCCAACAACATTAAAGAGGGCGACTATATTGAACTTGGACAATTAGGTGCTTATGGACTAACTTTTAGGACTAAGTTTAATGGTTTTTATTCAAATACTATTGTTGAGCTTAATGATAAACCTATAATGTCATTATTCAATAATACTGGTAAATTAAATTACTTAGTAGCTTAATGAATAAAAAAAGTAGTCCTACCGTCGGGCATAATAAAAAATCATTTCTTAATAAACCTATAGAGCACATTGATATAACGAAATTTGATGCGCGAAAGGTAATCGAGTCTATGAGTAAAATGTCGTTTACTTCCAGAGATACTGCTAACGCTTCAAAAATATTTAATGAAATGATTGAAGACAAGTCATGTTCAATTTTTTTAACTTTAGCAGGGTCTACTTCAGCTGGTGGTTGTATGAAATTATATTCGGATTTAGTCAAATATAATATGGTGGATGCAATTGTAGCTACAGGTGCTTCTATTGTAGATATGGATTTTTTTGAAGCACTGGGATTCAAACATTATCAGGGTTCACAGTTTGAGGATGATACCAAATTAAGAAAAAACTATGTTGATAGAATATACGACACATATATTGACGAGGAAGAATTGCAGGCGTGTGATCAAAAAATATGTGATATAGCAAATGCTTTGGAGCCTAAAAGCTATACTTCAAGAGAATTTATACACGAAATGGGTAAGTTTTTAAAAAAAAATTCTAAAAAGAAAGACTCTTTAATAGAAACAGCATTCAATAATAATGTTCCTATTTTTTGTCCTGCCTTTACGGATAGTTCTGCAGGTTTTGGATTGGTAATGCATCAAGAACAAAACCCTAAAAAACACATCACTATTGACTCTATAAGAGAATTTAGAGAGCTAACTGAAGTAAAACTTAAATCAAAGCAATCAGGTTTATTGATGGTTGGTGGTGGAGTTCCAAAAAATTTTATACAGGACACAGTTGTTTGTGCAGAGCTACTAGGTAAAAAGGTTGATATGCACAAGTACGCAATTCAAATAACTGTGGCTGATACTAGAGATGGCGCATGTAGTAGTTCAACTCTTAAAGAGGCAAGTTCTTGGGGTAAAGTAGACGTCACCAAAGAACAAATGGTTTTTGCTGAAGCAACTAGTGTATTGCCGTTAATTGCAAGTGATGCTTTTCATAGGCAAAATTGGAAAAAAAGACAAAGAAGAAATTTTCAAAAATTATTTTAATAATATGAAAAAAACTAAATTAGCATTAATACAGATGAAAATGTCATCTGCTAAGGAGAAAAATATATTAAATGCAATTGCAAAAATTCGTTTAGCAAAAAAAAAAGGCGCTAGTATAGTTTGTTTACCAGAATTATTTTTAACAAACTATTTTTGCCAAATTGAAAAGCATTCTAATTTTAATCTAGCAGAGAGTATTCCAGGACCAACAACAGCTATTTTTTCTCCATTAGCAAAAGAATTAAATTTAATTTTACTTCTATCAATTTTTGAAAAAAGAACATCGGGAATTTATCATAATACAAGTGTTGTAATAAATGAAAATGGAAAAATTTTAGGAAAATATAGAAAAATGCATATACCTGATGACCCTCAGTATTATGAAAAATTTTATTTTACTCCTGGAGATCTTGGCTTTAAATCTTTCAAAACAAAAAAAGGAAATTTAGGAACATTAATTTGTTGGGATCAATGGTTCCCTGAAGCAGCAAGGCTTACAGCTCTTAAAGGCGCTGAGATACTATTTTACCCTACTGCGATAGGATGGCATCCTAATGAGAAAAAAAAATTTGGCCAATCTCAATTAGAATCTTGGTTAACTGTACAAAGATCTCATGCAATTACAAATGGCGTTTACGTAGCAGCAATAAATAGGGTAGGAGTAGAAAAACAAGGTAGTAAAAAATTGGAATTTTGGGGAAACAGCGTAATATTTGATCCCAATGGTAATATTCTAAAAAAAGGCAATTTGAGTGAACAAGTTTTAATTTGTGACATTGACCTAAAAAAAATTGATACCGTTAGAAGACATTGGCCCTTTTTTAGAGATAGAAGAATTGATTCTTATAAAAATATTCTAAAAAATCCAAAAGATGACTAAATTTTCTATCCCTGAAGATTTAAGAATGCCGGCTGAGTGGGAAAAACAAAAATCAACTTGGATAGCTTGGCCGCATAACAAAAAAGATTGGCCTAATAAATTTGACCTTATTCCTGAGGTATTTGCTAAAATCGTTTTTCATATATCTAAAAATCAGATGGTCAATATTCTTATCCAAAATGATTTATTAAAAAAAAAAGCAACTTTAATTTTAAGAAATTTCAAGGTCAACTTTTCTAATATTAAATTTACTTTGTGTCAAACTGATAGAGCATGGTTAAGAGACTCATTTCCAATTTTTGTCAAAGATAGTAAAAAAAAAAATATCTTAATAAATTGGAATTTTAACTCATGGGCAAAATATAATAATTTTAGAAAAGATAACAATATTATCACTAAGATTAAAAAAATTTTAAATCTTAATTCTATCTCGCCGAAATTTAATAAAAAGAAGGTTGTTCTTGAAGGGGGCGCAATAGATGTAAATGGAAAAGGAGTTCTGATAACTACTGAAGAATGTCTTCTTAGTAAGGTTCAACAAAGGAATCCTGGTTTAAACAAAAATGACTATGAAAAATTATTTTTCAATTATTTTGGTATTAAAAAGGTTTTATGGCTTAAAAAAGGAATTATAGGTGACGATACACATGGCCACATTGATGATTTAGCCAGATTTGTATCTGAAAATAAAATATTTCTAGCATATGAAAAAAATAAAAAAGATGAAAATTATAAAATATTAATTAATAATTTTAAAATTATTAAAAAATTAAATAAGTCAAAAAAATTTAAAATTATCAGAATACCAATGCCAGAGGCAAAATATATTGAAGGGACAAGAGTTCCAGCTACATATCTAAATTTTTATATAGCTAATAAGATTGTATTATTGCCAACATTCAAGGACAAAAATGACAAATATGTTTTAAAAATTTTTAAAAAACATTTTAAAAATAGAAAAATCATACCTATTGATTGCTCAAATCTAATTTGGGGATTTGGAGCTATACATTGTATGACTCAACAGGAGCCTAAATAGATATATCATTTATACTCCACTTTATTTGAACTTTAGCACCATTAAATATACTTCCATTTTCAAATAATATAACTGCCGATTGTCTTTCTAATAAAGTTTTTCCTAAAAAAGTTCCTAATCCTAAGCCAGCATTATTTTTTAAAATTTTTGACCTAGATTTTATGTAAGGCTCACCAAGAGCTTTAATGATATCTTCTGGAAATCCTGGGCCATCGTCTTCAATTAAAATATATAAATTAATATTATCACTAACTATTGATATTTGTATATTCTGCTTTGCAAATTTTACTGCATTCCCGATAAAATTTCTTAAGCCATATACAAGTTCAGGATTTCTCTTAATTTCAATTTTATTTATATCTCTATTAGTATTTAATTTTATATTTTTTTCTGTAGACTCTTTAAATGATTTAATTATCTCTTCTAATAAATCATCAAAACTCATAGAGCTAATGAACTCATCGCTGATAATTTTTTTTTGAGAAATTTTTTTTAAAATTTCACTACACCTTTTTGTTTGGCTTATTAATAAGTCTATATCTTTTGTTAATTTTGAACCTTCGCCAACTTCTTTTTTCATTTCCTTAGCAACTACAGAAATTGTTGCTAACGGTGTGCCAAGTGAGTGAGCTGCGGCTGCGGCTTGACCTCCTAAAGACTCTAGCTCATATTCTTTGGCTAATATTTGCTGAAGTTTATTTAGAGCGTTAGATCTTTTTTTTGTTTCTCCAGCAAATCGAATACCAAAATAACTCAAAAAAATTAGCCCAATTATAAGTGAAATCAAAATCCCTGTTACATAATAGTTTGGAAATGATAGGACATATTCTTCCATTCCAGGCAAAGGCAAATTAAAAAATGTCAAAACAAACAGTAAGATAATTGTTGATGATCCAAGTATAATAGTACTTCCCATACTCAAGAAAGTAGAAGACACTATTGTTGGAACTATCAAAAGAATTGCGAAGGGATTAAAAATACCTCCAGTTAAAAATAATAGAATGCTTAATTGAATAATATCATACATCAAAAATAAGCTGGAATATAGATCTTTAAGTAAAGTTGCTTTAAAACCGAATTGTAAATACAAGTTTGTAAATAATCCAATGACAATAACTAAGTGACAAAATAAAATTGGAAAATTTAAATCTAAAAAAAAATAAACTAAATTGACCGAAAAAAGCTGACCAAAAATAGCTATCCATCTTAAAAAGACCAGTGTTTTTTTGTCTAAATTTAGGTTTTCCTCTAACCTGAAAATAGTAGCAAAATCCATAGGGTTTAAATATCTAAATTAGCTACATCCAATGCGTTGCTAGTAATAAATTCTCTTCTTGGAGCTACTTCATCACCCATTAAAATACTAATAATTTTTTGGTCCTCTTTCGACTTTTCTTTAGTACCATTTGAATATTGTACTTTAAGCAAATTTCTATTGTCTGGATTAAGAGTGGTTTGCCACAGTTCTTCGGGATTCATCTCTCCAAGACCTTTGAATCTTTGAATAGTAAATTTTTGTTTCTCTTGCTCTAAAATTTTACCTATTTCTTTACTTGTCAATTTTGCCTTTTTTTCCTTATTATTAGAATTCTTTATAATATAATCCTCCAAATCTTTTTCATCTTTCATATAAAAGCTTTTATTGCTTTTCGTAATCTTAAACAATGGAGGTTGTGCTAAATATAAATTGCCATTTTCAATTAATTGATTGAATGGATGATTATTAAAAAAAGTTAATAGTAAAGTTCTTATGTGAGAACCATCTACATCGGCATCTGTCATGATTATGATTTTCTCGTATCTTAAATTGTTAATATCAAAATCTTTTGAGCCCGTGCCCAAAGCATTAATTAATGTTACAATTTCACTCGAAGACATCATTTTAGAAAGTGCTTTAGTTTCATTTTCAGCGGTCTTTCCAGCATTCCTTCCATTAGTATTTACGTAGGTATTGAGTATTTTTCCCCTTAGGGGCAAAACAGCTTGAAACTCTCTATTTCTACCTTGTTTTGCTGAACCTCCTGCAGAGTCACCCTCAACTATATAAAGTTCTGTTCCCTCTTTTTTTGAAATTTGACAATCAGCAAGTTTACCTGGTAGTCCTGTTATTTCAAAACTTCCTTTTCTCCGAATATTGTCTCTAGCTTTTCTAGCTACATCTCTCGCTACGGCTGCCTGAGTAATTTTTTCAAGAACATTTCTAATAGTTGAGGGATTTTGATCAAACCACATAGAAATTTTATCGTTTATTATACTCTCTACGATAAGACGTATTTCTGATGAAACCAACTTGTCTTTGGTTTGAGAAGAAAATTTAGGATCTGGCATTTTAATAGATAAAACCACAGTTAATCCCTCTTTTATGTCTTCGCCAGTTAGAGATAATTTATTTTTCTTATTATGTTCATTTGAATATTTATTTATTACCCTAGTTAATGCACTTCTGAAACCTAATAAATGGGTTCCTCCATCTTTTTGATGAATATTATTTGTAAAAGCCAATACTTCTTCAGAATAGCCGGCATTCCATTCTAAAGAACATTCTACGATTACATCATTTTTATTTGCTAAAATATATATTGGCTTTCTAAATACTGCTTTTTCATTTTTGTTAGATAAAATAGGTTTTTTTTGGTTTATATATTGAACAAATTCTAATATTCCTCCATCAAATCTATTTTCATATTTTTTGTGTTTTGAAGATGTTTTATCAATTAAGTTTAGGCTTATTCCTTTATTTAAGAATGCTAGTTCTCTCATTCTTTTTTGAAGTACAGATGAACTAAATTTTATTGATGAAAATATTTCTTTAGACGGCAAAAAAGTAATATTCGTTCCTGTTTTCGAAGATTTGCCTATTTTTTTTAATGGTTTAAGTGATTTGCCATTTTCAAACTCTATAAAATATTCGATACCATCTCTAAAGATTCTTAATTCAAGTTTTTCTGAAAGTGCATTGACCACAGAAACACCGACACCATGCAGTCCACCAGAAACTTTATAAGAATCATGATCAAATTTTCCACCAGCATGAAGTTGAGTCATTATAACTTCTGCAGCAGACATCTTTTCACTTTTATGCATATCAACAGGTATCCCTCTTCCATCATCTTCAACTGTAATAGTATTGTTTGAATTTATAAAAACAGAAATATTCTTACAGTATCCTCCTAGAGCCTCGTCTATTGAGTTATCGATAACCTCAAAGACCATGTGGTGTAGGCCAGTACCATCGTCTGTGTCACCTATATACATTCCAGGTCTTTTTCTAACCGCATCTAAACCCTTTAGAACTTTAATTGATGAGGCGCTGTAATCGTTTTTTTTAATTAGTTGAGATTGTTTTGACATTTAATTTTCTAAAATTTCAATTTTATATCATTTTTTGTAAGTAATATACAATCAGCTTACGGCTCAACCTTCTATTAATATGAAATATCAAGGGTTTTAGATGGTTTTTTAAAAAAAAAAGTTAAAAAATGTCTTTTAAATTTTCATCGGCATTATTACGTAAAAACTGTTTTTATCTGAGTTATCAAACACTAGAACCGGTGAAGTTGAATTTTTAAGACTAATTGTTAAATTTTTATCTTCAATTTCTGAGGCTATATCGATTAAATATTTTGAATTAAACCCTATAGTAAGATCTTCTCCATCATATTTAGCTGCAACTACTTCGTTTCCATCCCCAGAGTTAGTGCTATTTACTGACAATTTTAGTTTATCTCGACTTAGTTCTAGTTTGACGCCTTCTTTTCTATCAATTGAAACAGATGCAACTCTTTCAACTGAATTTATAAAATCTGCAGACGAAACAATCAATGTTTTTGTGTTTTCTTTAGGCACTACCTTTTGATAGTCAGGAAATTTACCGTCTATTACTTTTGAAATTAGGTTAATTTTACCTAATGAAAATTTGATCTTATTGGAGCTCGTTTGAATAAACAATTTTTCATCAACATTATCTAATAACGAACATAACTGGAAAACTGATTTTCTCGGTATAATTATTGAGGAAAAACTTTTTATATTTTCAACTGCTATGCTACTTGAGGAAAGTCTATGACTATCTGTTGCAACTCCGGTTAAAAACGTGTTTTTATTTGACTCTGTTGCATGAAGAAATATTCCATTAAGATAATGTCTTGTGTCGTCATTAGAAATAGATATTTTTGTTTTGTTAAGTAAAGAAAGAAATTTTTTTTTTTCTATCTCCATTTTTTCACTTTCAAATTTATCATCAAAAGTTGGAAAATTACTTGAAGGTAGACACAATAAGTTAAAATCAGAATTCTTTGATTTTAAACTTAATTTGTTTTCGCTTTTTAAAGTAAAGTTTATTTCAGTCCCTGAGGGAATTTTTCTTAAAATATCAAATAGAACATTTGCAGAAGTCGTTGTATTACCTTCTTCGATTACTTTTAATTCTGATATCTCATCGTGAAAAACTATATCTAAATCTGTAGCTACTATCTGTAACTTATTACCTTTTAAATTTAACAGTACATTAGAAAGAATAGGTAACGTGTTTTTTTTTTCTACAACTCCTTGAACAAAATTTAAAGATTTAAGAAGTAAGTCTCTATTGATATCAAATTGCATCAGTATTAATTCTCTAACAAAAGGCTTTTAATCTGAACAAGATTTTTTTTCATTTCCTCATCTTTTTCGGACAATCTTGTTATAGTTTTAACTGCGTGAATAACAGTTGTGTGATCTCTGTTTGCAAATCTTCTACCGATTTCTGGCAAAGATCTAGTGGTCAGTCTTTTAGCAAGAAACATTGCAATCTGTCTTGGTCTAGCTAGTGGCCTCGATCTTCTTTGAGACAGCATATCGTTTAAAGAAATATTAAAATAATTTGAAACTGTATTTTGAATTTTATCAACTGTAACTATTCTGGCCTGATTGAAAACATCTTTTAGAATATTTTTACAGTCGCTAATATTTAAGATCCTTTTATGAAGACGGCTAAAAGCGATTACTCTGTTTAAAACTCCAATTAATTCTCTTATGTTAGTTTTGGCCTCTGACACGATAAAATTTATTACCTCTTCCGAGATGTTTATATGTTCTCTAAATTGATTTTGAATATGGTTAATTCTATTATAAATTATATTTTTTTTTAATTCTAAATCAGGGACATCAATATCAATTATTAAACCTCCTGATAATCTTGATTTAATTCTCTCTTGTACTCTATCAAGTTTTAAAGGTGGCCTATCAGCAGAGATTATTATCTGAGCTCCTTGTTCTAAAAGGCTGTTAAAAGTATGAAAGAACTCCTCTTGAAGACTCTCTTTCCCTCTAATGAATTGTATATCATCTATTATAAAAACTGAGGATTTCCTGAAAAAATCTTTAAAATTAACCATATCATTTTTTTTAATTGATTTGATGAAATGATACATAAATCTTTCAGCTGAGATAAACATAACTTCTTTTGTAGATTGTAACTCCAATCCAATTGCGTTTAGTAAGTGAGTTTTGCCAAGCCCTACTCCTCCATATATATACAATGGGTTATATCTAGATGTGTGCTCGCATACTTTTTTTGAATAGGATAGGGCTACCTCATTACTTGTCCCTTTAATAAAATTTTCAAAATTTAAATTCGGATTAAGTCTATTATAGTTTAATATTGAATCTTTTATTTCAGTTACTTTATTAAAATCTTCTAATTTAAATTCATCACCTTTAATATTTTTTTGGTCTTCGATAATCTTAAACTCAATTCTACTCAAACTTAATTTGAAATTTTTTACAAGTTCTAAAATTTTATCTAAATATCTTGAGACAATCCAATCCCTGAAAAATCTAGTTGGTACACCCAAAACCAAGTAATCATTAAACTCCTTTACTAGTGTAATATTTTTCAACCAACTGTTATAGATCTCATCACCAAAATTTTTTTTGAATTCGGACTGTAAATCTGGCCAATTAATTGTTTTTTCTTCTTCAGAAACAAAATTATTTTCCTGTTTGATTAATTTATTTTTCATGTTTAAAATTTACTTGAGAGTTTAAAAACCTTATTTTTAAAAAACTTTCAAGAATTATTTTTAATTTTAAAAAAATAAATCAGTTTTGGTTGTAGACTTAGCGTGTCAATAGAAATATCATTTACAACCCACAACAGAAATTAAAATCTATATTTTGTTTATGAAACTAAATAAATTAAAAATTTAACAACTTTGAATTGTTTATTTTAAGAAATTCTTTTTGAAACTTTTGAAATTTTTCTTGCAGCTGTTTTTTTATTTACGATACCTTTTTTAGCAACCTGCATTAGAATTGACTGAAATTTAGGAAAATATTCCTTTATTTTCTTTTTATCTCCCTTTGTAATTAAGCCTTCCATATGTTTTACGGCTGACTTATATTTGCTTTTTCTAACCCTATTAACGGAAGTTTGAATTTTTACTCTTCTTACTCTTCTTATAGCAGATTTGGTATTTGGCATGATTGTAAGATTGTATATATGCCGAATAAATGGCGGTCAACTTATTATTTTTGACATATATCGCAAAAAAAAGTTGATCTTTTAGATATCCATATTCTTTGAATTGTACCTATACAATTTGACCGGGAACAAGTGCTTCCCTGTTTTCCATAAACATTAAAAAATTGCTGAAAGTTACCATTTTTTCCCTTTGTATTATTAAAGTCTTTAATTGAAGAACCTCCTTCCATTATTGCTTTTTTTAATACTTTCTTAATATTTGAAATTAATAAAGAAATCTTTTTTAAAGGGATTTCATTTGATCTAGCTTTAGGATTAATTTTGCTTAAAAATATAGCCTCATTTACGTAAATATTTCCTAAACCCGCTATAAATTTTTGATTCATAAGCAAATCCTTTAAATAAACCTTTCTTTTTTTTACATTTTTTTTGAAATAATTAAAATTAAATTTTTTTGAAAGGGGCTCAGGTCCAAGTTTATTCAAATGAGAATTCAAATGTAAATTTTTTGTTTTAAAAATTTTTATAAAACCAAACTTTCTTACATCATTGTAGGTAAGTAAAATATTTTTACTAAATTTCATTATCAAATGATTGTGAGCTATTTTACTGTTCGATAATTCATAATAAAAACTTGTTTTATAATTTTTTTTATTAGTACCAGTAATAATAATTTTACCGGTCATGCCTAGATGTACCATAATTGTGTAATTGTTATTTAAGTTAATCAGTATATATTTCGACCTTCTTAAAACTGATAAAACTTTTGATTTTACCATTTTTTTCATAAATTTTTCATCAATTTTGTATCTTAAAAATTTATTTGGTATATCTATATTTTTTATTGTTAAATTGCATATAGTCCTCTTAAGTGACTTTTTAACGACTTCAACTTCTGGTAATTCTGGCATATAATCAATTATGAATTTGCGTTACGAAGATAAATCTAAACTAGTAGAAAAAGTTTTCAATCAAGTTTATGACAAATATGATTTGATGAACGATATTATGTCATTAGGTACACACAGAATGTGGAAAAAAAATCTTATTTCTTGGATGAATCCTTCTAAAAATACTAAGATTGTTGATGTGGCATCTGGTACAGGTGATATTGCAAAATTATGCTCTCAAAATACAAAAAAAAGCTGCGCCATAACATGTGTAGAGCCAAACCACAAAATGTTTTCCAAGGGAAGAAAAAGACTAAAAAATCTAAATAATTTAAAGTGGGTTTCGGCACCAGCAGAAAATTTACCCTTTAAATCTGATACTTTTGATTTTTACATAATAAGTTTTGGAATAAGAAATGTCTCAGATTTGGACAAATCTTTAGATGAAGCTTATAGGGTTTTAAAAAATGGTGGAAGATTTTTTTGTCTAGAGTTTTCTAAAGTAGAAAACGAAATATTGAAAAGTATTTATAAGAATTACTCAAAACTTATTCCAACTATCGGGAAGTTTATTGCTGGAAGTAAGATGCCTTATGATTATTTAGTAGAAAGCATAGAGAAATTCTATAATCAAGAAGAGTTTGCAAAAAAACTTGTCAACAGAGGCTTTACAAATGTAGAATATAGGAACCTTACAAATGGAATTGCGGCTATTCATTCTGGCTGGAAAATAGAATAATGATTAAAAGGTTTGTACAATTAATCAAAATTGCCCGAAAATTAGTCTCTTCAGGGGCTTTGGATACAATAAATCAATTATACAAGCTACCTGTAATATTAAAAATATTTTTTGATATAATAGCTGTTGGATCAAATAAAAAAGTTTTAAATCATTCTAAATCTTCTGGGGAAAAGTTATGTGACGCTTTTGAAGGCATGGGAACCACTTTTATTAAATTAGGTCAGTTTTTAGCTACACGCCCGGATATTATTGGGAATGCATTAGCGACTGATCTGGAAAAATTACAAGACAAACTTCCACCTTTTAGTTTTGATGAAGCAAAAACAATACTTAAAAAAGAAGTAGGGTCTGAACAGTATAGTAAGATTATTAATATTTCTGAGCCAATTGCGGCAGCCTCAATCGCTCAAGTTCATTTAGCTAGGATAAAGATGAATGATAAAGAACAAGAAGTTGCTATTAAAATACTAAGACCTAACATTGAAAAAGTATTTAATGAAGAATTAGATGCGCTGATGTTATTCGCTTACATTGTTGAAAATACTTTAAAAAAAACTAAAAGGCTGAAACTTGTAGAAGTAGTACATCTTTTAAGAGAGATTACAAATATTGAAATGGATTTAAGGTTTGAAGCAGCAGCTGCTAATGAATTATTTGATAACACAAAAAATGATAGAGGTTTTAAAGTTCCTAAAATTTACTGGCAATACACATCTAAAAGAGTTTTAACTTTAGATAGGGTTATTGGTGTTTCAATTAGAGATCATGTCGCTTTAAAAGAGAAAAATATAAATTTAAAAGACATTGCTGAAAATTTAATACAACATTTTTTAAGGCAAGCAGTCAGAGATGGTTTTTTTCATGCTGATATGCATGAGGGGAACTTATTTGTAGATAATAATGCAAACATAGTACCAGTTGACTTTGGAATTATGGGCAGATTAGATAAATATAATAAAAAATATCTAGCAGAAATACTATATGGTTTTATAAAAAGGGATTACGTCAAAGTAGCAGAAGTTCATTTTAAAGCAGGGTTGGTTCCTGAAACAGCTTCAAAGGAAGAGTTTGCTCAAGCACTTAGGTCGGTTGGTGAACCTATTTTTGGGCAAAATATTAAAGATATATCTGGCGGTAACTTGCTCTCTCAATTATTTGAGATAACAGAAAAATTTAATATGGCAACCCAAACTCAGCTCTTATTACTCCAAAAAACTATGGTTGTAGTTGAAGGTGTTGCTAGAAAATTATATCCAGAAACAAATATATGGAATGTTTCAAAACCTATTTTAGAAAACTGGCTGGAAAGTTTAAAGGGACCAAAAGCAACAATTACCAGTGCAATTGATACTTCTGGAGAAATTTTAAAAAGGATACCAGATCTTCCTGATTTTATGGATAAAGCAAATCATGCATTGCAATTAATTGCTGAAGGTAAGTTAAATTTAACCAACACTAACAATACCTCCCTTGAAATAGAAAAATTAAGATTAAAAAGTTTTAGAAATAATATTTTAATTTCAATATTAGGTGTTGTAATTTTATCATTTGTAGTATTTTAATTGCTTAGATGAAAACTAAAAAAAGAAAAATTTTAATTGTAGTAGGTGGTGGAATATCAGCATACAAGTCTCTTGATCTAATAAGACTTTTAAAAAAAAATGGCTTTGAAATTAAATCGGTCCTAACGAAAAGTGGTAAGCAGTTTGTTACGCCATTATCTTTAGTGTCTTTATCAGGAGGAAAAGTTTATGAAAACTTATTTGATAAAGAAAACGAAGCTGAAATAGATCATATAGCTCTATCGAGATGGGCGGACTTAATTTTAGTTGTTCCAGCAACAGCAAACTTAATAAGTAAATTAAGTCATGGTAAAGCTGATGATTTAAGTTCAACAATAATGTTGGCTTCTAACAAAGATATAGTTTTAGTGCCAGCAATGAATGTTAGAATGTGGAGTCATAAAGCTACTCAGGATAATTGTAAGAAATTGCTAACATACGGCTACAAATTTTTAGGACCTACAGAGGGACAAATGGCATGTGGAGAATTTGGAAAAGGAAAAATGCTAAGTCCAAAGAAAATATATAAAGAAATTAAAGATTATTTTTATAAAAAAGATATTGTAAAAAATAAAAAATTAAAAGCTTTGGTTACCACAGGTCCAACAAGAGAATATTTGGATCCAGTAAGATTTATTTCTAATGAGTCGAGTGGAAAACAAGGATATGAGATAGCTTTAGCTTTAAAAAGAATGGGAGTAAAAACTACATTAATAGCAGGTCCGTCAAACCTTCAAGCTGAGAAAGGTTTGAGAATTATCAAAGTTAATACTTCCGATGAAATGTTTAACGCAGTCAAAAAAAATTTGCCAGTTGATGTGGCGGTTTGTACCGCTGCTGTTTCAGATTTAAAACCATCAACATTTCAAAAAAATAAAATTAAAAAAAATCAATTAAAAGAAAAAATAGATTTTAATGGTACTATAGATATTTTAAATTATCTTGGAAAAAACAATCAACATCGTCCAAAACTAGTTATTGGGTTTTCAGCTGAAACCGAAAAACTTTTACGAAATTCAAAAATTAAATTAAAAGATAAAAATGCTGATTGGATAATAGCAAATGATGTATCCAAAAAAGACATAGGTTTTAATAAAGATTACAATGCTGTAACGATTATACGTTCTGATGGAAAAATTTCTCAAATTAAAAAGAATAAAAAAAGTTTTATTGCTTCAATAATATCTGGAGAAATAATTAAGAAATTGTTAATTAATGACAGAAGTCTTAATTAGGAAATGAAGATTTCTAGTAAAGAGTTTCAAAGGTTTTCGAAGCAAATAATTTTAAAAAAATTTGGAATTATTGGTCAAAAAAAATTGAAATCTTCAAAAGTTCTTATATTAGGTATGGGTGGTTTAGGATGTCCATTATCAATCTATTTAGCTAGCTTGGGCGTTGGTACGATTGGGATAGTTGACAATGATAAAGTTGAGTTATCAAATTTAAATCGACAAATAATTTATAATGTAAAAGATATTGGTAAATACAAGGTTGATGTCGCAAAAAACAAAATAAAATTAATTAATAAAAAAACAGCTATTAAATCATATAAGACAAGAGTTAATAAAAAAAATATCGAAAAACTTATTAAAAATTTTGATATAGTATGTGATGGCACGGATAATTTTAAAACAAGGCTTCTAGTAAATGACTTTACATTAAAACAAAAGAAAATCTTGATATCTGCTGCTGTAAGCGGATTTGATGGCCATATTTTTAAGTTTAATTTTAAAAAAAAAACACCATGCTATAGATGTTTTCTACCAGAAATTCCCGAACAAAGTAACAATTGTGAAGCGGAAGGGGTCCTTCCAACAATAACAGGTATCATGGGCACCTTGCAGGCTAATGAAGTTGTAAATTCTATACTAAAATTCAATTCAAACATGGAAAAAAAAATGATTGTTTTTAATTCAATAAAGATGAATTTTAGAACTATAAGTTTAAGTAGAAATAAAAATTGCAGTAACAAATGTTAAAATTTATTGCTATTTTTTACTTCATTTTTAACTCCCTAGCTTGTGAAGAATATTTTTTAACCTTAAGAAATGACAAAGTTAATTTAAGATTAGGTCCTTCTTTTGATTATCCTGTAAAGATAATTTACAAAAAAAAATACTTACCAGTTTTAATAAAAGAGAAATCAGAAAATTTTCGAAAAATAAAAGACCATGAGAATAATACTGGTTGGATACATATTTCTCAATTGTCAAAGAAAAAGTCTGTTATAATGTTAAAAAACTCAATCTTATATAATAGACCAACAATATATTCCAAACCTTTAGTGAAAATTGAAACAGGACGTTTACTTTTAGTTTTAAAATGTAAGGATGACTGGTGTAAAATTAAATCAGGTAAATATTCAGGATGGATAGAGAAAGATGGAGTTTGGGGTAGAATGTAAGGTTATTTTGATGCAACTCTAGAAGCCCAGAATTTATCAAGTAAAAAATACCAAACTGTATTTGCTAGGGGTTCAACTATTGCATCCGTAAGTGCAATCATGAAGCTTACATCAGCAATTAGCATTAATACCGTTATAGCTATAAGAAAATGACCTATAGTATAAACGAGAGTTCTTAAAAGTGAGCCTTTATTATTTTCATAAATTCTTCTAGCTGCGCCATGTATACCTTGTGTAAATTCAGTCATATCAATTTAATTTTTTCAAATTCGGTCTGTCCGCATTCATTATCTTTGTCCATACATTAATAAAATCTTTGACAAATTTTTCTTTATTATCATCTTGAGCATATACCTCAGAATAAGATCGAAGTATTGAATTAGAGCCGAAAACTAAATCTGCTCTGGATGCAGTAAACTTAACTTTTTTTGTTTTACGATCAATAATATCGTAAGAGTTTTTACCTGTTGGCTTCCAAGTGTATTTCATATCGACCAAATTAATGAAAAAGTCATTTGTTAAAGCTCCAACTTTGTCAGTTAAAACACCTTTGTCTTTAGCGGACTCATGGTTCGTTCCTAACACTCTCATACCACCCACTAGACAAGTCATTTCCTGAGCAGTCAGACCCATCAAAGAAGCACGTTCTAATATTAGTTCTTCTGGCATTACAGAGTAATCTGATTTTACATAATTTCTAAATCCATCGTGCAAAGGTTCTAGCCACTTAAAATTCTTAATCTCAGTTTGTTTTTGAGATGAGTCCCCTCTACCTGGATTAAATGGAACCTTCACTTTAAAACCAGCTTTTTTAATTGCTTTTTCTAGCCCTACATTTCCTGCAAGAATAATTGTATCGGCGACTGTTGCCCCAGTTTTTTTTGCTATAGCTTCTAAGATTTTTAGTATTTTTGAGAGTTTGTTAGGCTCATTGGCTTCCCAGTCCTTCATGGGCGCTAAGCGAATTCTCGCACCATTGGCGCCTCCCCTTTTATCAGTTACTCTATAAGTTCTAGCACTATCCCAGGCAGTAGTTATTAAATCACTAGAGCTAAGTTTACTAGCCAAGATCATTTTTTTTACTTTTTCTACATTGTATTTCTTTTTTGGGGAAAAAACATTCCCTTGCCAGAGAAGATCTTCTTTAGGAGCCCAAGGACCAATGTAGTTTTCTTTATTTCCCATTGTTCTATGCGTTAACTTAAACCAAGCACGAGCAAATGAATCCTCAAAAAACTTAGGATCTTTGTAAAATCTTTCCGAAATCTTTCTGTATTCTGGATCCATAGCCATTGCCATGTCTGCATCAGTAAACATTAATCTAGCTTTCTTTTCAGGATCGCCTAAATCAACTGGTTTTTTTTCTTCCTCAAGATTAATAGGTTCCCACTGCCATGCACCTGCTGGGCTTTTTTTACTTTCCCACTCATAATTCAATAAAAGATCTAAGTACTGATGATCCCATTTATCAGGATTAGTTGTCCAAGCTCCTTCGAGGCCTGAGGTAATTTGATTTACTCCAGTTCCATTTTTCTGGTTCCATCCAAATCCTTGCTCGTGAATGTCAGCTCCTGCAGGTTCTGGACCTAAATTAGCTGGGTCTCCATTACCATGAGCTCTTCCAATAGAGTGACCACCAACAGTAAGTGCTGCTGTTTCAATATCGTTCATTCCCATTCGACCAAACGTTTCTCGAACGTCCATTGCTGTCCTTATTGGATCTGGTTTACCCTCTACGCCCTCCGGATTTACATAAACAAGTTGAAAATGAGATGCTGCAAGTGGGGCTTCAAGAGAAGAACGGTCTTGGGGGTCACCATATCTATTAACAGCTAATGGAACTGTTTCTTTTCCCCAATAAACATCTTTTTCAGGTCCCCATATATCTTCTCTACCAAATGAAAAACCAAATGTTTTAAATCCAGCTTTTTCATACGCCATAGTTCCAGCTAATACCATCAAGTCTGACCAACTCAATTTATTTCCATATTTTCTTTTAATTGGCCAAAGCAGACGTCTTGCTTTATCTAAATTTGTATTATCCGGCCAAGAGTCTTGCGGAGAAAATCTATGTGAACCAACATTTGGTCTACCATCAAATTCTCTGTAAGTTCCTACTTGATGCCAAGTCAATCTTACCATTAAGCCTGTGTAGCTTCCTAAATCTGCTGGCCACCACTCTTGACTATCTGTCATTAATTTTAATAGGTCTTTTTTTAAAGCTTTAAAATTTAGTTTTTTAACTTCTTTTCTATAATTAAATCCTGGGAGAGGATTAGTTTTGGTATCGTGTTGATGTAGAATATCTAAATTTATACTATTTGGCCATAGTCGAGCAGTATTTGACTCGCCTGCTTTTGTTACGCCACCATGCATCACGGGGCATTTACCATTTCCATTTTTTTTAAATTCTACACTCATACTAATTAATTGTATTATTTAGTTTATAATAATTCTAAACTAGAAAGTCAATAAAAGACAGTTATTTTTGTATTCTGATTACAACTTCAAGATTTTTTATCTTTTTACCTTTTGGAGGCATTGGAACTTTACTTAATTTTATTTGACTATAATGAATATCAGTAAGTTCTTTACTTCCTTCATCGTAAAAGTGGTGGTGCGACTTAATGTTCGTATCGTAAAAACTTTTATTTTTACTAGTCAAAATTTCTTTTAAGTATCCAGCTTTAGTAAATGCTTCAACTGTATTATAAATCGTTGCCAAAGAAACTTTTGTAGATCCATTCATATTTATTTTTTTATTTAATGTCTCAACTGTAAAATGAAAAGTTTTTTTTCTATCAAACAAAAAATGGCAAATTTCTAGTCTCTGTTTTGTAGGTCTAAGATTTGATGATCTTAGTTTTTTGACATACATTTTCAAATTATTATTGATAATCATTGATTTTGCTTACTTTATAATTCTAACTATTTATATATAATTAAGTACTTTAATCAAGTAAAACCATATTTTAAAAATGAAGCAAAAAAACAGTTATAGTTATCAAGATCTTATCGATTGTGGAAATGGACTTCTTTTTGGAGAAGGGAATGCAAAATTGCCGCTGCCTCCAATGCTCATGTTTGACAGAATAACAAAAATTGAAAATACTTCTGGGACTTTTAAACGAGGTTATCTAGAAGCTGAGTTAGACATTAAAGAAAATTTATGGTTTTTTAAATGTCATTTTCAAAATGACCCGGTAATGCCTGGATGTCTTGGATTAGACGCTATGTGGCAATTAGTTGGTTTTTATCTTGGTTGGACTGGAGAGCCTGGAAAAGGGAGGGCATTAGGAGTAAGCACTGTAAAATTCACCGGTGAAGTATTAAAAAAAATTAAGATGGCTACTTATAAAATAAATATAAAAAGAATTTTAAAAAAAGAAGGTGCTGTAGTAGGATTAGCAAATGGTACTTTAGATGCTGATGGAAAGGTAATCTATGTAGCAGAAAATTTGAAAGTGGGCTTGTTTAAATCATGAGAAGAGTTGTAATTTCAGGACTTGGAGTAGTTTCTTGTTTAGGAAATAATCAAGAAGAAGTTTATAAATCTTTATTAAATGCAAAATCAGGCATTACTTTTTCTGAGGAATATAAAGAATATAATCTGAAAAGTCATGTGCATGGCAAACCTAAAATCAAACTTGAGGATCATGTAGATAGAAAGTTTATAAGATTTATGGGTCCAGGATCAGCGTACAATTATATAGCTATGAAAGAAGCAGTTAAAGATTCTGGTTTAAATGAAAAAGATATAAGTAACATTTCAACTGGAATGATAATGGGTTCGGGAGGTCCTTCAATTGAAAACGTAATTTTAGCTGCAGATAAAACTAGAGAAAAAATTCCCAAGAGGATGGGTCCATTTGTTGTGCCAAGAACAATGTCCAGCACTGCATCTGCGACTTTGGCAGTACCTTTCAAAATTAAAGGGGTTAACTATACAATTAGCTCCGCATGTGCGACTAGTGGGCATTGTATTGGAAATGCTATGGAACTTATACAATTAGGAAAACAAAAAATTATTTTTGCTGGAGGAAGTGATGAGGTTCACTTTGCTATGACTGCAATGTTTGATGCTATGACGGCATTGTCATCTAAATATAATAACACACCAGAAAAAGCTTCAAGACCTTATGATAAAACTAGAGATGGTTTTGTTATTTCTGGTGGAGGTGGAGTTCTTGTTTTAGAAGAATATGAACATGCAAAGGCAAGAGGAGCCAAAATTTATGCTGAGTTAACTGGTTATGGTGCAACATCTGATGGTTATGACATGGTAGCGCCTTCCGGTGAGGGTGCCGTAAGGTGTATGCAGATGGCCTTGAGCACATCTAAAAATAAGATTGACTATATTAATACTCATGGAACTTCTACACCAGTTGGGGATATCACTGAATTAAAAGCTGTTGGAGAAGTATTTAAAAAATATAAACCTAAAATAAGTTCAACAAAATCTTTAGCAGGACATTCTTTGGGAGCTACTTCAGTTCATGAGGCTGTATACTGCTTAATAATGATGAAGAATAAATTTATCGCAAGTTCCGCAAATATAAATGATATGGATGATGAAGCAAAAAAATATCCTATTGTTACAAAAGTTGAAAAAGAAATTGAACTTAATTCTGTGATGTCAAATAGCTTTGGTTTTGGTGGAACTAATGCAACTCTTGTTTTTGAAAAGGTATAGCTTATGGATTTAATGAAAGGTAAAAAAGGATTAATAATGGGAGTAGCAAATGAAAGATCTATTGCGTGGGGAATTTCCCAAAAACTTGCTGAAGCTGGCGCTGAATTAGCTTTTACCTATTTAGGTGATGCATTAAAAAAAAGGGTAATACCGTTAGCAGAAAAACTTAATTCAAAAGTTACTCTTAGTTGTGATGTTGAAAAAAAAGATGAAGTAAAAAAACTTTTTGAAGATATAAAATCAAAATGGGGTAAAATTGATTTTGTGGTTCACGCGGTTGCTTTCTCGGATAAATCAGAGTTATCAGGTGAGTATTTAAATACAACGAGAGAAAATTTTCTTAAAAGTATGCTTATCTCATGTTTCTCTTTTACAGAAGTAGCTAAAGAGGCTTCTAATGTAATGAAAGAAGGCGGGAGTTTATTAACTCTTACCTATGAGTCTTCAAAAGCAATCCCAAATTATAATGTTATGGGTGTTTGCAAATCTGCTTTGGAAGCTAGTGTAAAATATTTAGCAAGAGATCTAGGACAAAAAAAAATCAGAGTGAATGCTATAAGCGCAGGACCAATTAAAACTTTAGCTGCATCCGCTATAGGAGATGCAAAATTTCTATACAAATGGAATGAAAACCATTCTTTTTTGAAAAGAAATGTTGATATTCACGATGTGGGTAATTCTGCGCTTTACTTATTAAGTGATTTGGCTAGTGGTGTTACAGGAGAAATACATTATGTTGATGCTGGATATAATAAAGTGGGAATGCCAGATCCCAAAAATATATCTTAACTTGCGAAAATAACATTACTAAATTGCATAAATAGAAAATCCAAAAAAACTAAAAAATATTAAAAATAAGATTAAAAATGAGAGATTTAAACAAAAAGGTTAGAGAAAAATTTGAAAACTTCTTTGACTGGATAAAAGGAGCTGAGCTTGTTGAACTTAAACACTGCAATCCAAAGGAAGATCCAATCAGACCAGAGCTAAATAATGATTTTAGGACCAGTTATGGTCGTAAAATTTATGGCGTTAAATTTAAAAATGAAATTTGTGCTATAATGTGTTTTGGTTTTACAAATGAAATACCGAAGTCTGTAAAAGAATTGGACTTGATGACGAAGGACGCACACCTACAGAGTATTAGAAGAGATCAAAAAGTTGGCAAGATAGCTATAGCTTACACTGTCTGGTCAAAAAAAAAGGGTGGAGGTAAACTAATTGTAAAAGAAGTATTTAAAAAAATAAAAAAATCTAATCATTTAAACAGACTGGTTACCCTCTCTCCGTTAACTGACATGGCTAGAAATTTCCATTTAAGAAATGGTGCTGTAGAACTTCAAATAAATCAAGATACCCAAAATTTTGAGTATAAAATCTGAAATGCTTTAGGCTACTGCTTGCTTAATAGATAGTTTAACTTTTCCTCTGTCAAAACCAAGAACTTTAACAGACACTTCATCACCTTCTTTTACAACATCGGTTACTTTGGCCACTCTTTTGCCAGCTAGCTCAGAAATATGAACTAAGCCATCTTGTTTTCCAAGAAAATTTACAAATGCTCCAAATTCCATTATTTTCACTACTTTACCTTTATATATTTTGCCTACCTCAGGTTTTGCTATCAAACCTTTAATAATTTCAATTGCTGAGTTTCTTGATTTTTCATCAGGAGCTGCAACAGTTACCTCTCCAGTATCCTTAACATCAACTTTCGCACCGGATTTTTCTACTATTTCTCTAATAGTCGCACCACCTTTTCCAATTACTGTCGCTATGTCTTTTTTATCGACTTTTATTGTTTCCATTTTTGGCGTATGTTTTGAAAATTCTTTTCTTGATGTTTTAATTGCTTTATTCATTTCGTTTAAAATATGTTCTCGACCAGCTTTAGCTTGATTTAAAGCTTGTTCCATTATTTCAAAAGTAATTCCTGTTATCTTTATATCCATTTGCAAAGATGTAATACCATCTTTCGTTCCTGCTACTTTAAAATCCATATCACCTAAGTGGTCCTCATCTCCTAAGATATCTGATAAAACTGAAAATTTTTCTCCCTCTTTGATTAAGCCCATAGCTATTCCAGCAACTGGTTCTTTAATTGGTACTCCTGCATCCATCAACGACAGTGAAGTCCCACACACTGTTGCCATCGAAGAAGATCCATTGGACTCTGTTATCTCTGAAACGACTCTTAAAGTATAAGGGAAATTTTCTTTCAAAGGTAATGAGGAATTAATAGCTCTCCAGGCTAATTTACCGTGACCTATTTCCCTTCTACCAGTTCCTATTCTTCCGCATTCACCAACCGAAAAAGGTGGAAAATTATAGTGTAACATGAAGCTTGATCTTTGCATGCCGTCTAAACTTTCAAGCCTTTGTTCATCATCTGACATGCCTAACGTTGTAACAACTAATGCTTGAGTTTCTCCCCTTGTAAATAAAGCTGAACCGTGCGTTCTGGGTAGAACACCTACTTCACACTCAATTTTTCGAACATCTGCAAGTCCTCTTCCGTCAATTCTCTTTTTGTCTTTTAAAATAGCTGTCCTTACAATATCTTTTTCAAGAGATTTTAACTGAGCCATAGCTTGATTTTCTGTAACACTCTCATCATCTTTAAACATTTCTTTACATTTTGAATCAATTTCTGAAATAGCTGTCGACCTTTTTTTCTTATCAATTTCTTTGAAAGCTTTTCTTAAATCATCCTCAAATTCTTTAGTGATTTTTTTCTTTAGGTTAGTGTTATCTACTTCTTCAATTTCCCATTTAGGTTTGCTTGCTTTTTTTACTAATTTTTCGATTAGATTTATAACAGGCACAAAGTTTTCATGTCCAAATTTAACTGCATCCAACATTATTTTTTCTGATAAGCCTGAAGTTTCTGACTCTACCATTAATACTGCATCTTTTGTCCCAGCTACTACTAAATCCAATTCTGATGTTTTTAGTTCTTCTTGAGATGGGTTTAATAAATATTTTCCGTCTTTATAACCTACTCTACTCGCAGCTATAGGTCCTTGAAAAGGAAGTCCAGAAATTGATAACGCAGCGGATGAAGCAATTATAGATAGTATATCTGGTTGATTTTCCCCATCATAAGATAAAACAGTAGGCAATAGTTGTACTTCGTTCATGAAACTTGATGGAAACAAAGGTCTTATAGGTCTATCTATTAATCTAGATATTAAAGTCTCAGCTTCGGTTGGTCTAGCCTCTCTTTTAAAATACCCACCAGGAATTTTACCTGCAGCATAATATTTTTCTTGGTAATTGACAGATAGTGGAAAGTAATCCTGACCCTCATTAAGTTTTTTTGCACCAACTACTGTAGCTATCACAACTGTTTCACCTAATTTAGCTATTATAGCACCGTCTGCCTGTCTAGCAACTTTACCAGTTTCTAAAATTAATTTTTTTCCACCGAAATCTATTTCTTCTTTTTGAATTTTAAACATTATTTTCTTAAACTTAATTGTTTTATAATTTTTTCGTAAGAGTCAGGTTTTTTTCTTTTAAGATAGCTTAATAATTTTTTTCTTTTATTTACTGACTTTGATAATCCAATTGTAGAGTGTTTATCTTTTTTAAATTTTTTAAAATGAATTGCTAATTTTTCAATTTTACTGCTTAATAAGCCAATTTGTATCTCTGCTGAACCTACATCAGATTTGTTTATAGCAAGTGATTTAATTATATCTTTTTTTGTTTGTTTCATTTTTTTTGTTCTCTTTAATAAGTCTTTCTATTTTTTCTGCATATTCGAAAGATTTATCTTCAATAAAGTTGAGTTTTGGAAGAAATTTTAAACTTAGCTTTTTTGATAAAGCTTTTCTAACAAGATGTGAGTTATCAGTCAATACACCAACAACTTCTTTCATATCTATGCCGCCTAGTGGTATCACATAAACCCTAGCTGTTTTCAAGTCTGGTGTCATTCTGACTTCAGTTACAGTTATAAATCTTGAATTAAATGACGATATTTTTGTCTCATTTTTTATAAAAATATCTCCAAGACTTTGCTTAACTAGTTCACCAACTCTTAGCTGTCTTTGCGTATAACCTTTATTAGACAGATCACTATTTATCATATAGTTCTCTCAATTCTTTGTATCTGATATGACTGTATAATATCCTTTTCTTTAAAATCTATAAAATCTTTTAAACTTATCCCGCATTCCAGCCCATTTTTAACCTCTTTAACTGCATTTTTTTCTCTGAATATACTTAGAATTTCTCCATCATATACTACGGTCCCATCTCTTACTATCCGGGCTTTTGACTTATTTTGTATCTCGCCTTCAATTACTTTTGATCCAGCTATTTGACCGAATTTTGAGACTTTAAATATTTTTTGAACTTCCGCAGAACCAAGAGAAATTTCTTTGATATCAGGCTCTAGGAGACCAGATAATCTTTTTTCAATATATTCAATTGCTTCATAAATTATATTAAAAAATTTTATTTCTATTTTTTGCTCATCAGAAATTTTTTTTGCTTCTCTATTAGCTTTTACGTTAAATCCAATCAATACTGCATTGGACGCCTTGGCTAACGAAATGTCAGTTTCATTAATCATTCCAATTTCTGACAAAATAATTTTAGTTTTTACTTCAGGATGTTTAATTTTTTCAATTGCCATTTTTAAAGCTTCACTTGATCCATGGACATCTGACTTTATAATTACATTTAATTCCTCTTGATCTCCACTTTTATCAAAAATTGTTGACTTATCATTTATTAAAATTTTCTTTTTAGTAGAATTTTCGTTTTTAAATTTTGAAATCTCTTTAGCTTTATCTTCGTCCTCTGTTACTAAAAACTCAGCACCTGCAAAAACTGTAGCATTCATTCCTAAGATTTCCACTGGCATTGATGGATAAGCCTCATTTATAGAAATTCCATCATGGTTGATCATAGCTCTAATTTTTCCCCATGTTTTGCCGCAAGCAAAATAATCTCCTTTTTTTAATTTTCCATTTGATATTAGAATTGTTGAAACCGGGCCTTTACCTTTATCAATTTTCGACTCTATAACAACACCAGTAGCCTTATCTGAAACAGAAGCTTTTAAATCTAAGATTTCCGACTGCAATAATATACTTTCTTTAAGTTTATCTAAATTAGTTTTTTTTGTAGCCGAAACTTCTACAAATAAGGTATCGCCACTTAAATCTTCAGCCACTAGCTCGTACCTCATCAAATCATTTTTTATTTTTGTAATATTTTTATTTGGTAAGTCCGATTTATTAATGGCGACAATTATCGGAACTTTAGCGGCTTTAGCGTGATTAATAGCTTCTATAGTTTGGGGCTTGATTCCATCATCAGCGGCTACTACCAATACAACTATATCAGTAATCTTAGATCCTCTAGCTCTCATTTCTGTAAAGGCAGCGTGTCCTGGGGTATCTATAAATGTTATGAATTGGTTATTGTCGGCTTTTACTTGGTAAGCTCCTATGTGCTGGGTAATTCCACCAAATTCATTAGACACAACATTTGTTTGCCTCAATGCGTCGAGCAATGAGGTTTTTCCGTGATCAACGTGGCCCATTATAGTTACTACTGGCGGTCTTTTTTCTATAGCTCCGCTCATAGATTTATTTCGATTTATCTCCTCAGGCTGAGAATTTTCTATTATTGCTTTATGGCCAAATTCCTTGACTATGTATTCGGCGGTGTCTTTATCGATGACATGGTTTATTGTTGCAATTACTTTCATATTAAATAGAAATTTTATAATATCATTTGATTTTTCAGCCATTCTATTCGAAAGTTCTTGAATTGTTATTTGTTCAGGAATTTTTACCTCTCTAATAACTTTTTTGTATTCCTTCTTGTCATCAGCCTCGGGGGAATTCTTTTTTTCTTTAAGTCTAGCTCTTTTGACTGCTGCCAAACTTCTCTGTTTAATTTCTATTTCTTCGACATTTAGGGCTCTCGAGACAGTCAATTTAAAATCTCTTTTATCTATAGGTGTTTTAAGTTTTAACTTACTTTTTCCAGTTGGTTTATCGTCCTTCTTAATGAATGCTTTTGTCGCTTGTTGTTCTACAAACTTTCTAGTGAATTTTTTTCCTTTATTTCCTGAGTTTTTAAGATTTTTGTCAATAGAACTAATTTTTCTAAAATTCTTTGATGGTTTGAAAGAATTTTTTTTATCATTTGGTATAGAATATGGTTTTTTTATTTCATTTTTCGATAAAGAAATTGTGTCAACCTTCTTTTTAAAATTCGATGAAATTGTTAATGTTTTTTTCTTTTCTTTTTCTTTATCCATAACTTATTTAAATACAATATTTCTTGCAGACATTATTAATTGATCTGCCTCCTCTCTAGTTAAAGAAAACTCCTCTAAGTATCCCTGCAGTCTTATTTTTTTACCTTTTATCTCATCATAACCGCCAATAAGTTCGTCGGTCGATAAATCTGCAAAATCAGAAAGTTTTTTTACATTCTTTTGTCCTAAAATTACTAGCATACCTTGCGTCATACCTTTTAAGTTAATCAATTCTTCTTCTACGCCCAATTCTTTAAGTTTTTTCCCGACTTCCTCTTTTACTTTAATCAGACTCTCTTTTGATCTTGAAATTAATTCTTTTGCAGTCTCTTCATCTATTGCTTCAATTTTTGATATATCTTCAGGATTAGCTTGGGATATGTCATCAATACTTTGAAAACCCTCAGAGACCAATAATTGTCCCAAAGTTTCATCGACTTCAAGGTTTTTAATAAGAGCTTCCGTTTTTTCTTTAAATTCTGCTTGTCTTCTTTCTGAGTCTTCTTTGTCTGTCAAAATATCAATTTCAAAATTTGTAAGCTTAGAGGCTAGTCTAACATTTTGACCTCTTCTTCCTATAGCTTTGCTTAAATTTTCCTCGCTTAAAATAACATCAATTTTTTTATTGGATTGATCAATTAAAACCTTTTGAATTTCTGCAGGTGATAAGGACTCGGAGATAAGAGTTGGTAAATCTTCAGTCCATTTTATAATATCTATTTTTTCACCATGAAGTTCATTAACGATTGTTTGGACTCTACTACCCCTCATACCAACACATGCCCCTACAGGGTCAATGGAGGTATCTTTAGAGTAAACACAAATTTTAGCTCTACTTCCTGGATCTCTGGCAACAGATTTGATCTCAATTATACCCTCATAAATTTCTGGCACTTCTTGAAAAAAAAGCTTAGCCAAGAATTGTGGATGAGCTCTTGATAAAAATATTTGATGACCTTTTAATTCTTTTTTTACTTCATAACAGTATGCTTTAACTCTTTCTCCAGTTTTTAAGACTTCTCTTGGAATTAGTTCGTCTTTTTTTATAACTCCTTCCGCTCTTCCTAGGTCAACAATAACGTTTCCATATTCTAATCTTTTAATAATTCCACTTAATATAAGTCCTTGTTTGTCTATAAAGTCCTCATATTGTCTATTTTTTTCAGCCTCTCTTACTTTGGAGTTTATAACTTGTTTTGCACTTTGTGCAGCTATTCTACCAAAATCTATTTGCGGAAGATCTTCATAAATCTTATCACCCACCTTAAATGACTCTGATTTGTCCTTACTTATTGAATTAGCATCTTTAGAGGTAATTTCACGACTAGAATCTTCTACAGTTTCAACAACTTCTAAAACTTTTTGTATACTTATATTCCCAGTTTCCCGATCAATCTTCACAAGGATATTGTTGTTCTGACCAAATTTTGTCAAAGCTGCTTTTTGTATAGCACTCTCCATTGATCCAATCACAATATCTTTATCTATTGATTTCTCGTTTGCTACCGCATCAACTATTCTTAATAGTTCAAGTTTATCTAAGCCTCTATTTAACATTTTTAGTTCTCCTAAAAAAAAATGGGCTAGTGCCCATTTTTGTAGTTATAAAATTTTAGATATTAATAAAGAAAAATTAAGGTTTTTTCAAGATTACACCTTTTTAAAAAACGACGTTTTATCTGTTTTTTCCCAAGAAAATTCGCCTTTATTTGTAGGTTTTCTTCCAAAGTGCCCATAAGATGATGTTATCTCATAAATTGGCTTATTTAAATTAAGTAATTCTCTAATTCCTCTTGGAGATAAATCAAAATTATCTTTTATAATTTTTTCAACATTGGATGTTTTGCTTTGATCTTTGTCTTCTAATTTTACGTAAATAGACAATGGTTTAGAAACTCCGATAGCATAGGACAATTGAATCAAACATTTTTCTGTTAATCCTGACGCAACAATATTCTTTGCTAAATATCTTGAAACATAAGCTGCAGAGCGATCAACTTTAGTTGGGTCTTTGCCTGAAAATGCTCCTCCACCATGCGGGGCTGCACCACCATAAGTGTCAACAATTATTTTTCTTCCAGTCAAACCGGTATCACCGTCTGGACCTCCGATGATAAATTGCCCTGTTGGATTGATATAGATTTCTGAACTTTGCAGATCGCTCAATAATTCTTTTGGTATGGATTTATTTATATAAGGCAATATTATTTCTTTGACTTTTTCTTTGTCCAAATCTTTAGAATGTTGTGTAGAAATTACAACTGATGTTACCTTTTTTGGTTTACCATTTTCATAAAGCATTGTTACTTGACTTTTTGAATCTGGTTCAATCCCTTTTAAATCGCCTGATTTTCTATCTTGTGCCATTAAGCGTAAAATTTTATGTGAATAAAATATCGGCGCAGGCATTAAATCATCTGTTTCATTGCAGGCATACCCGAACATTATACCTTGATCTCCAGCACCTTCGTCTTTGTTATCTTTTGAATCTACGCCCATTGCAATATCAGTCGACTGTTCATGAAGATAGGATTCAATTTTTGTTTGTTCCTTCCAAGAGAAGCCTTCCTGGTCATAACCTATATCTTTAATACAATTTCTTACTTTATGTATAAGGTCTTCTTTACTAATATTTGGCCCTCTTATTTCTCCTGCAAGAACAACTTTATTAGTAGTAGTCAAAGTTTCACAA
Source organism: uncultured Pelagibacteraceae bacterium (assembly GCA_902605645.1). Taxonomy (GTDB): domain Bacteria; phylum Pseudomonadota; class Alphaproteobacteria; order Pelagibacterales; family Pelagibacteraceae; genus Pelagilacustribacter. Next base: position 97,240 of record CACLDE010000003.1, on the reverse strand, counting down.
GCTACCCTTGCAAAAGGATCTTTTGATAAGTAACTATCCACTACCATATCAGAAATCCTATCACACACTTTATCAGGATGACCCTCAGATACAGACTCACTAGTAAACAAATAATTTTTTTCACTCATTTTTTTTATATCTTAAAGAGATTAAACAATATGTAAATAAAAGGACAAAAAATATCAAATCATTTTTATTTCGTTTCCTCTTTTCTATAATTGGTAATCTATATTCTAGGCTTCCAGTTTCATTGTTTTTTAAGCTTTTAATGATTTGTCCTTTATTATTAATTACGGCACTAAAACCTTTGTTGGCAGATCTTAAAACGAATGAGTCACTTTCAATAGCTCTAAAAATTGATTTTGAAAAATGTTGATAAGGTCCTATAGTATCACCAAACCAGCCATCCTCGGATATATTTATTAATAAAGTTTTATTTTTATTTATTTTTTGAATTAATTCTGGAAAAATTATTTCATAACAGATTAAAGGTATTATATCCACACCATTATAAGAGAAGGTATTATTATTAGTGCCTTTGCTAAAAGATCCAAAACCTTCAGTAATTTTTTTTAAACCAATTTTTTCTAATTTATCATGGAAAGGTAAGAATTCTCCAAAGGGAACTAATTTTACTTTATTATACTGAAATTGTTTATCTAAATTATTGTCTACAACAACAAAGCTGTTAAAAAATTTATTTTCCTTTTTATCTAAAGTATTTATTCCAAAAATTATCAAATGATTTGAAGAGAAACTTTCTTTAATTAAGTTTTTGTACTTTTCAATTTCAAAAAAATATTTTCCTGATAATGCTCCCTCAGGCCAAATGAACAGTGTTTTTTTATCTTTTTCAACATCGCTATATTTTATGAGTTTTTTAATCCGCTCTAATATTTCTTTATCATTTAAATTATATTTCAATTCAAAATTTGGTGACACTATCTTAATATTAATATATTTATTTTCTTCAATATATCTTTGACTCTCGATTTTGTTTTTATTAAGTATATAATTTCCATATATATAATTGAAAAAAAAGACTAATAAAAAAAAATTCAATATTAAAATTTTATTTTTATTTTTTTTTATAAATAAAACACTTGGTATACTAAAGAAAGTAATTGATAATAAATTAAACCCAAATAATCCAATAGGATTTAAAATTTGAATTATTTCAGTAAACCAGGACCAGCTATAAGCCCAAATATTCCAGGGAAATCCTGTTAATATTTTTGCTCTAAAATAATCTACAACGGATATTGCAGCGCAAAACAAAAAGATAGATTTTAAGTCATATTTTAAATATTTTCCGCAAATTAAGGAACCCAAACCATAAAAAAAACCTAGCGATAATGGGATTAATATAATTGTTAAAGGTATAAGATTTTTGAAAGAGTCATCAAATTCTAAAGAATTAGAAATCCAATTTATTCCTGTTAAAAAAAAACCTACACCGAAAAAATATCCTACATAAAATAAATTTATTAAATAGGGTTTTTTTCTGTATTTATTTTTCGATCTCTTATTGATGTTGCATAAAATGAAAAAAAGACTTGGAAATATAAAAAAATTGATAAAAGTGAAATTATAAGGTTGAAATGAAAAAACAGATAAGCAACCCAATAAAAAAGGTGCTATAAATACAAGTAATAACCTATTATTAAGAAAAAGATTTATCATCTAATTTAATTTCTTTAAAAATTTCTTTTCTATAGCATTCATTTTTTTATAGTTACTATCCTTTTTATGGTTATGTCCAAACAAATGAACTAAACCGTGTATCCACAAAATATCTAAATGCCTTTTAAATAATTTTTTTGATGAAATATTTATTTTTTTAAAGTTAATTATTATATCACCCAAATAAATTTCCAGATCTGATTTGAGTAATATTTTGAGTTCTTTTTTATTTTGGCTTGGAAAGGATAAAATATCTGTTGTTCTATTTTTTTTTCTAAATTTTTTATTTAGAAATTTTATTTCTTTTGTTTCAGATAAAAGTAGACTGAATTGATAATTGCTTTTCCCAAAAAACTTATCACTTTGAATTTTTTTTATTTTACTTTTTAAATAAGCTTTGGGATTTTTAATGTATTTAAGCCAGGTTTTATCTTTAACAATAACATTAATCTTTATCATCAATATTTTTGTTAAAAGCTTTAATAATTTTAGTAACTAAAGGGTGTCTGACAACATCTCTATGATCAAATTCTATTAATTTGATTTCTTTAACTTTATTTAAAATTTTCTTTGTTTTTATTAATCCTGATTGAGATTTATTTATTAAATCTATTTGTGTTGGATCGCCGTTAACCACAATTTTAGAATTTTCTCCTATTCTAGTCAAAAACATCTTAATTTGAGTGAGTGTAGCATTCTGCGCCTCATCTAATATGGCAAAAGAATTTTTTAAAGTTCTCCCTCTCATAAATGCTAAAGGAGCAATTTCAATCTCTCCAGTCTCAATTTTTTTATTTATTTTTTCAAACCCAAACAGATCATAAAGCGCATCGTATAAAGGTCTTAAATAGGGATCTACTTTTTCTTTCATATCACCAGGTAAAAATCCAAGCTTTTCTCCCGCTTCTACAGCTGGTCTAGATAAAATGACTTTTTCCACCTTTTTTTCAAATAACATTGTCATAGCTACGGACACAGCTAAAAAACTTTTCCCTGTTCCTGCAGGTCCTAGAGCCATAGTTATGTCACTGTTCGTTAAAGCATTTATATATTCAGATTGTTTTTTAGATCTTGCTATGACTGTTTTTTTTGGAGTTTTTATTAGTTGACCCAAACTATGAACATTAGATTTCAAATTAATGTTTTTTTCTTTTAAAGATAACATAAGATCATGTTTTTCAATCAAGTTAGTTTTTATATACTTATTTATTAAAAATTTTATTGCATCGGATGCTTTTTTAGTTTCATCATGACTACCTTTAATTGTTATAGAATTTCCTCTAAAAAATATTTTTGTTTTGGTCAATTTTTCTAATTCATTTAAATTGCTATTAAACTCTCCCACAACTGATACCAGAATATCGTTATTATGAACCTTAATATTTATTGTTTCTCTATCTATTTTTTTTACAGTATAGTTTTGTTCTAAATTTTCTATTTTTGACATATTTAAGCTGCGAGAAAATTGTCAATATTCATTACTACACCATGAATTGTGTGATGGGAAAATTTTTTGATAAGTACTTTTTTTTCCTGACCAACTATATTTTTTTTTGAATAAACTATCACTGGATTCTGATACTCATCTCTACCAAAATATTTATCTTTTTCTCTTAACATTTTATTTTCAAACAACACTTTTACTATTTGATTTAAAAGTTTTTTTTTATAATCTATTTTAATATTTTCTGCGATATTTTGAAAAATCGAAAGTCTTTTTTTGGCTAATTTTTCATCAATCATTTTCATTTCACTTGCTGGTGTTCCAGGTCTTGGGCTGAAGATAAAAGAGAATGAATTTATAAATTTTACCTTATCCATTAATTTGCATGTCTTATTGAAATCATCTTTATTTTCTCCAGGATAAGCAATTATAAAGTCACTGGCAAATTCTATTTTTGGATTTTTCTCTTTTAAAATATTAATTATCTTTAAATATTCTTCTATATTATGTTTCCTGTTCATGCTTTTTAAAATTTTGTCTGAACCTGATTGAACTGGTAGATGTAAAAGGGGCATAAGTTTAGAGCATTTGTTATGTGCCTCCAGTAAGTCCTTTGTCATATCTTTAGGATGAGAGGTATAATAACGAACCCTTATCAAATCTTTTTTTTTATTTAGAGCAAATATAATATCAGATAGACGTCTATTTTTATCATTATAAGCATTAACGTTTTGACCTAGTAAAATTATTTCCTTGGATCCATTGCTTATAAGCTCATCGGCCTCATCTAAAATTTCTTCGAAATTTCTAGAATATTCCGGACCCCTCGTATACGGCACTACACAAAATTTACAAAATTTGTCGCAACCTTCCTGTATTGTTAAAAATGACGATACATTTGAGTTATGATTTCGAATTAGCTTAAGTTCGTCAAACTTTTTTATTGTTTCGAAATTTGTAATTTCTTGTTGTTCTTGTTTATTTTCTATATCTTTTATAACTTTATTTATAGATTGATAAGATTGGGGACCAATGACAGCATCTACATAACGATCCTTTTTTAATATTAAATCTCCTTCGGCTTGAGCAACGCACCCGGCAATAATAAGAATAGGTTTTTTTTTATTTCTATATTCTTTTTTTACTCTGCCTACATCATGAAATACTTTTTCTGTTGCCTTTTCTCTAATATGGCATGTGTTTATAATATAACAGTCTGCTTCTGATTTATCTTTAGTTTGAAAATAATTTATCTTTTTAGTTATGTCAAATATTCGACTGCTATCATATTCGTTCATTTGACAACCAAAAGTTTTTATAAATATTTTTTTTTTCAAATTATTTTTTTTTTTTTGAACCATAAAGCTCAAGTTTATGATCAACTAAATTATAACCGAGTTTCTTTGCTATTTTAATTTGCAATTCTTCAATATCTTTATCCACAAATTCAATTATTTCTCCAGTATTAACATCAATTAGATGGTCATGATGCTCATCTGTTGAAGGTTCATATCTAGACTTTCCCTCTTTGAAATCGTGTCTCTCGATAATGCCCGACTCCTCAAATAATTTCAAAGTTCTATATACTGTTGCGATACTTATTTTTTTATCTACTAACGTTACTCTCTTATGTAACTCGTCAACATCAGGATGATCTTTGGAGCCAAAAGTCAGCTTGGACTCGGACATTATTTTAGCTATTACACGCCTTTGCTCGGTCAGCCTCACTCCTTTTTTTTTACATTTCTCCTCAATTATACTCATTATAATTTATCCTGTTTATTGGTAAATTGGATTAATCATTTTATTTTTTAATTGTTTATTTTTTATTAAAATCTCAATATTTTCAAGTTTTAATTCTGGTAATTGATTGTTTTTATAGCCATATAGATTAGAACCATGAACAATTTGGATTCCTTTTGCCACAGATAAAGAAATTCTGATGGAAGAATAGCTTCCTGGCCCCATATTAACTATAATTGAGTATTTACTGCTTAATTTGACTTTATGTTTTTTTATAAAGCCAATAATATTGTTAACAAGCAGATTATTTGATTTAATATTGTTTTGTAATTTTTCCGTAAAAAATTTATTATTAGATTTTAAACCTATTGAATTATTATTGCCAGTGCAGCTAATTATTAAAAAATTATTTATCATTTTTTTATTTTTTTTTTTATTTAAGTTAAATTTGCACTCATCTGAAATAGTAATAGATGACTTTGGTATAATTACTATAATGTATCATCGATTTGAAGAAAATAAATACCCCTCAACGAACATAAAGATTGAAGATTTTAAAGAACACATTGAACTTATTAAAAAAAATGAGATTAAATTTATTAATCCATCTAATTTTGAATATGAGTTGATTAATAACAAAAATGAGAGGAAATTACTCATTACAATAGATGATGGATATCAGTCCTTCTACGAAAATGCTTGGCCAATATTGAAAAAATCGAAAATTCCTTTCATTCTTTTTGTTAGTACGAGAGAGGTTGGAAAAAAAGGATATATGAGCTGGGAAAACATAAGAGAAATAGGAAAATATGATTTTGTCGAAATAGGAAATCACAGCCATTCACATGATTATTTAATTGATTTTGAAGAACAAGAAATTAGAAATGACTTAGAAAAATCCATAAATATATTTAAAGACGAACTAGGTAAAAATTCTAATTTTTTTTCTTATCCGTTTGGTGAATATAGCTCTAATTTAAAGAATATTGTTATAGATCTAGGTTTTAAGTATGCTTTTGGTCAACATTCGGGTGTAGCTGATTATACAAAGAATTTCTTTGAAATGCCCAGATTTCCAATAAATGAAAAATATGGAGAAACAGAAAGATTTAAGACAATATTAAAAACTTTACCTTTTCCTTATAAGTCAATTCAGCCAGAAGAAAGGTATATAAGCAATGAAAATAATCCACCAAAAGTAAAAATTCAGTTTTATGATAACATAAAAAATTTAAACAATATAAATTGTTTTTCAAATGAGAAGAACAAGTGGAGAAATTCAATAATTAAACTTGACAATAAAAATATCCTAAAAATAAATTTGGAGGGGAAATTTATTACTGAGAGAGGTAGAATAAATTGCTCTTTGAGAGAAAATAATGGCTTTTATCGATGGCTCGGTGTTCAATTTGTCGTTAAAGAAAAATAGTTTTAAAGTTGTATATCTTTTTTAACTACGGAGTTAGTTAGCTGTACTGTTTCAAAATCTGATAGATCATTTTGTTTTATTATTTGCTCTAAAATATCTGTGTACTCTTTGCCTGTTTGGGCATACCTGTCTAGAGTATCCGTCAAATCTAATCCTTTAATAAATTTATTTCTTTTTCTCAAACTATTTCTTTTTTCTCTGAACTCTGAATATCCTTTGTGTGTATTTAAATTATTTTTATACGCTTTTACAGATGCTCTTAATATTGGAAATCTTAATATTTTATGACCTTCATTTTTACCTTTGTTAAGTGGCTCAATACCCTGACCAGTCCACGTCCACTGGCCAAATATTGCGTTACCTTCCAATGCAAATCGTGAAGTGCCCCAGCCACTTTCTTTTGCAGCTTGAGCCAAGGCGATTGAAACGGGGATTATATCCATTCTTTTATTTAGTTCAGCTATATCGGAATTTTTAACTTTGTATTCTCTAAGTTTTAATCTTAACCACGATTTTTCTTTATCAGATGTCATTTTTTTTGAGATAATTCTTTTAAGCTTAATCTTATCGTCTAAAATCTTTTCATTTTCAGCTACAACTAAAGGTAATACAATTTTTATAAACGTTTCTTTTTTGAGTTTTGTATCTTTTATCTCGTCAAGATCTTTTGGAAATTGTGTAAAATAAATCGGTTTAACTTTTTTTTGGTACCTTACTGTCTTCAAATCATATTCGACATCCTCGAACAAACTTAATACTGTCTCTGTTTTAATATTTAAATTTGGCAAGATTAGTTCTGTTACCTGACTTGGAGATTTTTCTTTTTTGGGTTCAGGTTTTTTTACAAGTTTTTCCGGAACTTTTTTTTCAGGTTTTTTTTCTGGCTCTTTTTTTACTTCTTTTTGTTTTTCAATTTGCTTTGGTTTTTCTTTTTTTATTTCAACTAACTTAGTTTTATCATTCAAATCATAGTTTTCTTTTAAAGTGAAAAAGATAATTCCTATTGCAAATATTAAAACTAATGCACCAAATCCTTTGACTAGTTTGTTAGTTTTAGTCTCCTCAACTTTAGTAGTGTAAAAACTACTAAATGTTTCTATGAATATATTTGATACAAAATTAATTACAGTGCTAAATAATTTTGGAAATGTATTTAAAATCCCGATTCCCATATTTCCCATGTTTTTCCAAAGTCTAATAAAAAAGCTTCCAACACCACCGGTAGTGTCATCATATAAACCCGAAGCTTCTCGCCTTGTTTTCTTAAATAATTTTTCTACACCATCAGTTGTATCTGTATAAAAACCTGAAACTTCTTTTCCTGCTTTTGAAATAGGGTTTGAAATACTTCTTTTAAAGAAACTTACATTAAAATCTTTTGGTATAGGAACATTATTCTTTTTTAAAATATGCTCTATTTGATGAGTAGTGAGATTTTTTTTTCTTTTTATATAATTTTGTATTTCTGAAATTTTGTATATTCTACTTAGCTCAAGTAATTTATCTCTGTAACTTAAGTTTTTTTTCATTTAGATTGCCTCAACTGAATTAACTTCTTTAACATAATGTTTTAACAGATTTTGTACACCCTGCTTTAAAGTCATAATAGAACTAGGACATCCTGAGCATGCACCTTGTAATTCTACCCTTACGACACCATTATCAAAAGATTTAAATTTAATATCACCTCCGTCTCTTGCAACAGCTGGTCTTATTTTTGTATCTAAAACATCTTTTATTTTAGAAATAGTTTCGTTTTCGTCGGTTTTTTTTTCCTTTTTATTATCAGTTAATATTGGATCTTCAGTTTTTTCAAAATAATCATTTAAATGTGAAATAATCATGGGTTTCAAACTATCCCAAGATGCATCTTTTTCTTTTTTAACTGTCAAAAAATTATCTGAAATCAAAATTAACTCAACGCCAGAAAAACTTAATAATTCTCTAATAAATGGAATTTTAATATTACTTAAATTTGACTTTTTAAATTCTTCTGTTCCAACTTTAGATAAATTCTTTTGTGATAAAAATTTTAACGAATCTGGATTTGGCGTTTGTTCTATTTGTATCATTATAGAATATTTATATTACACAAATCCTATTATTTCACGTATCTTTTTTAGGTTTTCCTCAGCAATAATACTAGCTTTTTGTTTGCCTTTTTTTAATACATCTTCCAGGTGTTTTTTATCTTTCATCAATTTAACAATATTTTTCCCAATTGGACTTATTGTCTCAACTAATTTTTCAGATAGTTTTATTTTTAAAGATGTAAAATCTTTACCCACAAATTCGTTAATCGTGCTCTCGATTTTTTGATCTGATAAATTTGAATATATGCTTAATAAATTGTAAGCCTCAGGTCTATTTTCATAGTCTCGAATATTTTCAGTAATTGGATCGGCATCTGTTTTTGCCTTTTTTATTTTTTTTATAATTTCGTCAGAACTATCTTTTAAATTTATTCTGGAATAATCAGACTCTTCGGATTTGCTCATTTTTTTGGTTCCATCTCTCAAACTCATTACACGAGAAATATTTTTTTGTATTAGAGGCTCCGGTAAAGGAAAAAAATCTTTTTGGTTAAAATCGTTATTAAATTTTTGAGCAATATCCCTTGATAATTCTAAGTGCTGCTTCTGGTCAGCTCCAACAGGCACATGAGTAGCTTTGTATAATAAGATATCTGCGGCCATTAAATTTGGATAGATGTACAAACCTACACTTGCTTTTTCTTTATCTTTGCCCGCTTTATCTTTGAATTGAGTCATACGATTCAACCAGCCTATTCTACAAACACAATTTAAAATCCAAGCTAATTCTGCGTGGCCACTCACGGATGATTGATTAAAAATTATACTTTTATTTGAGTCTAGCCCGGAGGCTAAAAAACCTGCTGTAGTTTCTAAAATATTTGAATTCAACTCTTTGGGGTTTTGAAATGTTGTTATAGCGTGCATATCGACTACACAATATAGACAGTTCTTTGTTTTTTGAAGTGATACAAAATTTTTTAAAGCACCTAGATAATTTCCTAGATGTAAATTACCGGTTGGTTGAACTCCAGAAAATACCAATTCCTTTTTCATATTAATTAGTTTTAAAACTTCTTAAATTCAATACTTTTAAAAAATAACAAATTAAAAAATACAACAAAGCCACGAAGATTACTATAAATAATAAGTATAAAATTTTATAATCATTTGAATAAATCAAGTTTTTTGCAAAATAATTTAAACTATTATAAAAAATATAAGACACAAAAGAAGTGGAAAATACTATCTTGATAAGCTTAGTGTAAAATTTTGGTTGAATTTTCAAATATCGAATTTTTAAAAGAATATATAAATAATAAAGAATACCAATCCATGAGGATAAGGTTGTAGCTATTGGAATTATAACAAAGCCAAATTTTTTAAAAAATAAAACACTGATGACGACATTTGTAATGACGATAATTGAGGAAATTTTAAATGGTGTCATTGTGTTATCTCTAGCAAAAAAGAAATTCGCAAATATTTTTAATCCTGCAAATGCTGGTATACCGTAACCAAAATATCTTAATGCAAGTGATGTTTGTTTAATGTCATTTTCCGTAAAAGATCCATAGCCAAATAAAGCGTTTACTATTTCATCAGAGCCAATAATTAAAGCTACGCTAGCTGGCAGTGATAACAATAAAGACAATTCTAAAGATTTATTTTGAATTTCGTTGGCCTGATTAATTTTTTTATTTTTAATTAATTTGCTTAGTATTGGTAAAGACACAGTGCTTACGGCAATACCAGCTATTGCAAGATTAATTTGATAAATTCTATCTGCATAGTAAAGATAGGAAACTGCTCCAGATTGAAATGATGCTATAATTGTTCCAACCAAGATACTAATTTGTATTATTCCAGATGAAAAAATACTAGGCAAAAGTTTTTTTAAAAAAAACTTAACTTTCCGTCTTATTTTTTTTTTAAAAATCAATGAGGGCTGATAAAATTTTGAAGCAAAGAAAATCAAAAAAATTAATTGTATTAAACCAGATAGTGAAACTCCATAAGATAAATTAAGTGCGTAATCTAGCTTATAATAATATGAAATAATTAAAGATAATATTAAAATCAAATTTAAAAAAATTGGTGCAGCAGCAGCAGCGGCAAACTTATTTTCTGTGTTTAAAATGCCAGCAAAAAAAGAGGATAAACTTACAAATGCTAAAAAAGGGAAAGTAATTCTGGTTAAGTCTACAGCTAGGTTAAATTTGTTGTTGTCTACCATAAAACCTGGGGCAATTAAATAAACTACATACGGTGTAAGAATTTCAACTATTAAAACAATTGTAAAAAGCCCCAAGATTAGTAAAGTTAAAACCTCATCAGCAAATCTTTTCCCTTGTGCTTTGCTTTTTAATTTTTCAGATGCATAACTTGGAATAAATGCTGCATTAAACGTGCCTTCTGCAAATAATCTTCTGAAAGTATTAGGTAATCTGAACGCTACAAAAAAAGCATCGGCATATACAGAGGTTCCCAAAAATATTGCTATCAATATATCTCTGAAATAACCAAGAACTCTACTAAGCATCGTATAAAAACTAAATACAGTGGTTGAAGATAATAAATTCATAATTAAGACAAAGTTTTTAGTGATATATTCACTTATATATTACATACTCAAAATCCAATGACAAAAAAATCAAAAATTGATCATTACACAGATAAAGAGGCTTTAGATTTTCATATAAGCAATAAGTCTGGCAAAATTGAGGTTAATTCATCTAAACCTCTTATTTCTAAAAGAGATTTATCACTTGCTTATTCACCTGGTGTAGCTGCACCTGTTAAAGAAATTTCTAAAGACTCTTCGAAAGCCTATGACTATACATCTAAAGGAAATCTAGTAGCGGTTATAAGTAACGGTTCTGCAATTCTTGGCTTGGGAAATTTGGGTTCGTTAGCTTCAAAACCTGTTATGGAGGGAAAGGCTGTATTGTTTAAAAGATTCGCAGATATAGATTCTATTGATATAGAAATTGATAATCAAAATGCAGATGAAATAATTTCTACAATTAAAAATATTGCTGGCACTTTTGGCGGTATTAACCTTGAGGATATTGCAGCTCCCGATTGTTTTATTATAGAGCAGAAGTTGAAAGAAATTTTAGATATTCCTGTTTTTCATGATGATCAACATGGAACTGCAATTATAACAACCGCTGCTTTAATTAATGCATTAGATATTTCAAAGAAAAAAATTAACGAAGTCAAAATAGTTGTGAATGGTGCAGGTGCTTCAGCAATAGCGTGTACAAACTTATTCAAAAAAATAGGTGTAAAAAATGAAAATGTAATTATGTGTGATCGAAAAGGAGTAATTTACAAAGGAAGAGGTCAAGTGGATCAATTCAAATCTGCTCATGCTGTAGAAACTAAACTTCGAACACTAGAGCAAGCTATGAAAGATGCTGACGTATTTCTTGGTCTGTCTGCGAAAGATGTTGTTAATCGTGAAATGATAAAATCAATGGCAAAAAATCCTATAGTTTTTGCATGCGCAAATCCAGATCCTGAAATTAAACCAGAAATAATAAATGAAGTACGCGATGATGTTATAATTGCGACTGGAAGATCGGACTATCCTAACCAAGTTAATAATTTAATTGGTTTTCCGTATATTTTTAGGGGAGCATTAGATGTTAGGGCTAAAATAATTAATGATGAAATGAAAGTTGCGGCAGCTAACGCGATAGCCTTGTTGGCAAGAGAAGACGTTCCTGATGAAGTTGTTACAGCCTATGGGGGTGAAAGACCAAAGTATGGAAAACAATATATTATACCTTCAACATTCGACCCAAGACTAGTTCGAAGAATTCCCTCTGCTGTTGCTGAAGCTGCAATTAAAAGTGGTGTAGCGAGAAAAAAAATTGAAAATTTGGAAAATTATAAAGATCAACTTGCTGCAAGATTAGATCCATCCATGTCTTTGATGCAGGGGATAAATGCGAACGTCAAAAAAAGTCCTAAAAGGGTTGTGTTTGCAGAAGGTGAGGACGAAAATATGCTTAAAGCCGCCATAGAATTTGGTAAAAATAAGTTAGGGACACCATTGGTAATTGGGAATGAAAAAAGAGTGAGAGAAACTTTAAAAAATATTGGTTTAGACGAAAATTTTAAAATTGAAATTGTCAATTCAACTAACAAAGATAAAAGAGAGAAGTATACAAAATATTTGTACCAAAAGCTCCAAAGAACAGGACAATTAGAAAGAGATGTGGATCGGTTAGTTCGTAATGATAGAATAGCGTTTGGCTCTTCCATGATTGCTTGTAAAGATGCTGATGCAATGGTTACTGGTAATATTAGACATTACGCTGCATCAATAGAAAAATTAAAACATGTTTGTGATGCAAGAAAAGGGGAGCCTATTTTTGGTATGACAATGATGGTATTTAAAGGGAGAACTGTTTTAGTTGCTGATACAAATGTTGAGGACTTTCCTTCTTCTGAAAGATTGGTCGCTATTTCAAAATCATGCGTAAGGGTGTCAAAACTTTTTGGTTTTGATCCTAAAGTAGCTTTTTTGTCCCACTCTACTTTTGGTAAACCAATTTCTAGAAATACAAAACATGTTAGAGACGCTATAGAAATTTTAAGAACTGACAAAGTTGATTTTGATTTTGATGGAGAAATGCAGCCAGATGTTGCCTTAAATCCTATTTACCAAGAAATTTATCCTTTTTCAAAAATAGTTGGAAGAGCAAATATTTTAATTATGCCGGCTCTTCATAGTGCTGCTATTTCTACAAAACTAATGAAGTCATTTGGAGGTGCTAAATTAATTGGTCCATTATTAATTGGATTAGATTTACCAATCGAAGTAGCTCCATTAAGATCAAGTACATCGGACATTTTAAATCTTGCTTCTATTGCAGCTTATTCTGCTGATGTAATTGATTACGAAAAGAATTAAATTTTATTTCTGCTAAGCTCTGAAGCTAAATAAATGGATGGTATGATCTTTTCTACGTCATATATTTTTTCTGCTTCTAGCAGTACTTCTTTTTTTTCATCACTATCCATTGCTATTCCAAAAATATAAATTTTTTTATTTATTGTCTCTAAAGTGTAATTCCTAGCTTTAGTTTTTTTATTAAAAATCAGAGCAGTTCTTAATTGACTTGTTATAAGAATATCTTTGGCAGTCTGTTTAAAATTAGAATTACCTTTAATTACAATAGCATTTTTTACTTCTCTAACACCCTTTGTTTCCCAGGCTAATTTGGTAATCTTAATTTTCTCCTCAGGTTCATCAACTTTTCCTGATAAAAAAATTCTTCCATCTAATACTTCTACTTGAATATTTAAAAAATATTTTTTCTCACTCAAAGATAATCTGGCCACTAAGTTTTTTTGCATAATTGTATCATCGATTTGCATGCCTATCGTTCTAGGATCAAAAGTTATATCTACCCCAGCACCAAAACGACCCACAGGTGAGCAGCTATGTAAAAAAATTGCTATTAAGATAATAGATAAATAGACTTTCATTTTTTATTTTTAATACAAAGATTATAAATAATTTTTTTTGGTAACTTTTCTTTTTTTGACATCAATTCAACCACATCTTTTACAGTATAACTTTTTAAATACTGTATAACCTGATTTTCAATTTTAACATAATCAGTATGTAATAGCTCTTTTTTTTTTTTTTGAGAAATAACAATAGTTAATTCTCCTTTTAATTGTGTTTTAAAAAGTCCTAAATTATCAATAGTCTGCCTGTAATAAGTTTCATATTTTTTTGTCATTTCCCTGGCTATAAATATATTTCTGCCAGAAAAATATTTTTTGAAATGCTTTATATAAAAATTTATTTTTAGTGCTGGTACGAAGAATACTAATGAAAAACCCTCAATATCTAATTTTTTTAAGGATTTATTTAAATCATTTTCAGTCTTAGGAAGAAAACCGTAAAATAAAAATTGATCTCCAAAACCTGCTAAACTTACTGCAGCTGAAACAGAAGAGGGTCCGGGTACAGTAAAAATCTGGTGTTTGTGTTTAATACATTCATTTATGATTATATTTCCAGGGTCAGATAAAACAGGCGTTCCAGCATCCGAAATTAAAGACAAAATTTTGCCCTCATTTAAATATTGTATTATTTTAATTATAGATTTTTTCTCATTAAACTTATGATAAGAAATTAGTTTAGTTTTTATGTTGAATTTATTAAAAAGTTTTAGAGAATGCCTTGTATCTTCGCAAAGTATAAAGTCGGAATTTTGTAAAGTTTTTATTGCTCGGAAAGTTATATCCTCTAAATTTCCAATTGGTGTTGAAACAATGTACAAACCTTTTTTGAAGTTGCTCATAATAAAATGTTAAAAAAAATAATTACTTTTACTTATATATTATTATTCATTAATTTTAACTCTTTTGCAGATGAAAACAAAAGATCTCTAAAAGTAGGTTTGCTAGCTCCATTTAGTGGGGAATATAAAGATATGGGTCAATCGATAATGCTTTCACTTCAGCTAGCGTTAGACGAAATTGATAACGACGATGTAAAAATTTATCCTCGAGACTCTGGTTTTAATAATCCAAAAAAATTAATTCAATCTATTGAGTCTCTTAAGGAAGAGAATGTAAAAGTTGTGATAGGGCCAATTAGTCAAGAAGACTTCGAAAGTTTATCAAATTTCAAAGATATGATTTTTATTTCTCCTTCAAACATTGATCCTAAAATCCAAAGTAATATTTTGAGTATAGGTGTAAGTCTTGAGTCTCAAATTAAATCTATTGAGAATTTTATTAAAGATAATAAAAGAAAAAAAACTGTGATTATGTATCCAAAAAATGAATACACAACTTTAATTGATGCAAAAATAAATAGCATAAATATAAATAACAAAAAAATATTTAAATATAGTTCTGATCCTAAGGTTCTAACCAGTGATATTGAAAAATTAACTAATTATAAACAAAGAAAAAGAAATTTAATTTCTAGGGTAAAAATATTGGAGCAGAAAGAAGATGAAGCTTCAAAATTAGAACTTAAAAGATTAGAGCAAAAATATACTATTGGTAAAGTAAACTTCGACTCAGTTATAATTATCGACTTCGGAGACAGTCTTAAAAGTGTTTTAACTTCATTAGTTTATTCAGATGTAGATCAGGATGAAGTTTTAATAGTTACTGTTAATCAATGGTTTGACAAGAGTATCTTTTTAGAAAATTCTATAGAGAATTTATATTATCCATCTGTAGATATAAATAATTTCCAAAAATATAAAAAGAAATATTCTAATATTTACGGTTTGCAACCAACTGAAATTACAATTTTAACTTATGATGCTCTTGGACTAATTTATTATATATGGAATAAAAAAAATTATAAGATTGTTTCTATGAAAGACTTTATGATCAAAGATAATATAAAAGGTAAAATTGGGACTTTTAGTATAAAAGACGGTAGATTAATTCAAAAACTTAATATGTATAAAGTTTCAGATAAAAAATTTATTAAGTTTTAATTTTTTTCTTAACTTTTTAAAGGCTATACTTCTATGATCAATTTTCATTTTTTTTTTTGTGGTTATTTGCCCAAAAGTAAGTTTAGAATTATTAGGCACAAAAATTGAGTCGTAACCAAATCCTTTATTCCCTAGTATTTTAAATGATATATTTCCATTAATTATTCCAACTGTTGTAATCACTTTTTTTCTATTTAATCTTATGGATAAGCTGCAAATAAATCTAGCCCTTCTATTTTCTTTATTTTTTAATTTATCTAAAATTCTAATCATCGCTTTGTTGAAACTACCATTTTGTTTTGCCCATCTTGCTGAATATATTCCTGGTTTTTTTTGTAATGCAAATATTTCTAACCCAGAGTCGTCGGACAGAGAAATTATTTTTGACTTTTTATAAAAGAAATTGGCTTTAAGTTCTGAATTTGATCTAAAAGTTTTACCTGTTTCTCTAGGTGCTTTGATCCCTAAACTTTTTGGTGAAATCTTTTTAATTTTTTTACTTAATAACTTGCTAATTTCTCTAAATTTTCCGTCATTATGGGTACCAATTAGCAATAAATTATTTTTTTTCATTTGATACTAGTAATTATACTTTTCAACATTATATAGCAATTATATGAGTGAATCTAAAGAAAACAAAAATGTTCATAAGGATGATTTTAAGTCTAAAACAGTGGATGAGGCAAATGATCAAAAAGCTGAACTAACTATTGAAGAGAAATTAAAAAGATCTGAAGAAAAACTTCTTAGAGCTTTAGCGGACTCTGAAAATCAAAGGAGAAGATTTGAGAAGGAAATTAAGGATGCTTTTGAATTTGGAGGTTTCAATTTTGCGAGAGAAATGTTAACCACATTAGATAATGTTCAGAGAGCCAAAAAATCTATTCAGGAAGACGAGCTTCTAAAAAAGAGTAAAGAATTTGAAAAATTTCTTACAAACGTAGAAATAATTGAAAAGGATCTAATTTCAACTTTTGAAAAAAATAAAATTACTAAAATTCACTGTCTGGATAAAATGTTTGATCCAAATTTTCATCAAGCTATGTTGGAAATCGAGGATGATAATTGTGAACCAGGCACTATTATTCAAGAAATTCAACAGGGCTTTATGTTCGGTGAGAGATTATTAAGACCTTCATTTGTTGGGGTTTCTAAGAAAAAAGGTGAAAAAAATGAAGAAAATAAATAAAAAAACGACTTGTAGAATAACATTTAGACCCCATATAGGAACTGTAAACAAAGGATAATATGAGTAGAGTTATAGGAATAGATTTAGGAACAACAAATTCTTGTGTAGCTATAATGGACGGTACACAAGCTAAGGTGTTGGAAAATACTGAGGGTGCAAGAACCACTCCTTCAGTAGTAGCTTTTTTGGAAAAAGAGGACCAGTTAGTTGGTCAACCTGCAAAAAGACAGGCTGTAACAAATCCTGAGGATACTATATTTGCAGTTAAAAGACTTATTGGTAGAAAATTTGATGGTCCATCAGTTCAGAAAGATATTTCGAAGGTTCCTTATAAGATAATTAAATCTGATAATGGTGATGCTTGGGTAGAAGGAAAAGGTAAAAAATATTCACCTGCTCAAATTTCGGCATTTGTTCTTCAGAAAATGAAAGAGACAGCTGAAAAATATTTAGGTCAAGCTGTGACAAAAGCAGTTATAACTGTACCTGCTTATTTTAATGACTCTCAAAGACAAGCAACAAAAGATGCTGGTAAAATTGCTGGATTAGAAGTCTTAAGAATTATTAATGAGCCAACTGCGGCTTCATTAGCTTATGGTTTAGATAAAAAAGGTGGAAAAAAAATAGCAGTTTATGATTTAGGCGGAGGTACCTTTGACGTTTCAATTTTAGAAATTGGAGACGGTGTATTTGAAGTAAAATCCACTAATGGTGATACTTTCCTGGGCGGTGAAGATTTTGATGATACTATAGTTGAGTATTTAATAAATGAATTTAAAAAAGATAACGGAATTGACTTAAAATCAGACAAATTAGCATTGCAAAGATTGAAGGAGGCTGCTGAGAAAGCAAAAATAGAATTGTCCTCAGCGACTCAAACCGAAATAAATTTACCGTTTATCACCGCTGACAAATCAGGTCCAAAACATTTAAATTTAAAGTTTACTAGAGCAAAATTAGAAGCTTTGGTTCAAAGTTTAATTGAAAGGACACTAAACCCTTGCAAAACAGCTTTAAAAGACTCTGGTTTTTCAGCTGCGGAAATTAATGAGGTAGTTTTAGTTGGCGGAATGACTAGAATGCCTAAGATTATAGAGACGGTTAAAAACTTTTTTGGAAAAGAACCTAATAAAAGTGTAAATCCAGATGAAGTGGTTGCAATGGGCGCTGCAATCCAGGCAGGTGTGCTTCAAGGTGATGTAAAAGACGTTCTACTTTTAGATGTCACACCACTATCATTAGGAATTGAAACCTTAGGTGGTGTATCTACAAAGCTCATAGATAAAAACACAACTATTCCAACTAAAAAGAGCCAAGTATTTTCAACAGCTGAAGATAATCAGCCTGCTGTTTCAATTAGAGTTTTACAAGGTGAAAGAGAGATGGCAGCCGACAACAAACTATTAGGAAACTTTGAATTAGTTGGTATACCCCCAGCCGCAAGAGGAACTCCACAAATTGAAGTAACTTTTGATATTGATGCAAACGGTATAGTGAGTGTTTCAGCTAAAGATAAAGGAACTGGAAAAGAACAAAAAATACAAATCCAAGCTTCAGGTGGTTTATCTGATGAAGAAATAAATAAAATGGTGAAAGATGCTGAGGCAAACAAGGAGGCTGATAAGAAAAAAAGAGATGGTGTTGATGCAAGAAATCAGGCAGATAGTATTGTTTTCTCAACTGAAAAGAGTTTAAAAGAGCATGGCGATAAAGTCTCAGCTGAAGAAAAAAAAGCTATTGAAGCTGGTATTGCTGATCTTAAAGAAGCTTTAAAGGGGACAGACTCAGAAGATATTAAGAAAAAGACTCAAAGTCTTATACAAGTTTCAATGAAACTTGGTGAAGCTATTTATAAAAGCCAACAAAAAAATCAGCCAAAAGATGATAAAAATAATAAAGATCCCAATGATAAAGATAATGACAAAGAAAATGTTGTCGACGCTGATTTCGAAGACGTAAAAGAAGATAAAGAAAAAAGCGCCTAAGATAAAAAAAGGAGCAATTTCTTGTGGCAAAAAGAGATTATTATGAAGTCTTAGGTGTATCTAAATCCGCTTCAAAGGATGAAATTAAAAAAGCTTATCGTAAATCAGCACTAAAGTACCATCCAGATAAAAATAAAGGCGATAAAACATCGGAAGATAAATTTAAAGAGGCGAGCGAAGCTTATCATGTGTTATCTGATGATAAAAGAAAGGCTAACTATGATCAATTTGGTCATGCGGCTTTTGAAGGTGGTGGTAATCAAGGATTTGGTAACTTTGACTTTGGATCTTCATTTTCTGATATTTTTGAGGATTTTTTTGGCGATGATGTATTTGGTGGAGGAAGAAGTTCCGGAAGAAGATCTTCTAATAGGGGAAATGATTTAAGATATGATATGTCGATAAGCATGGAGGAAGCCTATTCAGGTTTAAATAAAAAAGTAAATTATACGACATACAAAAAATGTTCAAGATGTACAGGACAGGGATCTGAGCCTGGTTCAAAACCAGCAACATGTAAATATTGTAGTGGTAGAGGTAAGGTAAGATCAAATCAAGGATTTTTTACAATTCAACAAACTTGTCCTGAGTGTAGTGGATATGGAGAAACTATAAGTAATCCCTGTAAGCAGTGTGGAGGTAACGGAAAAATTCAAAGTAAAGAGTGTGTTTCAGTTAAAATTCCTAAAGGTGTTGATGATGGAACTAGGATAAGGGTCTCTGGCAAGGGAGAAGCAGGAAGCAAAGGAGGATCAACAGGAGATTTGTATTTATTTGTTTCAGTTGATAATCACAGTATTTTTAAAAGATCGGACGAGCATTTATATTTCGAATTACCAATAACATTTACTGATGCAGCACTAGGTACTACGGTAGAAGTGCCCTCTATAGATGGTGGTAAAGCAAAAATTAAGATTCCAGCTGGAACGCAACATGGAAAACAACTAAGACTTAAAGGTAAAGGTATGCCGTATCTTAGGGGGAATGGTTTAGGCGATTTGTATATTAAAATTATAACAGAAGTTCCTTCAAATTTAAGTTCAAAACAAAAAGAACTGTTAGAAGAGTTTAGAAAAATAGAATCAGAAAAATCAAGCCCAATAATTAAAAGCTTTTTTGAAAGAGCAAAAAAATTTTGGAAAAATTCTTAAAGATTTATGGCAACACATGAAATTATGTCTGCTATCTTTCTATTAGCAGTATTGTTTTTGGTTCTTCCATCATTTTTAAATACCAACAGAAAACGAAAGCAATTAATTCAAAATCTCTTTATTTGGACTGTAATTGTGCTAATTATTGTTGTAATTATTAGTGTATTTATATAATGAAAAAAATCAATTTAGCTATAACTGGTTGTTTAGGAAAAATGGGGCAGCAACTTATAAAGTCCTCTAAAAACAATAAGGATTTTAAAATAGTTACGTTAACAGAGAGTAGAATTATCCCAAAAAAAGTGTCTGGTATTAAGCTAGAATTAAACAATATTATTGCATTTAAAAAGGCAAATGTGATTATTGACTTCACAGTGCCGAAATGTACTTTGCAAGTTTTAAAAATTGCTTCAAAACTTAAGAAAAGAGTAGTGATTGGAACCACTGGTTTTTCAAAAAAAGAAGAGAGGCTAATAAAAAAATTTTCAAGGAAAATACCTATTCTAAAAGCAGGCAATATGAGTTTGGGTGTAAATCTTTTAATGTATTTAACGGAAATTGCTTCTAAATCTTTAAGTAATAATTTTCTTGCTAAAATATATGAGGTTCACCATAAACACAAAAAAGACCACCCTTCAGGAACAGCTTTAATGTTGGGAAAGGGTATAGCTGATGGAAAAAATAAAAACTTTTATAGTTTGATAGGAAGTAAATATTTGAATAAAAAAAAATTTCCTTATGGTAAAAAAATAAATTTTAACTCAATCCGAAAAGGAGATATTATAGGAGAACATGAAGTTAGATTCTCAAGTGGTAAAGAAATTGTAACCTTAAACCACGAGTCTTTTGACAGAGCTTTGTATTCTGAAGGTGCGTTGTCCGCATGCAAATGGTTAATGAAAAAAAAAGCTGGTCTATATTCAATGAGAGATTTGTTAAACTTTAAGTGAATAAAAAGAATAAATCAAAAATTATTCAAAGAATATTAAATAATACTTATCCTGAGGTTCCTATTCCTCTCAATTACAAAAATACTTTTACTTTACTTGTTTCAGTTTTACTTTCTGCACAATGTACTGATGTAAATGTTAACAATGTAACCAAGAATATTTACCCTAGATATAATCATCCAAAGCATTTTGTAAAACTAGGAAGAAAAAAAATAGAAAAATTAATAAGAAAAATTGGAATTTTTAGGATTAAAGCTAAAAGCATTTATTATCTCTCAAAAACATTGGTTGATAAATATAAGAGTAAAGTGCCAAATACTTACGATGAATTAGAGCAGTTACCTGGGGTTGGGCACAAAACAGCAAGCGTTGTAATGTCTCAAGGCTTCGGCTACCCAGCATTTCCTGTAGACACTCATATACATCGGCTAGCTCAAAGATGGGGATTAACTAATGGGAAAAATGTGGTACAAACTGAGAAAGATTTAAAATTATTATTTCCTGAGAAAAATTGGAATAAACTTCATCTTCAAATTATATGGTATGGCAGAGAGTATTGTAAGGCAAGAGACTGCTTTGGTTTGACTTGCAAAATTTGTAAAAGCTGTTACCCAAATAGAAAAAAGAAATTTATTACAAAAAAAGCTTGATATGAAGATTCTAGGTATAGGAAACGCAATTGTAGATGTTATCTGCAAAATTGATGATAACTTCTTGGTTAAGAATGGACTTACAAAAAGTACAATGAAACTCGTCGACGAAAATGAGTTTAAAAAACTTCTTGAAAATTTAAAAATCGAAAAGACAATCTCTGGAGGATCAGTAGCCAATTCTATTGTAGGTCTTTCTCAGTTAGGTAATGAAGTTGGTTTCATTGGTAAAGTAAATGATGATAATTTAGGAAGAAAATATTTAGAGGGACTGCAGAAAGAAAAGGTTCAATTTCACTATCAGATAAAATCTGAAAAAATACCCACTGGCACTTGTTTAATTTTAATAACACCAGACTCAGAGAGAACCATGTGTACTTTTTTAGGAACTGCAGGAAAAATAAGTGAAAATGACATTGATAAAGAAATAGTAAAAGAAAGTGAAATTACTTTTCTTGAAGGATATTTATGGGACAAAGGAGATCCTCAAAAAGCATTTAATAAAGCAATAAGTTTTGCTAACCAATCTGCTATATCTCTTTCTGATTTATTTTGTGTTGAAAGACATAGAGATTACTTTTTGGATTTAGTTCAAAATAAATTAAACATAACTTTTGCCAATGAACAAGAAATCATGGCTTTAATAGGAGCAAAAAATTTCGATGATGTAGTCGAATTTGCAAAAGAAATTGAAAAGTTAATTGTGATAACTCGAGGTAAAATTGGCTCTGTAGCAATCCACAGAGAAAAAATTGTTAGATGTGACGCAAAAAAAAATTTGTTGATAAAAGATTTGACAGGTGCAGGAGATTTGTTTGCTGCTGGCTTTTTACACGGATATATAAACAAATTATCTTTAAAAGAAAGTTTAGAAAAAGGAACAGAGCTTTCTTCTAAGATTATTCAACAAGTTGGAGCAAGATTATAATTTTTTATTTTAACTCCAAATACTTCCTAACTCTTTTTCTTTTGAAACTACCCTTGCCTTTTTTAGGTTTTACAACTCTTGTTCGGTATTTTGAAGTCATCAGATCTTTGGCAAATTTATTTCTTTTTTTCAAATAGTATATCCTTTTTTTGTACTTTTTATAAACGTATCGTCATTAAAGTTATCTTTAATTTTTTTTCTTAATCTATAGATATGTGTTTCTACAGTATGAGTATCCGCATCTTCAGAGTATTTCCATATTGTTGAGAGAATTTCTTTTTTTTTCATAAATGATTTATTTTTAAGTAACTCAATTAATTTTATCTCTTTTTCTGTTAATTCTAAGTAAATAGAATCTTTAACCAGCCGTCTTAAATTTTTATCCAATTTATAATTTTCAATATTCAAAGATGAATTTATTTTAAATTTTCTTTTTATAATATTATTGATAACAATTTTATTTATTTGATCAAAAGATGCTGGTAAATTTAATTTTTCAATATTTTCTAAATTTGGTAACTTATTTGAATTATGAAAAATGATTTTATTTATGCTTTGATTTTGAATCAAATCTTTAAATTTATTGTCTTTAAGAGCATCTTCATGAATTATCATCCCCTGATAGTTTCCTAAAAAAATACTATCTTTGAAATTATCTAATATTTTTAAACTGAAGCTTAGAAATTCTTGAATTTCAATTAAAGATTTATTAAATTCTTTATTTCCAAATGCTAAGATGATATTTTTTTTTTCTGTCATGGATGTAATATTAAAAAAAAAATTTATTTATTTTAAAGACTATAGAGCAAAATGTGCTATTGGTAAAAGAGGAATTACAAGTAAAAAAGTTGAGGGGGATAAATGTACTCCCAGAGGTAGGTTCAAGTTTAAATATATTTTTTACAGAAAAGAAAGAGTTAAAAAAATCTATTCCAAACTCAGAACCATTCCAATTAACAAAAATTATGGATGGTGTGATGATACAAATTCAAAATTTTATAATAAATTTGTTAAATTTCCTTTCAAAGAAAGTGCAGAAAGATTACATATTAGGGAGAATGTGTACGATATAATTGTTGTAATTAATTACAATTTTAGTCCTATTAAGAAAAAAAGGGGTAGTGCAATTTTTTTACATGTAGCAAAAAAAAATTACTCACCTACATTAGGTTGTATAGCGTTATCAAAAAAAGACCTTAGGTATTTATTATCAGTTATAAATAAAAAAACTTTTTTAAATATTCTCTAATTTCTAGATCCAAAGATAGCACTGCCAACTCTAACGTGAGAAGCCCCATATTTAACTGCTTGTAAATAATCATTAGACATTCCAATGCTTAGGTGTTGAAAGTTAAACTTTTTATTTAATTCAGATATTCTTTTAAAATATTTTTCAGGATTTTTGTCATTAGGTGGTATTGCCATAAGTCCAAGAACTGAAAGATTTAGTTTTTTAACACAATATTCTTTAAAATTCTTAAGTTCATTTATTTCTACACCACCCTTTTGTTCTTCAGAACCTAGGTTGATTTGGATAAAATAACTTAGACTTTTATTTTTTTCATTTTGTCTTTTGCTTAATTCATTAGCTAATTTTTCACTATCTAAGGAGTGAATGTAGTCAAATATTTCTACTGCCTTTTTTGCTTTATTTGATTGAAGTCTTCCTATCATGTGTAAATTTAAATCAGTAACCGTCTTTTTTAATTCCCTCCATTTTTTTTCAGCTTCTTGAACTTTGTTTTCACCAAAATGTTTATGCCCATATTCAACTAAAGGCATAATGTGCTCTATTGAGAAAGTTTTACTTACAGCAATTACATTAACTTCGTTCTGAGGCAAATTATTTTTAATTTCGTGTCTTATTTTCTCGAAATTAGTTATTATATTCATATATTAATGTTTAAAAAAAAATACTACTTATTCATAGAAAATACTAGAGAATTTAATTTAAATTTAATTAAAATAAAGAATAAATTTAATATTATTTATAGAAGTCAAACAACTAAAGAAGCATTCCAGGATCTGAGAATTTATAGAAAAAATTGTAAAAAAAAAGGTGTAAACTTTTTTGTAGCTAATGATATAAAACTATTATCTAAAATAAACGCGGACGGATTATATATATCAGCTTATAACAAAAATTTACGTACTAATACTTATTTAAGAAAAGGATTTAAAATTATTGGTGCTGCTCATAATCAACGAGAGCTCGATTTAAAAATTAGACAGGGTTGTAAAGTTGTTATATTTTCTAGGCTTTTTAAAACTGATAATCCATATAAAAAAGGGTATCTAGGGGTTCAAAGATTTAATATTTTATCTCTTAGATCTAAAGTAAAGTTGGTTCCTCTAGGTGGCATTAATGAAAAAAATTTATCCAAATTAAATATTGTTTTATCGCAATCATTTGCATGCTTGTCCGCCATAAAAAAAAAGCCGGCTAAAATTATTAACCGGCTTTTTTAAATTTTTCTAATTAACTAGATTAGAACGCTAATGACATAGCAAAGATGTGCTCGTTAGTGTCATCACCTGTCGTGTACGAGTCGTTCGTACCTTCTGATGAAGATACTGAGAACGTAGCACCACCTACAGTGTAAGCAACGTCAATCGTTTGGATTTCCATTGTTACGTCTGTTCTAGTGATAGCATCTGTTGCTTGTGCTTTTGACTTACGATTAATTGTAGACTCTTCCTCTGTGAAAGATACTGACAAATTATCGTTAACTGCAAAACCTACACTGTAACCTTTGTTAGCATAGAAGTCTGTTACAACTGCTGCAGAAGCACCAACACCTGTTGCTTGAGCTGGAGCGTGTCTAGTTTCACCATAACCTACTGAGAATTGACCCATAGAGTAGTTAGCTGAAAGTGAACCACCTTCTTGTGCCTGTCTACCGTCTTTTTTTCCCATTTCGTTAAAGTCGTAGTAAGATGCTGCAATACTTAAACCATCAATTGGTGCTGTTGTTACAGCGTATTGTCTCATATCACCATGTGTATCACCGTTTACTGAGTGAGATGAAGCGTTTGCACTTCCACCTGCACCACCTGGTGTTACACCAACTTTAAATGTAGTTGAGTATGGTAATAAATCAGCTGGTAAGTGGTACTGAACGTTGTTGTAAGAACTGATGTTAGATCCGTACTGCATAGTTGAAGTAGCGGCTGCACCGTGTCCATAACCGTTATCAGAACCTATTCCGTAAGCTGAGTTATCGAATGCGTATTTTGTTGATAATCCACACTCAGATACACAAATTTTAATAGTACCGTAATCAGTTCCCATTGTGATGCTAGCATCATCTTGTACTGTTGCGTTATCTATGTCTTGTGCATATGACCATGTCATACCATTATCTAGTTCGCCTGAAGCTGTTAAAGAGAACTCGTTTGATATACCAAGTCCTTTACCAATTGCGTGCGTACCAGCTGTTCCAGTGTTACTTAAAATAGTGTAAGTTGCCTTAGCACTACCAGATACCGTAAACTCACCAGCAAAAGCTGATGTAGCTATAGCTACTGAAGTAAAAACTGAGAACAATAGTTTTGTTAATTTATTCATTGTTTCTCCTTTGTTAAAACGTTAATTATAATTAACAGCCATTTATCTTATTATTGCCGATAAATTAGTATTAAAAGTTATTAAATACCGGTATTTTTTTAAATACTGTTGTAAATTTACAACAAGCTAAAAACCCCTTATTTTCCTGATTTTTGTTGGATTTTAGCACAACAATGCTATTTAATGAGTAAGAAGTCTTAAAATGAGAAATTTTTTCAAAATTATAGTCTATTTTTTTCTATTTTCTCTTCTTGTATCGTGTGGAAAAGGTTTTTTCAAAAAAGTTGATACGAGAAAAGTTCCAATATCCGGACCGGAAAGAGCTAAACAAAATGTTAAGGAGGGAAGAGGTGTTGGACTTGGAAAAATGATGGGACGAGGAGCAGGTTCTACCAACTATGAATTTAGCACCTCAAACCCGATGTGGAGAGCAACTTTAGACATTTTAGATTTTTTACCTCTTACTACTGTGGACTACTCAGGTGGTATAATAATTTCTGACTGGTACACAGATAAAACTAATAAAGATCAGGCTTTAAAAATAACTGTTAGATTTATGTCCAATGTAGTTCAATCAAATAGTATTAAAATTACAGTTCATAGAAAAAAGTGCTCTGTCAACCAGTCTTGTAACGTAGAGCTTTTTAAATCAAGAATACAAGAAGAACTAATTGCATCTATTTTAAAAGAGGCTGCAATTTTGGAAAAACAAGTAAAAAAATAAAATTTAGATTTATGGAAAGACTAAATTTTCAAGCGATTGAAAAAAAATGGCAATCTAGTTTTGATAGAGAGAAGCTTTACAATAATAAAGATTCAAAAAAATTCTATTGTTTAGAAATGTTTCCATATCCCTCTGGAAAAATTCACATGGGGCATGTTAGAAATTATACTATCGGAGACGTTATAGCCCGTTTCAAATTTATGAATGGATATAATGTCTTACACCCGATGGGATGGGACGCTTTTGGTTTACCAGCAGAAAATGCTGCTAAAGAAAACAATTTACACCCCAAAAAATGGACAGAGAAAAATATTTTGGAAATGAAAAGACAACTTAAACTTATGGGTTTGTCAA
Organism: uncultured Pelagibacteraceae bacterium; assembly: GCA_902605645.1. Lineage (GTDB taxonomy): Bacteria > Pseudomonadota > Alphaproteobacteria > Pelagibacterales > Pelagibacteraceae > Pelagilacustribacter. The sequence goes on along the minus strand of CACLDE010000003.1, from coordinate 69,916 downwards.
TAGACTGGGATTTAGAAGTTTCCACGTGTGATGAGAATTATTATAAGCACCAACAAGAAATATTTATTGATTTTTACAACAAAGGTTTAGTCAAAAGAAAAGAAAATTACGTAAATTGGGACCCTGTCGAACAAACAGTTTTAGCGAACGAGCAAGTTGTTAATGGAAAAGGTTGGAGGTCAGGTGCAATGGTAGAGCGAAAAAAACTATCTCAATGGTTTTTTGATATAACAAAGTTTTCTAATGACTTACTCAATGGGCTTGATGAATTAGATAATTGGCCTGAAAAGGTTAAAATTATGCAAAAAAATTGGATAGGTAAGTCAATAGGTTGTGAAATTGTATTTAAAATTTTAGGCACAGAAAAAAAAATTAATGTTTTCACTACACGTCCAGATACAATATTTGGAGCATCATTTCTAGCTGTTTCAGTAGATCATCCTATTTGTGAAAAATTTTTTAAAGATGAAAAATATATTAAATTTAAAAATGAATGTCTTAAAGTTGGAACAACGGAAGAAGCTTTAGCAAATGCGGAAAAAATCGGATTTGATACAAAGTTATTTGCAGCCCATCCTTTTATCAAAGGAAAAAAAATTCCAATCTTTGTCGCAAACTTTATTTTAATGGATTACGGTACTGGAGCAATATTTGGGTGTCCGGCTCATGACCAGAGAGATTTGGACTTTGCCAAAAAATATAGTCTTCAAGTCACAGAGGTTGTTTCAGATAATCCGTCCGAGCCCAAAAACTTTAATAATTTATCAGAGGCTTTTATTGATGATGGAACATTAATTAATTCTGATTTTCTAAATGGACTGACGGTAGAACAAGCAAAAATAAGAGTTATAAAAGAAATTGAAAAATTAAAAATAGGTGAAAAAAAAATAACATTTAGGTTAAAAGATTGGGGGATTTCTAGACAAAGATATTGGGGATGCCCCATACCTATGATTCATTTGCATGACGGATCGATTGTACCCGTTGATAAAACTGAGCTACCAGTTAAACTTCCTGAAGATATTGATTTAAATCAAACTGGAAATCCACTTGAAAATCATAAAAGTTGGAAAAATACTATTCACAAAAAAACTGGTAAACCTGCAATAAGGGAAACCGATACTCTTGATACATTTGTAGACTCCTCTTGGTATTTCTTAAGATTCTGCTCACCTAAAGAAAATTCTGAACCTTTTAACATAGAGAAAATTAATTATTGGATGCCAGTAGACCAGTATATAGGTGGAGTAGAACATGCAATTTTACATCTGCTTTATTCAAGATTTTTTATGAGAGCACTTAAAAAAAATAATAAAAAAATTAGAGATAACGAACCTTTTAAAGGTTTATTTACTCAAGGTATGGTATGTCACGAAACATACAAAGATCAAAAGGGGAAATGGTTAAACCCCGATGAAGTTGAAAAAAACTCTAATGGCAAGTTTCAAAAGATTTCGGATAAAACTAAAGTGATAGTTGGTCCGTCGGAATCAATGTCAAAGTCTAAGAAAAATGTTATTGATCCTGAAAATATGATTAGATCATATGGAGCTGACTCCGTTAGATGGTTTATACTTTCAGATAGTCCACCAGAAAAAGATATTCAATGGTCAAATCAGGGCGTAAACGCTGCTTATAAATTTCTACAAAAAATATATAACCTTTGTTGCGTAATTAAAAAAAGATCAGAGAAAAAACATGATTTAGATAAAAATTTTGATTTAAAAATGAATTCTCACGTTAACAAGATCACAAATTCAATAAATAACTTTAATTTAAATGTAGTTGTGGCTAATGTTTATGAAATATTTAATTTATTTCAAGTTCATATTACTAAAGAAGTCTCGGATGCATGTCTTAAAAACAATTTAATCAAATTAATGAAGATGCTGGTACCATTCACGCCACATATAGCTTATGAATGTCTTGAGATGTTGGAAGCAAAAGAAATTAGAACTTGGCCGAAGGTTGACACTAAATTAATTCAACAGGAAAAAATTAAAATGGCAATTCAAATTAATGGTAAAACAAGAGATGTTATTGAAATAGAAAAAGGTATAAATCAAATTTCAGTTGAAAAACTCTGTAAAGATAATATTAAAATTAAAAGTAAAGTTTTTGGTAAATCTATCAATAAAGTTATTTTTGTAAAAGATAGAATTATAAACTTTATAATAAAATAATGAATAAGATTAAATCTATAGCATTAGTTTCATTAATATTACTGTTTACTAGCTCTTGTACTTATCAAAATATTAATTCAAAAAATCAAAAAAAATTCCATATACAGGAGTTTGTTATTGCCGGGGACAATAGAACGTCTTTCATTATCCAAAAAAAAATTCAGCGTTTTTCAAATGAAGATAGTAATAATAAAATCAAACTTTCTTTAGAATTAAATGAAAATAAAACAATACAAGAAAAAAATATCCAGAATAAAGTAACTAAATATAATGTTTCATTATCAGCAAATCTTAAAATTATTGAGCTAAATTCAGCTAAAGAGATAAAAAGAACCTTTAGTGCAAAAAGAGATTACAAAGTTGAAGACAATTACTCTGCTACTGTTAATAATTCAAAGGAAGCAAAAAACTCATTGATAGATATCATTGTAAATGAAATATTAGATCAATTGAGAATTTATTACAGATAAAATGATATTAAAAAGTTTCGAAGTAGAAAACAATATTCAAAAAGTTATTAAATACAAATTTATCCTTTTATATGGGGAAAATATTGGATTAAAAGAAACTTTAAAAAAAAACATAGTCAATTTGAATAAAAAAGCAGAAATTATAAATCTTTACCAAGAAGACATAAACAAGAATAAAAACATTATACTGAATGAGATCAAAAATATCTCTTTGTTTTCAGAAGAAAAAATAATTGTAGTTAATCAAGCTAATGAAAAAATTCTTATAGAACTAGAGGACATGTTGGATAACAAAGAAAAAATTAAAGTTATTTTAATAGCAGATTTGTTGGATAAGAAATCGAAATTGAGATCGATATTTGAAAAAAAAATCAATTTAGCAATTATTCCTTGCTATAATGACAATGATATTACTTTAAGGAAAATAATCCAAAATGAACTAGGGGAATTTGAAAATTTGAATTCTAATAGCATAAATATGATACTTAACTACTCAAATTTAAACAGAAAAACTATTCTAAACAACTTAGATAAAATAAAATCATTTTTTGACAAAAAAATTTTATCTGAAGAAAGTTTAGAGACATTATTAAATTCAGATAGAAACGAATTATTTGAAAATATTAGAGATGCAGCTCTTATTGGGGATAAAATTAAGCTTAAAAATTTATTAGAAAATTTTGCATTTTCAAACGATCACACTTTTCTTTATTTAAATATGATAAACTACAAATTAATAAAACTTCTACAAATTCAAAGAACGAACGAAGATTATAACGACTTTAATGTAACAATAGGCAAAATGCGCCCTCCAATATTCTGGAAAGATAAACCAGTCTTTTTAAAACTGCTAAAAAAGTGGGATAAACAAAGCGTTCTGGAAGCTTTGTCTTATTTAGGTAAAATAGAAGTAAAAATAAAAAAAAACAGCGCTTTAAATGCCCTTACGATCGTCAAAAATTCAATTACTAATATTTGTGCTAAATCTTGGACTTATTTTTGAGTAGCGAAGATATTAGTTCTAACTGATCCAGATTTTTATACTCTATTGTCAGTTTTCCAGAATTATTTTTTTTATTATTGATATTAACTTTAAGACCTAAGGATCTTTCTATATCCCTTTGAGCGTCAAATACATTTGGATCTATTGTAAATGATTTAGACTCCCTTTTTTTTATACCTTCTATAGATCTGGCAGATAATTTTTTTGATACTATTTCTTCAGCTATACGAGATGCGTTTGGCATTCCTATTAAAGGCCTTGCTTGACCCGCTGTTAATTCGTTCTGTTCTAACATTGCAATTATATCTTTTGGAAGATTTAATAATCGCAATGTATTACTAATATGACTTCTGCTTCTAGACATCATTACAGCTATTTTATCTTGATCATAACCAAACTCCTCATTAAGTCTTCTATAACCTTTGGCCTCTTCAACAATATTTAAATCTTCTCTTTGAATATTTTCGACGATGGCTACTTCAAGAGTCTCGCTATCATTTAAATCTAAGATTGTTATAGGTACTTCATGTAGACCAGCTTTTTGAGCGGCTAACCATCTTCTCTCACCTGCAACAATTTCATATGGTTCAGATGATGAATTATTCTTACGAACTGCAATTGGTTGAATGATACCATTTTTTTTTATTGATTGTGAAAGTTCCTCTAACTTACTTTCATTGAATATTGTTCTAGGTTGATATTTATTTCTAGCTATGTCACCTATAAGAGCCTTTTGAACAATACCCTCTATTTTATCAGTATTTGCTGGCTTTTTTTGGTCTCCAAATAAAGCTGATAAGCCTTTTCCTAAACCCTTTTTTTTAGCATTCATGCTGCACTACCTATTTTATTTGTTTGGTTTTTAAATTCTTCAGCTAGCTTAAAATATGCTTTACTTCCGCTGCAGGATTTATCATAAGTAACGCAGGGTTGACCATGGGAAGGAGCCTCTGATAATCTTACATTTCTTGGAATGACAGATTGATATACTTTTTCTTTAAAATAATTTCTAGCCTCCTTATCAACTTGTGATGATAATTTATTTCTTTTATCAAACATGGTTAGTAATATACCTCTAACACTTAAAGAAGGGTTTAAATTTACTTTAATTCTATCTATTGTTTTTACTAATTGAGTTATTCCCTCAAGGGCAAAAAACTCTGTTTGTAATGGTACTAAAATTTCATTAGCAGACACTAAAGCCATTATCGTTAACAAACTTAGCGATGGGGGACAGTCTATGAAAATATTGTCATAATGATTTATAATTTCAGAGTTGTTGCTAAGGATCTCTTTTAGTATAAAAGCTCTATTCTCATCGTTGGCAGTTTCAACTTCTAAGCCAGATAGATTTACGTTAGACCCGAATAAATCAAGGTTGCTAATATTAGTTTTTTGCAAACCTTCTTTCAAATTTATTTTTTTTATAAGAAGATTATAAATATTTTTATCATCATCATTATTTGACTTACCTAGTCCTGTTGTTGCATTACCTTGAGGATCCAAATCTATAACTAAATTATTTTGACCCAATATGGACAGTGAAGCAGCCAAATTTATAACAGTAGTAGTTTTTCCTACCCCACCTTTTTGATTTATGACAGCTATAATATTTGGTTTCACAAAATTTATTCTGCATTCAGTATAATTATTTTAGAATCATTATCTGTAATGCTATTCTCTAATCTATACTCATAATTTTTCATCTGGGAAGTATTTTTTATCTCCTCTTGTGCACTTTTTCCTTTCATAATTATGATTTTATGTTTTTTTACACAGTTTTCACGTGAAATATTCAATATATAGGGTAATTTTCTAAAAGCTCTACAAAAAATATAATTAGAATCGATTTTTTCAGAATTTACGTTGCTGCATATAATTTTACATTTTAAACCTAAAATTTTTGATATATTTGATAAAAAAGCTGATTTTATTGGTGATTTTTCATATAATTTCACGTGAAAATTGTAATGTTGATAGTATACAGCTAAAATAATACCAGGAAAGCCTCCTCCTGAACCTAAATCTGCTAATCCTGTGCAGTTTTTTGGATCTACAAATTTAATTAATTGGGCGCTATCTAAAATATGTCTATCCCATACCCTTTTTTCGGTACTTTTAGCAATTAAGTTACGTTTTTTATTAAAAATAAGGAGATTTTTTACAAAATTATCTAATTTTTTTATTTTTATAGCATCAAATTTAAATTTCTGTACAAGAATTCTTTTAACATCTGTCTCAGATATCAAGCTGAAGCCCTTTTATTTTTTGATTTGATGTAACCCAACAGTATTATAGCTGCAGCTGGAGTGACTCCGTCAATTCTTAGAGCTTGACCTAAAGTTTTCGGTCTAACAATCTTTAACTTCGATTTAATCTCATTAGATAGACCACTGAAAATGTCATAATCTATCTTATCAGGTATCTTAATACCTTCATCCTTTTTGAAAGCTGCTATATCATGAGACTGTCTTTTCAGGTAACCAGAGTAATGAGCATCGATTTCAACTTGACAATCTAGATCAGCCCCATATGAGGGTAACATAGGCCATAACTGCCTTATTTTTGCCATATTTAAATTTCGCTGAGCCATAAGCTCTATACCAGATCTTTTAACGCCATCTTGAGCAATTTTAATTTCATGTTTACTAGCCTCATTAGGAGATATTAAATTTGATTTAAGGTGATCTAATATCTGAATTAATTTTTTTTGTTTATCTAAAAATATTTTTGATCTGTCTGATCGCACACAATCTATTTTAATACCCGATGGGGTTAGTCTTTGATCTGCATTATCTGCTCTTAAGGAAAGTCTATATTCAGCTCTTGAAGTGAACATACGATATGGTTCAGAAACACCTTTCGTTATTAAATCATCTATCATCACACCAATGTAAGACTCAGATCTATCTAAAATAAATTCCTCTTTTTTTAAAGTTTTCAATGCAGCGTTAATACCTGCAATTAAACCTTGCCCAGCGGCTTCTTCATATCCAGTAGTTCCATTTATTTGGCCTGCTAGAAATAATGATTTAATTTTTTTTGTCTCTAAAGTGGGATGTAGTTCTCTGGGATCTACGTAATCATACTCTATAGCATAACCCGCTCTTTTCATCTTAACAGCCTCCAAACCCTTGATTTTACTTAATATTTTGAGTTGAACCTCCTCTGGTAATGAAGTGGATATACCATTTGGGTAAACAGTATTGTCCTTTAATCCTTCGGGTTCTAAAAAGATTTGATGTTTTTGCTTTTCCTTAAACTTTACAATTTTATCTTCAATTGATGGACAATATCTCGGCCCCACGCCTTTGATGTTACCAGAGTACATTGCACTTTTATTAATATTATCACTTATAATTTTATGTACCTCATCGTTAGTGTAAGTCATGCCACATGAAATCTGTTTGTTCTCTAGCTTAGTTGTTAAAAAAGAAAAAAAATAAGGGTCTGCATCAGCAGGCTGCATTTCTAAATCATCATAATTAATTGTCGACCCATCCAATCTAGGAGGAGTACCGGTTTTAAGTCTACCTATTTTCATTTTGAATTTAGCTAGTTGTTCACTCAAGCCAGTAGATGGTTTCTCATTATATCTTCCTGCTGGGATTTGTGTATCACCTATATGTATTAATCCGTTTAAAAAAGTTCCAGTCGTCAAGATAAGTTCTTTACACCTTGTCTCCTTCCCACTTTGGCATAAAAATCCTGTGACCTGATTATCATTAAACAGAAATTTAACTACAGGGTCGGCTATCACAGTTAAGTTTTTATAATTAAGTAAAACTTTTTGCATGTGCTCCTTATAAAGAGCTCTGTCTGATTGAGTTCGTGGTCCTCTAACAGCAGGACCTCTACTTCTGTTTAATAATCGGAACTGTATACCTGATTTATCAGCAACAACGCCCATCACACCATCAAGTGCATCGATTTCACGAACCAGATGGCCTTTGCCTAGTCCACCTATGGCTGGATTGCACGACATCTCACCAATGGTCTCAATTTTATGTGTAAAAAGTGCAGTATTGGCGCCTATTCTAGCGGAAGCTGTAGCAGCCTCACATCCAGCATGTCCACCACCTATAACTACTACATCATAGTTTTGTTTAGTCATAATTAGAATGTAACTCTGATTATTAATATTACAAGAAGTAATTACTGCACGAAATTAATTTATTATTATTTGCCTATGCAAAAATCCTTGAAAATTGACCCTAAAATCTCCTCTACATCGACTTTTCCAACAATACTACCGAGGTGCCTAGTAGCCATTCTAAGATCTTCAGCAGCTAATTCTAAGTCTTTGTTTTGATCTTTCTTTAGAAACTTATCTATCTCTTTCAAACACTCGTTTAGCTTTACTCTATGTCTCTCTCTTGTAATTAAAGCACTGTTATTTGATGAAAATTTATTATTAAGCTTTTGTTTGATTAAATTTATTATTTTATCAATATTCTTATTATCTTTTACAGAAGCTAGTACGGTATCTACGTCAAATTTATGATTTTCTTTAGCTTGAACATCAGATTTATTTAATAAAACTATTGAGTCTTTATTAATCATAGACTTTATTTTATCGCTGATTTTTTTATTTGAATTATCAACTACTACAATATTTAAATCAGCTTCTTTGAATCTGTTTAACGCTAATGATATTCCCTTTTTTTCAACATCATTCTTTGCTTCTCTAATTCCAGCCGTATCAGCAAGAATAACTGGATAACCATCTAAATTAAGATAGGTCTCAATCACATCTCTAGTAGTGCCGGCTTCATCTGAAACTATGGCGACATCTCTCTTTGATAGTAGATTTAGTAAAGAAGACTTCCCAACATTTGTTTCTCCAACAATTGATACTCTAAATCCGTCTCTGATTTTTTCACCTACTTTGTTATCATCAATAATTTTACTTATATCACTGTGTATTGATTTAATTGATTTATGAGCTTCTTTTAAAACATTTTCAGGAAGGTCATCCTCAGCAAAATCAATTTTAGCCTCAATGAAAGAAAGGGATTTTATTAATTTTGATCTTAAATCATCATAATATTTGGAAGCATGCCCATTAACTAAATTTACCGCTTGTATTCTTTGTAATTCAGTTTCAGAATGTATTAAATCGCCAATACTTTCAGCTTTTAATAAGTCAATTTTATTATTCTGAAAAGCAACTTTAGTAAACTCTCCCGGTTCAGCCATTCTGCAATTTTTTTGACTAGATAATACTTCTAGAAAATAGCTAATAACTGCGTTACTTCCATGAACATGGAATTCTGCTAAATCGTCACCTGTAAAACTATTGGGTTTTGGAAACCATAATATTAAAGCCTCTGGATCAATAATAGCATCATTGCTCGGGTCAAAAAATTTACATAGGTTTATCTCATTTTCTTTGATTTTATTCTCTTTGGAAATCAGTTTGCAAATACGTAAAGTATCAGGTCCCGACAATCTGATAATAGCTATACCACATGGTCCTCTACCAGAAGACAGAGCAAAAATGTTCATTAATTCAAACCTAGGTTTGCAACTCTTTTAGTGATTTTTTTTAATAAACTTGATTTAGAAAAACTTTTTAAAATGTTTTCTTTAATCGGATCCAAATATTTATTGCTCTTAAAAAATTTTCTTGTCGTATCTATGCCCAGTCCAATGAGTAAATTTTCTGGTTTCCTGCTGTCTGATAAATCTTTTGGAATATTCGAGTCTTTTATAGTTAAACCTAATCTAAGATTATTGGAGATAAGTTCATTTAATTTTTCAATATCTCTTAGAATTAAATTAAACCCTTGTCCTGCTAAAGGGTGAACTACATGCAACCCATCTCCCAAAATTATTGTATTTTTTTTGTAATAGTTTCTTTTTAATGATAATCTTAAAGGATAACTTTGAATATTCCCTAAAGAAATTTTATTTGTTTTTAATAAATCTAAAAGTTTATTTTTTAAATAACTTGATATATTTTTTTTATTTTTCATAAAATATCTGTCTTCAATACTCCATACTACAGAAAATTTATTTTTATTATAAGGCAGTATAGCAAGAGGTCCTTCTTTTAAAAAAAACTGCTGAGCTCCAATATCTTTAATCTGGTGTCTAACAGAACAAGTTATGGAGTGTTCTTTGTAATTTTTTTTAATTTCTCTGTTACCATCTACCTTTTGATAGATTGGAGAATTTGATCCCAAGCATAAAACAACTAAATCATAAGATTTTGAAGACTGGTTAGTAGAAACTTTGTTTTCCGCTAGATCAATTGATTTTATTGTTTTTTTTTGAACTTGAATTTTTGTTTTTTTCAATAATTTTGTTAGATGTTCTTTGGCAGATCTGTTTTCAAAAAAGAACATTAGGTTTTTATTTTCATCAAAATTTAAAAAATTTTTTGTTTGATTATTCTTCTCGAAAAATAGATTAATTTTTTTTACGGGGTAAAATAATTTTAAATTCATATTTTTTATTGTAGATTTCAAAAATTCCATATTTTTTTCTGATATAGCTGTGACTCTTAAATCTTTAATTTTTGACATGTTATTTTCAATAATTAAATCTATATCTAATCCTCTTTGGCTTAAAACAAGTGCTGATATCAGACCAGTTAAACCACCTCCTACAATGCATATTTTATGTTTTTTCATAATAATGGTAAAAAGTAAGTATTGCGATTCGATATGAATACAAACTTTTTAAATAGTTTAACAAATTTTTTAAAAAAACGAACCTTTGAGTTTGTTGGATTGCTTCTAATTTCGTTAGGAATAGCTTTAACTATTTCATTCGCGACTTATTCTCCATCAGATCCTTCATTAATATATGGTGATTCTAGCTCAAATATAAAAAATTTTTTTGGCATATATGGAAGCAAAGTTTCAGATTTTTTGTTACAAAGTTTTGGTTTAATTTCTTTTTTAGTTTTGATTACTTTAATTTCATGGGGCTTTAAATTAATTATCAAGAAAGAATTAAAAAATATTTTTTTTAAATTATTTTTTCTCACATTATATTTAATTTGTGGGTGTACATTTTTACATATAACATTTAACAATTCTTTTTGGCTTCTTGATAATGGTAATTCTGGTTTTGTTGGAGAGCTAGTGTATAATTTTATTTACCAGTACACGCCATTTATTGAAAGTCAGTACACAAGTTTTGGTTTAATTGCCTTAACAGTGTTATTTTTTATTCTTAGCTCCGATATCAATTTAAAAATAATTTTTACAATGCTATTTCCATTTTCTTTTAAAAAGAATAATGAGGTTATTATAAATACGAATGATGAGTCATTGAAAGAAAATACATTAAATGAAGAAGAAAGAGAAACTCAACAAAGTTTTTTATTTGCTAAAGAACAAACAAAAATATTGGAAAAATCAAAAAAATTTCAACTACCATCAATTGATTTGCTTGAGAAAAATAATTCAAAATTATCTCCGCAAGAAATGAGTAAAAACAGACCTGACGGAAAATTCATGGAAGGGATTTTACAAGACTTTGGTATTAATGGACAAATAAAAAAAATTAATAATGGACCGGTTGTTAGTTTATACGAATTTGAGCCTGCAGCAGGAGTTAAAGTTTCAAAAATTGTGAATTTATCAGATGACTTAGCAAGGAATACAAGCTCAACATCAGCAAGAGTTGCCGTCATTCCAGGAAAAAATACTGTAGGAATAGAAATACCTAATGAAAAAAGAGAGGGCGTATTTTTGAGAGAGATTATATCAAATGATCGTTTTAAAAGTCATGATTTAAGATTACCTATAGCGTTAGGAAAAAGTATTTCAGGAGTACCGATAATAGGTGATTTAACCTCAATGCCCCACTTATTAATTGCAGGTACAACAGGATCTGGAAAATCTGTTTGTGTTAATACGATTATAACATCGTTATTATACAAGTTAAGTCCTGAGCTTTGTAAATTGATTTTAATTGATCCGAAGATGTTAGAGCTTTCAGCTTACGAAGGAATTCCTCATTTATTGTCACCTGTAATTACTGACGCAAAAAAAGCTACTTCTGCTCTTGGTTGGACAGTTAAAGAAATGAACAATCGATATAAACTTATGTCAAAAGTTGGAGTTAGAAATATTGATGGTTATAATGAAAAACACAAATTAAAAATGCCTTACATTGTTGTCGTAGTTGATGAAATGTCTGATCTAATGTTAGTTGCTGGAAAAGAAATTGAAAACTATATTCAAAAGTTATCTCAAATGGCGCGGGCTGCTGGGATACATATCATAATGGCGACTCAAAGACCCAGTGTAGATGTGATCACAGGGACTATCAAAGCAAATTTTCCAACAAGAGTTTCATTTCAAGTAAGTTCAAAAATTGACAGCAGAACTATACTTGGAGAGCAAGGCGCAGAACAACTATTAGGAAAAGGTGATATGCTTTTTATGTCATCGGCAAATAGAATTATAAGAATTCACGGCCCATATGTTTCTGAAAAAGAAATAGAGAAAATTAGCAGTGTTTTACGTGCTCAAGGAGAGCCTGACTATATTCAAGATATTACTACTGTTTCCAGTTCACCAGAAGGTGACAGTAATATTTCAGCGGAAGAAGAGGATGAACTTTATAATGAAGCGATAAATATTGTTAAATCTGAAGGAAAGGCTTCGACTAGTTTTTTGCAAAGAAAGCTACAAATCGGATATAACAGGGCAGCAAGAATTATTGATATGATGGAAGAAAAAGGGATTGTCAGCAAAGCGAATCATGTCGGTAAACGAGAGGTTTTATAAGGTTGAGATTAATAAAAGCAGTTATTTTTTTCTTTTTATGTTTGATTTTTACTAACTCTGGTGCAAATGAGAAATCAAAAATCATAAACAAATTAAACAACATTAACAATATCCAATTTAAATTTAGTCAAAAAACAAATGGAAATATAGAAAAAGGTAAGTGTGTTCTAGCTTTTCCAGGAAAATTAAAATGTAATTACGAAGATAAGAACAAAAAAGAACTTGTTGTAAATAAAAAAATTATGGCAATTACCCAAAAAAGATACGGAAAAACTCTTTTTTATCCATTGGCAAAATCTACTTTTTTAAATATTCTTGGTAAGAGAGAATTAATAAACATAGTAAATGAAAATGATTCAATTATAGGTGATTACATTTATATTGTTTTTGTGGATGACAATAATTTCAAAACATTAATTAAATTTGGTAAAGAAGATTTTTTATTATCAGGATGGACCTCATCTGATCAATACAATAATCAAATAATATTCGATATTGAGATTACCTCTATTAATCAGATTATTGATGATGATATTTTTATTTTACCAAGCAAAAATTAGGCTACAAAATCAATTTGCTCTTTTTTGAATAATTTGAAACCTTTCGATAAATAGTTTGCTAAAGCAAACTTATGGTCTAGTGAACAGGTGTGAACCCAAACTTTACAAGCTTTATTTTTAAAAGATTCGTTAATGACATGGCTTAGTAATAGTGATCCCAAGCCTTTAGATCTATGTTCGCTTAATATCCCCATATTTATGAGCTCAAATTCTTTATTTTCGTGTCTTTCGATTTCATAATAACCTATCAGATCATTATTATTATCTTTAAGAGTCCAAGTATCCAAAAGTGGGTTAGAAGAATATTTTAACCATTGTTTGTCAGTCCAAACAAGTCTGTCTCTCCAAAAATGATCTTTTCCAATTTGTTTATAGAAAAACTTATTAATTTCATAATTTTTTTTTTCATTTAAAATAAACGTAAGTGAGTTTAGATTTTTGATTTTTTGAACCTTGGCATTTTTTGAAAATTCATAATTTAAAAAATATCTTTGAACTTTTTTCATATTAAATTACCATTTTTCCAATTTTTTCACCTGCAAATATATGAAAATGCAAATGTGGGACTTCTTGACCGCCATCCGATCCAATATTTGAAAGCACTCTATAACCTTTGCCTGTAGCCCCCAATAGACTTGGGACATGACTTAATGCCTTATGAAATTCAATAATTTCTTTATCACTAGCTTTTTTATTGAAATCATCTAAATCTACATATTCACCTTTAGGAATAACAAGTGCATGAATTTTTTTTTGAGGATTTATATCGTGAAAAGATAAAACATAATCATTTTCAAAAATCTTTTTACAAGGTATTTCACCTCTTAAAATTTTAGCAAAAATATTATTTTTATCGTAGGACATTATTTTTTCCTTTTTTCTAACTCAATCATTACATCTTCAATTTTTATATTATTTGCCTCCATGTATACCAAAAGATGATATATTACATCAGCACTTTCATGAATTTTATTTGTATTTTTTTCCACAGCTGCGATTAATTCAGACACTTCCTCTTTTACTTTAGAAACAGATAAATTTTTATCATTCAAAAGTTTATTTGTATATGATCTCTCTGGAGATGAATTTTTTCGATCTCTGATTGTTTTTATTAATTCTTCTAAATTTTTAAGCATATTATAATCTTACTTGAATATTCTTTGATTTTAAATATTCCTTCACCTCTTTAATGGTCAATTCGCCGAAATGGAAAATCGAGGCTGCTAATAGAGCATTAGCCCCTCCTAGACTCACGCCTTGATAGAGGTGGTCTAGCTTACCAACTCCTCCAGACGCGATAACTGGTATAGATAAAGATGAAGTTATTTGCTTAAGTAATTTTAAGTCATACCCTGATTTTGTACCATCTTTATCCATTGAGGTTAATAAAATTTCACCCGCACCGTTATCTTGAGCCTTTTTCGCAAATTCAATGGCATCTATTCCTGTTGCATTTCTTCCACCGTGAGTAAATATTTCCCATTTTCTATCAGATACTTTTTTTGCATCTACAGCTACGACAATACACTGTGCACCAAATTTTTTTGAAGCTTCATTTATAAAACTCATATTTCTTACTGCGGCAGTATTAATTGAAACCTTATCAGCACCTGAAAGAAGTAAATTGCTTATATCTTCTAAATTACCTACTCCCCCGCCAACTGTAATGGGTATAAAACAGTTTTGTGTTGTTTTTTTTATTACATCTAACATTGCTTTTCTTTTTTCGTGGGAGGCAGTAATATCTAAAAAACATATTTCATCTGCTCCCCCTTCATAATATATTTGCGCTTGCTCAACTGGATCTCCTGCATCAGTAAGATCAATAAAATTTACACCTTTAACAACTCTTCCGTTATTAACATCTAAACAAGGTATTATTCTAATATTTCCCATTAATTTTTCCTAATTCCAAGAGATTGATTTTATTTTCATAAATCGCTTTTCCAATTATTACTCCCTCGATTTTTTTATTGTCTTTAATTATTTTATTAACATCAGCTATTGAACTAATGCCTCCAGAAATCATAAAAGGAATATTAAATCTATCAGCCAATTTATATGTGTCTTCAAAATTAGGCCCGGTGCCGGTGCCATCTTTATCAATATCTGTGTAAATTACTCTTGCTATTCCATAATTTTTAACTTTTTCTAGATAATCAAACACATTTAATTCTGTTTGATCTTTCCATCCGGAGACTGCAATTTTATTCGATCTTGCATCTAATGCTAGAGCTATGGTGCCAGAATATTTGCTACAACTTTTTTTAAAAAAATCATTGTCTCTTATTGCAGCGGTACCTAAAATTATTTTATCAGCGCCTACATCTACTAATCTTTTAATACTTTCAGTGTTTCTAATCCCGCCTCCAACTTGAACTTTTAATTTAAATTTTTTAATTATATTTTCTATTATAGTTAAATTTTTAATTTCCCCAGCTAAAGCTCCATCTAAGTCAACTATGTGTAAATACCTAAATCCATTCTCAAAAAAGATTTCTGCCTGGCGTATTGGGTCCTCATTATAAATTTTTTCACTAGAGAAATCACCTTTAGTTAACCTTACGCATTTTTGATTTCTTAGATCAATTGCTGGAAATATATTCATAAAAAAGCAAACTTAAAGTGAACCCTTTGTAGAAGGAATAGATGATTTAATTCTTTTGTCTATTGTAAAGGCTTCCTTTAAAGATCGTGCTAGTCCTTTGAAACATGATTCAATTTTATGGTGACTATTGTCCCCGTATAAGTTCTCAACATGAAGTGTTATACCGGCTGACTGAGAAAAAGCTTGAAACCATTCTTTGAATAGCTCTGTATCCATTTCTCCAAGTTTTTCCACTTTAAGATCTACTTTCCAGATTAAGTATGGCCTATTAGAAACATCCAAGGACACTCTGCTCAGTGTTTCGTCCATAGGTATCATAGCAGATGCATACCTTTTTATACCTTTTAAGTTTCCTGCAGCTTTTTTTATAGCCTCACCAATTGCTATTCCACTGTCTTCAGTAGTGTGGTGAAGATCAATATGCGTATCACCCTTTGCTTTGATATTTAAATCGATTAGCGAATGTTTTGAAAGTTGTTCAAGCATGTGATCTAAAAATCCTATCCCAGTTTTTATATTATATTTACCCTTGCCATCAATATTGGCTTCTACAGAAATACTGGTTTCTTTTGTTTTTCTTAATATTTTTGCTTTTCTTTTCATAATAAAGCCTATTAACCTTATGATATATATATAATCGGGCTTTTTATCAATAAACACAAAATGTCTATTGAAGAAATAAAATTAATCTCCACATAGAATAACATGAATACAGCTGAAAAATGGCATGGAACCACAATTGTTCTTTTAAGGAAGAATAATGAAACAATAGTAGTAGGTGATGGTCAAGTAAGCTTAGGCAACACTGTGCTTAAAAGTAAAGCCAAAAAAGTCAGAAAGATTGAGAAACGAAATGTGATTGCAGGTTTTGCGGGATCTACTGCTGACGCGCTTACATTATTTGAGAGACTGGAGGCTAAGCTTGAAAAGCATGCAGGAAATCTTTCCAGAGCAGCTGTGGAACTAGCGAAAGATTGGAGAAGTGATAAATATTTAAGAAGATTAGAAGCATTAATGGCGGTAGCCGATAAAGAAAAAAGTTTTATTATTTCAGGCACAGGAGATGTTTTAGAACCTGAAGATGGAATTATTGGAATTGGTTCCGGAGGAAATTATGCTTTGGCGGCTGCAAAAGTGCTGATGGAGACAGATATGAAAGCAGAAGATATAGCAAAAAAAGCTATTAAAGTTGCATCAGAAATATGTGTTTTTACAAATAACAACATTACAATGGAAAAATTATAAAATGTCTGGAACAAAAAAAATTACAAATTTAAATCTAATTAAAAACAAAGAAAAAATCGAACAAAGTAGAGTAAGTGCCTTGTCTCCACGTGAGATAGTTTCTGAATTAGATAGATATGTAATCGGTCAAAAGGAGGCAAAAAAGGCTGTTGCTGTTGCCTTAAGAAACAGATGGAGACGACAAGCTTTATCAGATGAAATGAAGGATGAAGTTTTACCTAAAAATATACTAATGATAGGTCCAACTGGTGTTGGAAAAACTGAAATATCAAGAAGATTATCAAAGTTAGCTGAAGCTCCATTTATTAAAGTTGAGGCAACTAGATTTACCGAAGTAGGATACGTTGGTAGAGATGTAGAGCAAATTATTAGAGACCTTGTCGAAATTGCAATTGCAATGGAACGAGAGAAGAAAAGGAAAGAAGTAAACGCTAAAGCACAATTGCTTGCAGAAGACAAAGTTTTGGATGCGCTAGTTGGCAATAAGGCATCTGTAGCTACAAGAGAAAGCTTTAGGAAAAGATTAAGAAATGGTGATTTAGATAATAATCAAATTGAAATTGAAGTATTGAATACATCTTCTTCTATGCCTAGTTTTGAAATACCAGGAATGCCAGGAGCTAATGTTGGTATGGTCAATATTGGTGATATTTTTGGTAAATCTATGAGTAACAAAAAAGGCAAGAAGAAAAAAATGACCGTGAAAGAGTCTCACGATATTTTAGTTGCTCAAGAGTCTGATAAAATGATTGAAGAAGATAAAATTGTTCAGGAAGCAAAAAAATCAACTGAGGATAATGGTATAGTTTTTTTAGACGAAATTGATAAAGTATCTGCAAGAGGAGACAGAGTAGGGGGTGACGTGTCCAGAGAAGGGGTTCAAAGAGATCTTCTTCCTCTAATAGAGGGAACAACTGTTAATACAAAACATGGACCAATTAAAACTGATCATATACTATTCATTGCTTCAGGTGCATTTCAACTTGCAAAACCCTCGGACTTACTTCCAGAATTACAAGGAAGACTACCAATCAGAGTGGAGTTAAGTGCACTGGATGAAAAAGACTTCATCAGGATTTTAAAAGAACCAGATAATAGCTTAATCAAACAGTATAAAGCTTTATTAAAGACAGAAAATGTTGATCTAGAGTTTAAAGATGATGGTATTGAAATGCTTGCTAAAATTTCCACTGAAGTAAATTCTTCAATAGAAAATATAGGAGCAAGAAGATTGCATACAATTATTGAAAAAGTCTTAGATGATATTAGTTTTAATGCAACTGATAAAGCTGGGGAAAAAATTGTTGTTGATAAAAAGTTTGTTGAGAAGAACCTAGGAAACTTAGTGAAAGATACAGATCTTTCGAAGTTTATATTATAATTTTTTTAATTTTATAAGTAATGCTCCTTCTCCACCTTCCATTTCTGAAGGATTAACCATAGATAAAATAAGTTCTGAGATTTCTGGATCTGAATTAATAAATTCAGGAACAGAAAATCTTAATTTGCTCAAATCTGAAGACTTGTAGACATTATCATGATTTGAGTGCAGTCCTTTTCCAGTAATAAAAAGTATTTCTCTACAATTTTTTTGACTACAAGACTTAATAATCTGTTTCACCCTTTTGTTGGCTTCATCGAGAGTTAGTCCGTGCAAATCAAATTTAAATTTTTCGGTTATGTTATTGGCTTGAGGTTTTTGATCCTTGTCGGGGACGTAAGATCTATCTTCTAAAAAGTTCTTCCAGTCTTCTTTGTCTTTTTGTGATAAAGAGTCTTTTTTTTTCACTTGGGTAAAATTTCAGCTAAATACCAACTGGGACTGCTACTCGTCTCTTTTTTAGAAAATTTCCAGTGATCTGTTACTGTTTTTATTCTATCCGGATTACCTTCTAAAACATTGTTACTTTTATCCCTTTTTACTGAAATTATATCGGACACAAATTTTACTGTAGCGAAAATGTTATCTTGAACTTTTTCAAATTTTTCAAGGTTAGACTCTTTCATACCTATGAATGTTAGTTCTGACTTAATGCCTTTGTCTTCTCTGTCAGAAATGGCTTGATTAAAATTTGTTGCCATTTTTGGTGTTAGAAGATTTTTTAAACTTTTTTTGTCACCTTTTGCAAAAGCTGTAATTATAGTTTCGTAAGCTATTTCAGCGCCTTTGATAAATTTATCTTTTTCTTCTCCCTTTAGTTCATTTAAGTTTTTCTTTTTTAATTTTATCTCTTGAGAATTCCGAAATTCTTCAAATTTTTTTTCTGAAAATCTAGGATAAATTTTTTCTTCATGACCAGTTTTTCTTCCCAAGATGCTTCTTAATCTCAAGATGATAAAACCGGCAATCATAGCCAATAAAATTATATCTATGTACCCAAAGTTACTACTCATTATTTGCTAAATATACATTATTAATATATTTTTGTATCAGACAAATGAACACAATACTAATATCAATTATAGCCTTACCAATAATAGAAATATTGCTATTTATTAAAATAGGAGAGAATATTGGAGCAATAAATACGATTTTTTTAATAATTTTCACTGCAGTAGTTGGGGTTTATTTTGCCAGAATTCAAGGGATTAAGACTATCAAATCTGGATTTTTAAACATCTATCAAAACAGGATGCCTGTCTATGAGATATTGTCTGGAGCATCAATTGCAATTGCTGCTGTGTTTCTAATTCTACCAGGATTTTTTACTGATATTTTAGGTTTTTTATTATTAATTCCAATAACTAGAAAGCTCTTACTTGCCCCAATAATGAAAAAGGCTAGGAATCAAAAGAAGGATGATAAAACAATTGAGGCAGAAATAATTGACGAAAAAAAAGATGAATTATAAAATAATTGCCAAATATATTAAAACTTTAAATTTTGATATTTATAAACCAGACAATTTTTTTTCTCTGATCAAAGATATCTCGTTATATAAATTTAAAATAGATATCAAAAGTAATAGATACAAAGATAATATTATAGAAATACAAACGACGCTACTTTTGGAACCAAAAGATAAAAGTCTAGACAGGATAGATGCTAAAGTTACATATTCTACCTTAGTAGAATTAGACAAAAACTTGACAGATAAAAAAAGATTAGAGGAAATAATTCTAGTTGATATACCAAGCGAGGTATATCCAGAACTTAGAAAAGCCTTTATTTTTATATTTGAAAATTCAGGATTCAGAGAAATTAAAGTTGATCAAAACATAGATTTTAGAAAACTATATTTGTCTAAAAAAAACTAAAAAAAATTTTTTTTAAGCTCAGTTTTTAAAAAATTATTGTGATTTGTTAATTCTTCCTCTGAGGGTTTAACTATTACTTTTGAATAATTTCGAATTTGATTGTAGCTGATGATTTGCTCTGATTTTAAATTAAATGACAATTTAGGCTCTTTAACATCTAAAAGGTTAATATAGACTTCACGTAAAAGCTCACAATCCAAGACCGCATTATGTTTGACTCTTCTAGAAAAATCTACATTAAATCTTTTACAAAGAGCATCTAATGAGTTTGACATTCCAGGATATTTGCTTCTCGCTAGTTCAAGAGTATCTATAATTTTATTTTTATTGATAATATCTTTCTTCAAAATTTTAAGCTCGTGATTAATAAAAGGTATATCAAATGATGCGTTGTGTATGATCAAATCATTGTCACTAATAAAGTTTACAAGTTCATCTGCTACTTCTTCAAATTTAGGTTTGTCTTTTAAAAAACTTGATGAGAAGCCGTGAATTTTAAATGCTTCATCAGGCACATTGCGTTCTGGGTTTATTATTTTATGAAAGACTTTTTTAGTAGGTACAAATTCCTTTGTTTCAATACATGCTATTTCAACTATTCTATGACCATCTTTAAAGGATAATCCAGTAGTCTCTATATCCAAGAATATTTCAGACATAATCTATTATATCATATACCTTTTTTTTTAAAATATTTTTAGATTTGTTGTTAACAATCAAATAATCACAATGTTTAATTTTTCTTTTTGCAGATATTTGATTCTTATCCAAAAGATAAAACATTTCTTTTTTACCGCCATTTTTTAAGTATCGTTTAAGTCTGTTTTTTTTTGAGGCAACCACTAGTATTACAAAATCAAAAAATTTCATGAGCTTGCTTTCTACTAAAAGTGGAATCTCAAAAAAAACAATTTCTTTATTTTTATTTTTTTTATAAAACTCTCTCATTTTTTTTCTTACAAATGGATGAATTGCCGACCCTAATTCTTTAAGAGATATTTCCTTTTTTAATAATTTTAATTTTATTTCTTCTTTAATATTATTTTTCTTAACTCGAAATTTTTTTTTTACTTTTTTTTTAAATTCGTTATTTGAATATAAATTTTTGACTATCTTATCTGCACTGAAAAGAATGTCCTTATTTTTTGATAAAATTTTAGCGACTGAAGACTTTCCTGATGATAGAGAGCCTGTAATACCGATTTTCATTAATTTAACTTGGACTCCAGCAACTCAAGCAGCTCATCATCAACCTCGGGATTAATTTTATTCCATAAAAAAAAGGCCTTTTGTCCCTGATAAATAAACATATTTAATCCATTAAATGTTTTAATTTTATTTAATTTAAAATACTTAATCATTTTTGTTTCGGCTGGATTATAAATGGTATCTATATAAATAAGATTTTTTCTAAAATTACTAAAATCATTTTTAAATTCATCACTTGAATTTAATCCTAAACTAGTTGCATTTATAATAATATCAAACTTGTTAATATCTTTTGTAAAATTATCCCACTTAATAATATTTAAGTTTTTGAAATTTTTTTTAAGAAATAGTGATTTTTCAAAAGTCCTGTTACTCAAGGAAATATCATGTATGTTTGATTTTAATAAAGCAAGTATGATTGAAGGAGCAACACCTCCTGCTCCTAAAATTAAAACTTTCTTATTATTATTTGCTTGCTCGGGAATAGATTTTAAATATGCTGCTTGAAAGCCAAAAACATCAGTATTTTCCCCTATTAAATTATCGCTTTCATCTAACATAATAGTATTAACTGAATGAGTTTCATTGGCGTCATTTATTGTTTTTGCTAAAAAAGGTATTACAAATTTTTTGTATGGCAAGGTTACATTTATACCTTTTATCTCTTTGTTTTTAATTTTATCGATAACATTTTGAACTTCGTTTTTATCAATATCCAATAATTCATATTCAGCATTAATTTTATACTTCTTAAACCAAAAATTATGCAAGGTTGGTGAAAGAGAGTGAGATATGGAATTACCTATTATAGCAAATTTGGTTTTTTTCATGCTTTGTACTTCTCAATATATTCCTTAATTTGTTCTATTGGTAAACCCATTATAGAATCTTTATCACCTTTTATATACTCAAATAAGTTTAAACCACCTGCTTCGATCTGGTAAACCCCATAAGCTAATAATATCTCGGTTTGTATTCCTTTGAGATATGTTTTCAACTCATTATCTGACAAATTTTTCATTTTTAGTTCTGATTTATCAGTATAGTTCCAAATCATAGCCCCATTTTTAGAGATACAAACAGAGCTTATTAAGTAATGTTTGTTCCCATTAAGTAACTTTAAAATATCAAAAGCTTCTCCCCTTGAATTGGGTTTGTTAATTAATTTTTGATGAAGAGAAATTACGCTATCTGCGCCTAATACTAAATAATCTGGATATTTGACACTTACTTTAACAGATTTTAGTTCTGCTAAATTTTTTGAAATAGATTCAGGATCTGCACCTTTATCTAGCAAAGCCTCCTTGACTTGATCCTCGTCTACATTCGAATGACAAACAATACTATCGATTCCATATTTGTCTAAAATCTCTTTCCTAACTCCACTTTTAGAGGCTAAAACTATTTTCATTTATTTTTTTTAATCTCAATTATTTTTATAATCGACGCAGCTGTTTCTTCAACTGATTTCCTTGTAACATCAATAGTCGGCCAATTATATTTTTTAAATAATTTTTTAGAATCTTCCACTTCTTTTTTTATAGAGCTGATATCTGTGTAATTCGAAGATCTACTTTCTTGCATTAAGGCTATTCGATTACGCCTTATATCTGAAAGCCTGTCCGGGTCAGCGAATAAGCCGATCACACAAGATTTGAGGTTGTTGTTTTTTAAATCTTTAGGTATATCTTGTTTAGGTATCAATGGTATATTTGTTGTTTTGTAACCTCTGTTTGCTAAATAAATTGAAGTTGGAGTTTTGCTGGTTCTGCTAACCCCCAACAAAACTACGTCTGAACTTGATAAGTCTTCTGTTCTTTTCCCATCGTCATGAGACATTGTAAACTGTATAGCCTCAATTCTTTTATAATAATCATCATCCAATACATGTTGAGCACTAGGTTTGTGAATTGCCTTTTGGTTTAATAGTTTGGAGAAAGCTAAAATTAAACTTCCAAGAACACCAAAACATGGGATGCTTGTTTCTTCACTTTTCCTTGATAGATATTTAGCAAGCTTTGTTTCTACGATTGTATAAAGTATAATTGGATTTTGCCCTTTGATTCCCTCGCTAATTATTTTATCTACTTGTTGTTCGGTTCTAACAAAGAAAAATTCTTTTTTCTCATAATAAAAATTTTTAAATTGGGATTGTAATGATAAAAATATTCTATCCAAGGTTTCACCCGTGGAGTCTGAGATAAGATATACATTGTATTTTTCGTTCATAAATCTGTTAATAATAATTGTATAGCTTTGACTTGTATTTTTAAACCACAGATAAAAAAAATTTACTCACATTAATTAACATGTTTGGTACATTTTGTTCGCTGTTAATCATTTTATACCCAAACTATAAACTGTGGGTATAATTCTATCAATTGTTCAAATAAGAGCAAATTTATTCACGTCCATAGGTATAAAATGTTTAAAACCAAGTATAATTAATTATAGTCGATACTAACATGACCTATTACAATAACTACTCTTATTAATATATTATTAATGTTATGAGTAAACTGTTGAATTGTTTAATTAAAAAAGATTTCTCTTGTGTGCCAATATGGTTTATGAGACAAGCAGGAAGATACCTCCCAGAATTTAGAAAACTAAGACTGAAAAATCCAGATTTTCTTAAATTATGTTATGATAGCAATTTAGCTACTGAAATTACCTTACAACCTATTAAAAGGTTTAACTTGGACGCAGCGATAATTTTCTCAGATATTTTAGTTATACCAAATGCTTTAAAACAAAAAATAGAATTTAGAGATAAAGGAGGCCCTCGCAATTCTAGTTTTAATTTAGACATCTTTTTAGAGACAAAAGAGAAAGAATTTTTAACAACACTAAAACCTGTTTATGAAAGTATAAAAAAAACCAGAAATATATTAGAAAAAAATAAGTCACTAATAGCATTTATTGGCGCTCCTTGGACTCTTATAATCTACCTGTATAATCTTAAAGAACAACCTGACCAAACAAAAAAAATAACAATAAAAAATAAGGAAGAAATTAAATCAGTCCTAAAAAAACTAGACACATTTCTTAAACTTCATATAATACAACAAAAAGAAGCGGGAGCAGAAATAATACAAATTTTTGACTCATGGGCCGGACTTATTAAAGAGGAAGATCTAGAAGAATACTGTTTCACACCAAATAAAAGCTTAGTCAACTTCTGCAGAGAAAATGAAATACCATCAATTTGTTTTCCAAAGGGGCTTAAAAATAATTACAAGAAATTTTTAAAGGAAGTAAAGCCAGATGCAATCAACATTGATCAAAAAGTTGATCCGATATGGGCGAAAGCTAACCTTAATGATGTGTGTATACAAGGAGGAATGGACCCAGAGGTTCTTTTAAAGGGTGAGAGAAAGGCATTAAAGGAGTCAGAAAGATATTTGGAAATATTTAAGAATAACCCCTACATATTCAATCTTGGCCATGGTATTCTCCCAGAAACAAACCCTAATATTATAAAAAAAATTGTAGATAAAGTGAACTCAATTACAAGATGAACAAAGACCACCCGAAAATAAATTTTGGCAAAACAGGAGCTCTATTAATTAATCTGGGAACACCAGATTCTACAAGATGGTTTGATATAAGGAAGTATTTAAAGGAATTTTTATCTGATAAAAGAGTTATCGAAGTAAACCCTTTTCTTTGGCAAATAATCCTTAATTTAATTATTTTAAACATAAGGCCGGCAAAAACAGCAAAAGCTTATAAAGAAATATGGATGAAGAAAGAGGACATGTCACCACTAAGATATTACACAATCATGCAAACTAAAAAACTATTAGATAGAATTAAAAGCAAAGATTTGATTATTGATTACGCCATGCGCTATGGAAATCCAAGCATTAAAAGTAAAATTTATAAATTACATGAGGCTGGATGTGAAAACCTTGTTGTTCTACCACTTTATCCTCAATATGCAGCAGCAACAACTGCCACAGTCTGTGATGAGATATATAGAGTTTTAATGGGCATGAGATGGCAGCCAAGCCTAAAGATAATACCTCACTATGAGTCGGACCCCCTTTATATTAAAGCACTTTCGAAAAGCCTTAGTTCAAAAATAGCCGAAATAAGTTGGAAGCCAGACTTAGTTATAGCGTCGTATCACGGAATTCCTCAAAAATATTTTGACAAAGGGGACCCGTATCATTGTTATTGTCACAAAACATCTAGATTGTTAGCAGAAGAATTTAAAAGCATTGAAATAAAAACGACTTTTCAATCCAGGTTTGGACCAGAAGCGTGGCTTAAACCTTACACAGATAAAACTCTCGAAGATCTACCAAAAAAGGGAAAAAAAAATATTTTAGTAATTTGTCCAGGCTTTTCATCTGACTGCGTTGAAACTCTTGAGGAGATATCTATCCAAGGCAAAGAAAGCTTTTTAAAATCTGGAGGAAAAAACTTTGACGTTGTGCCCTGTCTGAACGACAGCGACAATCACTTAGATTTACTTGAAAAACTAATAAAAGGAGCCTTATAAATGAATGCTTATTTAACTTTTAAAGCACTTCATTTAATATCGGTAATATCTTGGATGGCTGGCTTGCTTTATTTGCCTAGAATATTTGTTTACCACGCAGAAACAAAAGAAAATAGAGGACAATCAGAAACTTTTAAGCTAATGGAAAAAAGATTATATTTTTACATAATGAATCCAGCAATGATTTTATCTTGGGTTTTTGGATTGCTACTTATTCATTCCCAAGGCATTCTTAGTCTTAATTTGTTATGGATGAAAATTAAAATTGGATTAGTTATAATCTTAACTGGTTATCATTTTTACTTACTCGCCATTTTGAAAGACTTCCAAATTGACAATAATAATAAAAGCTCAAAGTTTTTCAGAATTATTAACGAAGTACCCACATTATTGCTTATAATCATCATTTTTGTTGTAATTTTTAAACCATTATAATACTTGAAATTTTGTTAAAAAGACTTATATTTGACCAACTTACCTCAAATTAAACCAATTAAATGAACTTACAAGAACTCAAAAAACAAAACCCAGCTGATTTAATATCACAAGCAGAAAAACTTGGTATAGAAAACCCAAGCACTTTAAGGAAACAAGAAATCCTTTTTGCTATATTAAAAAAACTAGCTGAAAAAAACGAACAAATAAGTGCTTCAGGAGTTCTTGAAGTATTACAAGACGGCTTTGGTTTTTTGAGAGCAATAGAGTCGAATTACTTACCGGGTCCAGACGATATTTATGTAAGTCCAAGCCAGATTAGAAGATTTGGACTAAGAACGGGTGATACAGTTGAGGGAGAAGTAAGAGCACCAAAAGATGCAGAGAGATATTTTGCCTTGCTCAAAGTAAATAAGATTAATTTTGATGAACCCGAGAAAGGCAGAAATAAAATAGCTTTTGATAACCTTACACCTTTATACCCCAATAAAAGAATTAAATTAGAAGTTGAGACCACAAAAATAGAAAAGAAACCAGACAATACAGCCAGACTTATAGATTTAGTAAGTCCAATTGGCAAAGGACAGAGATCTCTAATAGTTTCTCCACCAAGAGCAGGAAAAACTATAATACTTCAAAATATCGCTCAGTCTATCACCGCCAATCATCCAGAAATTTACTTAATGGTTTTATTAATAGATGAAAGACCTGAAGAGGTTACTGACATGCAAAGATCTGTAAAAGGTGAGGTAGTATCCTCCACATTTGATGAACCGGCATCGAGGCATGTAGCAGTCGCTGAAATGGTTATTGAAAAGGCCAAAAGACTAGTAGAGCATAAGAAGGATGTGGTAATTTTACTTGACTCAATCACAAGGCTAGGAAGAGCATACAATGCAGTTGTGCCAAGTTCAGGAAAAGTTTTAACTGGAGGAGTAGATGCTAATGCTCTACAGAGACCTAAAAGATTTTTTGGAGCTGCGAGAAACGTAGAACAGGGTGGCTCACTTACAATTATCTCAACCGCTTTAGTAGACACAGGAAGCAGAATGGACGAAGTAATATTTGAAGAATTTAAAGGAACAGGAAACTCGGAACTAATATTGGATAGAAAAGTCGCAGATAAAAGAATATATCCGGCATTAGACGTGACTAGATCTGGAACAAGAAGAGAAGAACTTTTGTTTGCAAAAGACGATCTGTCAAAAATGAACGTTTTAAGAAGAATTATTAGTCCTATGGGCACCATGGATGGTATTGAATTTTTAATTTCTAAAATTAAGGACACTAAAAATAATTCAGACTTCTTTAATTCTATGAACAAATCAAACTAAACTTAGTTTGTAATCTTATTTTTTTTCTTATAAAATATTTATATGGTAGAAAAATTTAATAATCTATTTTATTTAGCAATATATCTTGCTCACTTTTTAATAGTAGGCAGTTATGCTTATCAGTTAGTTTTTGATACCAAAAAATTTCTCAAAGGCAGAGGCGTTGATAAAACAGCAACTATAATAACTAGATTTGCCGGCTCGTTTATGGTTGGAATTGTTTTAATGGCAATTTATGTCGCTTTTATTAGACCTGGGGGTTTAAATGACACTTGGGCTTTTTTTAATTTAGTTTTCATAATCAATACTTCAATATTAGTCACAAATTACTACTCTTTAAGAATCGACAAGACGGGCCTAACTAAAAAAACCAAAGATGATGGAATATACGCTCCTTTAATTCTTGTAATTATGAGCGCGATACTTTGTTACGGTTTAGCTGATAAAATTTATATATAACTTATTGAATTGTTTCCTTGTCATATGAGTTTTCGTATGAATAAAATTTTATAATATTTAACAAAGTATCTGTCTTATCGCTTAAACTTATAGTTTCAAGAAGTTTTTGCTTTTCCTCATTTGAAATCGGCGCAATCATTGAAAGAGTATTTATTTTTTGAGTTTCATCTAATTTTTCAAATTCTTTCCAATTAATCATTAAACCGTTTTTTTCAAAAAATCTTTTAATCTTTTCCATAAAGTTTTGTTTATCATAAACACGTGCTATATTCTCTGGGCTGAGAACATCTTTATGAAATTTTTCATAATTAACCTCAAACTCTCTATATCTTTTTTGATTACTAATTTCTTTTGTTATCTCAAATCTTATTATACCAGTTAAATTTATTAAAACCCTGCCGTCGGATGTCTCTTGATAGTCACTGATTCTTCCAAGACAACCAACTTTATAAACCAAATTATTCTCTTTTTTGGATTGAACCATGCCCATCAACTTGTTGCTTCTAAAACTATCATTCACTAAGTCTAAATATCTATCTTCAAAAATGTTTAACGGCAAATTTGTTTTCGGAAAATATATGACTCCACTTAAAGGGAACACAGGTATTTTTTTGGGATATTTTTTATCCATTACTAATTATATGTTTAAAAAATTAGAACTGTCAATTTGTTAAAATATGCTAATAAAACTGTAAAATTAGGGTGACTACCTGTTTACGTAAACGAATAATTTAACTATACTGATAATACTTTTGCGGGCATAGCTCAGTGGTAGAGCGTCTCGTTGCCAACGAGAAGGTCGAGGGTTCAAGTCCCTTTGCCCGCTCCAATTTATAGCGACTAAATTTCCTTTTTTATTTGCCTTCTTCTTTGATATCAAAAGTTATATAATGGATGATTTAGCCGATAAAAAATGTGTTCCTTGCGAAGGAGGCATTCCTGCTTTTGATATCAAGGAAATTCATAAATATTTAAAAAAAATAGATGGATGGGATGTATTAGAAGATAAGGAAAAAAATTATTATATTCAAAAAAATTTTAAATTTAGCAATTATGTAGATAGTGAAAAATTTGTAATTAATGTAGGTAAAATTGCAGAAACTGAAGGTCACCACCCCGACATTTCATTTGGTTGGGGTTACGCTAAAATTATAATTTCAACACATGCAATTAAAGGTTTAGCTGAGAGTGATTTCGTATTAGCAGCCAAAATTGATAAAATCTAACTAATGATTGAAATGTCTCGTTCCTGTAAAGATCATTTTGATTTTAGCTTTATTTGCAGCTTCGATAACCTCTTTATCTCTTATTGACCCCCCCGGTTGAACAATCGTCTTAATACCAGCATCGATTAAAGTTTTTATTCCATCTGCGAATGGAAAAAAAGCATCTGAGGCAGCCACAGAATTAACAAGTTGTGATGGTTGAAATTTTTTTGCCTTCTGAGTGGCTATTTTACAACTATCCAATCTGTTTTGTTGTCCAGCTCCAATACCAACAGTTGAATTATCCTTAACAATTACTATTGCGTTAGACTTAACATATTTACATACTCTAAAAGCAAACTCTATATCTTTAAACTCTTTATTAGACGGTTTAATTTTTGTTACACACCTCAACTTTTTTTTATGAAAAACTAAATCATCTTTTTCTTGCAAAAGAAAACAACTATCGAAAAATTTAACAGTAGTATTAGACTCATAATTAAATTTTGAAACATCTATTATCCTCATATTTTTTTTCTTTTTAAAAATTTTTAAAGCATTTTTTTCAAATCCTTTTGCTAAAACAACTTCAAAAAATGTTTTACTTATTTCTTTAGCGATTTTGTCACTTATTTTATAATTACAAGCCACTATTCCTCCAAATGCACTAATAGGGTCGCTGGCTTTGGCATTTAAAAAAGATCTAAGTGGAGACTTATTTGATGACACGCCACAAGGATTAGCGTGTTTAATAATTACCGTTGACGGAGAATTTAAATTTGAAAACAGTATATCTAGTCCTGCAAATATATCATTATAATTATTATAACTTAAGTCCTTACCACTAAGTTGTTGTAAATTAATATCATTATTCTTCAGACTATTTATATATATTGAGCTCTTCTGATGTGGATTTTCACCATATCTTAATTGATCAATCTTCTTTCCAAAAAAAATTTTACTGTCAGGAAATTTTAAGCCAATATCTCTGTTGAACCATTCTGACACAACTGAGTCATAATAAGCAGTTAAACCAAAAGCTTTGCTTGCCATTTTATTTCTAAAATTCAAGGATGTCTTACCTTTAAATTTTTCTAATTCATCAATTAATTCATAATAATCTTCTTTATCAGTGATAATTGTTACGTCTTTAAAATTCTTTGCTGCTGCTCTAACCATACTTGGACCACCTATATCAATATTTTCAATAATCCTATTTTTGTTAGATGTTTTCTTAACAGTTTCCTTAAATGGGTAAAAATTTACTATTACCAAATCTATAGGTTCAAATTGTTTTTTTTTCATCTGTTTCTTGTGTGTTTTTTTATCTCTTTCAAAAAGTATTCCAGAGTGAATTTTAGGATGTAAAGTTTTAACCCTTCCATCTAACATTTCTTCAAATCCTGTATATTCAGAAACTTCTTCGCAACTAAAACCTATTTTTTTGATTAATTTAAACGTTCCACCTGAACTTATTATATTTATCTTATTTTTGCTTAAAGTTTGTAAAACAATTTTAAGGTTCTCTTTATCTGAAACTGATATTAAAGCGTTTTTAATTTTACCCATTTTACATTTTTTTTATTATTTCCCAACTTATTGTTTTTACGTTATTTTCCATGATACCAGAAATTAATATACAATAGTTGTCTAACACTTTCTGTCCTCCAAAAAAAATACTTTTTTCAATTTTTAAGTTTTTTTCTTTAGTAGAAAACAACAAAGCTTTATTTTTATTAATTTGAATAAGCAAAGTATTTCCACCTAATGTCTGAACAGCTGAAAGGCCAGGGTATAAATGAAAGCGTATATCATACTTAATTTTTGGGTTTATCATTTTTCTTACAAGCCTGTCTTCACCAACAATCTTATTATGAATTTTATCTATACTTATTGATCTGTTGTGTATGCAGTCAAAATTTTTTACATATGCATCATGACCAGCTTTAATTTGAATTTCATTGGTGTCATTTTTATTTTCCAAATTTAAAATCTTAAAATTTCTTTTTATTAAAAACCCATAAGCTTTGTTCATTATATTACTTTTCTCAAATCCAACTATAGAAGTGTCATTCAAACATAAAGTTGATTGAGAGGATGTAAGTCTACTCAAGAGTCTTGCTTTATTGGAAATATTAACTCCAAATCCACTATTAGTAATTATTTTTTGTCCATCAAAAAAATATTCAAAAGATAAAGGACCCGATTGATAACAAGAGGAGTAACTTTTTTTTGGAGGACCTCCTGCCTCGAAAAAAATAACGTCTTTTTTATTTTTAAGAACATGGATATTTCCTGTGTTAACTTTTGGTTTTTTTATCTTTATATTAAAGTGATTTATATAATCATAAAAATTACTTAAATCTTCCTCAATTGAACCATTAAATAATGGTAGTGAATTAGCTGGAGTAGTTATTTGCTTCAAACATTCTAAATTTTTTTCAAGTATACTTTCTAAAGTATCTGGCACATATTTCTGAGCATCTTTTATAATTTCTTTTATTAATAAAAAATATTTTGTATAATTTAGAAGATCATTGGGACTTCTAGTTAATGGAAAACCTTTGTCATCAAATAATATTTTAATGAATTTTTCTAACTCTTTTAAACCATATTCATAATTTTCTTTATATTCTTTAAAAACTAAACCAGACAAAATTAAAGCGTTGATTAACTCAATTATTTTTTGATGATCTATCTCATATTTGAAATTTTTTTTTAAATGATTTGTTTGAATTATTATAGACTCAATAAAATTTTTTTTAAACTCAAAATTAGAATTTTTGAGAATAAGATCTGCATTTAAAATCCAACTCATTATTCTTTTGCTAATTATACTTGTTTCCCAGACAAGTGGACTATATTTGAGATTTTTTTGATTCCACAAAGAAATAATTTTTCTAAGAGTAGAAGAATTATCTTTACGATCAATTGAACTTAGCCACAGAAAATTATGAAGTTCTTTTTTTTCTTTAATTGAATAATTTTGTTCCCAAAATTTATTAGGATCAAGATTATTAATTTGAAATGCAAATTTTTTATAATTTGAAAAAGACGACATTAAAAATGGGTTAGGAAAAAAAAAGAACTGCCCTGGAATTTTCGTTATTAAAGATTTTTTATAAAACCCTGTTTTAAAATAAATCTTTTTAAAAATTTTAATTAAATTTATTTTAACTGCCAAAATATAAAAGTAAGCAGTTTTTAGAATGATCATCGTTTAACTCGATCTTAATAAGGTAATGTTTTTTTTTAAATCTCCGTTATTTTGTTTAAAGATAGTAGATCCTGAAACCAAAACATTTGCCCCTGCATCTATTGCTGTTTTGCTATTATCAAAATTTATACCGCCGTCAATTTCAAGATCTATTTTCAAATTTTTATCAGTAATAATATGTTTGAGTTTTTTTAACTTTGGCAAAACATCTGGCATAAATTTTTGACCAGCAAATCCTGGCTCCACACTCATAATTAATATTAAATCAATCTTTTCAATATATTTCTCAATTAGACCAATATCTGATTTTGGTTTTAGAGATATTCCAACCTTTTTGTTAAATTTTTTTATTAATTTAATTGTTTCTTCTGTACTAGGTGTTGCTTCTGGATGAAATGTAATGATATCTGCTCCTGCATCTGCAAAGTCCTTAATATATTTATCTACCGGTTCTATCATCAAATGAACATCAAAAGTTTTCTGTGTTACAGGTCTTAATTTTTTTATAATTTCTGGCCCAATAGTGATATTAGGAACAAAGTGTCCATCCATAACATCTACGTGGATATAATCAGCTCCCGCTTTATCGAGTGAAACTATTTCTTCACCTAATTTACTAAAATCAGCTGATAAAATTGAAGGAGAAATCTTTATATTAGAAGGCATATGTTTTATTTATATTTTATATAGCAATCTTGTCAAAAATATTATTTATCTGGACTAAATAATCTGTAGAGTTCTCTTGAAAATTCATGATCTATTGGAAAAGATAACATCCCCATAGAACCATAACCTAGCAACCATGGCATTAAATAAAATCTAATAAGATAGAAATAAAATGCCACATATAATGGAACTATTGGTCTAGCTAAAAATTCTGGGGTTATTTTATCGAAAACTTTAAGAACTGGGTTTGTGAATTTTACGAACATTCGCATAAAGAAAAAATTAGAGTCTTCTCTCTGAAAAATGTTCATCGCAGCTCTTCCGATCAGCGTGTACATAACAATTCCCAAAATGTAATCTAATATAAAGACCCAAATAGGCATTACTTACAATATCATTATTGAGACAAAAAAAAAGGGGCGAATAAATCGCCCCTTTAAATAATTTAAAAGTATAACTTAGTGCGCTCTACCAAGAATAGATTTTCCGCTAGGAACCCTAACTTCATCAACCATTCTTTGTGTTGCAGCATCAGGAGCTTTGGTCATTAAACTTACAACAACCATTACTACTAAACATACTGGAGCACCGATTAGACCAAATCTTAAATGGTCAATACCTAACCAAGCTGGGTTACCCATAAACTTAGGATACACATAGATTAGATAAGCTGTTCCAGCTGCTAGTCCAGATAGCATTCCTGCTATTGCACCTTCTCTAGTAGCTCTCTTCCACCATACTCCAAGTACAAGTGGGAAGAATAGACCTGACATCGCAAAGTCAAACGCCCATGCAACTGCTCCAAGGATACTAGTGATACGCATTGATGCAATATATGCACCCGCCGCACCAACAACTATTAATAGTACTCGCGCAACTATTAATCTTTTTCTAACATCCGCTTTAGGATCGATCATGTTGTAGTAAACATCGTGCGATAACGCATTTGAAATCGCAAGAACTAATCCATCCGCAGTTGACATCGCTGCAGCCATACCTCCAGCAGCAACTAATCCAGAGATTACGTATGGTAATCCAGCAACTTCAGGAGTTGCAAGGACTACTACACCCGTTCTCATGAACCATTCGTTTAACTGTAGTATGCCATCACCGTTAAAGTCAGCAATAAACACTTGCTTCTGAGAAGACCATTGTTTGACCCACTCTATACTTTGTACATCAGCAATAGATTTTCCAATTATACCTGTCGGTAAATTTGGATCTATTAGTGAAATTTTAGACAAAGTTGCAAGCATCGGAGCTGAAGAGTAAAGCAAGAAAATAAAGAATAGCGACCAAGCTACTGATTTTCTAGCTGATTTTACAGAAGGAGTTGTGAAGTATCTCATTAAGATATGAGGTAACGACGCAGTTCCTACCATCATACAGATAGCTAGCGATATATATTTCCATACTGCCATTCCACCTGCACCTACACCAGCGTGTGCTACTGCAATAGATTTTAATCCACCAGGAACACCTGCTGCTTTTACATCAGCGGCACTGTTTTTGACTAAACCGAATTGACCTTCAAGCTCAGTTATTCTTGCTACCTCATCACCTAACATTAAGTGTGGGAATACACCTGCACCAATTTTGTTACTAATCCAGAAAACTGGAATTAAGTAAGCAACAATTAGTACTATGTATTGTGCTACTTGTGTCCATGTTACGGCTCTCATTCCACCTAACATTGAACAAAGCAAGATACTAACTAAACCTACCCATACACCTGCTTCAAACGGAATACCTAATGCTCTAGCAGCAATAGTTCCTGTAGCATTTATCTGAGCTGTCACATAAGTGAAAGAAGCTAATACGAGAACTAATACTGCACAGAAACGTACTCCGTTTCCACCGTATCTTGTTCCAATAAAATCTGGCACTGTGTAACATCCAAATTTTCTCAAGTATGGTGCTAATAAAGTTGATACAAGCACATAACCACCTGTCCAACCCACTAAGAAAGCCATATAACTATAGCCACCAAAATAAACACCACCTGCTAATGCTACAAACGAAGCACCTGACATCCAGTCAGCAGCTGTCGCCATTCCATTAAACACTGTTGGGACTTGTCTTCCTGCAAGATAGTACGCGTCTACCTGTACCGTTCTAGATAAATAACCAATTAAGGCATATATCGCTACAGTAAATGCAACAAACAAAATTCCAATCGTCTTTGCTGTTACACCGGCTTGTTCTGCAATAGCCATCATCAAGATGAAAACTAAAAAGCCTCCGGTATACAAACCATAAATCTTAGGAAGGTTTTGTATAAATCCACCTTTAAACATTAATCCTCCTTCTCTCCGAAACCAAACTCTTCATCAATTTTTTCTTGCTTGTTTGCAAACCAGAAAATGATGATAACGAACGCAAGAAGTGATCCTTGTGCTGTCATGTAGTAAGCTAAAGGATAACCCAAAAAGCTCACTCCGTTGATTTCATATCCGAAAAGGAAAATTACCATTGAGAAGAATGCCCAAAGACACATAGTCATTATCATGTGACCCTTGGTTTTCTGCCAATGTTTTTCTTTATTTGACATATTTCCCCCTATTTTTACTTTAATTTACGTTAACGTAACTTAATTGAAGTGGATCTTACCCATCTAGCCGCTAATTAAAAGTTAAAAAACCTAAAATGAAGTGCTATAATCCACGTAAAATAAGGGAAAAAAATAGGACAAAATAGTATACAACTTGAAATTGAATTTAAAAGCTATATCTGAGGTTTTATCAGCAGTAAAAGACTATCTATTTCCTTACGAAAAAATAAGTAAAAAATTTCTAAAGATTAATACAGAGAATGATTTGATTAATTTTATAAAAGAAAAATCAGCTTTTGTAACGCAATCAACTTTGTATGGATATTTAAAAACTAGAATGGGATTAAAACAAAATATGATGTTCACAGATGATGTATTTGTTGAGTCAGTAAATAAAGCTAAATGGAATATTTTTTCTGAGGCTGTAACAGATTTAACTTTTTTTACTGTCTCATATTTGAATAAAAAATATAACATCGATATTTTAGATCCAAATAAAATTTACCAATCTATCTTAGAAAATGAAATTATAAATGGTTTGCCAAATGAAATGTGTGAAAAATACAAATCAAAATTTAAAGAAAAATTAAATAATTTTGACATTAAGGAATATTGTAGCGATAAACCATTTTCTAATAGTTGTGACGCTTTATTTCACTGGGCGCCGATAGCGGATGAATTAAAAGAGCTAGATAAAGAAATTGTAATTAATTCAATTAAAAATAAGTGGATGTTAGTTGTTGCTGATTTTGAAAAAATTCCAGTAAACTTAAAATAATTAATCTTTGTTCTGTCGGTTTTCTACTAAAGACTCAACAACTGATGGGTCTGCCAATGTTGTAGTATCACCCAACTCGCTATGTTCATTGGCTGCTATTTTTCTTAAAATTCTTCTCATTATTTTACCCGATCTCGTCTTAGGTAAACCAGGTGCAAATTGTATAAGATCAGGAGTCGCTATAGGACCAATTTGTTTTCTCACCCAAAGTTTAAGTTCTCTTTCTAAATCACCATCTGGTTGCTCACCAGCGTTTAAAGTTACGTAACAATACAACCCGTTTCCTTTTATATCGTGAGGGTATCCAACTACCGCAGCTTCTGCTACTTTAGGATGAGCTACGAAAGCACTTTCTATTTCTGCAGTTCCCAAATTGTGACCTGAAACAATTATAACATCATCAACTCTTCCGGTTATCCAATAATAACCATCTTTGTCTCTTCTGCAGCCATCTCCTGTAAAATATTTTCCATCAAATTGAGAAAAATATGTATCTATAAATCTTTTATGATCACCATAAACTGTTCGCATTTGACCTGGCCAAGAAGCAGACATACACAATCTTCCTTTACATGCACCCTTAAGAATTTTACCAGCTTCATCTACTATCACAGGCTTAATTCCATAAAATGGTTTTGTAGCAGACCCTGGTTTTAAATCTATTGCACCAGGCTGAGGAGCAATTAAAATTCCTCCAGTTTCAGTTTGCCACCAAGTATCAACGATCGGACAGCGTTCATCACCTACAGTTTTATAATACCACATCCAAGCCTCAGGATTGATAGGTTCTCCAACAGTACCAAGCAATTTTAGTGATTTTCTACTAGTTTTTTTTACAGGCCCATCTCCTTCTCTCATTAAGGCTCTGATGGCTGTTGGAGCAGTATAAAAAATATTTACTTTATATTTATCTACAATCTGCCACCATCTTGAACTATCCGGGTAATTTGGAACTCCTTCAAACATAATTGTAGTGGCGCCATTAGATAATGGTCCGTAGATTATATAACTGTGCCCAGTCACCCAGCCAATATCAGCAGTGCACCAATAAATATCTTTTGGCTTATAATCAAAAATGTATTGATGTGTCATAGATGCGTATACCAAATAACCACCAGATGTATGTAAAACCCCTTTGGGTTTGCCTGTTGATCCAGATGTATAGAGAATAAACAAAGGATCTTCAGCACTCATTTCTTCTGGATCACATTTGGCAGAAACTTTTGAAATTAATTCTTCATAAGAAACGTCCCTATCGTCATCCCAACTTACTTGATTTCCAGTTCTTTTTACTACTACACATTTTTTTACATTAGGACATTGAGATAAAGCTTCATCTGCTATTTTTTTTAGAGGTATTATTTTTCCTCCACGTACACCCTCATCTGCAGTTATTAAGTAGTCTGACTCGCAGTCATTAATTCTTGTTGCTATGGAGTCTGGTGAGAAACCACCAAAAATTATAGAATGAACCGCACCTATTCTTGCGCAAGCAAGCATTGTATATGCTAGCTCCGGTATCATTGTTAAATAAATAGTTACTCTGTCACCTTTTTGTATGCCTATACTTTTAAGAGCATTAGCAGCTTTACTGACATTTTTATGTAATTCTTTGTAAGTTATTTTTTTGGTATCTGAAGGATCATCTCCCACCCAAATTATTGCAGTTTTTTTTCCGTTCTTTTTTAAATGTCTATCAATACAATTTGCTGAAACATTTAAGGTACCATCGTAAAACCATTTTATCTTCACGTCATCTTTACTATATTTTACATCTTTAATTTTAGTATATTGTTTTATCCAAGTAATTCTTTTTCCCTCTTTTTTCCAAAATTTATCATTTTCTTTGACAGATAAATTATATTTCTTTTTGTATTTGGAGCTATTTATTAAAGCTTGATTAGACCATGAGTCAGAAACCTTTATTACTGAATTTCCATCTTCATCTTTTGTAATAATATTTTTTTTTGAACTACTGCCTCTAGCTTTGGAAGATCTATTTTTTTTTACATTTCTTCTAGATCTTTTTATCTTTCTAGATTTTTTTTTAGTTCGAATTTTTTTTCGTTTCTTCTTATTTCTTGATCTTTTGGCCACGACAAACCTTTTTTATTTTTTTTCTCAGATTTTACCCATCTTACAAATTATTTTCCAGCTTTTAAAATCAATTGGCATTACTGACAATCTGCTCTGTTTTATCAACGGTAAATGGGAAATTTGCTTTGTTTTTTTTATGTTTTCAAGTGTAACAGGTATTTTTAACTTTTTTTCAAACCTAACTTGAACAGCAACAAATCTATTTTTTGTATCTGTTTTATCAATGAAAGCACTTTTAATGACAGATACTATGCCAACAATTTCTTTCCCCTCATTTGAATGATAAAAAAAACATTTATCTCCAATTTTCATTTTTTTTAAGTTGTTTGCGGCCTGATAATTTCTTACACCGTCCCATGTTGCTCCTTTAGCTCCAGCTTTTTTTTGTTGATCGATAGACCAAACATAAGGTTCTGATTTCATTAACCAGTAATTTTTCAAAGTTTTAAACCAGGTCCTTTCATATAAGGAGCAGATTTATCTAGAGGCCATCTTGACTTTGGTTCTACACTTAAATCATCTAACAACTTTTTTTTATATCTTTGTATTCCTGCCCAAGCAATCATTGCAGCGTTATCTCCACAAAATTCAATTTTAGAAAAGATTGGTTTAAAATTATTTTCTTCAGCTATATTTTTTAAACTTTTACGAATACTCTGGTTGGCAGCGACTCCTCCTGCTACAACAAAAACATTGTTCTCTTTTTTTGAATATCTTTTAAATTCATTAAACGCAACTTTGGTTTTTTTATTTAAAATCTTGATTATGGTTTCTTGAAATGAGGCTGCTAAATTAAATTTAAGTTTCTTATCATTCTTTATTTTCTTTGATTGAATTAAAACTGCTGTTTTTAACCCAGCAAAAGACAAATTACATCCTGCTTTATTAATTATAGGCTCTGGTAATTTATAAAAATTCTTATCCCCTTGTTTTGCAAATTTTTCAACAGCAGGACCGCCAGGGTATCCAAGATTTAACATTTTCGATGTTTTATCAAATGCTTCACCTAAAGCATCGTCTATTGTTGTGCCTATTTGTTTATAATTATTAACATCTTTAACAATTAAGTACTGAGAGTGACCACCAGAAATTAACAAAAGCAAATAGGGAAATTCAATTTTATTATTTAAAGCTGGACTTAAAGCATGCCCTTCTAAGTGATTAACTGCTACAAAAGGTTTTTTAGCGAAACCCGCAATAGCTTTACCAAAGTTTAAACCGACTGTTAAACAAACTACTAGACCGGGCCCTGCAGTAGCTGCAACTCCATCTATTTTTTCAAAATTAGTTTTAGCATCTCTTAGAGCTTTTGATATTATAAAGTCTATATTTTCAACATGAGATCTAGCTGCTAACTCAGGAACTACTCCTCCAAATTTTTCATGTTCTTTTACTTGACTAGACACAACGGAAGACAAGACATTTGCACTACCATCTGAATTTTCCTGAACTATTGAGGCCGCTGTTTCGTCACAGCTAGTTTCAATACCTAAAAAAATTAGTTTTTTTTCCATTAGATTAGATATTATAAAATAAACTTTAAAATACTTAAATGAATAAAAAAATTATAATTGGTGCAAGAGGCAGTAAACTTTCACTTTCTTACGCTGAAATAGTAAAAAAGTTATTCTTTTCAGCATCTGATCAAAAAAAGGAAATAGAAATTCAAATTATCAAAACATCTGGAGATAATTTTCAAGACAAAAAGGTCTCAGACATTGGCGGAAAAAACATTTTTTGTAAAGAAATTGAAAATCAATTATCACAAAAAAAAATAGATATTGCTGTTCATTCTTTAAAAGATATGGACTCATTTGAGGAAAATAATTTAGTCATTGGCGCTTATCTAAAAAGAAATGATCCAAGAGACGTTATTGTTCTTAAAAAGGATAAATCTTTAAATAATGATACGCTTACAATAGGATCGGGTTCGAAAAGAAGAGAGCTTCAATTTAAATCTTTTTTTAAAAATATAAATTGTAAGAATGTAAGAGGAAATATCGATAGTAGAATATCTAAGGTAAAAAAAGGTGAATATGATGGGGTAATTTTAGCTTTAGCAGGTATTCAAACATTAAGGCTTGAAAATGAAATCACAAAAATATTTTCAGAGGAAAAAATTATCCCATCTGCAGGTCAAGGAGTAATCGCTGTGCAATGTAGAAAAGATGATTTTGAAAATTTGGATATTTTAGAAAAAATTAATGATGAAAATACTAAAATTTGTTCACTAGCGGAAAGAAGTCTATTAAAAACTATCGGAGGAGATTGTCATACAGCTGTAGGAGCTTATGCGAAAATAGACAAAAACAATATTATCATTATATCCCAACTTTTTTCTGATGATGGTCTCAAATCTTTTTCTGTAAAAAAAGAGGGGGATAAAAAACTTCCGGTAGAACTTGGAATTTCCGCTGGTAAAGACTTATTAATTCAATCCAAAGGCAATTATAAGAAGAAAAGATGAACATAATTTTAACAAGACCTTTAAACGATACTGAAAATTTAATGCAAGATCTTTTTAATTTAGGACATAAGATTATGCACATACCAACTTTAAAAATTAGTAATGCCTATTTAAACCCAATCGAAATAAAAAATTATAATGCTTTAGTTTTTACAAGTTCAAATGCTGTTAGAAACTTAACTGTAAAAGGAGAAAAAAAAAATATAAAGTGTTTTTGTGTAGGTTCAGTTACCGAAAAAATTGCAAGAATTAATGGTTTTACAAAAACAATATCTGCAAGTGGAAATGTAAATGCTCTTAAGAATTTAATTATCAACTCCAAAGAGGTTAAAAAAAATGATAGATTAGCTTACATTTGTGGGGACCAAATAACTATAGAATTAGATAAAGAGCTTCACACTGAGGGATTTAAAGTGAAAAAATTTATAAATTATTTTTCAGAAAAAATAACCTCAATAAATAAGTCAAATATTGAATTAATTAAAAAATATCCGCCAAACGTTATATTTGTTTACTCTTTAAGAAGCGCAGAGAGTTTTAACAGCATAGTATCTAATTATTCTTTAGCTCCAATGATGACACAATCAGTAGTTATGTGTATAAGTAAAAAAATTGCAGATTTTTTTAATAAGGCTGGGTGGAAGAATAAGATTTTCAACCCAGGTAATGAGATAATTGAGATAGAAAAAATTAAATGAACGTATTTGAAAATTTTAAAAATTTATTCGTTGAAATCTGGCAACAAGGGATAGTTGGAATTAATTTTACTCAAATAGGCATAGGTATTGTAATCTTTCTATTATTTCTTTTATTAAGAGGCTTGATTTCAAACTTTATTTTAAAAAGATTACAAAACTACGTAGCTAAAACATCAAACAAATTTGATGATGCCTTGGTAAAAGCTTCCACTGGACCTGTAAAATTTCTTCCAATTGTTTTAGGAATTTTTGTAGCC
The DNA here is from genome assembly GCA_902605645.1 of uncultured Pelagibacteraceae bacterium. Lineage (GTDB taxonomy): Bacteria > Pseudomonadota > Alphaproteobacteria > Pelagibacterales > Pelagibacteraceae > Pelagilacustribacter. The sequence goes on along the minus strand of CACLDE010000003.1, from coordinate 27,956 downwards.
AGTTCTTACATGGAATTCGATGGTAAAATGCTTGCTTTTGTTGACAACATAAACCGTTCCTTAATAACCATTTTAATATTCTGGTTAATACATCAAATTGTTGAACCACTTACCTATCTGATAAGAAGAGTAGAAGAACTACTATCTAAAGATTTACTAAATTGGGTTGTGAAAGCAAACAAAATTTTAATTATATTTTTTGGTTTCGCAGCTACACTAGACATATGGGGAATTAAGATTGCTCCTATTATAGCTGGATTAGGTTTATTTGGTGTTGCAGTTGCTTTAGGTGCTCAAGACTTATTTAAAAACTTAATTTCAGGAGTTTTGGTTTTAGTAGAAAAAAGATTTAAAATTGGTGATTGGATATATGTAGAGGGTATTATCGAGGGAATTGTTGAAAGAATTGGCTTTAGATCAACCGTTATAAGAAAATTTGACAAATCAATCGCTACTATTCCTAATGCCTCATTTGCAGAAAACGCAGTTGTAAACATTAGCGAAACTACAAACTGGAGAATAAGTTGGATAATAACTTTACAGTATAATTCTACTATAGATCAGTTAAAAAATATTAGAAATCAAATTGAAAAATATATCGTAAGCAGTGAAGATTTTAAAAAAGGAGATGACACTGAGCACGCGGTACGAATTGATAAGTTTTCAGATAGTTCAATAGACCTTTACGTAAGATGTTTTACAGTTACTAATGAATGGATTGAATGGCTTAAAGTAAAAGAGAGATTAGCCGTAGAGGTCAAAAAGATTGTTGAAGGTAATGGGGCATCATTTGCTTTTCCAAGCACCTCTATATATGTGGAGAAAAATTAATGAAATCAGCTTTAATTTTATTTGATAATATTATTACAATATATATATGGATTTTAATTATCAACGCTGTTCTAAGTTGGTTGGTTGCTTTTAATATTCTTAATACAGGAAACAGGTTTGTATATGCCATTCTAGACGTCTCGTATAGACTTACTGCACCCCCTTTAAATTTTATTAGACGATACATGCCCAATCTAGGTTCAATTGATATTTCACCTGTTATCCTAATATTAGGTTTAATGTTTTTAAGAAATTTAGTTTTTGAATATTTAGCCCCGAGTTTGTTTTAAAATGATTATAAATGGAAAAATTCAATCTGAGAAACTAAGAAAGCAAATTAAAAAAGAATTATTAGAAATTTGCAAGACCACAAAAGATGTACCTAAGCTAAGTGTAATATTAATTGGAGACTATTTACCAAGTCAGATGTATGTAAGTAATAAAGAAAAAAAGGCAAAAGAAGTTGGTATAAAATCTGAAGTTATAAGATATCCCGAAACAATTTCCGAAAAAGAAATATTAGATAAAATAAAGTCTCTTAATAAAGACAGTGAAGTTACTGGAATATTAGTTCAATTGCCATTACCAAAACAAATAAGTCAAAAAAAGATAATCAATACTATCGACCCAAAAAAAGATGTTGATGGTTTTAACCCTTTAAATGTCGGTAATTTAGCCTCAGGTTATGAGGGGATAGTGCCATGCACTCCATTAGGATGTATCAAGCTAATAAAATCTGTTGAGGAAAATTTAACAGGTTTACATGCTGTAATTATCGGCAGATCTAATCTAAACGGAAAACCAATGGCCCAACTTTTATTAAAAGAAAATTGTACTGTCACCATACTTCACTCAAAATCTAGAGACATTAAAAATGAGTGTAAAAGGGCAGACATATTGGTTGCTGCTGTAGGTATAGCAAATCTAGTGCAATCTGATTGGGTTAAAAAAGATTGTATAGTAATAGATGTTGGAATTAATAAATTAGGAGATCAAATAGTTGGTGATGTCAAATTTGATGACGTGAAAAGTAAAGTAAAAGCTATAACACCGGTTCCAGGCGGGGTAGGACCTATGACAATAGCATGTTTATTAAGCAATACTTTGGAATGTTTTAAAGCTCGTTAGATCGCGATGAGTCCAATTTCAAAATTTTACTATTTCTAAATCTTATAATGACGGTTGCGGCAGCAACAATTAAAATAGCTAACGATATATAAATTAAATTTGTTGGATCTTGATCCTTATCTTGAAGAATTATAAACCGAGCTAAAGCTGTTATAGCGATGATCATTGGATAGGTAATTCTCACAGATCTTGTTTCCCAATAAGATCTTACTAAACCTATAACTTCTATATAAATAAACATAAGAAGGAGATCGGCTAAATTTATATCCTTATTTTCATACATTTCATGGATTTCTAAGAAGAAAGCAATAACAGTTGCAAACAAAACAATTAACACAGCAACTAATTGAATATTTCGAATCGTTGAATTCATACTTATCTTTTAACAAATTTTTACTGTTTATGTAATTGTTTTGAATGATATTTTATGAATTTCTCAATTTTAGATTTTTTAAATGTTTTGTTCTCTTCAAAAGAAACTTTTTTCAATGAATATGCTTTATTTTTAGATCTTCTTGATAAAATAGTGATGTTTCCCTTATAGATTTTTAGAATCACTTCCCCGTTAACATGATTTCTTTTTTTATCTACAATTTTTTGAAGATTTAACCTTCTTTTTGAAAACCAATATCCATTATAAACTAATTCAGAGTACAAAGGCATAATTCTCTCTTTTGTATGCATAGTTTCCTTGTCTAATGTCACCGACTCCATTGCTCTATGGGCATAATACAAGATAGTACCTCCAGGAGTTTCATAAACTCCTCTGGACTTAATTCCAATAAATCTATTTTCTACAAGATCAACTCTGCCCACAGCATTAACTCCTCCAATTTTGTTTAACTTTTCAAGGAGTAACTCGGGTTTGTATTTCTTTCCGTTGATAGATACTGGATCACTATTTTTAAAACCAATTTTAACTCTAACAGCTTTATTTTTTGCTTTTTCAGGAGAAGTAGTTTTTTGAAAAATAAATTCTGGAGGAGCGTTTCTCGGATTTTCAAGCACTTTACCTTCAGTTGAAACATGAAATAAATTATCATCTACAGAAAAAGGAGGAGCGCCTTTTTTATCCTTAGGAATAGGAATTTTATATTTTTTTGCATATTTAATTAAATCTGATCTAGATTGAAGTTTCCATTCTCTCCATGGTGCTATTACTTTGATCTTCTTACCAAAAAAAGAATATCCAAGCTCAAACCTTACTTGATCGTTGCCTTTTCCTGTAGCCCCATGAGAAACAGCAAAAGCTTTAAATTTTTTTGCAATTTGAATTTGTCTCTTTGCAATTAAAGGTCTTGCAATTGAGGTTCCTAATAAATAAACACCCTCGTAGACTGCGTGAGCTCTAATCATCGGAAAAACATAATCTTTTACAAAAATATTTTTTAAATCTTCTATAATAATTTTTTTAACACCCAGCCTCTTTGCATTTTGAATTATTTTATCCTTGTTTAAATCTTGACCTATATTTGAAGTATAGGCAATTACTTCAGCTTTATAATTTATTTGCAACCACTTAAGAATTATTGAGGTATCTAAACCTCCAGAGTAAGCTAAAACAATTTTTTTCATTAACTACAAACTTTTTTGGCAGTATTATATGCCTTAGTAAATCCCATCATAGAGTAGTGGTCTGTCGTTTCTGCGCCATCTTTTGTTTTACCCTTAATCATTAAATCAGTTGCTCTCTTCATTAATTTAATAAATTTTTTTTCCTCATTTTCATCTAGCAACCACGCAAAGTCTCCTTGTGAAAAAAAAGAAAAGTTACTTTTTCCTGATTTTGCTGAAACCGTTGAATTTTTGTAAGCATGACCACTAGTAATACTAATTTCATCTTTAATATTTTCATTCGGTCTAAACGTAACGAATATTCTCGAGTCATTTCTTTTAATCGCTGCAGGAGCTCTCTTTACAGGTTTGGTTTGCGCGAAGCAAACTTTCCCTTTATCAGTCGTTAATGTAAAACTTTCCCAGTTTTTATACTTACCAGAAGATTTAGGGGTATTTGCAAAACTATTTGAAGCTAGAAAGCAAAATAATAAAAAATATCCCAATGTTTTTATTTTCATAAACACTTTTTTATACTAAAAAAAATCTAATTCAATGGTTTGTATCAAGGTGCTGGATTTGGATTATTATTGTGAATTAAATTGATTTTATCTAAAGTATCTTGATTTAGTGTAACATTTATACTTCCGATATTTTCTTTTAATTGATCCATAGATGTAGCACCAATAATATTACTAGTTACAAAGGGTCTTGAATTTACAAAAGCCTGAGCAAGCTGAACCATAGTGATATTATTTTCTTTTGCTAATTTACAGTACTCTCCATATGCCTTCATGGCCAAAGGGTTTATCATTCTTTCCCACCCTTTAAATAAACTCATTCGAGCATTTTTAGGCATTTGACCATTCATATATTTACCAGATAAAGCACCGGCTGCTAAAGGATAATAAACTAGCAGTCCACATTTCTCCCTTACAGATATTTCTGACATACCCACTTCATAAGTTCTATTAACCAAGCTATATGGATTTTGAACTGACATCATTCTCGGTAGCTTTTTATTTTTAGATAATTCTAAATATTTTGATAATCCGTAAGGGGTCTCATTTGACATCCCAATATATCTAATTTTTCCAGTTTTTATAAATTTTTCTAAAGCTTTTAGAATAGACTCAAAGTCATTCCAATCTTTCTCATTTTCATTTACGGAAAATTCTCTTCTACCAAAACAGTTTGTAGACCTTTCTGGCCAATGGAGCTGATAAAGATCTATATAATCTGTCTTCAATCTTTTTAGACTGTCATCTATAGCCTTACCCATTTTTTCTTCAGAAAAATTATTGCCGCCACCTCTTATCCAATTACAACCCGGCCCTGCGACTTTTGTAGCTAAAATTATTTTATCCCTATTTTTTCTTTTCTCAAACCAGTTACCAATCATTATTTCGGTTTTACCGTATGAATCTGGCGTGGGAGGTACAGAATAAAGTTCTGCAGTATCAAAAAAATTTACCCCTTGTTGAAGCGCATAATCCATTTGCTCAAAAGCCTCTTTCTCGGTGTTTTGAGTTCCCCAAGTCATAGTACCTAAACAAATAAGGCTTACTTCTAGATCAGTGTTCCCCAATTTTTTGAATTTCATAATAAATGTAATGTTTTTTAAAGGAAAAATTGCCTATTGAAAAGTCAATAAAATTTCTTATATTAAAGTTATGGTTTCTAACAAACAAAGTTCAGCAACGAGATCTTCAGTATCTGAAGCAATAATTGATCAGGGCCTAAGGGCTTATATGCTTAAAGTTTATAATTATATGGCTTCAGGAGTGGCTCTTACTGGTTTTATAGCTTTGCTTTTGTTTAAGATGGCGGTTGTAAGCGGTCCCAACGGAGAAATACTTGGATTAACTCAATTGGGAAACACTTTATATAACTCTGGTTTTGCTTGGATTATAATGTTAGCACCACTTGGTGTGGTTTTTTACATGAGCTTCGGTATCGCAAAAATGAGTGCGTCCAAAGCTCAAACAGTTTTTTGGATATTTGCAGCATTAATGGGAGCTTCGTTATCTTCAATTTTTCTTGCTTATACAGGAACTAGTATAACTAGAGTTTTTTTTATTACTGCAGGAACTTTTGGAGCTATGAGTATTTATGGATATACAACTAAAAGAGATCTAACAAAATTAGGCTCATTTTTAATGATGGGTTTAATTGGAATTATAATCGCATCTTTAGTAAATATATTTTTAAAATCTTCAATGATGTATTTTGTAATATCTATAATCGGTGTGTTAGTATTTGTTGGTCTAACTGCATATGATACTCAAAAAATCAAAAATATGTATTTAGCTAGTGATAGTGGAGAGCTTATGGGAAAAAAAGCTGTTATGGGAGCTTTAACTCTTTATTTAGACTTCATTAATTTATTTATAATGCTTTTAAGACTTTTTGGCCAAAGAAGATAATTTATTTAATTAATTCAATTTTTCCTAGACTAGTTCTATCAATTAGCAACTTCAAATTTTCTGATTTTTGAATTATTCTACCATTCTTGTCCTTAATTAAATACTTCTCATTTTTATAACTAGGTTTCAAATTTTTTAAAATCCTTAAGAATGGTTTTTCCGAGGCTCTCTTATATATATTAAATGAAATTTCTTTATTTCCTGTATAAAGACTATAATCTTTCCAGCTGCCATTAGATACCATCTTTGCATATAAATTTAAAATCGTTTGAAGTTCTTTTTTAATAAAATAGGGTTGTTTTGTCTTCCGATCGTTATCTATGATTAATTTAATATTATTCATTTTTTTTATATTTATTAATTAATGGTAATTGTAATGCTGTAAATATAAAAGTTAAAGGTAAAATTCCCCAAACTTTAAAATTAACCCAAATATATTCTTTTTCAGGAGCAAAAGATCTCCAAACAATTTCGTTCAAAAATGCTAAAAAAATAAAAAAATATGCCCACCTTCTGTTAAGCAATGTCCACCCTAAATCATTTATTTTAAAAGCATTCTTAAGAAAAATCTTTAAAAGATTTTTTTTAAGAAAAGTGTCACTTATTAACAAAGCTGCTGCGAATATTAAATTTATAATTGTTGGTTTTAAGTAAATAAAGATTGGATTATCAAAATATAAAGTTAGTCCTCCAAATAATGATATTAACGCAGCACCTAAAAGAGGAACGTAAGGAACCTTTCTTTCAACCATATAAACTATGACTACTGCAATTATTGTTGAGATTATAAGTGGGGGTATAGCAACACTTAAATTATTACCACTCTTTTTGTAAAAGTAAAAAAATATTAATAGAGGCCCGAAGTCTGTGACAAATTTTAATAAAGACTTATTCACATATAAATTCTAACATAAATATATTTATTATTAAATTTATATATTGATTTTAGATTAAAAGTTATTAAGTATTAAGAATGTCTATTAATAAAGCAAAGTTTTCGATAGGTGAAGTAGTTAAGCACCGTCATTTTGATTTCAGAGGAGTGATCTACGACGTTGATTTTGAATTTAATAATTCCGAGGAATGGTATCAATCTATTCCTAAAGATGTTAGACCAAGAAAAAATCAACCCTTTTATCATCTTCTTGCTGAGAGTAATGAAGTAACCTACGAAGCTTACGTCTCAGAACAAAATCTATTAGTAGATGACTCAAAAGAGCCTGTTAAACACCCTTTAATAGAAGAAATATTTGTTGGGAAAAAAGGGACTAGCTATCTAAAACCCTCTAATTAAACTTTATCGCCACAAATTAAACATTTTTGGTTCAAAACTCCGCCAAAAAATTCAAATAGTTTTTTAGTGTTCAAGCCTAATTGGGGATTACTCATACTTCTTACTCCCTCTCAATTCTCAATTAGGCAAAAATGCACCTTCCCTTAAAAAAAATACTGTAGTAATTAGCTGTTAATGGAATTTTTTTCTTTAGGAAATATAATAGTCTATATTGACAAATTTATTAAATTTATCAATTCAATTTTTTTTGTAATTTTAATAATTGGAATTTCTTTCGCTTTGATTATTTCCCCCGTCGATTACCTACAAGGTGACTCTGTGAGAATTATGTATGTTCATGTACCCTCAGCATGGATTGGGCTCTCAATTTTTTCACTGATTGCAGTAAGTACAATACTAAATTTTATATTTAAAATAAAAAACTTATTTTTATTTATAAAAAGTTTAGCACCCATAGGTTTATTATTTACATGCCTTTCAATCGTAACCGGATCTTTATGGGGAAAACCAACTTGGGGAACCTGGTGGGCCTGGGATGCAAGACTTACTTCGATGTTAGTATTAATGTTATTTTACGTTTTGTTTATTCTTTCACTGAAGTATTTTAAGAATAATCACAATTTAACTAAAATTTTGTCATTTATATCTATTCTAGGAATAATTAATATTCCAATTATTAAATATTCAGTTGAGTGGTGGTCGACTCTACATCAGCCAGCTAGTATTAAATTTTTGGGTACATCTAGCATTCATTCTAGCATGTTGGTTCCATTATTCTTGATGTTATTGGTTTTATTGCTGTATTGTGCGTTAATTTTTCTAATGAAATACAAAACAGAAATCATTAAAATAAAGAAGCAGAATATTAAAAGATTATGATTATTGAATTTTTAAAAATGGGTGGATATGGATTTTACGTCTGGTCATCCTTTTTAATAGTTTTTATTTTTTGCTCTTTACTTTTTTACAGAACTAGAAAAACTTTAAAAAAATATGAAAACGAATTTGCTAAGGAATTAGAAAAATTACCAGCAAAACACAAAAAAAGAATTGCCAAATCGTCTAAAGTCATCAGCAGTATTTTAGCATCGCAAAACAAATTAAGCTAAAGCATCTTGAATGCTTACAAAAAAAATTAAAACAAGACTTTTATTTCTCGTCTCCATTGTCTTTATCACTGTATTTTTTTTAATTTTTATTTATTTAAATCTTAAACAAAACATATTATATTTTAATACCCCATCTGAAATTTTTATGAATAATCAAATAGAGAGAAATTCTATAATAAGAGTAGGCGGGATGGTAAAAAAAGATTCTATTTTACAGAACAATGAAGAAATAAGATTTGTTTTAACAGATTACGAAAGAGAATTAATTGTTGTTTATAGTGGCACTGTTCCAAATTTATTCTCTGAGGAGCAAGAAGCAGTAGTTGAAGGCATTCTTAATGATAAAAAATATTTAATAGCCGATAGAATTTTGGCTAAACATGATGAGAATTATATGCCGCCACAAATGAAAAAAATATTAAAGGAAAATGCTAAGTAACCTAGGAAATATTTTACTTTTTGGAAGTATTTTTATTACATTATCAATTATTTATTTTGCTTATCAAAATCTGAAAGAAAAAAATATCCTAATTGGAAAAAACTTAGTTTATCTCTCCTTTTTTCAAATAACATTTATTATTGCATCATTTTTATTATTAATTTTTGCATTTGTTTTTTCAGATTTTTCACTTCTTGCCGTCTATCAAAACTCTCATACTGCAAAACCTATTTTTTATAAAATCGCAGGTGTTTGGGGTAACCATGAGGGTAGTCTACTCTTATGGGTAAATATTATGGTAATCTTTTCTTTTTTATTTTTTTTATTTAATTATAAATTAAAAAAAAGCTATAGCCTTTACACTTTGTTAATACAAAATATTTTGATTCTTGGCTTCTTAGTATTTTTAATTTCAAATTCAAATCCATTTTTTAAAATTTTACCTATCCCGTCAGAAGGTTTAGGATTAAATCCAATTTTACAAGACCCTGCTTTAGCCATTCACCCACCTTTGTTGTATTTAGGTTTTGTTGGATCATCAATTTATTTTTCTGCAGCAATGGCGGCAATACTTTCTAACAGTAACGGTAAAAATTTTGCCTCTTCAATAAAAATTTGGGTATTAATCTCCTGGAGTTTTCAATCATTAGGTATAATTGTTGGTTCTATTTGGGCTTACTATGAATTAGGTTGGGGCGGGTTTTGGTTTTGGGATCCTGTCGAGAATGCATCTCTAATACCATGGTTTTGTATGACTGCATTAGCTCACTCAGTATTAGTTTTAGAAAAAAGAAACTACCTTTATAATTGGGTTTTAATTTTATCGATTATTACTTTTATTTCTAGTGTAACTGGAACCTTTTTAGTTAGGTCTGGGATATTAAATTCCGTTCATACTTTTGCAAATGATCCAGCTCGGGGAATGTATATTTTAATATTTTTATCTTTAATGATATTTTTTTCCTTCATAATTTTTTTTAAAAGAAAAATTAATGATAATTTCTATCTTGAGCCAATCAGTAAAGAAACATTTATTCTGGGTAATAATTGGTTTATGATGTTTTATTTAGCCACTGTATTTATTGGTACAATTTATCCTATTTTTACTCAAGTTCTTTACGATACAAAAATTTCAGTTGGGCCACCTTTTTACAATTCTGTAATCGCTCCGATAATTATTCCATTTCTAATAATGATGGCCATCGGACCAAAAATAAGATGGATAAAACAAAAATATAATGATTATAAATCTTTAATTTTTATTTTAATTTTATCGTGTGTTATTAATTTCTTAATTTTTACCTTTTTAAAAAGTTACAATCTTTTGTCAAATTTAATTATAATTTCGTCACTATTTTTAATTATACACTCACTTAAGGATTTTATTATTAATTCAAAAACTAAATCATACTATAACTTACCAAGTTTTCTATCTCATACGGGTTTTGGAATTTTAATGTTGTTCATAATTTTAAACCACAATTATAGTAGAGAGTACGACCTTAATATTAAAGTGGGCGAAGCAAAAAAAATAGATAATATTGAAATAAAGTTTGAAAATTTAAAAATAGAAAAAAGGGACAATTATAATGTTATAATAGGCAACTTTAATATACTTGATCTTAAAAAAAATTATCAGAAAAATTTAAATCCTGAAATAAGAATTTACGACAATCCCCAAACATTGACGTTTGAGTCAGCGATAAAAACTAATCTTAAACAAGATCTGTATTTAACCATGAGCAATATTGATGGATCAGATTTTTACAATGTAAAATTTCAAATAAAGCCCTTTATGCTATGGATTTGGTTTGCTGCATTTCTTACAGCTAGCGGAGCTTTACTAAGAACTTTTTTAAAAAAATGAAAATAAGTTTTCTAAAAATAATTTCAATTTCTCTAGTAGCATTTGCTCTTTTAGTTTTTTTCTTAGCTCTAAATACTGACAAAAGATATAGCACTGAAAAAATAGTTGGAAAGAGTGTAGATAATTTTGAAATAATATTTCTTAACAATGATGAAGTATTTAAAAAACAAGATTTAAGCAATGACAAATTTCATTTATTAAATATTTGGGCCTCTTGGTGCCTTCCATGCAAAAAAGAACATTCTATTTTAATGGCTTTAAAAAAAGAAAATAATTTAAAAATAATTGGTATTAATTTTAAAGATAAAAAATTAAACGCTAACAATTTTTTAAGAGAATTAGGTAACCCATATGATTTTTCTTTAAGTGATAAGGATGGAACTAAAACAATTTTATTTGGTGTTTATGGGATACCTGAAAGTATCTTAATTGATAAAAAGCATAAAATTATTAGTAAATTTATTGGACCTTTGGATGTTAATGATTATGAAGATATATTACAATTAGTAAATGAAAAATAAATTCATAATAATATTTTTTTATATTTTTTTTATTGAGCCTAGCGCTGCTGAGGTGAATAATTTGGAGTCAAAAATTTTCAAAAATCTCAGATGTATAGTCTGCCAAGGACAATCTATCGCAGAATCCAATTCAGATTTTGCACAAACTGTTAAAATTGTAGTTAGAGATAAAATCGATCAAGGAGACAATGAAAAAGAAATTTATGAATTTTTAGCCGAAAAATATGGAGAATGGATTATTTATAAACCAAAATTTAATTATATAAATTCCTTATTATGGTTTTCTCCCTATATTGTTTTGGTTTTTGGTGGATTATTGATTTTCAAATATCTAAGAAGGGAAAAACACTAATTTCGTCTTACTGACTATACATTTTTGAATTTACGTAGTAATTTATTTATATGAAATTAAAGTTTTTAACATACGTATTATTACTGTTTGTTTTTAAACAAACAATTTTGTTAAGTGAAAATTTAGACATCTCTGTTTATACAGGAACATTTGATGTAATAGATAAAGAAGGTGACGACCAAACTACTTTAATTGGAATTGAACACAGAAATACCGATTTATTTAGAAATACTTTAATAGGTAAAATTGCTCCTGTAAGTGGAGCTTTTGTAACAGGCAAAAGTTCTTTATATCTCTACACTGGCATTGAAGGGCAATATAATTTAGGCCCTATGAATATTTCCCCAAGCTTCACACCTGGGTACTACGATAAAGGAAACGGTAAAGATTTAGGAAGTGCATTGGAATTTAAAAGCGAAGTAAAAGTTGGACTTGACATTTTTAAAGACTCGAACTTTGGTTACAGCTACAGCCATATATCTAATAACGACTGGGGAAGTACCAATCCTGGAACTGATAATCAGCAATTAACATTTTCTACGAGATTTTAATATGTCATTAAAAAATTGCCATAACTTTAGTGACTTTCGTAAACTAGCAAAAAGAAAATTGCCCAGTCCAATATTTCATTATATAGATGGAGCAGCTGATGATGAAGTTACTTATGCTCGAAACACAAGTGCATTTGATGATGTTGATTTAGTTCCAAATGTTTTGCGAGGAGTAGAGAATGTTGATTTATCAACTACTATATTCGGAAAAAAATTAGACTTACCTTTTTACCTCGCACCAACTGCCTTACAACGACTATTTCATTATGATGGAGAGAGAGCTGTTGGAAGAGCTGCACAGAAATTTAATACGATGTTTGGAGTTTCTGCATTAGCAACGGTAAGTGTAGAAGAAATATCTTCTATGATTGATACTCCAAAAATGTTTCAGTTCTATTTTCATAAAGATAGAGGATTGAACACTTCTTGTTTAGAAAGAGCAAAAGCAGCAAAATTTGATGTGATGGCTCTAACAGTAGATACAATAACAGGAGGTAATAGAGAGAGAGATTTAAGAACTGGCTTTACATCTCCACCTAAATTAACTTTAGCCAGCTTATTTAGTTTTGCCACAAAACCAATGTGGGGAATAAATTATTTAACAAAAGGTAAGTTTGAGTTACCACATATTCAAGATCATCTTGAGGCTGGAACAAACACTAATACCTCAATTGGAAATTACTTTTCTACAATGTTAGACCAATCAATGAATTGGAAAGATGCTGAAAAACTATGTTCTCAATGGGGAGGTCATTTTGCACTTAAAGGAGTTATGAGTGTTGAAGACGCTAAGAGAGCTGTAGACATTGGATGTACAGGAATAATGGTTTCAAATCATGGAGGAAGACAACTTGACGGATCGAGATCTCCTTTTGACCAACTTGCAGAAATTGTTGATGCTGTTGGAGACAAACTGGACGTTATTTGTGAAGGCGGAATTCATAGAGGAACTCATATGCTTAAAGCTCTATCATTAGGCGCTAAAGCATGTTCAGGAGGAAGACTTTATTTATATGCGTTGGCTGCTGCTGGACAAGCAGGCGTTGAAAGAGCCTTAGGGCAATATAAGGCTGAACTTGAAAGAGACATGAAGCTAATGGGTTGTACAAAAATAAGCGATTTAAGTAGAAAAAACTTAAGATTCAGAAAGTAATGAGTCTTAAAGATAGTTACAATTTTGAAGATTTCAGAATAATAGCCAAGAAAAAATTACCTGCTCCAATATTTCATTATATTGATGGAGGAGCTGATGACGAAGTCACTTTAAAAAGGAATACAGATTCTTTTTCTAAATGTGATTTAGTGCCTAATATTTTGGCGAGTGTAGGAGAGCCCAATCTATCAACTAACGTTTTAGGAACAAAAATAGATATGCCTCTATTTCTCTCACCTGTGGCAATGCAAAGGCTTTTTCATCATGATGGAGACAAAGCTAGCGCAAGAGCAGCTGAAAAGTTTGGAACCTTTTATAGTATGTCAACAATGGCAACCTCTTCGATAGAGGAAATAGCAAACAAAGCAGGTGGACCAAAAATGTTTCAAATATACATACATAAAACACAAGGCTTAACAGATAATTTGATTGATAGATGTAAAAGTTCAGGCTTTAATGCAATGTGTCTCACCGTAGATACAATAGTCGCCGGCAATCGTGAAAGAGATCATAAGTGGGGATTTACAACACCTCCAAAATTAACGTTAAAAAGCTTAATGAGTTTTGCAACACATCCGATGTGGACAATGAATTATCTCACTCATGAGAAATTTCAATTACCGAACGTTTCTAATTTTGTAAAAAAAAGTTCATCAATTGCTAAAGGTGTTATGGAATACATTAACGAACAATATGATCCTGCTATGAGCTGGAAGGACGCAGAGTATTGCATAAAAAGATGGGGTGGTCCATTTGCTTTAAAAGGAGTTATGTCAGTTGATGACGCTAAAAAAGCTGTCGACATAGGTGCAAGCGCGATAATGTTATCGAATCATGGGGGAAGACAACTCGATGGCTCTAGATCACCATTTGATCAACTAGAAAAAATTGTAGACGCAGTTGGTGGAAAAATAGAGATTATTGTAGACGGAGGTATTAGAAGGGGTACCCATGTTTTAAAAGCTTTGTCTTTAGGCGCGACAGCCTGCAGTTTTGGAAAAGGCTTTCTTTTTGCTTTGAGTGCGGGAGGCCAAAAAGGTGTTGAAATGATATTGCAACGAATGAAAGATGAATTAAGAAGAGATATGATACTTTTGGGTAAGAAAAAAATTAGTGATCTAAGCAAAGATAATATTGCATTTAGAGACTAAGGAAATTATAAAAGCCATATGAAATTAGCAAAAAGTTTAGATAGATTAGGAACAGAAACTGCTTTTAGTGTTCTTGCAGAGGCAAAAAAATTAGAAGCTGCAGGAAAACCTATGATACATCTTGGACTAGGTCAACCTGACTTTAAAACTCCTAAACATATTGTTGAGGCGGCGAAAAAAGCACTGGATGATGGTCATCATGGCTATGTTTTATCGAATGGAATTCTTGAGTGTAGACAAGCAGTAACTAGAAAGATTAAAAAATTATATAATCAAGATGTTGATCCTGAAAGAATAATTATAATGCCTGGGGGAAAACCTACAATGAGTTATGCCATACAATGTTTTGGTGAGCCAGGAGTAGAAATTATTCATCCAACACCTGCATTTCCTATTTATGAATCAATGATAAACTTCACAGGTGCTAAAGCCGTACCTTATGATTTAACAGAAGATAAAGATTTAAAATTTAACCCAGAAAAAATTTTATCGTTAATAACAGATAAAACCAGATTGCTTGTCTTAATTAATCCGAACAATCCTACCGGAAGTTTTGTTGAAAAATCAGATATTGATATTCTAGCTGAAGGACTTAAAAAACATCCTCATGTTACTATTTTGAGCGATGAGATTTATAGCAGACAAATATTTGATGGAAAAGAGATGCCCACATTTTTTAATTATCCAGAACTAAGAGAAAGATTAATTGTTCTTGAAGGTTGGAGCAAAGCATATTCCATGACAGGCTGGAGATTAGGTTGGAGTTTTTGGCCAGAAAAATTAGTTGAACATGTAAATAAATTATTAATCAACAGCGTTTCTTGCGTAAATGCTGCAGCTCAATTTGCAGGAATTGCTGCACTAGATGGATCAGACGAATCAATTGACCATATGATGGAAAAATTTACTATTAGAAGAAAACTTATTCATGAGGGACTAAATAATTTACCTGGTGTAGAATGTAGTTTACCTGGCGGAGCTTTTTATGCTTTTCCAAAAGTTATTGGAACAGGAATGAATGGTGCTGAATTTGCTAAAAAATGTATGCACGAAGCAGGTGTTGCTATAGTTCCTGGAACAGCATTTGGTAAAACAGCAAAAGATTACGTAAGATTTAGTTTCGCGGCCTCACAAGCCAATATTTCAGAAGCTCTTGAAAATATTAAAAAAATGCTGGCTAAATAAGCTGTATTTTCTTTAAATTTCAATTAATATCGAACTTATGAATGAACAAGTCCAGCAAGAATTAAAAAAAATTTTTAATGGTAGATTTTCTACTTCTGTATCAACCAGAACAAATTATTCTAGAGGTGAAGACACATATGACCCTGTTTTATCTCAAGCTGTAGTTTTTCCAGAAACCAATGAGGAAGTTTCTAAAATTTTAAAACTTTGCAACGATTATAAAATTCCCGTTGTTCCGTTTGGAACAGGAACTTCGTTGGAGGGCAATGTTGTAGGAAACGACAAAGGTATTACGATTTCGTTAGAAAAAATGAATAAAATTTTAAGTGTAAATGTTGAGGACTTTGATTGTAGAGTTCAAGCCTGTGTAACAAAAGAGCAATTGAATGACTATTTAAGAGAAGATGGGGTGTTCTTTCCGATTGATCCTGGAGCTAACGCAGCTATCGGAGGAATGGCATCAACTTCAGCATCTGGAACAATGGCTGTAAAATATGGAACTATGAAAACTGTAATTACTGGTTTGACAGTTGTTCTTCCTAATGGTGACATCATTAACACAGGAAGCAGAACAAAAAAAACTTCAGCTGGATACAACTTAACAAATCTTTTTATTGGCTCAGAAGGCACGCTAGGAATAATCACAGAAATACAATTAAGATTATCCCCAATTCCTGAAAGTATTATGAGTGCGGTTTGTCATTTTCCAACTTTAGAAAACGCGGTTCAAACAGCACAACAAATTACTCAATACGGTGTACCGATAGCTAGAATTGAAATGCTAAATAAAGATCAAATGGATATAAGTATTAATTATTCAAAGCTACAAGATCTTAAAATCTTGCCAACACTATTTTTTGAATTTCATGGATCAGAGTCATCCAATAAGGAAAATATTAAAATTGTTGAAGAAATCTCAAAAGACAATAAAGGCAGTTCTTTTAAATGGGCAAAAGATTTAGCAGAACGAAATAAATTGTGGCAAGCAAGATGGGATGTTTATTATTCTGTAAAAGCATTGATTAAAAATGGGAGAGTTTACTCCACAGATGTATGCCTTCCAATTTCAAAAATTACAGAATGTGTAAATTTCGCAGAAAAAGAAACAAAAAAATTTGGTCTTAGAGCTCCAATGGTCGGACATTTAGGAGATGGAAATTTTCACGTTATTTTACCATATGATCCTCAAAAAAAGGAAACATATAATAAGATTAGAGAGTTTAGTGATTTGTTAATTAAAAAGACACTAGAGCTTAGTGGCACAATTACAGGTGAACACGGAATAGGGCTTCATAAAAAAGAATATCTTATAAAGGAACATGGAGATAATATTCCAGTAATGAAATCTATAAAAAGAACTATAGATCCAAACAATATAATGAATCCAGGTAAGATTTTTGATTTAAATTAACTCAAATGAAAAAAATTCTTATAACTAGAAAACTACTTAGATCTAGTGAAGATAAAGCTTCAAAAATATTTGATACGAAATTTAATATGAATGATGAATTATATTCTCAAGAAAAATTAATAAAAATGAGCGAAGGCTGTGATGGAATTTTATCTGCTCTAACAGATAAATTAGATGCAGAAACAATAAACAAATTACCAAATAGCATTAAGATATTATCAAACTTTGCAGTAGGATTTGGCAACATCGATTTAGAAGCAGCAAAAAAAAGAAATATAGTAGTTACTAACACCCCAGAAGTGTTGACAGATGCAACTGCTGAAATTGGTATTTTATTAATTTTAGGAGCATGTAGAAGAGCACCTGAGGGTATTGAAGCTGCAAAAGCTTCAAATTGGAAATGGTCAGCTGATTACTTGATAGGCAAACAATTAACAGGAACTAGACTAGGAATTTTAGGAATGGGAAGAATCGGAAGAAAAATTGCAAGTATTGCAAAATCTTTGGGAATGATAATTCATTATCATAACCGTTCAAAACTAAGCGTAGATAAAGAAGATGGAGCCATTTATCATAAAGATCTTAAAAGTTTTCTAAATGTTTCAGATGTACTATCAGTTTGTTGTCCAGCTACCAAAGAGACAACTGACCTTATTAATAAAGAAACTTTAGAATATTTACCTCCTGGCGCAGTAGTAACTAATGTTGCCAGAGGAGACATTGTAAATGATGAAGCACTAATAGAAGCCTTAAACAGACGAAAAATTTATGCTGTTGGTCTAGACGTTTATAAAGGTGAACCGAATTTAAACCCAGGTTATTTAAAACACAAAAGCGCATTCATCCTTCCTCACCTAGGAAGTGCCTCGAAACACACTCGTACAGCTATGGCAAACTTAGCAATAGATAACATCGACGAGTTTTTTAAAAACGGCAGCTGTAAAAACAAAGTAAATTAAGCAAAAATAACTCATTCTAGTTGTAGTTGTAAGCGTCAAAATATTAAAATTTAGGTGGGACTCTCAAAATTATATATGTTTAAATATTTAATTAATTATTAATAATTAAGGGGGAAATATGTCTAAGAAAATAAGAGGAGTTAAAACTCCTTCAAGACGTAAGTTCTTTAAAGCAGCAGCAGCAACCGGTGCGGCAGCAGCAGCAACTGTAGCAATGCCAAATATTGCTCTAGGTGCTCCTAAGACTTTAAAGATGCAAGCAGCTTGGCCTTCAGGAGCTAATATATTTTTTGAAATGGCAGGAGACTATGCAAAAATGGTTAGCGACATGTCTGGTGGACAATTAAAGATTGACCTTCAGCCAGTAGGTGCAGTTGTTAAAACTTCAGAGATTGGACAAGCAGTAAGTTCAGGAGTTCTAGATATGGGACACTGGGTTACAGCTTATTGGTATGGAAAAAATCCAGCCGCGTCTCTATTCGGAACAGGTCCTTCATACGGAATGTCATCCCAAGAAGTAATGGGATGGATGGAGTATGGTGGAGGTAGAAAACTTTATGATGAAACACTTGCAAAAGTTGGTTTCGATTATATTGGTTTCTTCCATATGCCTATGCCTGCTCAGCCATTTGGTTGGTTCAAAAAGAACGTAACTAAAGTGTCTGACGTTAAAGGTATGAAATATAGAACAGTTGGTTTAGCTACTAACGTTCTAACAGCAATGGGAATGGTTGTAAGACAACTTCCAGGCGGTGAAATTCAGCCAGCTATGAAAACTGGTTTGATTGAAGCGGCGGAATTTAACAACCCAACTTCAGACTCTCAATTTGGTATGCAAGATGTTTCTAAGCACTATCACTTAGGAAGCTTCCACCAATCTCAAGAGATGTTTGAAATCCCAGTTAATAAGAAGTCATTTAATGGATTAAGCCCTCAACATCAGGCTATTCTAAAAAATGCTGCTTATGCTGCGAATACAGACAACTACTTTAAAGCGCTAGTGAGATACTCAGCTGACTTATCTAAGTTGATGAACCAACACAAAGTAAATGTTTATCAAACTTCTGATGAGATTTTAGCTCAACAACTTAAAGGATGGGACAAAGTTATTGGTGACTTTGTGAAGAAAGATGCATTCTTTAAGAAAGTAATTAACTCACAGAAAGCTTATGCTAAAAGAGTAATGAAATACTTACTCATGAACCAGCCAAATTACAAATTGGCTTATGAGAACGAGTTTGGTTCAATAGCTAAAGTAAAAATCTAATAAATAATTTTTAAATTAAAGGGGGCTTAGGCCCCCTTTTTTTATGGAAATTTTTCAAAAACTATAATAATTTAAACCATGCGTTCATTTATCTATTTTGCAGATCATTTAAGCACCTCGGTAGGAAAAGCTTTTTCTTGGTGCATAGTAGTTTTAATGGGAGGAACTTGTTACGAAGTTGTAATGGCTTACGCGTTTAACGCTCCTACTCTCTGGAACTTTGATTTCAGTCTTCAAATGTATGGAGCTATTTTTATGATGGCAGGGGCTTACACACTTTCTACTGAAGCACATGTCAGAGGAGACGTCATTTACAGATTATTCAAACCTAGAACTCAAGGTTATATTGATTTAATTTTATATTTTATTTTTTTCTTTCCGGGAGTTCTTGCTTTAGCATTTTATGGATATGAGTACGCCTCTTTAGCTTGGAAAATTAAAGAAACTAGTTGGAATAGTCCAGCACAAATTCAAATTTACATGGCAAAATCTCTTATACCAGCAGCAGGTATTTTATTAATCATTCAGGGTATAAGCGAAGTTTTTAGATCGATTATTTGTATACAGACCGGTCATTGGCCATCCAGAATGGTTGTTGCAGAAGAGACAGAAAAAATTTTAATGAGAACTTCTCAAGACGAGGATCAAAAAGATGTTATTTAGTTTAACAAATCCAGAGATAGCAATATTAATGATGGGAATATTCCTTTTTACAGTTTTATTAGGATTTCCAATTGCATTTACTTTAATGGCAATGGGAGTTGGTTTTGGTTACTACGCTTATTTTGATCCTACTAGGATGGAGCATCTATTAGATAATAGAATTTTTCAACTTTTTGTACAAAACACTTACACCGTGATGGACAATACAGTTTTGACCGCAGTGCCATTATTTTTATTTATGGGTTACTTAGTTGAAAGAGCCGGAATTGTTTCAAGACTATTTTTTGCAATAAGACTCGCTTGCCACGGTCTCCCTGCTTCAATGGCCGTTGCAGCTTTAATTACATGCGCTTTATTTTCTACTGCTACTGGAATAATTGGTGCTGTGGTTACTTTGATGGGACTATTAGCATGGCCTGCAATGGTAAAGGCCGGTTATGATAAAAAATTTGCATCAGGGGTAATTTGTTCCGGAGGTTGTTTAGGAATACTAATTCCTCCAAGTATAATGCTCATAGTCTACTCTGTGATAGCACAGCTGTCACCATTAAGATTATTTGCTGCAGCAATTTTTCCTGGTTTAATGTTAGCAGGTCTTTATATTTTATATGCTGTAACAAGGGCTTATTTAAATCCTTCATTAGCTCCTAAACCACCAGCAGAAGAAATACCTCCTCGATCTGTAATTTTAAAAGAAGTGCTAGTATCTTTCTTACCTTTGTTTTCTTTAATCATTCTTGTGTTGGGTACAATTCTTGGAGGTTTAGCTACTCCCGCAGAAGCAGCGGCAGTAGGAGCATTTGGAGCTCTAATTTTATCTTACTTTTACAAAACTCTTAAATGGAAAAATTTTAAAGAATCCGTATTTCTTACTGCTAAAACAACAGCCATGATTATGTGGTTGTTTATTGGCTCATGGACATTTGCGTCGGTATTTTCATATCTTGGCGGTCACGAAGTATTTGAACATTTCTTTAAGTCGATGAATTTGCAGCCTTGGCAATTTTTAGTGATTACACAAATAATTATTTTTTTACTTGGCTGGCCTTTAGAATGGACTGAAATCTTAATAATTTTCGTTCCAATTTTTTTACCTCTTGTAGAATTTTTTGGCGTGAACCCTTATTTTTTTGCTATGCTTATCGCACTCAACCTTCAAACTTCATTTTTAACACCCCCCATGGCGATGTCCGCATATTATTTAAAGGGTGTTCAAACCAAAAATGTTGAATTAATGCAAATATTTAGCGGGATAATGCCGTTCCTAGGAATAGTAATCTTGTCTATGGTTTTGATGTACCTCTTCCCAGGTATTGCCTTATGGTTGCCTGATACTTTATTCGCAAATTAATTTTTAATGGAAAACATTACTACAATTTCAGCTTTCGAATTAGTTGAGAAAATAAAGAAAGGTGAAATTTCTTCGGTAGAAGTTTGTGAAGCATACCTAGATAGAATTAAAAAATTTGATAAAGATGTAAAGGCCTGGGCTTTTTTTGATAAAAAGCTGCTTTTAGAAAAAGCAAAAGAAAAAGATGAGTATAGAAAATCAGGCAAACCTTTAGGTGCCCTTCATGGATTGCCTGTAGCTGTAAAAGATATTATTGGGACTTTAGATATGCCTACAGAGTGTGGGACAGTTTTTCGAAAAAAAATGTCAAGTTCTCAAGACTCAGAAATAGTAAATCTGCTAAAAAATGCGGGTGCAATAATTATGGGTAAGACAGTCACTTGTGAGCTAGCCTATATTCATCCTAGCAAAACAACCAATCCTCATGATTATTCAAGGACTCCAGGTGGCTCTTCTAGCGGATCAGCAGCTGTTGTTGCATCACATATGGCTCATCTTTCAATAGGATCCCAAACTGGAGGATCAATCATTAGACCAGCTTCATTTTGTGGAGTTGTAGGCTATAAACCTTCTTACGGTTTAATATCAAGAAGCGGAGTGTTAAAAACTTCTGAAAAATTAGATACTATCGGAGTATTCGGAAAAAAAGTTAAAGATGTTGCTTTATTAGCAAAGTCATTAATTAAAAAAGATTTGTATGATCCATCAACAATTCATTTTGCTGCAGATGACATGCTAAAAGTTTGTGATGAAGGTCCTCCATTTGAACCAAAGTTTATTTTCTATAAAACTGACAAGTGGAAAAACATTAGTAAAGAGTCTCAAAAAGCATTTGAGTTTTTAATAAAAAACTTCAAAAAAAATGTTGAAGTTTTTGATACTCCATCATATTTTAAAGAAATTCCAAAACATCATCAAATTATACATGAAACAGATTTAGCTAATAATTTTCAAGTTTATTATACAAAAGATAAAAATAAACTATCTAAAGAAATGAGAGAAGCAATAGGAAGAGGATTAAAATATACCGCTAAAGAATATACTGATGCGATCGATTTTATGAAACAAAGTTATGAATCTTACAAAGAGGTTTTTGAGGATTATCATGGTATTATTACACCTTCATCAAGTGGGGTTGCTGACAAAGGCCTTAAATCAACCGGCAGTGCAGACTTCCAAAAAACTTGGACTTATCTTGGATTACCAGCTATTTCGCTTCCTTTACTTACCGGTGAAAATGACTTACCATTAGGAGTTCAATTAGTTGGCGACAAGTTTGATGATCTAAGATTTTTAGGTACAGCTAACTGGTTAGAAAAAAATTGTAAAGATGAATAAAAAAATTGCTACAATTGCTGGATGTGTTATGTGCATTGCTTTTCTAGTTGGATTAGCAACCACCTTGACAAGATCAATGATGATTGGTTTCACAGATGTTTTACCAGTTTACATCCTCATGGTAATAGTAATTATCATGATGCTTTATGAAGCCTTCTACGACAAAAAATAGTATTTTTCCTTACATATTGTTATTTGTTCAACCCATTTTTATGGCCACCAACATAATTGTTGCAAGAGGTGGCGTTGAATATGTACCTCCAATCTCACTTGCTTTTTGGAGATGGCTATGCGTTTTTATAATTTTATTCCCCTTTTTTTATTCGGAAATTTACAAAAAAAGAAAATTATTAAAAAAGGAATTTTTCAAATTATTTTTTTTAGGCCTTATGGGCTGTGGTATTTGTGGTGCTTTCCCTTTTATCGCTGGCATGTCAACAACTATGGCCAACATGGGAATAATTTATACTTCCTCTCCAGTTTTTATTGTTATTCTTTCCGTTTTTTTATTTGGTGAAAAAATTGGTTTAAATAGAATACTTGGACTTATAATTTGTTTAATTGGAGTTTTTACAATTATTACCAAAGGGAATATTAACTACCTTATTGATTTTAGATTTACCACTGGTGATTTTTGGATGTTGGGCGCTGCAATTGGTTGGGCTCTTTATTCAATATATCTTCTTAATTGGAAAAGTGCTTTCAGTTTAATGGGTAGATTTACTTTAATAGCTTTTTTCGGTTTTATTTCTTTATTTCCTTTTTATATGATAGAGGAGACTTTCTTTTTTGATACTAAATTTAATTCTATCTTTTTAGCTTGGGTTTTATTTGCTGCTGTTTCACCTGGTATAATCGCATTCAGCTTATATACTAAAGTACAAAGATATTTAGGCGCCTCATTGACCGGATTTACACTTTATTTATTTGCAGTTTATGGTGCAATATTTGGAATTCTTCTCTTTGAAGAAATGTTATTACCTTTCCATTATTATGGAGGAGCATTAGTATTTGCCGGTGTTTATATAGCGAGAAAAATTAAAACAAAATGAAATATATTTATATTTTAATTACTTCCGCAATAATAATTTATTTAATTTTATTGACTTTAATTTATATAAATCAAAGAAAATTACTTTATTTGCCAAGCGAAAATAATTATTTAGATGATCCGATTAACTTTACCTATAACGAATTTTTTATTGAAGTAGATAAAAATATAAAAATTAAATCGTGGCTAATCGAAAAAGATTTAAAGAAATATAAAACAATTTTATTTTTACATGGGAATGCAGGAAATTTATTTAATAGATCATACAAACTAAATAGGTTAAACGAACTTAACTTGAACGTTTTAATCATATCATGGAGAAGTTTTAGTGGAAATCCAGGAAAACCGAACGAAATAAATCTCTACGGAGATGCAAAAAAAGCAGTAAAGTGGTTGAATGATAGGGGCGTTGAAACCGAAAATATTATTTTATATGGCGAGTCACTTGGCACAGGTGTGGCAGTTGAATTAGGTCAGAATAATAAATTTAATAGTATTATTTTAGAGTCACCATATACGTCGATGGTAAAAGCTGCCAAAATTTATTATCCATATTTACCAGTTAAAATTTTACTTAAAGATAAGTATGAATCAGAAAAAAAAATTAAAAATATCGAAACCCCGATTCTAATAATGCATGGTAAAAAAGATAATATTGTACCGTTCTATATGGGAAAAAAATTATTTGAAACCGCAAATAAACCTAAAAAATTTTTACAAATAGACGAAGATGATCACATGCTCTCTTTTAACGACAATTTACTTTTAGAAATTAAAAATTTTATAAATAAGTATTAATTTACAGATAATAAGGTCTTTGCAAATAAATCCGCTTTAAACGGTTGAAGGTCATCTTCTTTTTCGCCCATTCCTATTGCAATAATAGGTAACTTGTACTTTTTACAAATAGCTAAAATGATACCGCCTTTTGCTGTACTATCTAACTTTGTAATAATTAAACCAGTAAGATCATGTACTTTTGAAAATTCTTCTACTTGATTTAATGCATTTTGTCCTGTAGTAGCGTCTAAAACTAAAATTGTCTCGTTTGGGTAGGCTTTATCTATTTTCTTTAATACATTTATTATCTTTTTATATTCCTCCATTAAGTTTTTTTTATTTTGTAATCTTCCTGCAGTATCTATTAGAGCTACATCTATTTGATTTTTCTTAGAAAATTCAGCTGTCTTATAAGCTACCGAAGCAGGATCGCTTCCCGTTTCAGACTTGATAATATCTACCTTAATCTTTCTAGCCCATAACTCTAATTGATCGATTGCAGCAGCACGAAACGTATCTGCAGCACCAAAAACAACGGACTTGTTATTATTTTTAAAAAACTTTCCTATCTTTCCTATTGTAGTGGTCTTTCCGACTCCATTAACTCCGGATACTACAATAACCGCAGATTTGTTATTTCCAAGATCATTTAAATTTTTTTCGTACTTTAGAAGATCTAAAGAAAGTTTATCGGCTAATAATTTTAATATTTCCTTATGATCATCCAAACTTTTATCTATCCTGAATTTCTCAAAATCATTTTTAAGATTTTGAGCAGTTTCTATTCCAACATCTGAACTAATTAATAAATCTTCAAATTCTTGTAGAACATCGTTGTCTATTTTTCTTTTTTTAAAAATATTATTTATTCCCTCAGATAATGTAGAAGAACTTTTACTTAATCCAAATTTAAATTTTTCCAATAAACTCATTATATTGAGATATCCATCTTTTTAATTTTTGAAACAGGCCCAGTCATAAAAATATTTTTGTCATTATCATATTTAATTTTTAAAGAGCCTTGATCAAAAGCAATGTGAACTTTTCTCTCAGTAAAATTTTTAGAAAAAGATGCAACAGCTGTGGCGCAAGCTGCTGTGCCACAAGCTTTTGTAAGTCCTGCGCCACGTTCCCAAACACTTACTTTAATATTATTTTTATCAATTACATCAGCAAATGTAACATTAGTTTTTTCTGGGAATAGAATGTGGTTCTCAATTTTAGGACCGATAACCTTTAAGTCGTATTTAAAATAGTCTTTACCAAAAAATATTATATGTGGATTTCCCACGTTTACACAAAACCCTTCAGAAAAAATTTGATCATTAATATTTAAAACTACATTTCTAGGATTAATCTTTTTTGATAGTGGTATCTCCTCTGAGTCAAATAAAGGCTTGCCCATTTCTAACTCTACCTGAAAATCTCCAACTATTTTTGCGTTAAGTGATCTGTTGTTTGTTTTAATTTTTATTTCTTTTTTGTTTAGGTTTTCACTTAAAAAATAAGCCACACATCTTGCTCCATTTCCACACGCACTTACTTCTCCACCATCAGAGTTGTAAATTGTAATTGGATAGGATGCTTCTTTTTGTTTTTCGATAAAGATTATTTGATCAAAGCCAATATTAGCTCTGTTTCCAAGTTCGATGATTTTATTCTTTTTTATTTCTATAGAATTTTCTCTTCTATCTATGATAATAAAATCATTTCCTAATCCATCCATTCTATAAGCGTTAATCGCAGCCATAATTGATTAGTATAATTATTCATTGACTTTTAAAACCCCTAATTGTAACTTCAGCCACTTTCCGCAAATACATGTGTTTTTGCGGTGCTCTTAGAAATAAGAGGATCGACACCAGTCAGCGAGGGTTCGCCCACTGGTGCGATAGGTGTTGGGTGATTATAAATGTTTGAAAATTTAACAAATAGATTAGAAAATATTTTTTCTAAATTAAAACAGGCTCCTTCTTTAACCAAGGAGCAAGTTGATATTGGTTTAGTAGAAATTAGACAGGCATTACTGGAAGCAGATGTCTCGCTTCAAGTCACAAAAAATTTTATAGAAAGAGTTAAGCCAAAAGCTATAGGAAAAGAAATAATAGAGTCCACTACTCCAGGTCAAATGGTAGTTAAAATTGTAAATGATGAATTAATAAATTTATTGGGTAACAAAAATGAAGAAATAAATTTAAAATCTTCAAGCCCAGTTAGTTTATTAATTTTAGGATTACAAGGTTCCGGTAAAACAACAACTTCAGCAAAGTTAGCTTATTTTATAGAAAAAAAATTTAAGAAAAAGACCATGCTAGCGAGTTTAGATGTCTATAGACCTGCTGCTCAAGAACAATTAAAAATTCTTGCAGATAATAATGATATTTTAAGTTTACCAATTGTTCAAAATCAACAACCCTCTGAAATTGCTAGTCGTGCAATGAATACAGCTAATTTAAATGGAGCAGATGTAATTATATTCGATACAGCAGGAAGAACTCAAATAGATTTACCAATGATGACAGAAGTAAAACAAATCAAAAGTTTAGTAAAACCAACAGAAACAATATTAGTTGCAGACTCTCTTACTGGTCAGATAGCTGTAAATGTTGCTAGTGAATTTGATAAGGCAGTTAATATTTCAAGTATAATTTTAACTAGAGTAGATGGAGATGGAAGAGGTGGAGCCGCTTTAAGCATGAAGGCGGTTACCGGCAAACCAATAAAATTAATGGGAGTTGGTGAAAAGATCGACGAAATCGAGAGCTTTCATCCTGAAAGAATAGCTAAGCGTATTTTAGGGATGGGCGATATTGTTTCATTAGTTGAGAAAGCAACTAAAGACCTTGATGAAAAAAAGTTAAAAGACACTGAAGCACAATTAAAAGAGGGAATTTTCACAATGGAAAATTATCTATCCCAACTAAGACAAATGAAAAAAATGGGTGGTATGGGAAGTGTGATGTCTATGTTGCCTGGAGCTAATAAAATTAAACAGCAAATGGAAAACTCATCGTTTGATGAAAAAATGTTAAGTGACAATGAAGCGATTATTCTTTCAATGACACCAAATGAAAGAGAAAATCCTAAAATTATAAGTGGATCAAGAAAAAAAAGAATAGCAACAGGCTGTGGCTTAGATATTTCTAAAATTAATAAACTTTTAAAACAATTTAAGATGATGTCAGACATGATGAAAAAAATGTCTAAAGGAAAAGGAATTCCATCAGGAAATATTCCTGATGAATTATTAAATCAACTAAAATGAGAGGTAACATATGTTAAAAATAAGACTATCAATGGGAGGAGTAAGAAAAAGACCGGTATACAAAATTGTTGTAGCCGACAGTAGAGCACCTAGAGATGGAAGATTTGTAGAAAAAATTGGATTGTTTAATCCACTTCTTCCGAAAGACAAGAAAGAGAGAATAAAGGTAGAGGCCGAAAGAGTAAAATATTGGATAAGTAAAGGGGCTAAACCAACTTTAAGGGTTTCAAGAATTTTAGGAGAAGCTCAGTTAATGCCAATGCCAAAACCGGGTAACAATCCTCAAAAAGCTGTTCCGAAAAAAGAAAGA
>CACLDE010000002.1 GCA_902605645.1 uncultured Pelagibacteraceae bacterium | reverse complement strand
ATATAGGGTAAAACTTTAGATCCAAGTAATTTACCTCGAAAAATATTTTTAGTCCGATAAATATCTACTACACCATTCCCAATATAAGTGGGTGCCAGCGATTTTCTTGGAATATTTACTTTATCTATATTAAATTTGCTCTTTTTTGAAATTGAACAAAGTTTATTATCTTTTATCACAAAATCTTTATATGAGTTATGTGAATTTAAAGTTATTGATTTTAAAGATGAAAAAATATTATTTTTTTTGGTAAATTTTTTTATCGCAGTATTTAAAGTAGAATTTTTTCTTATAGGTGTAGTTGGCCTTAAATGAACAAAAAACCTTGGGCAAGCTATCTTTTTTAATTTTAAAAAATTTAAAATTTCTTTAAAAAAATCAATATCTCTTGCAGTTGAAGAAGAATTCTTTTTTGATCTTCTATGATAAATATCACAACCGTATTTCTTTGCTATTGCAATATATTTTAAAGAGTCAGACGAAAAAATTATTTTTGTGATTAAGTTATTTTTTTTTGCAGATATTATGCTATGAGCTAAAAGAGGTTTGTTAAATAAAGTCTTTATATTTTTATTTTTTAAACCTTTAGAACCTGATCTCGCTGGAATTACTGCCCAGACTTCATCTTTATATTTCATTAAACATAGCTCCGCACTTTGTAAGAATTACGATTCTACAATTAATTATCATAGTATTTTTTAAACAGGTCTAAATGAAAACTCTTTTCTCTTCAAAGTAGTTTTAATTTTACCAATTAAAATATCAATTTTATGTTTTTGAAAATTGATAACTTCAAATATTTTATTTACGAATGGTCCTGAGGTAAACCTATATTTGTTATTTTTAATTAGGTTTAAAAAACTAAAGTTAACGTAACCTTTTTCGTTCTCAAAATTTCTACATGTTTCAATGAATCTATTAATATCGTTACCCAAAAAGCCTTGACCTTCTAATAAATATTTTAATCCTCTAGAAAATTTTATTGCTTCTCTACAATGTTGATTTTTAAAATTTTGATTAAAACAAAAAAGATAATCGCCTAATAAGCTTATTTCTTTTGTAACTAACTTATTTTTATTATAGTATTGTATTATCATTTTTGGAGAGTAATATTTTGTAATTCCACTAATTTTTTTTGAAATATCATTCTTCATAAGCTCTATTTTTTTTTGATCAAATTTTATAACTACCCACATAATATTATTTATTTTCTTCTAATTCTCTTTTAAGTTCATCATATTCTTTCATTTTTCGTTTCATGAAATTAATTGTTAGCTTTGTTCTTTCTGAAATTCCTTTAGGAGTAATTACATACCCCAAATAATTCATTTTATTTTTCTTCATTTTAAAATTTTGCAACTTTACAAGGCCTTTCCTTTTTAGAGCTTGCAAACAATAGTTTAATTTTCCAAGGCTAAAACCTAATTCCCCTGCTAAACGTCTTTGAGAAGACTTGGGGGTCTTTTCAATTTTTCTTAAAACTTCAAAATAGTCTTGTTCTTTTTTCATATGTTCATTTTTTGAACAATATAACGTTCAAAATATGAACAGTAAAGAAGAAATTTTAGACAAAACTCCTTATATGATAGAAATTTTGGATTAATTTTGAATATTTTTGAAAAAATAGTTAAAATTGTGATATTAAACTCTTTATGAAGTTAAAAACTCAACAAAAGCTGCCATCAAATAAAACATTTGGATTGTTTTTTTCGGCAATATTTTTTTTAATTTATTCGTGGTTATTGCTTAAATACCAAAATAATCAAAGTTGGCTAATAATATTAGGGTTTATTTTCTTAACCCTTGGATTGTTAAATTCAAAAATACTTCATTATCCAAATTTATTTTGGATTAAGTTCGGTAACATTTTAGGTCTTGTAATCTCTCCGATAGTTATGGGTATAATATTTTTTTTAGTAATTACACCAATTAATATGATTATGAAGATTTTTCAAAAAGACATAATCGGATTAGAGAAAAAAAAACATAGTTATTGGATCAACAGAAGTAAAGACCAGAAAGACATGAGGAATCAATTTTGAATTTAGAATTTTTGAAAGAATTTTTTGCTTTTTTATTTATGCGAAAAAAATATTGGTTATTTCCAATTGTAGTTTTACTTTTAATTATGGGTGGACTGATAGTTTTAAGTCAAGGTACAGTTGTAGCACCTTTTATATATACGATTTTTTAACATGGAATCAGTTTTAGGTATTTCAGCTTTTTATCATGATAGCGCTGCAGCTTTAATTATCGATGGTAAAATAGTTGCTGCTGCCCAAGAAGAAAGGTTTACGAGAATTAAACACGATAAATCGTATCCATCCAATGCGATTAATTTTGTTTTAGAATTTAGCAGTCTTAAAATTGGTGAAATTGATAGTATAGTTTTTTTTGAAAAACCTTTCTTAAAATTTGAACGATTGATAGAAACTTATCTAGCATTTTCTCCTCGAGGGTTTAAATCATTTATCTATTCAATGCCAATTTGGCTTAAGGAAAAATTGTTCCAAAAAAAGTTTTTAATAGAAGAAATAAAAAAACACGGTCATATTAAAAATTTGAAAAATAAACTATATTTTTCTGAACATCATTTAAGTCATGCTGCAAGTGCTTTTTATCCCTCACCTTTTAAAGAAGCCTTAATCGTAACTGCAGACGGTGTAGGGGAATGGGCAACAACAACAATATCAATAGGAAAAGAAAATAAAATTAACATTGTAAAAGAATTAAATTTTCCCCATTCGCTTGGTCTTTTATATTCTGCTTTCACTTATTACATTGGTTTTAAAGTAAATAGTGGAGAATATAAGTTAATGGGTTTAGCTCCGTATGGAAAGCCAAAATATAAAGATATAATTTTAAAAAAACTCATAGATGTAAAGGAAGATGGATCTTTTTTATTAAACCAAGATTATTTTAATTATGCGACAGGCCTCACTATGACTAATAATAAGTTTGAAAAATTATTTGGTCAAAAGGTTAGGGATCCAAGAAAAGATGATATAACTGAATTTCATATGGATATTGCGGCATCTATACAAGAGGTTACAGAAGAAATTATTTTAAAGATATGTAGATTTGCGAGGGATGAATTTAAAATTGATAATTTGTGTTTAGCT
This sequence comes from uncultured Pelagibacteraceae bacterium, assembly GCA_902605645.1. GTDB lineage: Bacteria > Pseudomonadota > Alphaproteobacteria > Pelagibacterales > Pelagibacteraceae > Pelagilacustribacter. The sequence goes on along the minus strand of CACLDE010000002.1, from coordinate 141,539 downwards.
GGCGGTGTTGCTTTAAATTGTGTTGCAAACGGAAAAATTTTAAAAAATAACATTTTTAAAAATGTTTGGATTCAGCCAGCAGCCGGAGATGCTGGGTGTGCACTCGGTGCTGCATTAGCGTATTGGCATATTAATAAAAAAAATGCGAGACATCTGGAAACAGATGATAATATGAAGGGTTCATTATTGGGACCTCAGTATTCGAATTCATTTGTTAAGAAATATTTAGATAAGGTTGGAGCAAACTATCAGGAATTAGAGGAAAATGAAGTAATTGAAAAGACTTCAGAAGAAATTTCAAATGGAAAAGCGATAGGTTGGTTTCAAGGAAGATCTGAATTTGGACCTAGAGCTTTGGGAAATAGATCAATTTTGGCTGACCCAAGAAATGCTAAAATGCAAAAACTTCTAAATTTAAAAATAAAGTTTAGAGAGAGTTTTAGACCTTTTGCTCCAGCGGTTATTGAGGAAGACGTAAGTAAATGGTTTGATTTGGAAGTAAAAAGTCCTTACATGCTATTGGTGGCAGAAATTAAAGAGGAAATCAAAAATCTAAATAATATAAAAGAACGAGATAAGTTGAATGGTTTTGAAAAAATTAAGCTAGGTCTTTCAAAAATACCGGCAGTTACTCATGTTGACTGCTCAGCAAGAGTCCAGACAGTTAATGAAAAGAAAAATAGAAAATTTTATAAGTTAATTAACAAATTTAAAAAAAAAACGGGTTGTCCAATACTAATAAATACGTCTTTTAATGTAAGAGGTGAACCAATAGTAAATACGCCTGAAGAGGCTTTCAATTGTTTTATGGGAAATAACTTAGATGTGCTTGTTATAGAAAATTTTTTTCTTAAAAAAGAAATGCAGAATAAATCATTAAAGAAAAATTATAAATCCCATTTTGAGTTAGATTAAGAACTTAATAATTTTTAGACATAAATAAAGATATTTTGTCTGACAAAACTCTATAACCATCTTCGTTAAAATGTGCTCCAAATTTAGGGTACATCTTTTTATCTTTAATAAATTTGTTATTACTTAAATCTAGGAATGTAATATTATTATTCTTAATTATTTTTAAAATGTCATTATGATATTTTTTACCTTCACTCTCAAAGCTGGAGGGAATATAAATAAACACCACTTTGGTTCCAAAATTTTTAGTGTAATTCTTAATATGCGAAGCAACTTTCTCAAAAGAATTTATTGTTTTAATATTTTTTTTATATTCACCAGAAAAATCAAATTTTGAGTAGACTAAACCCCGTATGCGATCTAATCCTAAAATCGAAAACATATTATTAACAGAAAATAAATCTGTTTGATCACCAATTTTTTTATTTTCTTTCAAAACTTTTAAAACATAATTATCAATTTTTGCTTGTTTAACTCTTAAATTTTGAGAATACTCAGAATTTTTTACGTATTTAATTAATTTTTTATCCATTATTTCATTATTTAGCTCGTTAAGGTCATTTCCCTCGTAGTATATCCAAAATAAATACTTTATATTTTTATTTTTAGGAAAATATTCTCTTAGTGTTGCAAGACTTAACAGGGGTCCATTCCCTCCATAACCTAGATTTAAAATATTTTTTCCTTTGAAAAAACTAGATAATTGTAAGTTTGAAACTAAATTATCTTTATTTTTTACACACGCTCCGTGTAAAAATGAGTCTCCAATAAAAACACTGTGAATATTCTTTTTTTTATAAATGTCATCGTTGTTATTAAAACCAAATCTGTCTGATAAATAATAATTAAAATATCCAGACTCATTACACATAATTGTTTTTTTGTTTGAAATTCCAGACAGTGGAAATAAAGGATAATTTTTTTTAATGAAGTTTTGAGGAGGAACACTAAGTGTTATTTTAAGATTTTTTTTTATAATTTCATCATATATTTCTGATCTCTCTCGATGGTCCAGATTATTTTTTTTAAAATATTCAAATTTTTTTTTTTCTTTGTTATGATCTTTAGCAAAGTAGATTATCTCAAGACCATAAGCCGAAAACAACAATGCAGTTATTGAGTATAAAAAATAGAAATTAACAGTTTTAGATAATAATGTAGAAATTATTGATAGTGCAAAAAGTACTACCGGTATATAAAAATAATAATTATTAAAGCTATAAATACCGGCTGCATTTACATTATAAAGTTTATAGAAGATTAAAATTAGTGATATTATTGTTAGAAAAAATAATAATTTAGTTAAAAAATTAATTTTCATAAGGTTTAATAAATTTAATTTGAATAATATTAGTTAAATTTTTTTCAGTGCATAAATCAAGCCAATTGAGCTATTAGTACTGGTCAGCTACACGCGTTACCGCGCTTCCACATCCAGCCTATCAACGTAGTGGTCTACTACGGCTCTAAAGGAAGAACTAGTTTTGAGGTGAGTTTCCCACTTAGATGCTTTCAGCGGTTATCTCTTCCATACTTAGCTACCCGGCACTGCAGCTGGCGCTACAACCGGTCCACCAGTGGTATGTCCATCCCGGTCCTCTCGTACTAGGGACAGCTCCTCTCAATTCTTCTACACCCATGGCAGATAGGGACCGAACTGTCTCACGACGTTCTGAACCCAGCTCACGTACCACTTTAATTGGCGAACAGCCAAACCCTTGGGACCTGCTCCAGCCCCAGGATGTGATGAGCCGACATCGAGGTGCCAAACACCCTCGTCGATATGGACTCTTGGAGGGTATCAGCCTGTTATCCCCGGCGTACCTTTTATCCGTTGAGCGATGGCCCTTCCACTCAGAACCACCGGATCACTATGACCGTCTTTCGACTCTGCTCGACTTGTCAGTCTTGCAGTCAGGCAGGCTTATGCCATTGCACTCTACGAACGATTTCTGACCGTTCTGAGCCTACCTTCGCACGCCTCCGTTACTCTTTGGGAGGCGACCGCCCCAGTCAAACTACCCACCATACAATGTCTTGCTGCCGGATTACGGCAAGCAGTTAGATGTCAAGAATAATAAGAGAGGTATTTCACTGGTGACTCCACTTAAGCTGACGCCTAAGTATCAAAGTCTCCCTCCTATGCTAAACATATCATTCCTAACACCAATATAAAGTTGTAGTAAAGGTGCACGGGGTCTTTCCGTCTAACCACGGGAACTCCGCATCTTCACGGAGAATTCAATTTCACTGAGTTGATGTTGGAGACAGCGGAGAAATCGTTACGCCATTCATGCAGGTCGGAACTTACCCGACAAGGAATTTCGCTACCTTAGGACCGTTATAGTTACGGCCGCCGTTCACTGGGGCTTCAGGAGTGAGCTTGCACTCACCACATTAACCTTCCAGCACCGGGCAGGCGTCAGACCCTATACATCCACTTACGTGTTAGCAGAGCCCTGTGTTTTTGATAAACAGTCGCTTCTCCCTGGCTTGTGCCACCTTCAACAAGTTGCCTTATCAAAGGTCCTCTTTCTTCCGAAGTTACAGAGGCATTTTGCCGAGTTCCTTCAACATCATTCTCTCAAGCGCCTAATTATACTCTAATAATCCACCTGTGTCGGTTTAGGGTACGGTCTAATGATGGAGCTATTTCCTGGGACTTCTTCACGGCTAACTCAATCCAATAAGAGTTAACAATTTACGAAATCCGTCACTACCACCTGGTCAAGGAATATTAACCTTGTTCCCATCGCCTACGGCTCTCGCCCTCGACTTAGGGACCGACTAACCCTGCGCGGATTAACCTTGCGCAGGAACCCTGGGATTTTCGGCGACAGAGTTTTTCACTCTGTTAATCGTTACTTATGTCAGCATTCGCACTTCTGATACCTCCAGTGTCCCTCACGGGTACACCTTTACAGGCTTACAGAACGTTCCGCTACCGCGTGCAATTTCCGAAGAAAATACACACCCACAGATTCGGTACATGATTTGAGCCCCGTTACATCTTAGGCGCAGAAACTCTATTAGACCGGTGAGCTGTTACGCTATCTTTAAAGGATGGCTGCTTCTAAGCCAACCTCCCGGCTGTTAAGGAATCTCCACATCCTTTCACACTTAATCATGATTTAGGGACCTTATCTGGTGATCTGGGCTGTTCCCCTCTCGACCATGGACCTTAGCACCCACAGTCTGTCTGTTAAGGAATTATGTTTGGCATTCGGAGTTTTATCAGGTTTGGTAAAGATTTCTCTCCCCTAGCCCGTTTAGTGCTCTACCTCCAAACATATGTTTATTTAACGCACTACCTAAATAGTTTTCGCGGAAAACCAGCTATCTACGAATTTGGTTGGCCTTTCACCCCTTACCACAAGTCATCCAAAGACTTTTCAACGTCAACTGGTTCGGTCCTCCGGCAAGTGTTACCCTGCTTTCAACCTGCTCATGGTAAGCTCATTCGTTTTCGGGTCTAATTCATACAACTAATCGCCCATTTAAGACTCGCTTTCGCTACGCCTACACCTTACGGCTTAAGCTTGCTGGATAAATTAAGTCACTGACCCATTATACAAAAGGTACGCCGTCACTCTAAAAAGAGCTTCGACTGTTTGTAGGCATACGGTTTCAGGTTCTATTTCACTCCCCTAATAGGGGTTCTTTTCACCTTTCCCTCACGGTACTAGTTCACTATCGGTCACTGAAGAGTATTTAGGCTTAGAGGGTGGTCCCCCTATATTCAAACAAGATTTCACGTGTCCCGCTCTACTCAAGAACAATATTAAACATTACTCCTACGGGACTATCACCCTCTGTGGTTAGCTTTTCCAAACTATTTAGATTATTTCAATATTGCTGCTGGCCTATTCCGCGTTCGCTCGCCACTACTAACGGAATCTCAATTGATTTCTTTTCCTCCGGTTACTTAGATGTTTCAGTTCTCCGGGTTAGCTCTTTAAACCTATGAATTCAGTTTAAAGTACCACATAAAGTGGTGGGTTTTCCCATTCGGAAATTTTCGGATCAAAGCCTGCATACAGCTCCCCGAAACTTATCGCAGTATACCACGTCCTTCATCGCCTTTCAGTGCCTAGGCATCCGCCATACGCCCTTAAACGCTTGAATTATGCACAGAAAAAAATTTTCTGTTCAAATTAAATTTTTGTTGGAATGTTCATCTATTCGAACATTCATGATTGTTCATCTATTCGAACAATCGGATATAGATATTGATAAAATATTTACAATGTAAAAAAGCTAAAAGTATCTTTGGTGGAGGATAGCGGGATCGAACCGCTGACCTCCTGAATGCAAATCAGGCGCTCTCCCAGCTGAGCTAATCCCCCAAGAAAATGGTGGGCCGAGGACGACTCGAACGTCCGACCTCACCCTTATCAGGGGTGCGCTCTAACCACCTGAGCTACCGGCCCCTAGCATTTAAGAGACACTTTAATTTAAAAGAAGAGAAATGAGGACGGCCACATTAACTTTATTTTTTGTGACCAAAAGAAATTTTTTGGTCATCCTTAGAAAGGAGGTAATCCAGCCGCAGGTTCCCCTACGGCTACCTTGTTACGACTTCACCCCAGTTGCTGATCGTACCGTAGTCAAATGTCTCCCGAAGGTTGACGATTTGCCTTAAGGTGTAACCAACTTCCATGGTGTGACGGGCGGTGTGTACAAGACCCGGGAACGTATTCACCGCGACGCGCTGATTCGCGATTACTAGCAATTCCAGCTTCATGCACTCGAGTTGCAGAGTGCAATCCGAACTGAGACACATTTTTGGGATTAGCTAGGAGTCGCCTCTTTGCTTCCCATTGTAAGTGCCATTGTAGCACGTGTGTAGCCCAACACGTAAGGGCCATGAGGACTTGACGTCATCCCCACCTTCCTCCAGCTTATCACTGGCAGTTCTTTTAAAGTGCCCAACTAAATGGTGGCAACTAAAAGTAGGGGTTGCGCTCGTTGCGGGACTTAACCCAACATCTCACGACACGAGCTGACGACAGCCATGCAGCACCTGTGTTTCGTCCAACTAAATGAAGAAACCAATCTCTTGGTCTCGCGACGAACATGTCAAGTGTTGGTAAGGTTCTGCGCGTATCTTCGAATTAAACCACATGCTCCACTGCTTGTGCGGGTCCCCGTCAATTCATTTGAGTTTTAACCTTGCGGTCGTACTCCCCAGGCGGTGTGCTTAATGCTTTCGCTGCGACACTGAAAAATATATTTCCAACGTCTAGCACACATCGTTTACGGCATGGACTACGAGGGTATCTAATCCTCTTCGCTACCCATGCTTTCGCTCCTCAGTGTCAGTAGTGACCCAGAAAGTTGCCTTCGCATTTGGTGTTCTTTCTAATATCTACGAATTTCACCTCTACACTAGAAATTCCACTTTCCTCTATCACACTCTAGCTAAAAAGTTTTGATGGCAGTTCCAAGGTTGAGCCTTGGGATTTCACCATCAACTTTTTTAACCACCTACGAGCTCTTTAAGCCCAGTAATTCCGAACTACGCTAGGTCCCTTCGTATTACCGCGGCTGCTGGCACGAAGTTAGCCGGACCTTCTTATTCGGGTACAGTCATTTTCTTCCCCGACGAAAGAGTTTTACAACCCAAGGGCCTTCTTCACTCACGCGGCATCGCTGCATCAGGGTTTCCCCCATTGTGCAAGATTCCTTACTGCTGCCTCCCGTAGGAGTCTGGGCCGTGTCTCAGTCCCAATGTGGCTGATCGTCCTCTCAGACCAGCTATTGATAATTGTCTTGGTGAGCCATTACCTCACCAACAAACTAATCAAGTGCGGGCTCATCTTTCGGCGTATAAAACTTTCCCTGTGAAGGCTTATCCGGTATTAGCACAAGTTTCCTCATGTTATTCCGAACCAAAAGGCAGATACCCACATTATACTCACCCGTTTGCCACTCAGTATTGCTACTGCGTTCGACTTGCATGTATAAGGCGTGCCGCCAGCGTACGTTCTGAGCCATGATCAAACTCTCAAGTTTAATAACGGCGCACACTAGCTTTATAACTTTTAGGTAATAAAAGTTATTTTCGTTAAAGCGTGTACGACAATTTCTTTATTAACCTAGCCGTCCACACTTCTCTTCTTAAAAATTTACAATTTAAAAAAGCTAAGATTTTTTTACAAAAATCTAAACACACCTCTACTATTGATAAAATTGTATCTTAGAGGTGAGCGCCCGTTGTATTACAATAGATGAAATTGTCAAGGCGTATATTGGTCAAAAAACCCTTTAAAATTGCGCTTAAATAGCGTCTTATAATTGCAAAATTAATATAATTTTTATAGAAAACAACTATGACGTTAAAAGATTTAATAAATAAAATTCAATTTATTTCACTATCTAAAAACGAGAAAAAAGATGAATTAAATCTTTTCAACAAATTTAAAATAATAATCTATCCTACAATTTTAGCAGTTACTTTCATAATTTATATTAGCACTTATAACTTAATTAATAATCAAAAAATCAATAATGAGAAAAATCTTGAAAATTTTTTAAGTTCAAAAGATTTTACTTATCTAAAAAGGTCTTTTTTTGAGAGTCTTAAAAGCCCCTATACTGAATTTAGTTATAAAATTGAAAACAACGACTCAATAGGAAAAATTCTAAAAAAATTCGGAGTCTCTGATAATGAAATACAGAAAATTATCGAGGGATTAAAAAAAAAGAAATTAACAAATATTTATGCTGGGAGAGATTTAAATATTGTTTTGAAACGACGAGATAATGGGTCCAATAATATATTAAGTGTTCGATACCCTATAAATAATACTCTTAGTGTAGAGATAAGAAAAAATAAAGATATTATTGAAATAAGAAAAAATATTCTGAAGTTAAGTAAAAAAGAAGTAGTAATCAAAAACACTATAAATAATAATTTATATTCTGCTGCTACTGAGGCAGGTATTGAGCCAAATATAATTATTGAATTTGCAAGAATATATGGTTTTGAAATTGATTTTCAAAGAGATATCAGAAAAGGAGATGCCTTTGAAATTTATTATGAAAAGTATTTAGATGATAATAATATTGTACGTGATACTGGAAAAATTATTTACGCACACATGAACGTCAACAATAGAGAAATAAATCTTTATAATTTTAAGGATAAAGATGAAGACGGATATTACGATATAAGTGGTAAAAGTATTGTTAAATCTTTAATGAAAACACCAATCAATGGTGCGAGACTCTCATCATCTTTTGGAATGAGAAAACATCCCATACTTGGATTTAATAAAATGCATAGAGGAACAGATTTCGCAGCTCCTAAGGGCACACCAATAATGGCGTCTGGGTCAGGAACTATAACAAGAGCTAGGTGGTGTGGTGGTGGAGGAAATTGTGTGAAAATTAAGCATAATTCAATTTACGAAACTATTTATGCTCATATGTCAAAATTTGGTAGTGGTATTAAAGAAGGTAGAAAAGTTAAACAAGGACAAATCATCGGTTACGTAGGTTCTACTGGTATGTCTACTGGTCCCCATCTTCATTATGAGGTAGTTGTAAACGGGAAAAAGGTAAATTCTCAAAAATTAAAATTACCATCTGGAAAAGTACTTAAAAATAAAGTTAGAGAGAAATTCGAATTGGAGAGAATAAAGATTGATTTAAAGCTTGCTGAGCTGAGATCTAACAAATAATTTAATGTTATATTTTTTTTTCTGTTGTTGAGTCTGAATTTAAATTGACATCTTCACTTTTAATGGAAGTATTTTCTACTGTTTTACTTCTAAAATTAATTTCTGCTAATTTTCTTGAAAAATGCTCCGCGTGTTGTAAGTAGTTTTCAATTAAAACTGGGTCTCCACTGCTTTGTGCATCTTTAGCAAGTTGTTGATATTTAAATATTACTTTTTCAATACTAGAGGGGTTAGATAAGGATCCATTTCGAGTAAAATTTTTATTACCCGTGTTATTTGAAAAATGACCATTATTATTATGGTTTGAAGTTGGTCTTCTTCTAAAATTGTTTTTCTGTTGTCTGCCTCTAAAATTTCTACGTCTATTATTGTTCATAATTTGTTTAATAATGATTTAAGGATGATAAAATACATCTTATGTTATTTTTGTAGTCGTTAATTAAAAATTTCTCATTAAATTTATTTAATTTCAAAATTTGTGATACTTTTTTATATTGCCCATTTCCAATTTCTAAGGCGAGCATTCCATTAATCTTCAAGATTTTTCTCGAGTTGTAGATAACTTTTCTCATTACGTCAAGCCCATCATTTCCTCCATCTAATGCTATTTTTGGCTCAAATTTTTTAATGCCAACATCTAAATTTTTTAATTGATGTCGAGCTATGTATGGTGGATTTGAGACAATTAAATCGAATTTTAAGCTCTTAAAATTGGATATGGAAGCTTTAACAAATTTTATTCTATTCTGTGTCTTGAGAGTTTTAGAGTTTTTATTCGCAATTTTAAGGGCTTTGTTTGAAATATCAATCGCAACACCTTTAGATTTTTTAAGTTCTTGTAATAAAGAAATAATAATACAACCGGACCCCGTCCCAATATCCAAAATAAAAGGATTACAATCCTTATAATATCTTACTAAAGACTCAACTAAAATTTCAGTCTCAGGTCTGGGAATTAAAACATCTTTATTAACATCAAACTTTATGCTCCAAAATTCTTTCTCATTTAAAAGGTAAGCAACTGGTTCTTTTTTTAATGCACGTCTAGCAATTAAATTATTGAAAGATTTTATTTGATTTGGACTTATTTTTAAACTTGAATTTAATAAAAAGCTTTCTCGTGATTTACCTGTTACACTTGATAATAGGAGCTCAGAGTCAATAACATGTGATTTTATTTTATTCTTTTTTAAAAAATCAGACCCTTTTTTTATCAATTCGTTTGATTTCATCAAGCAAGTTCCTGTAATTTTAAGTTTTGATCTTTCAATCGCAAACTCTCATTCATTTCTTCATGAATCTCGCCACTTAAAAATTCATCAAGCTTGTGAAGGGTCAAATTTATTCTATGGTCAGTAACTCGACCTTGAGGGAAATTATATGTTCTTATTCTTTCAGATCGATCACCACTTCCTATTTGATTTTTTCTGTTTTCTGATCTTTCTCTATCCTTTTTTTGTTTTTCAGCTTCATAAACTCTAGCTCTTAAAATCTTTAAAGCTTTGGCTTTGTTTTTATGTTGAGATTTTTCATCTTGTTGGCTTACTACCACTCCTGTTGGTAAGTGAGTTATTCTAACTGCACTGTCTGTGGTGTTTACTGATTGACCTCCTGGACCACCTGAGCGAAATACATCTATTCTTAAATCACCATCATTTATCTTTATATCAACTTCTTCTGCCTCGGGTAAAACAGCTACTGTTGCTGCAGAAGTATGAACTCTACCTTGTGTCTCTGTATCTGGAACTCTTTGAACTCTGTGCACTCCAGACTCATATTTTAAATAAGAATATATATCTCTACCTGATACAGAAAAAATTATTTCTTTAAATCCACCGGCCTCACTTTTAGAAATATTAATTATTTCTAAAATCCACTTCTTTTTTGAACAAACTTTCTCATACATTTTAAATAAATCTGAGCAGAAAAGTGTTGCTTCTAGACCACCTGTCCCTGCTCTTATCTCGACAATTACATTTTTTTTGTCATCCAAATCTTTAGGTAATAAAAAAATTTTTAGCTTATTTTCGTGAATTTTATTTTGTTTTTCTAATTTTATTAATTCATTTTTTGCTAAATTAATCATATCACTGCCACTTTTTTCATCATTAATAATATTTTCAAGATCTTTTTTCTCATTTTTAAAATTTAAATATCCTGTTGCATTTTTTAAAATAATGCCGAGCTCAGAATACTCCTTTGATTTATCTGCAAAATTTTTAGGGTCTACATTTCCACTAGAAAGTTCTTTTTCTATAGAATTATGTTTTGAAACTATCGCTTCAACTTTTTCTCTAGGGATCATATTTAATTACTTTTTTCTTTAACCTTTTCTTCCACTAGACTAACAACTTGGTTAATGATTTCATCATTTATTACTTTTTTATGGGGTATGCCAGACAAATAAAGTAAATTACTGTCATTACCTCCACCTGTAATTCCAATTTCTGTTTGGGCTGCTTCTCCTGGACCATTAACTACACAACCAATTATGGATAAAGTAATTGGTTTTTTTATGTGAGATAATTTTTCCTCCAAAACTTTAACGGTTTCTATAACCGGAAAAGCCTGTCTAGCACATGAAGGGCAAGATATTATTTTTACTCCTCGAGATCTTATATTTAGTGATTTTAAAATTTCATAACCAGCTTTTACCTCCTCTTCAGGATCTGCTGACAGTGATACTCTTATTGTATCTCCTATTCCTTTCATCAACAAATGTCCCATTCCAATTGAAGACTTTATACTACCAGTAATTAGTCCTCCTGCTTCTGTGATTCCGAGATGTAATGGATAATTACAATTGTCTGATAACAATTCGTAAGACTTAATTGCCAAAAAAATATCTGATGATTTAACGCTTAGCTTAAAGTTAAAAAAATTATTGTCTTCAAATAATTTGATGTTGTATATTGCGCTTTCAACTAGGGCTTCCGGGCATGGTTCTTTGTATTTATCTAATAATTTTTTTTCTAAAGAACCTGCGTTTACTCCTATTCTTATTGAACAATTATGATCTTTAGCAGCTTTAACAACATCTAAAACTCTATCTCTTGATCCAATATTGCCAGGATTTATTCTTAAACATGCTGCTCCATTTTTTGCAGCCTCAATAGCTCGCTTATAATGAAAATGTATATCTGCAACTATGGGAACATTTACATTTTTAGTAATATTTTTTAAAGATTGAGTCGAACCTTCGTCTGGACAAGATACTCTTACAATATCAGCTCCCCTTTCTTCAAGGCTATTAATTTGATCAATCGTAGATTTTGTATCAGTCGTTAAGGTATTCGTCATTGATTGTACAGTTATGGGTGAGTCGCCCCCAACTAAAACTTTGCCTACTTTTATTACTTTAGTTTTCTTTCTTTTAACTACTCTGTAAGGTCTTATTTCCATTTCAATCCAAATTAAAAATATTGTGTAATTTTTTTACTGCTTTAACTGTTGAGTTTTCATGAATGATCACAGAGATTTTAATTTCAGATGTTGATATTGCTAAAATATTAATTTTTTCATCTGCTAATGCTCTAAACATTCTATATGTTACACCAGGAGTTGTCACCATACCAGCTCCAACAATTGAAATTTTAGATACATTATCCTTATAGCTTAAATTTTTAAATTTAATTTTTTTATTTTTTTTCAGTATTTCTAAAGATTTTTCAAGATCCTCTCTTTTGATTGTAAAAGTAATATCTGTAGTTTTACCGTCAGATGATACATTTTGAATTACCATATCAATATTTATCTGGTTTTTTCCAAAAGGTTCAAAAATTTCAGCAGCTATACCGGGTTTATCTTCGACTGCTTGAAGTGTAATTTTAGCATCGTCTTTAGAATATGCTACACCTGTAACAGTTTTACTATAATCAATATTTTCTTTATTAAAAATTTTTGTTCCTTGACGATCTGTAAAAGTTGATCTTACCTGAAGCGGTATATCATAAATCATTGCTGTTTGGACAGCTGAGGATTGCATCACTTTAGCTCCAAGAGAAGAAAGTTCCAACATTTCTTCATAAGATATTTTATCTATTTTTTTTGCAATTGGAATTTTGTTAGGATCCGTTGAGTAAACACCTTCAACATCAGTATATATTTCGCAACTGTCTGTATCAAAAATCTTTGCAACTGCTACTGCTGTTGCATCTGAACCCCCTCTCCCGATAGTAGTAATTTCTCCCAAGCTAGATACACCTTGATAACCAGGTATTATTGCTATTCCTCCAATAGATAAGTAGTTATCAATTTTTGTTTTATTCATATTTATTATTCTAGCATTATTATTTTCTCCCTCGGTCAAAATTGGAATCTGCCAATTCATAAACGATTGGGCTTTAACACCTATTTCACTCAAAGCTCCTGTTATTAAAGCACAAGAAATTTGCTCCCCAGTTGAAAGCAAAACGTCTAATTCTCTTTTATTAAAATTATTAGAAATAGATTTTGATAGCGAAATTAGTTCATTAGTTTTTCCTGCCATAGCAGAAACAACGACAATAATTTTATTGCCTAACTCAGACTCTTTTTTAATGATTTTTGCCGCATGCACTATTCTATTAATAGAGCCTACTGATGTTCCGCCAAATTTTAAAACTTTTTTTTTCATAATTTAGTTTTAGTATAGTATGAATATATATAATTAAATACTTTTAAAAAATTTATGACTACAGTAAATCAAGAGGAAATTCAAAAATTTTCAAAGCTTGCTGACGAATGGTGGGATGTGAGAGGTAAATTTAAACCTCTTCATATGTTTAATCCAATTAGAATAGAATATATTTTAGGAAAAACAACAAATCATTTTCAAAAGATTGATAAAGAACTTCCACTTAAAGAATTGAAGTTTTTAGATATAGGGTGTGGTGGAGGATTAATGTCAGAGCCTATGAGTAGATTAGGTGCGGATGTGACTGGAATAGATGCATCTTTGAGGAATATTGAGATAGCAAAATTACATGCAAAAAAGAATGATCTTAAAATAAATTATTTGAATACTTCGCCTGAGAAGATGAATGGAAACGAGAAATATGATGTAATTTTAAATCTTGAAATTGTGGAACATGTAGAAGACGTGGATTTATATTTTAAAAGCTGCGAAAAATTATTAAAAAAAAATGGACTTATGTTTACCGCAACTCTTAATCGAACATTTATATCTTTCATAAAAGCAATCATAGGAGCTGAATATGTTTTGAGATGGTTGCCAATTGGTACTCATGATTGGAATAAGTTTCTTAAACCTAGCGAGGTTAAGAAAAAAATTCAGGATCTTAATTTCTCTATAAATGAAGTAAAAGGTTTACAATTTAATATCCTTACACAAAAGTGGAAACAGTCAAATGATTTGTCTGTGAATTATATTATTACTAGTATCAAAAACTAATTATCTTTATTTACCCAAGGTATATTTACCAAATCAATACCTTCTTCTTTTAATTCTTCTTTTTCTTCTTTTGTAGTTTGACCGTAAATATTTTTTTTATTATTTTTGTCATAATAAACCTCTCTTACTTTATCAGCAAAATTTTGTTCAACATATTCGAAATTTTTTTCTACGAATTTACGTAGCTTTAATAAATCTTTTTTAATATTTTTCATCTTTAAATTTGAAATTTGTTTTTGATTATTATTTATTTTTGAACTTGTAACATTAGGAGCCATTATAGACTTATCTACCTTTTTGGAACTACAAAAAATACATTCAATTAAATTTTTATTCTTAAGTCTGTCGAATTCTGTAGATTCTGAGAACCAACTTTCGAATTCATGTTTATTTTCACATTTAAGATTATATTTTATCATAATATAGAAGTAATATTCTTTTGGCTAATTTCAAGTTGAATTTTTATAATCTGCATTGATGTCTATATAGTCATGAGTAAAATCGCAAGTATAGCATTCAAAGAAGTCTGAACCAGAATTAAGATTTATCTCAATAACTATAGAGTCCCATTTCATATATTCTTTTATTTTTTCTAAATCAATGTTTTCAACTGGCGCTCCATTTTCCGATAATGAAAATTCACCAAATTTTATAGATATTTTATTTTTATCGACTCTTTCTCCAGATTTGCCTATTCCCATAACAACTCTTCCCCAGTTAGGATCCTCACCTGCAATTGCAGTTTTAACTAGTGGAGAGCATGCTACTGAAAGTGCAATTTTTTTTGCACTTAGAATAGATTTTGCGTTTAAAACTTTAATAGTTAAGAATTTCTTTGCTCCTTCTCCATCAACAACTATTTGTTTAGCTAAATTTAGGCATACGTTTTTAAGCGATGTTTCAAACTTTTGAATCACTGGGTCATTTATTCCTCTATTATGTCCAATTTTTATTTTTCTAGTTGAAAAGATCGATACCATATCATTTGTTGACTGGTCACTATCAACAGTAATTGCGTTAAAAGTATTGGCTACTACTTTTTTTAATAAAGTCTTTAACAGGTTTGACGGAATATCTGCATCGGTAAAAATAAATGATAGCATTGTTGCAAGGTTTGGTGCAATCATGCCAGAACCCTTTGCAATAGCTGCTATACGTATAATTTTATTATTAAAAGTAAATTCCTCGTAGGCTAATTTTGGTTTTGTATCAGTTGTCATTATCGCTGATGCAGTTTTTATCCAAATTAATTTATTTTGGTCATCTCTTAATTTTTCTACAAGATCACTCATTCTATTTATAATTTTTTCTGTTGGAAATTTTTCTCCAATTATGCCTGTTGATGCAAAAATAAGATCTTTTATTTTAATTGTCTCTGATATACCTTCTTCTTTTTTAGACTCCCTTAAAGTTAAGTTTTTTGATAAACTTTTAGCAACAAGATCTATAGCTTCATATCCTTGTTTACCAGTAAAAGTATTTGCGTTTTTTGTATTAACTAATAATGCTTTAATAACTTTTTTATTTGATTTTTCATTCCAAGTTATTGTTTCGGAAACTATTGAACTTGAAGTAGTAAGAGTTGCATAATTAGCTCCCTCTTTAAAATAGAAAAGAGCTAAATCGTCTCTTCCATTGTCATATAAATCTGCAGATATTGAAGAAACTTCTAGACCGTCTAAAGGCTTGAGATCTTGAAATTCTCCCATTTTTGATAATTTAGTTTTATCTGAAAGGAAATTTTTTAAGTTTATTGTCATTGTTACTATTTAATTTAAGTTATAAATACATATATAGAATATTAATGAATTTATTTACAGCAGCTTTTAGTAAAATATTTAAAAGTGGTAATCAACAGGTATTAGACAAAATTAAACCTTTGATAAGTGATATCAATAATAGGGAGAAATCATTATTATCATTAAAGGATGAAGAATTTAAGGAAAAAACACATTTTTTAAGAAAACAGGTTTTAAGTGGTGTAGAGTTAGAGAAGTTAATTCCAGAGAGTTTTTCTTTGGTCAGAGAGGCTGCTAAAAGGGTGTTGGGTGAACGACACTTTGACGTTCAGTTAGCGGGTGGGGTGATTCTTCACCAAGGTAAAATTGCAGAAATGAAAACCGGCGAAGGAAAAACTCTGGTTTCTACTTTACCAGCTTATTTAAATTCTTTAAGTGGAAAGGGAGTCCATATAGTTACTGTTAATGATTATTTGGCTAAAAGAGATTCTGAATGGATGGGAAAAGTTTTTAATTTTTTAGGAACTTCGACTGGATGTGTAACTTCGAACATAGATGATGCTGAAAGAAAAAAAAATTATAATTGTGATATTACTTACGGAACCAATAATGAGTTAGGTTTTGATTATTTGAGAGATAATATGAAGTATGATTTAAGTGAGATGGTTCAAAGAGATCATAATTTTTGTATAGTAGACGAAGTAGATAGTATTTTAATAGATGAGTCGAGAACACCATTAATAATATCTGGTAAAGTCGAGGATAAAAGTAACTTATATTTTTCAGCAAATCAATTTGTTTCAAGGTTACAAAAAGATGACTATGACCTCGATGAAAAAAATAAAAATGTGATTTTAACTGACACTGGAATTGATAAAATTGAAAAGCTGGCTTTACAAAAAGGGTTGCTTAAGAATAATAATTTTTATGACCCACAAAATTTAGATTTAGTTCATCACGTAAATCAATCCTTAAAAGCAAGTTTGTTGTTTCAAAAAGATAAAGACTATATTGTTAAAGACGGAAAAGTACAAATTATAGACGAGTTTACAGGGAGAATTTTAAGTGGAAGAAGATTTTCTGACGGTCTTCACCAGGCTATTGAAGCAAAAGAAAATGTAATTATTCAAGAGGAAAATCAAACTCTTGCCTCTATAACTTATCAAAATTATTTTAGATTATATAAAAAGTTATCTGGGATGACTGGTACAGCTATAACCGAATCAGAAGAATTTTTTGATATTTACAAATTAAATGTTGTATCAATTCCTACTAATAACAAAATGATAAGGAAAGATTATAATGACTTAATATTTAGGACAGAAAAAGAAAAGTACGATGCCATTACAAAAAAAATAATAGAGCGTAATAAAGTTGGCCAACCAATTTTAGTTGGCACAACCAGTATAGAAAAATCTGAAAAAATCTCCTCGTTTCTTAAAGCTAAAAATCTTAAACATAATATTCTAAATGCTAAATTTCATGAGGAAGAAGCAAAAATTATTTCAGAAGCAGGTAAAGTAAACGCAATAACAATTGCTACGAATATGGCGGGAAGAGGGACAGATATAAAGTTGGGAGGAAGATTAGAGTCTCAAAATAATAAAGTTTTAGATAGTAAAGAAACAGAATTAAATGATAGTAAAGTCAAATCAATTGGCGGTTTATGTGTAATAGGGACTGAAAGACACGAGAGTAGAAGAATAGATAACCAACTTAGAGGTCGATCAGGCAGACAAGGAGATCCAGGAACATCAATTTTTTTTATCAGTTTACAAGATGAATTGATGAGATTATTTGGTGGGGATCAAATTGATGGTGTTTTAAAAAAATTGGGTCTTAAAGAAAATGAGTCGATTGATCATCCTTGGATTAATAAGGCTATGGAAAGGGCTCAAAAAAAAGTTGAGGCTAGAAATTTTGATATTAGAAAAACTCTTATAAAATTTGATGATGTAATGAATGATCAGCGTCAGGTGATTTTTAGTCAAAGACTAAATATTTTAAAGCAATCTAATATTAAAAAAATGATTAATGATTTTCTCGAAGAATTATCAAAAAAATTGTTAGAAACTAAATCTAATTTTAAATCATCAAATGATGAAAAATCATTTTTAGCAGGAATTAAAAATTTTACTGGAAACGTAATTAGTGATGCAGATTTAATAAAATATGGAAATTTAGACGATAAGCAGTTTTTGAGGAAAATTATAGAAATTTTCAATCATAAAAGAGATGAAAAAATTAAGTTAATTGGTGCTGAACAATATCAAGATTTAGAAAAAAAAATTTTTTTGCAAATACTAGATTTTTCTTGGAGAGCTCATCTCCAGTATTTAGAGCAATTAAGACAAGTAATAGGACTTAGAAGTTATGGACAGAAAGATCCCCTGTCAGAATTTAAAAAAGAGGCATTCACTCTTTTTGAAGTATTACTGCAAAAAGTTAAAACTGATATTATTAAGTTTCTTTTAAATATGAACTTAGTTTTAAAAAATGAAGCAGATCAAAAAAAACAACCCTCTGCGACAAATCAAAAAATAGGTCGAAATGATAAATGTCCGTGTGGTTCAGGAAAAAAATATAAACATTGCTGTGGATCTATTTAATCAAAAAAAAGGATTATATGCCCACTGCAATAAAGCCTGTCTTTGTCTTTTTCTGCACTGAAGGTCACCTTCCTCACAATTTTTTTTAACTGCTGGTGCATGTCTATCACCGAAAGCTTTCCATCTTTTAATTTGAATTAAATCCATTTCAGGTATCCTTCTCCCATTTTTAAATCTGCAATACCATTGAAACCAACCTAAAGGGTCTTGCTTAAAGATCCAGCCTTTATCTATCCACTCCTCTCTGGATAATCCAGATACGATTTTGAATCGGTTTAAGTTAACATCGAACTGTTTACTTATTTTAGCTTTTTTAAACCATTCGATTGGAAACTCTTTAATGTCACCATCAATAAAATAAGAACCACCGAATACACCAAGCTCCAACATTTTTTTTGGTGTAAGTTGAGGTTTAAAAATTTTATAAATATCTTTTTTATTCATTTTGGTGGTGGCCTTGGTTTGAATCGCACAAACGACACATACCTTTTCAGGGTACTGCTCTACTACTGAGCTACAAGGCCTAAAATCTAAAAGTTATTCTTCCTTTAGTAAGATCATATGGAGTCATTTCAACCATCACATTATCCCCGGCAAGCACTCTTATTCTATTCTTTCTTAATTTTCCAGCCGTGTGAGCAAGAATTTCATGATTATTTTCAAGTTTTACTCTAAACATTGCATTGGGTAATAATTCAGTCACTTTTCCCTTAAACTCTAAAGTTTCTTGCTTGGTCAATTATTTTCCTCCTCCTAATTCTATCATTATAAATCTTTATGTTCAGGTATATTTTTACTTTCCCAAGGTGAGCCTTGATCATCCAAAGTTACCTCAATAGCCTCGGCTAAAAGTTTCAAGACTACGTCCCCAGAAAATATTAATTTCATTTCATAATTTTTATCAGGCATTTTGATCGTTTCAATAGCTAAAAAGTCCAAAAATCTGTCATTTTTATTTTGATCCACATTTTTTGAAGCAACTTTTAGAATATTTTCAAATTTAATTACCGTTCTTATTCTTTTGTTTTTTCTAAAAACTCCTTTTTCAACATCTTCCCACATAAACCTATTTAATTGCATTAAAAATATTCTATTTTTTTTTAAATTTGCAATATCGGATGTTTTCACTATTGAGTCTTGTAAGTGTGCAGAAATGACTCTCAGATCTTCAATAGTTCTAGCTATAAGTTTTAAATTTTGAACTTTCACCCTAAACTCTTTTAATTTGAGCTTTGCATTTAATTAATTTTTTTTCAAGGTCTTGATATCCTCTATCAAGATGATAAATCCTATTTATTTTAGTTCTTTTATCAGCAATAAGAGCAGCTAAAACTAGGCTTACCGATGCTCTTAAATCAGTCGCCATTACTTCTGCGCCCGTCAAAAAAGATGGCCCAGAAATATTTGCAGTATTATTACGTATTTCTATTTTAGCTCCCATCCTTTTTAACTCTGGGACATGCATAAACCTGTTTTCAAAAATATTTTCTTTAATTTTTGAAAGCCCTTTAGCTTGAGTCATTAAAATCATAATTTGAGCCTGTAAATCTGTGGGAAAGCCCGGGTAAGGGGCAGTTTTTATATTAATATTTTTTATGTTTCTAGACTTGTAAATTTCTATAAAATTTTTTTCAACTTTCATTTTAATACCCATCTTTTTTAAAATTAAAATTTCTGTTTTTATTAATTTTGGGTCTATATTTTTAAGTCTGAGTTTTTTTGCAGTCAAAGCACCACCAATTAAATAGGTACCGAGCTCAATTCTATCACAAATTATTTTATGAGTGATTTTTTTTTCTTTTATTGATCCTGCTATAGTTATTTTTCTACCATCAATTTTTATTTTTACCCCTAATTTTTGTATGAATTTAATTAAATCTTTTATTTCTGGTTCAACTGCACAATTGTCAATTACAGTGACGCCTTCAGCATGAGTAGCAGCTAAAATTACATTTTCAGTCGCCCCGACTGATATAGATGGAAGTCTAAAACTTGACCCTCTCAGGCCTTTAGGGGCAGTAGCAAATATATACCCATTTTTAATTTTAATTTTTGCACCAAGTTTTTTTAAAGCAAATAAATGTAAGTCTACAGGTCTAGTACCTATTGCGCATCCGCCTGGAAGTGAAACTTTTGCATTGCCATATCTTGCAAGCAATGGGCCTAGCACTAAAACTCCAGCCCTCATTGTTTTAACAAGTTTGTAAGGTGCAACGGTGTTAATTTTTTTATCTATATTAGTGACTACGACTGAATTTTTTTTTTTTAATAATTTATATTTCAATCCAATAAATTTAAGTAAATTTAACATAGTCAAAATATCGTTAACATAAGGTATATTTTTTATTATTGTTTCCTTGTTTAATATCGAGGCAGCAAGAATTGGAAGAGCAGAGTTTTTTGAACCAGATATTTTAATACTCCCAGATAAGATTTTTTTCCCATCTATAATAAGTTTACGCATTTAAATTTAAATTTTCGGAAGCGTCACACCTTTTTGTTTCATATACTTACCTTTTCTCTTGTCGTAAGTGATGTCAGGAACTTCATTTCCTTTAATGAAAACAAATTGTGCCACTCCTTCATTGGCATAGATTTTTGCAGGCAAAGGCGTTGTATTGGAAAACTCTAATGTCACATGTCCTTCCCAACCTGGTTCTAAAGGAGTTACGTTTACTATTATACCACAACGTGCGTAGGTAGATTTTCCTAAGCAAATCACAAGAACATTTTTAGGAATTTTAAAATATTCAACAGTTCTTGCTAAAGCAAAAGAATTAGGTGGAATAATACATTCTTTAGACTTTTTGGTGACAAAACTATCTTTTTTAAAAACTTTAGGGTCAACTACCCCTGAGTTTACATTGGTAAAAATTTTAAATTCATTTGAAACTCTTGCATCATATCCATAAGAAGATAAGCCGAAAGAAACCTTTCCTCGTCTATTCTGCTTGTCAACAAATGGTTTGATCATACCTGTTGATTTTGACATTTTTTTTATCCACCTATCAGAAAGTACTGTCATCTAATTTATTTAAGTCTTTATTTTTCTTTTTTTTAGATTTTTTTTTAAAAGTTTTTTACGTATTTCGTAAATTTTTTTTTTTTTTTGAAGTTTAACATAATTTTTCATATCTATATTAAATTGGGCGAGGATTTGTTTGGGCATTACGATTTATCGGGATTCGTTAAATCTTCCAAAGTAATTGGCTTATCAATATCATGCATCTTTTCCTCTTTTTTTGGCAACGGGTTATCTTTTGTTTTTTTTGCCCTTCTTTGCTCTAAACGTGCTTTTTTTTTAGCTTCTTTCTTCAAAGCTTTTTCACCACGTGTAGATTTATAGTCATAATGAATTCCCATAAGTGCTCCTGCATATTTATACTTGTACTTCTTGGATTGAAAATATGCAACCCTCTTAAATGCTCATGCTGTGGGTTTATTAATTTCTATATTTTTTTATAATAACAAAAATTAACGATAATATTACTGCAACCAAAACATCGTAAAAAGGTGTAGCTTCTGGATATCCATAATTCCAAAGAATTACTAAAAATAACCAAATTAACCATTCAAAATAATTTTTTTTCAAATTTTACACCCATCTGTGTTGCAATTTTTACCTGTTTTATTTTCTTTAAAAAAATCTAAAGCCATAAGTGAGCTTGTCATTAAACTTTTATAAAGATTTAGATAACCATTTAAACTATTTGATAATTCATTTGCTTTATCCATATAGCCTAATCTTGAAAAATTAATTAACATTATGGAGTTGGCATTTGGCAAAGTGTTGTCACTTATATCGATTGGGTTAGTAAAGATATCATTTTTACTTTTTTCATTTTTTTGGAAGATTTTATTACTATTATCATAAAATTTTCTCAAAGCTTCGTCACAGTATTTTTTTGCTGACAGTCTATAGCTTGGATTCATCGAATTATCTGATAAATCTAATAAGCACTGAATTAGATAAGCGTAGTCTTCTATGAAAGAAATCTCTTCAGAATAACTATGAAAAATATTTTTTGCACAAAATTTTTTTTCAATATTCTGGTAAAAATTTTCTGCAGTTTTTAAATAGCCTTGGTTAGGAATTATTGAGTTTAAAGAGATTAATGAGCTAACCCACAAACAATTTAAATCTAATTGGTTTTTTTTATCAAAAAAAGGTTTTTTCCTTTTTTTTCTTATTTTTAACAGCTCTTCTATTATTTTACCTTTTGGTTCATTAATTTCATCCAAAATGATTTTACCTTCCCAATTTCCCTCTGGTTTGATATCAAAAAATTTCTCAATATCTTTAATATTTTTTAACTCCTCATAACTGTATACATAATATTTTCCCTCTACCCCTTCGCTATCAGCATCATAAGCTGATCCAAGTAAATTTGTGTTTTTAGTTAAAAAATTTATTTTTAAAAAATTTGTAGTCTGTTTTACTTTTTTCAAATAATAATCATTTGGCTTTATCTTCAAAAACTTTACTAACAACGAAATAAATTGCACGTTGTCATAAAGCATTTTTTCGAAATGAGGTATCAGCCAATTTTCGTCTACTGTATATCTTGAAATTCCACCCTCAACATGATCATAAATGCCTTTGGAGCAAAGTTTTTTTAATATTAATTCTACAGGCTTTAAATATTTTGGGTTTTTGGTTTTATTATAAAAATAAATTAATGTGTCAAAAACATAAAAAGTTGGAAACTTTGGAGCACCTTTAAATCCACCATTTTTTAAGTCTAAATTATTTAAAATACTTTCTAAAATTGGTTCTGGTTCTTGATCTATAACATTTGTTTTCTTTAATTGTAAATTTTTTGTAATTAAATTTTTTTGCTCAATTATTTTTGTTCTTTGATCAGTGTAAGCTTCGTGAACTTTTTGAAGAATAGTCTTAAATGCAGGTAAACCATGTTTTTCATTTTTTGGAAAATACGTCCCCCCCATAAAAGGAACACCATTTTCATCCAAAAACATTGTTAATGGCCATCCACCTCCACTTTGGTTAAAAAGTTGATAAGAACTTTGAAATACAAAATCTAAATCAGGCCTTTCCTCTCTATCGACTTTAATATTAATAAAAAATTTGTTCATAAGATCTGCAGTTGATTGATCTTCAAAACTCTCGTGGGCCATAACATGACACCAATGACAACTTGAGTAACCAATGCTTAATAATATCGGTTTTTTTTGTGTTTTAGCTAAATTTAAAGAGTACTTACTCCAAGTTTGCCAATGAACTGGATTATTTTTATGTTGCTGTAAGTATGGACTAGGATCTACAGATAAAATGTTTTTCATTTTTTGAAATAAATTTTTCTTAATATAAATGAAAAGATAATTATTACAAAAAAACCAAGTATAGGAAAAAGTATTTCTTGATTTTGAATCATATTTATAAAACTTGGGTCAATATTATTTTCAATAATTTTTTCAATTCCTTCACCGATTGCGCTTAAAATAAACACCATAGGAAAAAGACCGAGCAAAGTTGATAAAAAATAGTTTTTAATTTTCATATTAAAAATAACTGGTAGTAAATTTTGTATTGCAAAAGGTGTCCCGCCACCACCGGCAAATCTAAAAATCATGAAATATAAAAATTCATTTCTATTAAACATATCTTTAAATTTAGATATTTTACTTGAAAGTTTTTCTAATATGATATCTTTAAAATATTGATTGGCAAGAATATATAAAAGCGTACATCCAAATGTAAAACCCAAAACTGAGATTAAAGTTCCATAGAACTTTCCAAATAAAAAACCTGAAATTAATGAAATTGGTGTTGCAAAACCTAACAATAGTATCCAAATAATAGTAAATAAAAAAAATAAAATGGAAAACCAAAACGAATTTTGATCTTTTAAAGCTATTAAAAATTGAGTTTTATCTCTTATATATTTATAGTCATTTAGTTGGGTCACATCTACAAAAATAAAAAATCCATACAATATTAGACATAAACAAAGAATATAAATAAGGCCTACTGCAATTTTAATATTTTTAGTCATTAGATAATTTTAACTGTACATCAGTGATATTATTAAATATATAACTAAAATTATTTTATGAAAAGAACTTACCAACCAAGTAAATTAGTAAGAAAAAGAAGACACGGATTTCGATCTAGAATGGCTACCAAAGGTGGGAGAAAGCTTATTGCTAGAAGACGAGCAAAAGGAAGAAAAACTATATCAACCTAAAATGATAAAGCTTGAGAGTTTAAAAAAAAGCGATCATTTCAAGCTTGTTCTGAACGGTAAAAAAGTCCATACAAATTGTTACTCAATTTTTGCAACTAAAAATTTTTTAAAACTTAAAAAAAATACTTTACTTGTCAGCTTTGTAGTAAAGAAGAAAATAGGTAACGCAGTAAAAAGAAATAGAATTAGGCGAAAATTGAAAGCAATAACTCATAAAATTTTAAAAATAAAAGGTGCAATTAATACTAATTATACTTATATAATAATTTGTAAAACAAAATCTTATACGGAAAAGTACGACAAAATATTTTTAGAAATGCAAAAAAGTTTTAAAAAACTAAATTGAATGAATAAGATCTTAATAAAAGCTGCTACTTTATTAATAAAAATATATAAATATTTTTTTTCTCCACTGCTAGGAAGTAAATGTAGATTTTTACCGTCATGTTCTGATTACTGTATCGAATGTTTAGAGGAACACGGTTTAATCAAAGGGTTTTTTTTTAGTTTTAAAAGAATTATTAAATGCCATCCTATCAAGTCTTTAGGTGGAAATTCAGGATTAGATTTGGTGCCAAAAAAAAGGAAAATAAAAAATGGATAATAAGAATGTTTTTGTAGCGATTGCTTTGTCTATGGCTGTTCTTCTTTTTTGGGGTGCTTTCTTTGAAACTCCAAGACAAGTAAAAGAAAATCAAACGCTCGATAATGTTCAAACCAACCAGGATGTAACACAAAGTGAGATAACCCCAAACATAAATCAAGAAAAAATTATAAAAAAAATTTCTAGAAAAGATGCTTTAACAGAGAATGATAGAGTTATTATTGAGAATGAAAAAGTTAAAGGATCTATTTCATTAAAGGGAGCTATATTTGATGACTTATCATTTAAAAACTATAAAAAAGATTTGAAGTCTGAAGAGACTGTTGTGCTTCTTAATCCAAAAGATATAGAAGATGGATATTTCATAGAGTCTGGATGGGCAAGTGTTGGAAATGAAGTTGAAGTTCCTGGAGTAGACTCCCTCTGGGAAGTCAAAGGAAACAGAGTTTTGAGTGAAAAAAATGATGTTGTACTAGAATGGAATAACGGAAAAGGTTTAGTTTTTAAAAAAACAATAAAATTAGATGAAAAATATTTGTTTAAAATTAAGCAAGAGGTAAAAAATAATACTTCTTCAAAGATAAATCTTTATCCATATTCTCAGATTACAAGGAACAAAAAACCCGACGATGTAATGGGTTTTTATATTTTGCACGAAGGTTTTATTGGAGTATTCGATGGTGAATTAAAAGAAGATGATTATGATGATATTAAAGATAAAAAAATTGTAAGAAATTCAGATAATGGTTGGTTAGGAATTACAGATAAATATTGGGTAACTGCCATAGTTCCTCCAAAAGATAAAAATTTCAA
This sequence comes from uncultured Pelagibacteraceae bacterium, assembly GCA_902605645.1. Classification (GTDB taxonomy): domain Bacteria; phylum Pseudomonadota; class Alphaproteobacteria; order Pelagibacterales; family Pelagibacteraceae; genus Pelagilacustribacter. The sequence continues at coordinate 115,573 of CACLDE010000002.1, read as the reverse complement.
ATCTACATTTCTTTATAAAGACAATTTTAGAGCAAATTATATATTAAATTCACCCGTTACGATTAATTCAAAGAGTACTTCTGGTAACGAGGTAAGATTGTTTGTTGCGGCTAAAGAGGTAGAAACAGTAGACGGATATGCTGAAAGTGAAAATATTGAAAAATTTGATTTAACAATCGACTGGGGTTGGTTTTATTTTTTCACTAAACCTCTATTTTTTGTAATCGATTATTTATTTAAGCTTTCTGGTAATTTTGGAATAGCAATAGTTTTAATAACTCTTGCTATTAGAATAATTTTCTTTCCACTTGCCAACTACTCATTTAGGTCAATGGCTAAAATGAAGGCTGTTCAACCAGAAATGACAAGGCTTAAGGAGCTTCATAAAGAGGATAAAGTCAAATTGCAGCAAGAAATGATGGCTTTATATAGAAAAGAAAAAATTAATCCAGCCTCTGGATGTTTGCCAATTTTAATACAAATACCTTTTTTCTTCGCTATATATAAAATGTTATTTATATCTTTAGAGATGAGACATCAGCCTTTTTTTGGGTGGATACAAGATTTGTCTGCTAAAGATCCAACTACAATTTTTAATTTATTTGGATTAATACCTTGGGATCCTCCAGGATTTCTAATTATAGGTATATGGCCAATATTAATGGGGCTTTCGATGTACGTGCAACAAAAATTAAATCCTGCACCAGCTGACCCGATTCAGGCTAAAATTTTTGCATTCTTTCCTTTATTTTTAACAATTATTTTAGCACCCTTCCCATCTGGATTAGTTGTTTATTGGACGGTTAATAACATTCTCACGATAGCTCAGCAGTGGGTTATTATGAAAAAAACAAAAGTTAAAACCAACTAAATGTCTGAGGAAATAAAAGTAGATGAAATAAAAAAATTTTGGCCTAAGGATGCTCCAAATTTTGATAACGTTCCAAAATATATTAATAAGTATAAAAAAGAGCTTATAGTAATAAAATATGGTGGAAATGTTTTAATTGACAGAAAAATTTTTAATAACTTTATCGAAGATATTAGTGTTTTGAATAAATTAGGACTTTCAATTATTGTTGTGCACGGAGGAGGTCCAAGAATAGAAAGAAAGTTAAAAGAGGAAAATATTCAAACAAAATTTATTAATGGATTAAGAGTTACTGATGAAAAAGTAATTTCTATAGTTGAGAATGTATTAATTGATTTTAACAAGGATATTGTAGACTCTTTGAAAAAAAAAGGTTCAGAAGCTGTTACGATTACATCAAAATCTAATAATGTAATTAATGTTGTTCCTGATAATAAAGAACTTGGATTTGTTGGTATTCCAGACAGCATAAACATTGAATTTCTTAAAGAAATTATAAATAAAAAACAGATACCAGTTATAGCTCCCTTGGGAATTGATAAAAATAAAAATACTTACAACATCAATGGCGATACTGCGGCTAGTGCGATAGCAAAAAAACTTAGATCAAGAAGACTTTTGCTTATGACAAATGTTGAGGGAGTTTATGACGATAGAAAAACTTTAATATCTGAAATTAAACCTTTTGATATCGAGAATTTAGTTAAATTAAAAATAGTACAAGGAGGAATGATTCCTAAAATAAAAAATTGTATAGATGCAGTCGAAAATGGAGTTAGGGGTGTTGTTATACTTGATGGGAGAAAACCTCATTCAATTTTAGATGAAATATTTTCGGATAAAGGTTCAGGAACGCTGATAAGAAAATGAAAGAATTGAAAAACATAAAATTTTGGCTTTTTGATCTTGATAATACTTTATATTCAGGAGCCACTAAAGTTTTTGAACAAGTTGATAAAAAAATGACCTATTATATTTCTTCGAAATTGAATATCAGCAAAGAAGAGGCAAGAAAAATTCAAAAAAATTATTTTGTGGAATATAACACAACACTAAATGGTATGATTAAAAATCATAAAATTGATGCAAACGAATTTCTAGAATTTGTTCATGATATTGATCTAAGCTTTTTGAAAGAAGACAGGCAATTAGATGAGCAAATCGAAAAAATTGAGGGCAGAAAAATTATATTTACTAATGGGTCACTAGCGCATGCTAAAAATGTAACAAAAAGACTTGGAATAGAAAGGCATTTCGATGACATTTTTGACATAGTAAGTGCGGACTTTATACCCAAGCCTTCTATTGAAACTTACAAAAAAATTATAGAAAAATACAAAATTGAGCCACAATATAGTATATTTATTGAGGACATTGCGCGAAATTTAAAACCCGCTCACGAACTAGGAATGAAAACTGTATGGATAATAAATGACGAGCCTTGGGCTGCTGAGTTTTCAAACTCAAGTTTTATTAACTATAGGACAGATAAATTGTCAAAATTTTTAAAGGAGATAAATGAAAGTAAATGAACTAGAAAAAATAATTAATGATGCATTTGAGGATAAACAAAATATATCGGACTCTTCGGATAAGAAAATTTTAGATGCTATAAATGAAACAATTAATTTAACTGACAAAGGATCAATAAGAGTAGCAGAAAAGAAAGATGGCAAATGGTCTGTAAATCAATGGGTTAAAAAGGCAATCTTACTAAGTTTCAGAATAAACAAAATGACAATGTCTAAAGGTCCATACACAACTTGGTATGATAAAATTCCAGGCAAATCAGTTAGTTGGAATGAAGCTGATTGGAAAAAAGCTGGTTATCGACATGTTCCTAATGGAGTTGTAAGAAGAGGTTCTTACATTGCAAAAAATGTCGTCCTAATGCCATGTTTTGTTAACTTGGGTGCATATGTAGACGAAGGAACAATGATAGATACTTGGGCATCTGTTGGTTCATGTGCACAAATAGGAAAAAACTGTCATGTTTCAGGTGGTGCTGGGATTGGGGGAGTTTTAGAGCCTCTACAAGCGGGACCGGTTATCATAGAGGATGATTGCTTTATAGGTGCTAGATCAGAAATAGCTGAAGGAGTCCTTGTTGAAAAAGGAGCAGTTATTTCTATGGGTGTTTACATTGGCGCATCAACCAAAATTATAGACAGGAACACTGGTGAAATAACTTATGGAAAAGTTCCGGCATACTCAGTAGTGGTACCGGGAAGTATACCAAATAAAAAAATTCCTGATGGGCCAAGTTTGTATTGTGCAGTTATCGTCAAAAAGGTAGATGAAAAAACTAGAAGCAAAACCTCAATTAATGATTTACTAAGGGACTAATGCAATTAATTAACGAGTTAACCCTATCAAAAGATTTAATTAAATTTCCAAGCATTACTCCTATCGATGCAGGTGCAATAAAATTTCTTAGTAAAAAGTTAAAGTCATTAGGTTTCGATTGTAAAATCCTGGAGTTTAAAAAAGGAAAAGGTAAACCAATAAAAAATCTTTATGCTAGATTAGGTAAGAAACAACCTAATCTATGTTACGCGGGACATACAGATGTTGTTCCTCCAGGAAATTATAGTGATTGGACAGTGAATCCTTTTAAACCTCAAGTTAAAAAAGGTTATTTGATTGGTAGAGGAGCAAATGATATGAAAAGTTCAATTGCTTGTTTTGTTTCTGCTGTTAGTAAATTTGTAAAAGAAAACAAAAATTTCAATGGTTCAATAAGTTTTCTTATCACTGGAGATGAGGAGGGATATGCTACTAATGGAACCAAAAAAGTTGTTGATTATTTAAAAAAGAAAAAAGAGAAGATAAATTTTTGTATAGTTGGAGAACCAACAAACCCAAAAAAATTGGGTGAAATGATTAAAATTGGACGTAGAGGTAGTCTTACAGCTGAATTGGAAATATTTGGAACTCAAGGTCATATTGCATATCCACATCTATCAAATAACCCTATTAACACATTAGTAAAAATCTGTTCTGAACTAAAAAGCAAAAAATTAGATAAAGGGAACAAAAATTTTCAACCTTCAAATCTAGAATTCACAAGTCTTTATGTAGATAATAAAGCACATAATGTAATTCCGTCATCTGCTAAAACTCAGTTTAATGTCAGATATAATAATCTTCAGACAGCATCAAAACTAAAAAAAAAAATTAATTCAACTATTAAAAAGATTTCAAAAAAGAACAAATGTAATTACAAAGTAAATTTTTTAGAAAATGGTGATTCTTTTTTAACAAAGCCGGGAAAAAATATTTTTTTAGCAAGAAAAATTATTAAGAAAATCACCAAAGTTAATCCTATTTTTTCTACTACTGGAGGTACTTCAGACGCGCGATTTATAAAAAAAATTGCTCCATGTCTTGAATTTGGATTAGTTAATAAAACTATGCATAAAGTAGATGAGTGTGTTTCTTTGAAAGATTTAAGTAATTTGAAAAAGATTTATTATAATTTTTTACTCGAGTTTTTTAAGTGAAAACTGGATTTATATCTTCTAAAAGCTCATTAAATCACGATACTGGTGATGGTCATCCAGAAAATAAATTTAGAATAAAATCTATTTTAGAAAGATTAGAAAAAAAGAATTTTTCAGATCTCGAATGGAGCAAGCCAGTGAAGTTTAATAAATCCTATCTCAATAAAACACATAACAGTCTTTATATTGATGAAGTTAATAAAGCCTTTCCAACTAAAGGAAAATTTTTTTTAGACGGCGATACTGTAGTTTCTCCTGGAAGCAAAGAAGCTTCTTATGATGCTGTATCCTCGATCATATCAGCAATAGACTCTGTGAAAAATAAAAAATTAAAGAATGCATTTTGTGCAGTGAGACCACCAGGTCATCATGCTGAATACGACAAAGCAATGGGGTTCTGTATCTTTAATAATGTGGCTGTAGGTGCTAATTATTTAATTGAAAAATATAAATTACAAAGAGTTGCAATAATAGACTTCGATGTTCATCATGGTAATGGTACACAAAATATTTTTTATTCAAATAAAAAAGTCTTATATATTTCCACACATCAATACCCTCATTTTCCTGGGACTGGTGCAAGTCACGAGAAAGGATCTCATAATAATATATTTAATTTACCCTTGCCTGCAGGAACTAATTCTAATGAATATTTTGATGCGTATGAACATGTTTTAAAAAAACTAAATGAATTTAGACCAGAATTTATTTTTTTTTCAGCGGGCTTTGATGCGCATAAAGATGATCCTCTTTCGAATATCAATTTAAAATCTCAAGATTATTATGAAATTACAAAAAGAACATTGATAGCTTCTAAAGATTATTGCAAAGGAAATATTGTTTCTATTCTTGAAGGTGGTTACGATTTAAATGCATTAGCAGAAAGTACAGAAGAACACATTAAAGCACTTATAGAATTTTAATCATGAAAAAACTTTATAAAATAAAAAAATCAAAGATAGATAATAGAGGTTTATATGCTGCTACAAATATAAAAAAGAATACTAAAATTATTGAGTACAAGGGAAAAATTATTACTGTTAAAGAAACGGAAACTAATCCAAAATTTGATAATGATAAAGCTATCTATTTATTTAACTTAAATAAGAAATACGATTTAGATGGAGATTTTAAGTATAATATTGCTAGACTTATAAATCACTCTTGTGATCCCAATTGTGAAGTTGATGGTGTTGGTCTTAAATTGTGGATCTATGCTGTTAAAGATATTAAAAAAAATGAGGAGCTAACTTATGACTATGGTTTTAGCTTTGATAAAGATTATAAAGATTTTCCTTGTAGATGTGGTGCAAAAAAATGTGTTGGCTTTATCGTAAATTCGCAGTCAAGATGGAGGATAAAAAAATTGAGGAAGAGAAAATCTACTAGTAAGTAACTTTGTATAAGTATAATCCGCTTGAAGGGGCAGGTGGTGCACAATGAGATCTTTTTCTTGATTTAAATAATCTTTTTAATTTATCGATATTCCATTTACCCTCTCCAATAAACTTTAAACAACCTACCATAGACCTCACTTGATGTTGTAAGAATGACTTAGATGAAAAAATCATTATAATTTTATCACCTTTTTTTATAAGAGAAGATTTTTCAATAGTTCTTATTGGCGATTTTGCACTGCAAGATGATGATCTAAAGGCATTAAAATTATGAGTTCCAGAAAATAATTTTATAGCTTTCCTCATATTATTGATATTTAATTTTTTCTTAACCAACCAAGCTCTATTCTTATCTAATACTAAAAAGTTTTTTCTGTTAACTATAATATACTTATAGGTTCTTTTTTTTGCATCAAATCTTGAATGAAAATTTAAATTTTTCTTTTTAATTAAGCTGATACTTATATCTTTCTTACTTAAAAAAAAGTTTAAAGAGTTTAAAAAGTTTTTATCGTTATCTATTTTATCACAAAAGAAATTTGCTGATTGGCCAACTGCATGCACCCCGGCATCAGTTCTTCCTGAGCCAATAACTCGTATTTTTTTCTTTAACAATTTTTTCAAAACTTTCTCTATCTCATTTTGAATTGAAGACCCATTTTTTTGATACTGCCAGCCATTATAGTTCGTACCATCATATTCAATGATTATTTGATAATTTGACTTCAATTTAATTTAATTCCTTTCTTAAGGTTGTTGCCTAACAAAAATTCAGCTGCGTCCATCTCTTTTTTACCCTCTCTTTGTATTTTTAAAATTTGTATTGCATTTACTGAGCACCCCACAGTTAATTTATCATCAAGCACTTTTCCCTCTTCACCTTTTTGAATAATTTCCTTTGCTTTAAGAATTTTAATTCTTTCATTTTTTAGAAAAAACCAAGCACCTGGTTTCGGGTTAAAAGCATTTATTTTTGCAATTATATTTTCAGCTTTGTCTTTCCAATTAATTTGGGTTTCAATTTTGTTTATTTTTTTTGCGTATGTTGCATTTTTTTCATTTTGTTTTTTAAAACTCACTTTTCTTGAAGATATTAATTCAATTGAGTCTTTTAATGCTTCAGCCCCTAAAACAGATAACTTTTTACTTAATTCACCACTTGTAGTCTCTTCATTAATCTTTACTTTAACTTGTTTAACAAAAGGTCCCGCATCAAGTTTTTTCTCTATTTTCATAATCGAAATTCCCGTTTCTTTATCCTTATTTAAAATAGATCTTTCTATAGGTGCAGCACCTCTCCATTTAGGTAGTAGTGAGGCATGCAAATTTAAAAAAATTAGATCAGGATTTTTAAGATAAATATTAGGGATTATTTGACCGTAAGCTACTACTACTACAAGATCTGGATTTAATCTTATAAAGTTTTTGTATTCTTTTTCATTATCTAAATTATTTGTATTCACTTTTATTCCTTCATTTTCAGAAAAGACATGCACAGCAGTTTTGAGTATTTTTTGACCTCTAGATTTTTTTTTAGGTGGTTGGGTATAAACACAAACAATTTTATGATCTGATTGTTTTAAAATTTTTAAGGATGGTATAGAGAACTCTGGGGTCCCCATGAAAACAATTTTCAATGACATTTGATTTTTGAAGTTAAACTATTACCCTATCAATTTCTTTTTTTTGTTTTTTGGTTTTTTTTATAATTAAATCTTTTTTAAGTTTTGACAAGTGATCAATAAATAATATTCCATCTAAATGATCAACTTCATGTTGAATGCAAGTAGCTAAAAGACCATTTGCATTAATCTTCTTTTTTTTACCATTATAATCCAAAAAATTTACTTTGCATGAACTTGGTCTTTTAACTTCAGCGAATTGATTGGGTATAGAGAGGCAACCCTCTTCGTATGAGATTAGCTCATTTGATTTGAAAGTAATTTCAGGGTTTACAATAAATAAGGGGTTTTTTTTTTCACCGTCCTTTGACAAGTCAATTACAATAATTCTTTTTAATACTCCAATTTGAACAGCTGCTAATCCAATACCAGGAGCTGCATACATAGTCTCTAACATGTCATCCATTAAATTTTTAATTTCTGTATTAACTGAGCTAACAGGTTCAGAAACTTTTCTTAGTAATGGATCTGGTATAATTAATATTTGTTTTTTTGCCATTAGAGATTTTACAATAATTATATTCTCAAAGGTAGAGCGGTAGAGAGAATTTCATTTCTAAATTCTTTCAAGTTTAATTTATTTAATAAATTTGTAATAAAATATATTGTTTCAGGATCTAAATTATTTACTTCATCTTCACCTATAATCTCAACAATTTTTAATGCCAAATATCCTTTTTCACCTTTTATAGCCAGATCATTTAAACTGTCTGGAATATTATAGTTTTCTGATAAGCCTTTGTGATTAATTTCTTTTGGAATTACAATTCCATCATTCTCTAGAGACTCTAGAACAGCAACATCTTTGGCAGAATAAAAATAGTTTCTATTTCTTTTAATTTTTTTATGAATGTTCTCTAATTCTTTTTGAGTTTTTTTGATTGGATAGTCTTTCTCATAGAAATATCTTATAAGTTTAGATCTATGTAAAGTTTTATCATCAAACTTAATTTTTTGTTGATTTAAGCTCTGATTAGAAATTATATTTTTTTCAACTGTACTTAAATAATTTTCAGGAATTTCGCTTAACTCTAACTCCTTAAGTTTATCGCTTAAAAATTCTGTATATATATTTGACAAGTTATCTTTCTTGAAAAGATCTTTTAATAAAAAAAGTAGATCTAATTTATTTTTAGTATTATCAGATAGAAGAAATTTTTGATATACTAATGCCCTGCTTTCAATTTTATCAAGAGATTGATAAACAGTTTGAGCGTTTATTAAAGTGTTAAGCTCGAACGGTATTTGTTTATATATTTTAAAAATTTGACTTTTATCTACTTGATTTTTTTGGGCTGCAATTTCTATATTTTGAATTTTCTTTTTGTCAGTAATGTCATCTATCTTGATCAAATTAGCAGAATTCATGTATTCCCAAATACTTTTCTTTGTTTTATCGTTTGGTTCATATTTAAAATTTGGAAAAGTTATACTTGATAAATAAAAGTTTAATAAATTATCATCTTTAATTTTTTTATTTTTATTTTCTGAAACTCCAAGTAAAACATTGAAGGCGTTATCAAAAAATTTATCAGATTGATTTTGTTCTTTTAAAATATCATGAAGAAGTTGTGCTTGACTTTTTTTATTATTAAAAACTAAACAGTAAATCTTAAATTTTTCTAGATAAGGGTCTTTAATATCTTTTCCAATAAAATTAACTTTTTCACAACCAATTTTAATGTTAGAATTTGAAATATTTCTGTCAACTAGATACTGAATAATTTTATTTTTATTTGGAAAGTCGTTATTTTTTATTAAAAACTGTTCTATAAGATTATCCTTTTTATTTTTTATTAACCAATTTATTTTAATTTCTAAAAAGTCTTTTTCACTTAAATTTTCTGGAGCATAAGAATATGAAAATAAGGTATTCAGCAATATATTTTCTGCCGTTTTAGATAATTCTAATTTATTTATACGTGATATTGTTTTTTGTATGTTTTTACCGTCTGTATTAGCCCACATAGATAATTCAAAATTATATTTGTCAGGATCCCAAATTCCATAAAGTGAATCATCATCATTATTTTCTGGAAAGCTCTGCTCTTGAATAATATTGTTAGTTGTAATTGTATTTTTATTTATTAATGGACTTTCGATTTTTTTTTTTTTATTTTCTATCTTTTTATTTATATCGTTTGAAGATTTTTTTTTCCAAATATCAATCTCATCCTCTGCATAAGAATTATTAAAGTTTATCAAGATAATTAAAAAAAATAATAATTTACTTAAGTCTGATAATTTCATTTGTTATATCAGTATTGAATTTTTTGTCAGGTTTTGAAAAATCTATTTTTTCTAATAAAAAAACTATCAAAATTAAAAGGCCTGCAAAAACTATTAGCTTTAACAGTTTTTGCATCATAGAGTCTCTTAAACTTTTTTGACGATTGAATTTAAGTTGCATAGTTAAAAAATATATTTAAACTCGGAAAATAAGACAAATTTGTGATAAATCAAATTTTTAATTAGGATTATATTTGAATAAAAGCCTTGTTTTAACTGGAATGATGGGTGTGGGGAAGTCTACAATCGGCAGATTAGTAGCTAATAGACTTAAAATTAAGTTTATTGATGTAGATAAAATTATTGAAAAAAAGGAAAAAAAAACTATTAAGCGGATATTCGAAGATCATGGTGAAAAATATTTTAGAATATTAGAGGAAAAAACTACTTTAAAAATTCTTAAAAATAATAAATCCGTAATTGCTCTTGGTGGAGGTGCCTTTATTAACAACGAAATTAGAGAAAAAGTATTGAGTTCATGTGTGAGTGTGTGGTTAAAGGTTGATCTTGATAAGCTTATTAGACGTTATAATAAGAATGATAAACGACCATTATTGGATAAAAAAAAATTAAATACTGATGTCAAAAAAATATACCAATCGAGAAAAAAAATTTACAGTTTGGCTAATTTTAAAATAAACTGTGATAATATTGATAAAACAAAAGTAGTGAAAAAAATTTTAAATTTTTATGGAAATTAATCAGTTAAAAGCCAAAAATTATTCAATTTTAGTAGGAAAAAATTCTATATCCTGCTTAGCTTCTGAAGTTAGAAACCATTGTCCTAAATGTAAAAAGATTGCTGTGGTAATTGATAAGAAAATACCAAAAAAATTTTTAGTAAGAATAAAAAAAAATTTAAAAAAATATAAAGTTTTTATTTTTTTTATTTCTTCTTCTGAAAAAATTAAAAATTTAGAACAAACAAATTTTCTTATAAATAAGTTGCTTGAACTTAATTTCAATAGATCAGATTTAATAATTGCATTGGGCGGAGGAATTATTGGTGATATGACTGGTTTTGTTGCTAGTATTTTTAAAAGAGGTATAAATTTTATAAATTTACCAAGTACTCTTCTTTCTCAAGTAGACTCTTGCATAGGCGGAAAGACCGGTATAAATTCGAAACATGGCAAGAATTTAATAGGATCGTTTTATAATCCTAAAGTAGTAATCTCGGAGACTGAATTACTAAAGTCATTACCAAAAAGAGAAATTATTTGTGGTTACGCTGAAATCTTAAAACATGCTATTATTAACGATAAAAAATTTTTTAATTTTTTAAAAAAAAATACAAAGAATTTAATATTACTTGAAAATAAAACTTTAAATCAAAGTATTTTAAAAAGTTGTAAAATTAAATTAAATTTTACTGAAAAAGATTTTAAAGAAAAAAGTTTGAGAATGAGGCTTAACTTTGGACATACTTTTGCACATGCGTTAGAAATTCAAAATAAATACTCTAATAAATTAAATCATGGCGAGGCGGTTTTAATCGGTATGTTAATAGCTACAAGAGTTTCAAAATTTAAAAATCTGTGCTCTAATAATACACTTGCTCAAGTAGAAAATCTTTATCAAAAGTTTTCATTAACAAAAAATTTAAATAAATATTTTAAAAAAAAAGAAATTTTAAAATCTATAAAATTCATGAAAAATGATAAAAAAAAGGATGATGAAAAGGTTAGTTTGATCTTGTTAAACAATATTGGAAAAACAACAGTTCCAGGAAAATTTAAATATAAAATTAATCAAATTGAGAATTTAATTAAAGATCTATTTTAATCGTATTTCAAGTGCATGTAATTTTTCATGAAATTCATCTTTAAAAATTTTCATTAAAATTTTTTCAGCTTCAAGTCTTTTAAGATTGTTGAGATAATTTGATTTAATTTCTAAAATTAAATGAAGTTTACCTTTTTGAAAAGATTTGTGATTTCTGTGAGCGCTTGAATTATCTATTATTTCAATTTCTTCTAATTGAATTTTTTTTTTTATTTTTTTTTTAATTTGGTTTATATAAAGATTCATAAAAAATACATTATATATAAAAAAATTAATTATGAAAATTATTTGTGATTGGGAAAACTGTAAAGAACAAGGAAGTTATAAAGCTCCAGTAGAAAGAGATAATGTTAGAAAGTATCGATTGCTTTGTTTAAAGCATATAAAAATTTTTAATAAAAACTGGAACTATTTTGAAAATATGAATAATGAAGAAATTGAATATTTTCTTAAATCAGATTTGACATGGCATAAATCAACTAAAAGTTTTGGATCTTCAGAAAATTTTTTTAATTTATTATGGAATAATGCGCTTGAAGATAAGCTAAATATTTTTAAAACTACCAGTTTTAAAGATTTTAAAAAATCCAATTTGTCTTCAAAGGAAAAAGATGCATTTGATATACTGGAATTAAATTATTCCGCAAAATGGCAAGAAATCCAACAAAAATTTAAATATCTTGTAAAGAAATATCATCCTGATAAAAACCAAGGTAGCAAAAAATATGAAGATAAGCTAAAAAAGATTACTTTGGCTTACAGTCAATTAAAAATGAATTTGAGGAAAAAATAATTATGAGTTCATCACAATTTGTAGCAAAACCAGATATAAAAATTTCTGTTAAACAAACCTTTGGATTTGATAGCAATATGGAACTAAATGGGTTCTCTAAAAAAAATGAATATGTTCCAAAAATTGATCCTGATTATAAATTTGATAAAGATACTACTTTGGCAATTTTAGCTGGTTTTTCTTTTAATAAAAGAGTTTTGATACAAGGTTATCATGGAACAGGAAAATCTACTCATATTGAACAAGTGGCTGCAAGATTGAATTGGCCGTGTGTTAGAGTAAATCTAGATAGCCATATAAGTAGAATAGATTTAATTGGAAAAGATGCAATAATTCTTAAAGACGGTAAACAAGTAACAGAATTTAAGGAAGGTATTTTGCCTTGGTCTATTCAAAATCCAGTTGCGCTTGTATTTGATGAATATGATGCTGGAAGACCTGATGTGATGTTTGTCATTCAAAGAGTTTTGGAGAGTGAAGGAAATTTTACACTGTTAGATAAAAATAAAGTTCTTGAGCAACATGATTTTTTCAGAATGTTTGCAACAACAAATACCGTGGGTTTAGGTGATACAACAGGATTGTATCATGGGACCCAACAAATAAATCAAGGTCAAATGGACAGATGGAATATTGTTTCAACATTGAATTATCTTTCAAGTGAAAAGGAATTAGAAATTATTTTAGCTAAAAATAAAAAATATAATAATAAAGAGGGAAAAGAAGATTTATCAAATATGATTAAAGTTGCGGATTTAACAAGAAAAGGTTTTATGCTTGGAGATATATCTACAGTAATGAGTCCTAGGACTGTTATGCATTGGGCAGAAAATGCCAGTATTTTCAAAGATAAAGGTTATGCTTTTAGAGTTACGTTTTTAAATAAGTGTGATGAAATTGAAAAAAAAATAATTTCAGAATACTATCAAAGATGTTTTGGAGAAGAATTGCCTGAATCTTCTATCAACGTGAAAATATAAAGTGCAAAAAAAAGAAGAAATACTTGAAAATTTCAAAACTGCGATTAAGTCAACAATTAAGTCAATATCAAATAAAGACGATATTGAAATTAGTTTTGGTGGTCAAGACATATTAAGTGAAAACAATAAACTAAGATTACCTGAAATAAATGAATTTCAAAATAAAATTAATTTTGATCTTACAAGAGCTATAGCGGATTCTGAATCGCTTAAATTAAAATATAGTAGCAAGAAAATATTAAAAAATTATGAACCAGCAGGTTCTAAAGCTAAAAAATTATACGAAATCGCAGAAAAAATTAGGTATGAGTCTGTTGGTGTTCAAGAATATCAAGGAATTAAAGAAAACTTGGTAAATTATTATTCTAACAGAAAATCACCTCCGAATAAACAAGATGATATTTATTTTGCGTTTGAAAATTACTTAAGGAAAGAATTTTTTGACTCGAATAAAAAATTTAAATCAGAGAAGATTTTAGTAAAATTTAAAAATAATTTCGACAAAGCTTTTAAAACCCAAATTAATGAGATTAAACAAAATATAAATCATCAGAAAAATTTTAACGCCACTATTTCCAAAATAATACAAAAATTAGATATAGAAGATACCTCTGATTATGAGGAAATGGATAATAAAAAAGAAGAAGATAATAATAAAGAAGTTAGTAATAAAGATGATGCTAACCACAAAAAAGAGACTAAATTTGATGAAAATCAAGAAATGGCTATAGATACTAGCATTCCAGAACTTGATAATTTAGCAGATGAAAATGATAAAGATTCTAATGAAATTGAAATTGAAAATGCATCAAATGATTCTGAAGAGAGAAAGAGATCTAAAAATAGTTTTGGGGATCAAAAATATAAGTTTTACACAAAAGAATTTGATGAAATAATATTTGCAGAAGATCTTGATAGCGAAGAGGAATTATTTAGGTTAAGACAAAATTTGGATCAGCAATTGTTACAATTGAAGAGTTTTATCTCAAAACTTGCTAATAAATTACAAAGAAAATTGTTGGCCAAGCAAAATCGATCTTGGGATTTTGATTTAGAAGAAGGGACTCTAGATACCTCAAAATTATCTAGAATTGTTATAGATCCTTTAAACTCTTTATCATTTAAAAAAGAGAAAGACACAGAGTTTAAAGATACCTTGGTAACTATTCTCATAGACAATTCTGGTTCGATGAGGGGTAAACCAATTTCTGTGGCTGCAATTTGTGCTGATATTTTATCTAGGACCTTAGAAAGATGCTCGGTAAAAGTAGAAATTCTTGGATTTACTACTAAACATTGGAAGGGTGGATCAAGTAGAGAATTATGGATGAAAAATGATAAGCCAAGATCTCCTGGAAGACTAAATGACCTTAGACACATTATATATAAGTCTGCTGATACACCATGGAGATTGGCAAAAAAAAATATGGGATTAATGTTGAAAGAGGGATTGCTTAAAGAAAACATTGATGGGGAAGCTTTAAAGTGGGCGTTTGAAAAAATGTCAAAACGAAAAGAAGAGAGAAAAATTTTAATGGTAATCTCTGACGGGGCCCCTGTGGATGATTCTACGCTATCTACAAATTCAAGTGATTTTTTAGAGGCAAATTTAAAAAATACCGTACAGTGGATTGAAAATAAATCCAATGTTGAACTTCTGGCTATTGGTATTGGGCATGACGTTACAAGATATTATAAGAAAGCTGTAAAAATTACGGACGTTCAGGATCTGGGCGATGTGATGATAAACCAATTAACTGACCTGTTTAAAGACGACAAGAGAGTTTTAAATTAATAACTTAAATTTTAATTTTTAAATCTGTGAAATTATTAATTTTATTTATAAATAATCTGAAGGGTATTAACATTATTAATGCAACGAATAGTTTTACTGCAAGATCGCCTAGAGCTAGAGTAACCCAAGGGATGCCGGTATTGTAAAATGCTATTGAGAAAAATAAGAAAGTATCAATAATTGAACCCAAAATTGAGGAAGTTAATGGAGCCACATACCATGATTTCTTTCTTAATAAATCAAATATACTTACATCTAAATTTTGAGCTATTATAAATGCTGTGGCTGAACCTATAGCAATTCTAACAGATATTATGTCACTGAAATTCGTTGAAACAAAAAATGTTAAAATTATTCCTATAAAAAAACCAATAAGAACAACATATCTGGCAGTTCTTTTTCCAAAAGATCTGTTCGCTAAATCTGTAATTAAAAAGGTAATTGGGTAACTAAAAGCTCCATAAGTAAGTAAATTTTCTAATTCGTAAAATTTTACAGGAAATTGCACGAGATAATTAGATGCGATAACTATAAATCCCATGAAAAAAGATAATACAAAAAATAATTTTCTTTTTGAGTTTGCCAGCATTTTAACTACTTTTGTGAAGAGATTGAAAACTTCAATTTCTGAACTCTTTTTGATAAATTTTTTTTTCTAGCCGTTTTTAAAAATTTATCTAGGCCTCCTTTAAAATCAACTGTTCTAAGGGCTGCATTACTTACATTAAGTCTGATATTTCTCTTAAGAATGTCGCTTTTAAAAGAAATTTTTTTAAGATTTGGTAAGAAACGTCTTTTAGTTTTGTTATTAGCGTGACTAACGTTATGTCCTTTTAAAGGTAAAACTCCAGTTAATTCACATTTTTTTGTCATATTAATGTAAGGTATAGTTGTAAGCTTTAATTTGGTCAAGAGTTAATTATGAACCAGTGCCAACAATATCATTTATATTTTTAATTTTTTCTTTTTCCAATATATCTACTAATTCAGTTTTAATCTTTTTTACTATTCCTGGTCCCTCATAAACCATACCCGTGTATAATTGTAACAAGCTAGCACCTGATTTTAATTTTTCATAGGCAGTCATACCTGAATTTATGCCCCCAACTCCGATAATTGTTATTTCACCTTTAATTTCTTTATAAAATTTTTTTATTAAATCATTTGATATTTTGGCTAATGGCTCTCCAGATAAACCTCCAAATTCACTCTTAAATTTTCCTGTCAAATTTTCTCTATTCTTATCTGTTGTGTTCGAAATTATGACACCATTAATGTTAAATTTTTTTAACAACTCAATAACATTTCCTATGTCACTATTTGCTAGATCGGGAGAAATTTTTAGCATTAGAGGTTTTTGTATTTTATTTTTTTTTGTAAATTCAGTGACTATTTTCAAGAGCTGATGCAAAGAATTTTTGTCATGAAAGTCTCTCAAACCAGGAGTATTTGGTGAAGAAATATTTATAGTAATGTAATCTGCATAATTGTAAATTTCTTTAATACATTTTAAATAATCATCAATTTTATTTTTGCTATCTTTATTTGGACCAACATTTACACCTAAAAAGTCGGTTGGGGAATTTTTCTGAAGTCTTTTAGCAACTTTTTCTAAACCATCATTATTAAAACCCAGTCTGTTAATTAGTGCATGGTCATTTTCAAGTCTAAAAACTCGGGGTTTTGGATTGCCGAATTGTTTTTTTGGTGTGACTGTTCCTACTTCAATAAATCCAAAGCCAAATTTGAACAATGGATTATAAACTTCTGCGCTTTTGTCAAATCCAGCAGCTAGGCCGATTGGGTTTTTAATTTTTTGACCAAATATTTTCGTCTCCAGGATTGACTCATTTTCTACTTTAAATATTTCTTCTGGCAAAAAGTTGTACTTTAAAGATTTGATAGCTAAATCATGAGCCATTTCCGGATCTATTTTAAAAATAAATGGCTTTAGTATTGAAAACATTTAATTAATTTTATTTTCTATCAGTTTTACAGTTTCTTTCACACCAAAAAAGCTGACAAAAAATCCCATTCTTGGTCCATCTATATCACCAAATAAAACTTGATAAATTAATTTAAACCATTCTCTAAGGTTTTTTTCATATCCATTTTCTTTGCCTACGGAGTATACAATTGTTTGGATCTCCTCTGGTGGCATATCTTCATTAATTTTTTCAATTTTAATTGCAAGATTTAATAATGCTTTTTTTTCTTGTTCGTTAGGTTTTTTATAAATCTTATTTGGTTTTAATTTATCTTTGAAAAATTTTATGGCGTGCCCTGTAAGTTTGTCTAATATTGGATTGCTTTCTGGTTTCACATTTTTGTGAAACCTATTGATAAATTTCCATAATGTTTTTTTATCATCTGTATTACTTGAGCCCACTAGGTTTAAAAGCATGGAAAAAGACATTACTATACTTTCTTTAGGTGGCTTTCCGTTATGAACGTGCCAAACAGGATTTGATAATTGATCTTGTTCTTTTTGTTCTGGAAACTTTTCTATGAATGATAAATATTCATCAACAGCTTTCGGGACAACTTCTGAATAAAGCTTTTTTGCTCTTTTAGGATTTTGATACATATATAGTGAGAGGCTTTCAGGAGAAGCGTAATTTAACCACTCTTCTATAGTTATACCGTTTCCTTTAGATTTTGAAATTTTTTCTCCCTTTTCATCTAAGAAAAGTTCGTAAGCAAAGCCATTAGGTGGTGTTTTTCCTAAAATTTTACAAACTTTGCTTGATAGTATTGCACTTTCAGTTAGATCTTTTCCGAACATTTCAAAATCTACGTCAAAAGTAAACCACCGCATTGCCCAATCAACTTTCCATTGTAATTTACAATTTCCGTCAAAAATACTTGTTTCGATTTTTCTACCTTTATTATTGAAAGTTATTTTGCCTGTTTTTTTATCTAAATTTAATATTGGAATTTCTAAAACTTTACCAGTATCTGGGCACAATGGTAAAAATGGACTATAAGTCTTTCTTCTTTCAGATCTAAGTGTTGGTAAAATAATGTCCATTATTTCTTCGTACTTTTCCGCCACTCTTTTAAGAGACTCATTAAAAGTACCATCCTTGTAATTTTGAGTAGAGCTTTTAAAAGAAAATTCGAAATTAAATTTTTTTAAAAATTGTTGTAACATCTCATTATTATGCTCAGCAAAACTTTTAAACTTTCCAAAAGGATCTGGTATAGCCGTAAGGGGTTTTCCAATATTTTTTTTTAAAATTTCATTGTTTGGAATATTTTCTGGCACTTTTCTCAAACCATCCATATCATCAGAAAAAGTAATTAATTCAGTACCAATTTTTTCAATATGACGTAAGGCATTTATCATCATCGTTGTTCGAGATACTTCGCCGAAAGTCCCAATATGTGGTAGGCCACTCGGCCCATAACCTGTCTGAAAAATAATCTTTTTTTTTGCTCTTATTAAGGCTTTTCTATCTCTTAGTAATTTTCTTATTTCTACAAAAGGCCAGGCAGAAGCAGATTGAATCACATTATTATTAAGCATAATAGAGGTTTATAAAATTTTCTTTATAAAATACAGTTTTAATTTATTAAATACAGTTGAATTTTTTTAGTATTTAAATAATCTCAATTTAATGTCATCAAATAAAACAGTTTTTTTCTTAATAGGTGTTTTGCTTACTATTCTAGGATCGTCTATGCTTATTCCTTATGCTGTGCAAGTTATTCAGATGGAAAATAGCCACAGTTTTATAGGTGCCTCATTTATCACTATTTTTATAGGTATTTTGTTTATTCTTTCGAATTTAGAAAAACAATTTAAACTCAACTTGCAACAAACTTTTTTATTTTCAGCACTAGCTTGGTTCCTTATCGCAACATTTGGATGCTTGCCTTTTTTACTATCGCCAATATCATTTTCAATAAGTGAAGCATTTTTTGAAAGTATGTCAGGTATAACGACGACTGGAGCAACTGTGATCACTAATTTAGATGACACACCAAAAAGTATTTTATTGTGGAGAGCTATTATGCAGTGGCTAGGAGGAATTGGAATAATAGTAATGGCAATTACAATTCTTCCTTTATTAAAAGTTGGTGGAATGCAACTTTTTAAAATGGAGGGACCGCTTTCTACAGAAAAGATTCTGCCAAGGACTTTAGAAGTGGCCACAATACTTATATTAACTTATTTAGTTTTAACTTCACTGTGTGCCTTTTTTTATTGGTTTTTTGGGATGTCAATTTTTGACAGCATAGCCCACTCTATGACAACGCTTGCTACAGGAGGTTTTTCTACTCACAATGAGTCAATTGGATTTTTCAAAAATTCTAACATAGAAATAGTGGCAAGTGTTTTTATAATTTTAGGAAGTATCCCTTTTATTACCTATCTTAAATTTATTAAAGGAAACAGAAAAATTTTTTTACACGATATTCAAATTAAAGGCTTAATAAGTATTTTGTGTTTTTCAATTTTAATTATGTTTGTTTATCTTTTTATAATAAGTGACGAAACATCAATAATAGATAATTTCAGAATTTCTTTTTTTAATGTTATATCTATTTTATCAGGTACGGGTTATGTAACTGACGATTTTGGTTTATGGGGGAAATTTTCGTTAATATTCTTTTTGTTTTTAATGTTTATAGGGGGATGTGCTGGATCAACTGCTTGTGGAATAAAAATATTCAGACTTCAAATGCTACTAGTTTTTTTAAAAAACCAAATCCAAAAACTTATTTCACCTAATAGTGTGATTATAGTAAAATATAATAATCAAAAAATTTCAGACGATTTTATGAAATCTGTAATAACTTTTATTTTTTCCTTTTTATTAATTTTTTTAATTTTAGCATTAATGTTGTCATTAACAGGTCTAGATTTTTTAACAGCTATTTCCGGGGCAGCAAGTGCAATTTCAAATGTGGGGCCAGGTTTAGGGGAAATGATAGGTCCAGATGGTAATTATAAAAATATTCCCGATGTTTCAAAATGGATTCTATCATTTGGAATGTTATTAGGTAGATTAGAATTATTTGCTATTTTAGTTTTATTTTTTCCGTCATTCTGGAGAAATTAAATTATGGAAATATATAAAAAACAAACTTTGTCAGAAACTTTCTCTGTTTATTTTGATAAAAGGATGATCAAAATTTTATTGCTAGGTGCAATAAGTGGCTTCCCTTGGGTTATTATTGGAAGCAGTCTGAGTCTTTGGTTAAAAGAAGACGGTTTAAGTAGAAGCACTATAGGTTGGGCAGGTTTGATATTCGCCGTATATGCTTTTAATTATCTTTGGGCACCAATCATAGACAGAATAAGAATTCCTTGGTTAACAAAAAAAGTAGGTCATAGACGTGGATGGATTATTGTTATGCAAACCATAATATTAATAAGCTTGGTAAGTTGGAGCTTATTAAATCCGACGGCAAATTTAACAATGGTAATTAGCATAGGTCTTATAATTGCAATTGCATCAGCAACTCAAGATATAACTGTAGATGCTTTAAGAATTGAACAAATTGGTGAGCACGAAGGCAAGTCAATGCAAGCTGGTGCAGCGATGGCTGTAGTTGGTTGGTGGACAGGATATAAGTTAGGTGGTGTGGTGGCTCTTAACTCAGCTGAATTCTTTCAACAAGCTGGGTTTTCAAACTATTGGCAAATAACTTTCTTAGTTTTGGGAATAATCATTATCTTTTGCAACATCTGTCTTATGTTTGTTAATGAAACACAATCAAATGATAGGGCAAAAAGCCAGCAACAAAATGATAAAATGATCGAAGATAAAATGGGTTCATCAAATATTATGACAAAAATCTTTGCATGGTTAACTGGAACTGTAGTCGGACCCGTAATTAGTTTTTTCACTAAAAATGGTTTTAATATTGCAATAGCAATTCTAGGTTTTGTCTTTCTTTTTAAAATTGGTGAGGCCTTTTTAGGCAGAATGTCAGTAATTTTTTATAAAGAAATTGGATTTACAAAAACTGATATTGCTATTTATTCAAAGGGACTCGGATGGATTACAACAGTAATTTTCACCCTTCTTGGAGGGCTGTTCGCAATTCGCTCTGGTGTTATCAAGGCGATGTTTGTATCAGGAATTTTGATGGCTTTAACTAATTTATTATTTTCTATGTTAGCATGGTCAGGAAAATCTGAGTTGTTATTTGCTATTGCAGTTATATTTGATGACATGGCGGCAGCATTTGCAACAGTTGCTTTTGTTGCTTTCATTTCAATGCTTGTAGATAGAACTTACACTGCAACTCAATACGCCCTTCTTGCCTCCATCGGTACAGCCGGAAGAACAACTTTGGCTTCATCATCTGGTGCATTAGTTGATTGGTTAAATGGGGACTGGGGTATTTTCTTTGTGATCACTGCGATAATGGTGATACCCTCTCTTATCTTTCTTTATATGATTAAAGATAAACTTAAATTAAATGACTAAATACTTAACAAATAACTTTTCGATTATTAACCTGTACAAAAACCCATCTAGTAAGTCTAAAATAGTAACACAAATGCTTTATGGAGATAGTTTTTCACTTACAAAGAAAACTAAAAAATGGCTTAAAGTAAAAATTAAAGAAGACAATTATAAAGGCTATGTAATTAATAAAAACTTTTCTCAGTACCTCAAACCATCTCATAAAATTGGGATTTTAAAAGCAAAAGTTTATAAATTTCCAAACAAACGGAATGAGATCAGCGAGTTAACTTTTGGCTCAAAAATAAAAATTTTAGATAAAAAAGCAAATTTTATCAAGTTTGAAAAGGGTTGGATAAGTTCAAAAGATGTAAAACCACTTTCATATAAAGATAAAAATATTTTTAATAAGATTAGTATTTTTAAAAATATAAAATATAAATGGGGAGGTAAATCTTTTAAAGGAATTGACTGCTCTGCCCTGGTTCAGGTTTTTTTAAATTTTAACAGAAAATATTGTCCAAGAGATGCCAAAGATCAAGTAAAATATTTTAGAAAAAATATTAAATTAAAAAAAATTAAAAAAAACGATCTTATTTTTTGGAAAGGTCACGTTGCAGTAGTTGTATCAAATAAAAAACTAATTCATGCTTACGGACCCATGAAAAAAACAGTTATTATGGGAATCAACCAAACTATTCAAAAAATAAAGCATACAGCAAATTTAAAAGTGATTGGAATTAAAAGACCCTAAATGATAAAGGCAGCCTCAGTCTCCCTCGGCTGCCCATAATTGTAATTTATATGATTCTGACTTTTGCCTTAAGACTCTTTTTGGTTGTATGTGGATAATTTATCATTTCTTTTCTAAGATCATTATCCCGTTCCAAAAACTAGGATGACAATGATTATTAGCTGTTTTAATTTCTTTTAAGACTTTATATTCTGATTTTGTTTTATTTAAAAAATCCTTAGTGCCATTTTCTACTTCAGGAAAATTAATGTCATCTATTAAAACTATCGATCCTTTGTCTAAAAAATTATCTGCTATTTTAAGATTTTCGTATTGATTTTTATAAGAGTGTTCACCGTCGTAGTAATAAAAATTTACCAACTCATTTCTCTTTTCAAAATTCTTGAAAAAAACTTTATAATCTTCATCGTAAAAAAAATGTTTTTCTTTATTCTGATACTTTTTAAAATTCGAAAAAAATTCTTCTTTTGGACTATTAAATTGTGAAAAATTGTCTACGCCAATTACTTTGCAGGATGTGCCTATCATTCCAGAAATTAATGTAAATCCTTTCCAACAACCAATATTTAAATATGTTTGATGTTTAGATAGGCGCACACAAATTTGGTTCACTAGATGGCCTATCGCATAAGTGGACATACTGTCTATATTTAACAATGCATTCTTTAAAATGATATTTTCAACTTCTTGATCTAAAATGCAGTTATCAAAAGTAAATTTTTTATCTAAACTAAATAGTTTATAAAGACCCTTTTTAAATCTAAATACATATGCTTTTCTATAATCATCATTTGGATTTATTTGAAACTTTATTTTTTTTAATATTTCATCTATGCCCATACGATGAATTTAGTTTAAAGGGACTAATAGCGCAATTTTATATTAAGAAGTTATTGCGTAAATAACAAATACGACTAAGAAAATCTCAAAGCCACTCATTTTTCCTCCTTTGCGAATCAGTTAATAATAAACTAGCATAACATAAAAATATGGCGGAGAGAGAGGGATTCGAACCCTCGAAACGGTTTCCCGTTTACACGCTTTCCAAGCGTGCGCCTTCAACCACTCGGCCACCTCTCCAATTTATTTCCGAATAATATGTTCATTGCTCTTACATTTTTAATTTTGTGAAATA
This sequence comes from uncultured Pelagibacteraceae bacterium, assembly GCA_902605645.1. Taxonomy (GTDB): domain Bacteria; phylum Pseudomonadota; class Alphaproteobacteria; order Pelagibacterales; family Pelagibacteraceae; genus Pelagilacustribacter. Next base: position 92,164 of record CACLDE010000002.1, on the reverse strand, counting down.
ATTTCTTTTATTTGCTCAATAAATTTATTATTCGTGGGTAATTGATTTTTTTTCATGTCTGCTTGAATAGATCTATAATTTTTTTTTATATAATTTATTTTTTCTTCAAGACTGGAATAATTTCTTTCTGCAACAAAAATTCCATTAAATTTTCCAACCACATGTTGAATTTCTTTGAAAATGATCACTGGTCTTAACCTCGCTAAAGCTTCAATTAAAACCTGAGGATATCCTTCTGTAAAGGATGGAAGAACGAATATATTGCATTTGTCGTAATGCTCTATTAATCTTTTTTCCTCTGTTTCAATGCTAAAAACATCTATATTTTCTCTCCTAATTTCGTTTTTTTTATTATCACTTGCTCCAACTATAGTTAATTTTATATTCTCTTTATTTTCAATAAACTCTATTAAATCAAATATTCCTTTTTCAATTTTAATTCTACCGACATAAAGCAGATTTATATTTTTTAAGGATGGGGTAGAGGTGTTTTCAAACCATTTGTTATTTAATTGTGAAGGTTCTACCAAAAAACCTATTTTTTTTCTTAATATATATTTTTGACAACTAATGAGAGTGGAAATTTTTGTAGATATTGAAAACATACAGCCGTAAATTAAGGGACCAAGAAAACCAAGTATCTTTTCGTATTCTTTAAACCCATCACTTCTGAAATATAAGAAAACTCTTTTATTTATTAACCAAAGTATAACAGTTATGCAAAAAGAAAATGGTGTCAACGAAATTACCAAAAATTTTGTACTGGGATTAATCTTGAATTTTTTTAAATTTATTAGAAAAGAAAAAAAATTATTAAATGTTGAAATATCATTAAGTATCAATCTGTGCGCGCGCTCACTTTTAGATTTTCTACCCACTAAAGTAACGTCATAAAAGCTTTGTAATTTTTGGGCTGTAATTTTGATGTCAATGTTATCACAATAATAACTTTCATTTTTATTGGATATTTTTTCATTAGTAATAATTATAAGGTTATGTTCACTCATAAAATTATTTATCAATATTTTCTAATATTCTTTCCTTTAAAAGATCCGCACCATATTGGTTTAGGTGGTTTTTATCTCTATAAAAAGATTTATCGTGATCTCCTATTTTACAAACTTTTACTATATTTAAACAAAATATATCACTAATTCCTAAAAAATTTATATTTTCATATTTTGATGCATTGGATGATAAAATAGATCTACTAAAATTTTGATTATTTTGAAATTCATCATATTTTATTGAATATGAGTTTAGTCTATTTTTAAAATAATTTTTATCAATATCGTAGGACCTTAAATAAGCTTGAGAGGGTGTGAAATAATGAAAAGGAGCTTGCTCTATAACAAATACATTTATATTAATCGACCCATATTTTTTAAATGTTTCTTCTACTGCTTTTTTAAAATTTATTTTTGAAGTTTTTACATTAGTATTATAATTTAATGATTTATTAATTGCATTAAACTCACCATTTGGAAGTTCCTCTCCAGTGTAGTAAGTCCAGCGAGATATAAGTAAAATATTTTTTATATTATTATTTTTTGCAAATTCAAAAATTTTATTATTCAATTCTTTGCAGTTTTTATTCATTTGATCACTTCTAATGGAGTAAACACCAATCAAAGGAGGGCAGCCTGAATACCCCGTTAATAAAGCTTTTTTATTTGATCTTTTGAAATAATCGTTTAATAGCTGATAAAAAGGTAGCGTATGACTATCGCCAAATATTATGAGGTTAGTTTTTTTTTGATTTTTATCACCTAAATAACAAAGACCTTTTTGGTTAAAATCCTCTTGCACTCTAATTGTGTCCAAACATTCTTTATTTTGAATTTTAGATACTAGTGATTTTTGAAGATTAGTTGATAAATCTTCAACATATAATTTATTAGGTATTTTAAAATTTAAGGCATAGAGAGATGTAAGAAAAATAATCAAATATGATGCAGAAATAAAATAAATAAATTTATTCAAATTTATTTTTTTAGATCTAAAAGGTTTTTCAATAAATTTCCAATTAAGAAAAGACAAAATAAAAGTAGTCAATATTAAGAAAGAAAGTATAAGGTAATTAATTTCTATGTTGCTGTGTTTGAAAAAAGTAAAAATAGGAAAGTGAAAAAGATATAAACTATATGAAATAAGTCCAAGAAAAACGAGGATTTTTATTCTCAATAATTTTGAGATTACATCACTTTCAAAAGTAAATAATATTATTAGAGCTGTGCCTAACGCAGGAATCAAAGTATAAAATGAGGGAAAAGGGAAATTTTCAGACAAGTAAAAAATTGAAATTATAATAAGTATAAAACCTGTCAAAGAAATTAGATTTGAAAATTGATTTTTTTTCAAAATATTCTTTCGTAAAATTAAAGCGCAGATAGATCCAAGAGCAATTTCCCATATTCTTCCAAAAGGCATAAAAAACGTTGAATATTCTGATTTAGATAAAAAATTCAAATCAGCATCGAAAAATGGAAAGTTTCTAGATAAATTTCCAGACCATTGTGCAAACATTAAGCTTAAAAAGAAAATTAAAATTGTTGTTATTAGTAAAAGCTTTTTATTTAAACTTAATATTAGAATTACCAGTAAAGGAAAAATAATGTAAAATTGTTCCTCAATCGATAAACTCCAGGTATGCAATAACGGCTTAAACTCACTTGTTTTTGCAAAATAATCAGCTTCATTATGAAACTGTAAGTTTGACCAGAATGTAAGGGAAGAAATGGTGCTTTTAAAGAAAAAAATTAGATCCTCTGAATTAAATAAAATTAAAGAAAAAATTGAAGAGAAAATTACTATTATAATTAATGCAGGTAAAATTCGTCTAGCTCTTCTTTCGTAAAATTTTAAAATCTTAAAATTATTTTTATCTATATCTTTCAAAATTATAGATGTGATAAGATAACCGCTTATTACAAAAAAGATATCTACCCCAACAAAACCACCTTTAAATAAAGGTATTCCAGCGTGAAATAGAATTACTGAAATTACTGCTAGAGCTCGTAATCCGTCAATTTCTGGTCTATATTTAAAATTCATATTTAAGAGTCATTTTTATTAATTTTTAATACTCCAATAAATGCCTCCTGAGGAATTTCAACTTTGCCAAACTGTTTCGCTCTAGCCTTACCTTTTTTTTGCTTTTCTAGTAATTTTCTTTTTCTATCAGAAGCTCCGCCTCCATGAATTTTTGTTAAAACATCTTTTTTAAACCCTTTAATCGACTCCCTAGCTACAACTTTACTACCAATTGCAGCCTGAACTGGGATCATAAAATTATGCCTAGGGATCAAATCTTTTAGTTTTTCACAAACTTGTCTTCCTGTTTTTTGAGCAAAATCTTTATGTATTATCATTGCAAGAGCATCTACAGGCTCGGTATTAACAAGTATTCCTAATTTAACTAAATTGCCCTCTCTATAACCGGAAATTTCATAATCAAAGCTTGCGTAACCGCTTGAAACCGACTTCAGCCTATCATTAAAATCAAAAACAACTTCGTTAAGCGGTATGTCATATGTAAGTACTGCTCTATTTCCAGAATAGCTAAGATCTTTTTGAATTCCTCTTTTGTCCTGACAAATCTTTATAATTGAACCTAAGTATTCATCAGGGGTAATTATAGTAGCTTTTATCCATGGTTCTTCTATCTTTAAAATTTGTGAAGGATCCGGCATATTTGTTGGGTTTTGTAAATCAATTACTTCTCCTTTTACTTTGTGTACTTTGTAAATTACCCCAGGGGTTGTAGTTATTAAATTAACGTCAAATTCTCTCTCTAATCTTTCTGTAATAATTTCAAGGTGTAATAATCCTAAAAAACCGCATCTGAAGCCTAGTCCTAGCGCACTAGATGACTCAGGATCATAAGAAAAGCTCGAATCATTAAGTTTAAGTTTTGCCAACCCATCTTTAAGTTTTTGGTACTCTGAACTATCAACTGGAAATAAGCCGCAAAATACTACAGGTTTACTTGGTTTAAAACCTGGTAAAGGATCATTTATAGGATTTTCCGCATCACAAATTGTATCTCCTACTTTTGTCTCAGAAAGAGATTTAATACCAGTTATAATGAAACCTATTTCACCTGAGTTAAGTTCATTCATGTCTTCTGTTTTAGGAGTAAATACACCGACTTTTTCAACTATGTACTCCTGGTTATTAGACATTAATTTGATTTTCATATTTTTTTTAATTTTTCCATTTATAATTCTAACAAGAATTACAACTCCAAGATAACTATCATACCAGCTATCAACCAATAAAGACTTTAATCTTTTATCTTGGGCACCTTTTGGTGCTGGTAGATTATTTACTATAGCTTCTAAAATTTCATCAATCCCCTCACCAGTTTTTCCTGAACATGAAATGGAGTTTGAAGTGTCAATTCCGACGACATCTTCTATTTCTTTCTTGGTTTTATCTATATCAGAGGCAGGTAAGTCAATTTTATTTAAAACAGGAATTACCTCATGATTAATTTCCAATGCTTGATAAACATTAGCTAAGGTTTGAGCTTCTACTCCTTGTGTGCTATCAACAATTAATAATGATCCTTCACAGGCTGAGAGAGAACGACTAACTTCATAGCCAAAATCTACGTGTCCGGGGGTATCAATGATATTAAGTGTGTATTCTTTCCCCTCTTTGGATTTATATTTTAATTTTACTGTTTGTGCTTTAATTGTTATTCCTCTTTCTCTTTCGATATCCATAGAGTCGAGAACTTGCTGTTTCATTTCACGATCTGTTAAACCACCGCATTTGTGAATTATTCTGTCCGCTATAGTTGATTTACCATGATCTATATGCGCAATTATTGAAAAATTACGAATTCTATCTATATCTGACATTACGATCTGATATTCCCGCCAGTTTTAGTCTCTACTTCTTCGATAATTTTTTCACTAATTTGATTCAAATCACTATCGGAAAGAGTTCTGTCCTCTGCTTGTAAAGAGACGTTAATAGCTATAGATTTTTTATCTGATGGTAAATTTCCACCTACAAAAACATCAAATATGTTTACCGATCTGATATTTTTGTCTAGATCTTTGATAATCTTATCTAATCTGCCCACTTGATAATCTTTATCGATTACAAAAGCAAAATCTCTCTCAGAAATTTGGAAATCAGAGAATTTAAAGTTTTCCTTTGAGACTCTCATTTTTGTATTTGGTTTTGGGATATTGTCTAAAAAAATTTCAAATCCATAAATATTTTTTTCTTTGTAATCCAATTTAGAGATGATTGATGGATGAATTTCTCCAAATTGAGCCAACAATATTCCATCGTTTGTTTTAAAGTTTACTGAACCTGATCTGCCTGGATGGTAGCAATTTTTTGTTTTATCGCTAACTATTAAATAATCTTCATTAATTCCCATCTCAATTAAAGTTTTTATTACATCTGTCTTCATATCAAAAATATCTACATTTCTAGTTTTTTCAGACCAACTTTTTTTATTTATTTGTCCAGACTTGACTGCTCCTATTACAGTTTGTTGTTCTCCAGGTTTTTTTCCAAAAAAAACTGGTCCAATTTCAAATAAAGAAATATCTTGAAATCCTCTGTCATGGTTTTTTTTTAAATAAAAAAGTAAATTTGAAAATATTGACCTTCTTAATACATTTAATTCTTTAGAAATCGGATTGATTATAAAAATTGGATTTGTAATGTTATTAGCTAAATCATCAATTTTTTGATCCGTAAATGACCAGGTGACGGCCTCAAAATAGCCTTTATTGGAGATGGATCGTTGACCAAGATGAAATAATTTTTGTTGGAAGTTGAGTGTTTCTTTATTTCTTACTTTTTCAGGCTCTACAAGATTTATCTTATCAAATCCTTTTATTCTTATTAGTTCCTCTATTAAATCTATTTCTTGACTCACGTCTGGTCTCCATGTTGGGATAAGAACTTTGAGAGTTTTTTTTCCAGATTTAGTTAAAAATCCAAGGGAATTTAATATTTTTTTTATTTCACTTTCTTTTAAAGCAAAACCTATTGTTTTTTTAAATTTGTCTACCTCAAGATCAATTGATTTATTTTTATATTCTTTCTTCCCTGAAATATTAAACTTACTTGCTTTACCTCCACAAATTTTTAAAATCAAATCTGTAGCAATTTGCAAGCCATCGATCATCGAATTAGGATCTATTCCTCTTTCAAACCTATATTTAGCGTCAGTCTCGAGACCTAGTATTTTTGAAGTTTTTCTTATTGATGCTGGAAGGAAATAAGCTGACTCTAATAAAATATTTTTTGTCTCTATTTCTGTTCCAGATCTTGTTCCACCAATAACACCTCCTAAACCCAGAACCCCACTTTTATCAGCTATAACGCACATATCTTTTTGAAGAATATATTTCTTATCATCAAGAGCCATAAAACTTTCACCCTTTTTTGAGTTTCTAACAATAATTTCATTGTCAATCTTATCAGCATCATAAGCGTGTAAAGGCCTGTTCATGTCAAACATAACGTAATTAGTAATATCTACTACTGCTGAAATTGGTTTAAGACCTAAGGAATCAATTTTATCTTTCAACCATTTAGGGCTTTCTTGATTTTTTATACCTGTAATTAAACAACTGCCAAATGCTAAGCATCCTTGATTTTTTTCTTTAGTTATTGAAATTTTGATATTCTGATTTGTTTTTTGATTAATCTTATTTTTTTTTATGTCTAATAATTTTCCAATCCCAGCAGCCGCCAGATCTCTAGCTATTCCTCGTATTCCTAAACAGTCAGGGCGATTAGGAGTTATAGATAAATCTATAACTTTTTCATTAGAACTTTTAAAAAAACTTTTACCTATTTTATTAGACATATTCTTAAGTTCTATAATCCCAGCGCTTTCCTCTGATAAATTAAGTTCACTCTCAGAACAAAGCATTCCTCTAGACTCTACTCCCCTAATTTTTGCTATTTTTAATTTCATTTTCGACTTAGGTATTGTAGCTCCAGGAGGAGCATAAACCGTGATTAAACCATCTCTTGCATTATCTGCGCCACAGACAACCTTAACAACAGAGGATCCGCCTGTAGTTATATCACAAAGCTTCAGCTTATCCGCATTTGGATGTTTTTTGGTTTTTAATATTTTTGCAATCTTAAATTCTGACAAATTACCAGATCCCTCTTTAATACCTTCAACTTCTAATCCAATATCTGTTAATTTTTCAATTATTTCATTTATACTTGCTTTTGTGTTTAAATGATTTTTTAACCAAGATAATGTTAGGATCATCTACTCAATCCTCTATAATTTGTTGGAACATCTAGTGGATCGAAACCAAAATGATTAAGCCATCTGTAATCAGTTTCAAAAAATGCTCTTAAATCATTTATTCCATATTTTAGCATCGCTAGTCGATCGATACCCATTCCAAAAGCAAAGCCCTGGTATTTTTTAGGGTCAACTTTAGTATTTTTTAAAACATTAGGGTGAACCATTCCGCAACCTAAAATCTCTAACCATTTGTCACCCTCTCCAATTACAATTTTACCGTTATCAATTTTGTAACCAATATCTACCTCAGCAGACGGTTCTGTAAATGGAAAATGGCTAGGCCTAAATCTCATTTTTATTTTCTTTACCTCAAAAAACTCTCTTATGAAATAATTTAGACATCCTTTAAGATGACCCATGGTTATATCTTTATCTATATGTAGACCCTCTAATTGATGAAACATAGGTGCGTGAGTTTGATCACTGTCGCATCTATAGGTTCTACCAGGTACAATAATTTTAAATGGCGGTTTACCGTTAAGCATAGTTCTTATTTGAACAGGAGAAGTGTGAGTTCTTAATAGTGTTTTTTTATCTCTATCAAGATAAAAAGTGTCGTGCATATCTCTTGCTGGATGGTCTTCGGGAGTATTTAAAGCTGTAAAATTATTTTGTTCAGACTCTACATCAGGACCCTCAGCAACTGAAAAGCCAACCTCAGAAAAAATAGAAGATATTTCGTCAATAACTTGTGAAACAGGATGAATTTTACCGCGTTGAATAGGTCTTGTTGGTAAAGTAATATCTATTTTTTCATCTTTAAGTTTTTGATTTATCTCAAGATTTTCAAAATCTTTAAATTTTTTTTCTATTTTGGATGTTAATTGATCTTTTATTGTATTTAATTCTTTAGCAAAATTTTTTCTTTCCTCAGGATTAAGTGAGCCCATTTTTTTAAATTGAAGAGATATAGATCCATTCTTTCCAAAAAATTCTGATTTCAAATTTTGAAGATCATTTTTATTTTTGATCGACGTAAATTTATTCTCAAAACTGCTTAAAATATTATTTAGATCACTCATAAATTTTGATTCTTCTATAATTTATAAGATAAATCAAAGACCTTAATTAGTTAAGGGATGATTGAACTTTTTTTACAATAGATTTGAATACTTCTGGGTTGTTATAAGCCAGTTCTGCCAATACTTTTCTGTCTAATTTGATTTTAGACTTAGCTAAACCATTAATAAATCTTGAATATGTTAGACCTTCGGTTCTCACACCAGCATTTATTCTCTGAATCCACAATGACCTAAAATCTCTTTTTTTAGCTTTTCTATCTCTGTAAGCATATTGCATTGCTTTTTCCATAGCTTGTCTTGCTACACGAATAGTATTTTTTCTTCGACCGTATTGACCTTTTACAGCTTTTAAAACTTTTTTATGTTTTGATTTACTTGTTACTCCACGTTTAGTTCTAGCCATACTATCCTCTTAAATTATAAGGCATATACGACTTAACAATTTTTGAATCTTGTTTTGACATTATCGTAGTACCCCTTTGTTTTCTTATTTGGTTATTAGTTCTTTTAATCATACCATGTCTTTTATTAGCTTGGGGCATTTTAACTTTGCCTTTAGCAGTTATTCTAAATCTTTTTTTAGCAGAGCTTTTAGTTTTTAATTTTGGCATAAATTACTCGGGTTATATATACATTACCTTTTTTTTACAAGACGCTAATATTCAAGATTAATTGGGCTGAATTATCATTATCATTTGTCTGCCCTCAAATTTTGGATGTGTTTCTACTTTGCCGATATCTTTAGTATCATCAATAATTCTTTTCATGAGATCTTTTCCTAATTCTATATGTTGCATCTCTCTTCCTTTGAATTTGACTGTAAATTTTACTTTGTCACCTTTTGTAATAAATTTTTTAGCATTTTTAATTTTAAAATTGTAATCATGAATTTCTGTTCCTGGTCTTAATTTTATTTCTTTAAGTGATACAATTTTTTGTTTTTTCTTAGCTTGATTGGCCTTTTTTTGTAAATCATATTTATATTTTCCCATGTCCATGATTTTGCAGACTGGTGGATTAGCATTAGGCGAGATTTCAATTAAATCTAGACCTTCGTCTTTAGCCATTTGAATCGCTTGTTTTAATTGCATTACACCTAAATTATTTCCCTCACTTCCAATTACTTGAACGTCTAAAGCTTTAATCCGCTCGTTTGCCTTTGGTCCTTGAGGCTTACTTCGTCTTTGAAAATAGTTTGGCTTAAAATTTGACACTTAATTAGCTGGCATCTTATTTGATTGAGCAATATGTTTAATTAATTCGTCTCTTTTGAATGTTTCTTGTTTATCTGATCCTAAAGTTCTTACTGTAACAGTCTTGTCCTTCTCCTCTTTTTTTCCGCACACCAAGATCATCGGAACTTTGGCTAAAGAATGTTCCCTTATTTTATAACTAATTTTTTGATTTCTTAAATCCACCTCACATTTTATACTCTCTTTGAACAGATCTTCAAATAACTTTTTTGCGTAATTATTATTATCCTCGGCTATTGAACATACCACTGCTTGTGAAGGTGATAGCCAAAATGGAAGTTTGCCGGCGTAATTCTCAATTAAAATACCTATAAATCTCTCTAGAGAACCGAATAGAGCTCTGTGTAACATGACTGGAACTTGTTTTTCTCCTGACCTATTAACATAAGAAGCGCCAAGTCTGCCTGGCAAATTAAAATCTACTTGCAATGTTCCACACTGCCAGTCCCTACCAATTGCATCCTGTAAAACAAATTCAATCTTTGGCCCGTAAAATGCTCCCTCTCCTTTGTTAATTGAATATTCGAGTTTTGATTTTTTGATTGCGGTCAATAATGCAGTTTCTGATTTATCCCAAATTTCGTCATCGCCAACTCTTTTTTCTGGTCGATCAGAATATTTTAAAATTACTTTTTCAAAACCAAGATTTTTATAAATATCTATTATTAAATTTGTAACACTTAAGCATTCTTGAGTAATTTGATCTTCAGTACAAAATATATGTGCATCATCTTGGGTAAAAGCTCTAACTCGAAGCAATCCATGCAAAGCTCCTGAAGGCTCGTATCTGTGGACCTTTCCAAATTCAGAAAGTTTTAACGGGAGATCACGATAACTTTTAAGACCCTGATTAAATATCTGAACACATCCTGGACAATTCATTGGTTTAATTGCGAAAACTTTTTCATCAGGAGTTTCAGATGTATACATGTGTTCTGCAAATTTTTCCCAATGACCAGATTTTTCCCAAAGAGATTTATCTAACAATTCAGGTGTATTAATCTCTTTATAACCATCCAATCTTTGTCTAAATCTCATATATTCCACAAGTCTCTGAAATAAAATCCATCCTTTTTCATGCCAAAATACAGATCCGGGACTTTCCTCTCTAAAATGAAATAAATCCATCTCTTTCCCCAATTTTCTGTGATCTCTTTTTTCCGCCTCTTGTAGCCTCTCTAAATGTAATTTTAATTGCTCTTTATTGCTCCAACATGTTCCATATATTCTTTGTAACATTTCATTATTAGAATTCCCTCTCCAATAAGCACCTGAAACTTTTGTTAGTTTAAAAGCTTTACCAATTTTTCCAGATGAAGCTAAATGAGGTCCTCTACATAAGTCGTGCCAAGTATCACCATGGTAATAAATAGAAAGTTCTTCGCTTTTCGGAATACTTTCAATTATTTCAGCTTTATATCTTTCTCCAATTTTTTTAAAATGTTTAATTGCTTTATCTCTTTCCCAAACTTCTCTTCTTGTCTTGACATTTCTATCTATTATTTCTGACATTTTTTTTTCAATTTTATCTAAATCCTCAGAAGTAAATGGTTCTTTTCTTGCAAAATCGTAATAAAATCCATTTTCAATTACTGGTCCTATTGTGACTTGTGTTCCAGGAAATAGTTCTTGAACAGACATGGCCATTATATGGGCTGCATCATGTCTTAAAACATCCAAACCATCTTTCTCATCAGCTGTAATTATTTTTACTTTGCAGCTTTTTGTAATTTCAAAACTTAAATCTTTTAAATTTCCGTCCACTGCCATAATAAGTGCTTTTTTTTCTAGAGATTTACTTATTTTACTAATTAGGTCGAAACCATTAATCTTTTTATCAAAAGGAATTTTTTTTCCGTCAAGAAGTTGTATATCTGGCATTATAAATTAAGAAGCTTCTTATATTCGTTAAATGTACTTTGACACATTTTTTCAACATCAAATTTTTTCACTACGTTTTTTCTACCCTCAACTCCCATTATATTCAATGCCAATTTATCTGTTTCCATAAAAGAATTAATATTTTTAGCTAATTCTCGAGGATCGTCAAACTTATAAAGAATACCAGTTTTATTATTGAGGACCGTTTCCATTGATCCTCCTAATTTAGTTGCAATAATCGGCTTTTGCATAGCTTGAGCTTCTACAGCAACTCTACCGAAAGCCTCTGGTTCAATTGAACTTGAAACCACAATATCTGATGTGGCATAAGCCAAGGGCATTTCATTGCACTGCTCAGCAAATATAATTTTTTTATTAATATTATATCTATCTATCAGACTTTGCAGTTTTTTTTTATATACCTTTCTACCTTGATCTGATCCTAATATAATTGCCTGAAACTTGTCATTTTTATAATCTTCAATTAAAATATTTAAAGCTTCGATAAAATTTAGTTGTCCTTTCCAATTTGTTAATCTTCCGGGTAAAAGAATTTTAAACATATCATCATCTATTCCCCAATCTTTTTTTAATTTTAGAAGTTTGATGTCTGATATATTTTTGGGATCGTAATAATTTAAATTTATACCTCTAAAAATAACCAGAAGTTTGTTTTTAGGTTTCAAATATTTCTCGTAATTTTCATTAATATGATTAAAAATAAAATTTGATCCAGCTATTGTTAACTTTGATTTTACCATTACACTGTTATAAAACTTTTTAAATTTACTTTTAAAATTATATGTTCCATGAAAAGTTGTTACAAACTTTCTTCTGGTAATAAAAGTTGACCAATAACAAGACCATGCTGGAGCTCTACTTCTTGCATGGACAATGTCAATTCTATAAAGAATCTGTAATAAGATTAAAACAAAAGTGTTAAATATAAGTGCAAATGGATTTTTCAGATGTACTGGTAGTTTAATTACTTTTACTCTTTTCTTTTTTACAAACTTTATTAATGGACCTCCACTAGTAACAATAACTGATTTACAATCCTTTTCTGCTAGAAAATGAGCTACATCATAACAACCAGTTTCAGCGCCACCGTAGCCTAGCTTTGGGATAACTTGCATTACTTTAAAATTGGATGCCATATGTTAAGATAATATAATATCAAGTTAAATAACTTAATATGAAAAAATTTAAATACCTCAAAGTCTCTAAATATAAAAAGCTGAGATATTCAACCAATAATTTTAGCAAAAATCCTTACATAGTTTTTTTGCCTGGCTTTATGTCAGATATTGAAGGTAAAAAACCAAATTCTTTTCGTTCATTTGCTAATAAGGGGAAAATTGGTTTTTTAGCAATTGAATACTCTGGTCACGGAAAATCATCAGGAAAATTTATTAAAGGCAATATAAGCTCTTGGACTAATGATGCTAAAAAAATAATTAAAAAAATTGTTAAAAAAAACAATTTTCTTATCATTGGTTCTAGTATGGGAGCTTGGATAGCGCTCAACCAATTTAAATATTTTAAGAATCAAATAGTGGGTATGTTAGGCATAGGTTCAGCCCCAGAATTTTTAGATAGGTTAATGTGGAATAAATTTCCAAAAAAAGTGAAAAATGAAATATTAAATAAAGGTATGTCAAATATTAGTCATGGAGACAAAGTAAAATATCAATATCCAATTTCGTATCAATTAATTAAAGATGGAAGAAAAAATAAAGTTTTTTCAAAAAAGATTTTTAAAAAAATTCAAATTTCAATGTTTCATGGGAAAAAAGATGAGGTCGTTCCGATTTCTTTCTCGAGAAAGGTTTTGTCTATTTTTCAAAAGGCAAAAAAAAAGTTAATAATAATTAAAAATGGAGATCATAGTCTTTCAGACTCAAAATCTCTTAAAATGATGAAGAATGAATTATCTAGTATTATTAAAAATATTTCTTAATCCCTCTTTATAAGTAGGATATCTTAATTTTATATTTAATTTATTTTTCATTTTCTTATTGCTTACTTTTTTTGAGTCTTTATAAAATTCTTTTATCATCTTGTTTTTGAAATTTGAAATAGACATTGGTTGCAGACTCTTAATTTTTAAAAGTTTTGCCGCAAAATTTGCAACTTCTATATTTGTTGCAGGCCTATCATCTGAGGCATTAAGTACTAGAAAATTTCTTTTTGAGTAAAACATTTTTTTGATAATTTGAGCTAAATCTTCTATTCTTATTCTTGAAAAATATTTTTTTTCTTTAACATAAATATTTGACTTAGATATTTTTTTAAGAACATTGTTTTCTTTTGAGTAGATTCCTGAAACACGTAGAATATTTATATTTAAATTGTTTAATTTACTAAATTTTATCCAAGTATCTTCAACAATTTTTCTACCTAAGCCAAATCTGGTTCTGCCTTTAAGTTTAGAGTTTTCATTAACCCATTTCCCATTATGATTTCCATAAACACTTGTTGCAGATAAATAAATTATTTTTTTAAATTTTGATTTTTTTAATATCTTGCCAAAGCTTTTAAGAACAAGATCTCTTTTTTTTTTTGGAGGTATCGATATTAGTATATAATCAGCTTGATTTAACTTCTCGATCAATTTTTTATCAAAAAAATTATCCTTAAACTTAAAAGATTTGAATTTCTTTTTACCAAAGGTTTTAAAATTTGTTTTTTTGGTATTCGTGGCATCAAAAATAAATTTTTTTTTTGATTGTTTTAAATTATTTACAAAATACTTAGCAGTCTGACCAAATCCAAAAAAAAAGAATTTATCTTTTTTCATTATTATGCTGACTTAGATTTTATTTCTTTTAATGAAATCGGGTTATCTAATTTATCTAACATTTCTAAAGGGCAAACTTGAATGAAATTTTTTAATTCATTTTCATAATTATTAATAATCTTTTTTGAAATCTTTGAGTTAGTCTCTTGGCTATATTCAGTTATTAAATCTTTTAAATATTTTTTCCAATAATCTGTTTCTACATTCTGCCAAATAACAGATTGGGAGTTTACATAATTTTCAAATTTTTTATCAGGATCATAAATAAATGCCATTCCACCAGTCATACCTGCTGCAAAATTATCTCCCACGTCTCCAAGTATTACAACTTTACCTCCAGTCATATACTCACATCCGTTCGATCCACATCCCTCTACCACTGCTACTCCGCCGGAATTTCTGACTGCAAATCTTTCACCTGCTTTACCAGATGCAAAAAGTTTACCCTTAGTAGCTCCGTATAAAACTGTGTTTCCTATTATTGTGTTTTGATTTGAAATTAATTTACTGTCTTTAATTGGCTTAACAACTATTGATCCACCAGATAATCCTTTGCCCACGTAATCGTTGGAGTCTCCATTAACAATTATCTTAATTCCTTTAGCTAAAAAAGCTCCTAATGATTGTCCTGCTGAACCATTTAAATTTACAATTAAAGTATTTTCTTTTAAAGCATTATTGCCGAATTTTTTGTAAACATGGTGAGATAATCTTGTTCCTACTGCTCTATGAGTATTTTCAACATAATACTCGCATTCGGTTACTTTATCTTCGCTCATTTTATTCTTTATATCCTCCCAAATTTTTTCATCTAAAGTATCTGGAACAGAATTAATTTCTCTTTTCTCACAATATCTTAAGTTTTCACCTGGGTCGGTTTTTACAAGTAAAGGATTTAAATCTAAGTCATCTAGATTTGAGGAACCTCTGCTAATTTGTTTTAAAAGATCTGTTCTTCCAATTATTTCATTTAGATTTTTAAATCCTAGTGAGGCCAAAATCTCTCTTACTTCTTCAGCAACAAATCTAAAAAAGTTTACAACTTTTTCGGGTGTTCCAGTAAACTTTTTTCTTAATTCTTCATCTTGAGAGCAAACTCCAACCGGACAAGTATTTGAGTGACATTGTCTTACCATTATGCATCCCATAGCAATTAAAGATGAGGTGCCCATTCCAAATTCCTCAGCGCCCATCATTGCAGCGATTATTACGTCTCTACCTGTTTTAATTCCACCGTCTGTTCTTAAAGTAACTTTATGTCTTAAATTATTAAGAGTTAAAATCTGATTTGCTTCAGTTAAACCCATCTCCCAGGGAATTCCAGCATACTTAACACTCGTTTGTGGACTCGCACCAGTTCCTCCTGAGTGACCAGATATTAGAATTACGTCTGCCTTTGCTTTGGCTACTCCTGCTGCTATTGTTCCGATTCCGGTAGCTGCAACTAATTTCACACCAATCCGAGCTTTTGGATTTATCTGTTTTAAATCATAAATGAGCTGAGCTAAATCCTCTATTGAATAAATATCATGATGTGGAGGCGGTGAAATAAGAGTTACACCAGGTGTTGAGTGTCTTAGTCTAGCTATCTCTTTTGTAACCTTAAACCCTGGTAACTGTCCTCCTTCGCCTGGTTTAGCGCCTTGAGCAATTTTAATTTCAATCTCATTGCAATTATTAAGATAATCAATAGTTACACCAAATCTTGCTGATGCAACTTGTTTTACTCTAGAATTTGCACTATCACCATTTTCTTGAATTTTAAATCTAGCAGCATCCTCACCTCCTTCGCCACTACAAGAGGCACCCTTAACTCTATTCATACCAACAGCTAATGTTTCATGTGCTTCAGCAGACAAAGCACCATGAGACATGCTTCCACTACCAAACCTTTTAGTTAAATTTTCTACAGGCTCAACTTCTTTTAAATCAATAGGACTATTAGATTTTTTAAAGTCCAAAAGGTCTCTCAAGTTGATCGGTGACATATTATTTATACCGTCGGTATATTTTTTAAATGTTTCATAAGAGCCAACTGTTACAGCATGTTGCAATGTGTGAATCAATTTTCCTTGAAACTGGTGATTTTCTCCAGTTTTTCTGTACTTATAAATTCCCCCAATTGGTAATATTTGAACATCTTTTTTATAAGCTTTCTCGTGAAGTTCTTTAATTTTTTTTTCTATTCCAATTAAACCAATACCAGAAATTCTTGATATCATTCCTGGAAAATAATCTGATACTAAAGCTCTACTTAGTCCAACTGTTTCAAAGTTACATCCTCCTCGATAAGAACTTATAACTGAAATACCCATCTTAGACATAATTTTTAATAAACCATTTTCGATAGAATTTTTGAATCTTTCTACACACTCATTAAATTTATATTTACCAAATAAATTTTTTTCAAATCTTTGATGAATGCTATCTATAGTTAAATAAGGGTTTATAGTTGTAGCTCCAACACCAATTAATACTGCAAACGAGTGGGTATCTAAGGTCTCTGACGTTTCGACATTTAAAGAGCAGTATCCTCTAAGTCCTAAATTTACTAAATTAGAATTAATTGCCCCTACTGCTAAAGCCATTGGAACATTAGCCCTTTTTTCAGAAATATTTTTATCACTTAAGACCAAAGTGGTGCTGCCCTCTCTTACAGCAACCTCGGACTCTTCTTGAATTTTTTTAAGATTGTCTTTTAAAGTTTCATTAACGTTAAACGTGCAATCG
Source organism: uncultured Pelagibacteraceae bacterium (assembly GCA_902605645.1). Taxonomy (GTDB): domain Bacteria; phylum Pseudomonadota; class Alphaproteobacteria; order Pelagibacterales; family Pelagibacteraceae; genus Pelagilacustribacter. The sequence goes on along the minus strand of CACLDE010000002.1, from coordinate 75,169 downwards.
ATTACCTTGATTTTTTTTGAGAAAAGTTTTTTAAATTTTTTCAATTGAGAATTTGTAAGTATCGGGCTATCTAAAACAAAAATATCTTCTTGGGTAAGATTATTAAAATCTAGAATATTACCTAAATTACCAAATCTTGTCTTCAAGCTCATAACTTTATTTTCTCTTAATGAGTCGATTGGTGGATTCGTGACCTGGCTAAAATTTTGTCTAAAGTAATGTGATATAGGTCTAAAGTGACTAGATAAAACTGCTACCGGAGTGTCATCACCCATGGATCCGGTTGCCTCTTTACCTTCTTCGACCATAGGATGCAGAATTAACTCTAAATCTTCCACGCTATAACCAGATAAATATTGTCTTCTTCTTAATTCGTTACCTGAATAATTTATTTCCTCATCATTTACTTTTAATTTTTTATCGAGATCTATTATTTGACTATTGAACTGCTTATACTCTTTTGATATATAGTCTTTAATTTCTTTATCTTGGTAAAGTTTGCCCTCTTTTAAATCTACAGCTATTAATTCACCTGGGCCAAGTCTTCCTTTTTTTATTATATTTACTTCTGGAATTTTTATCATTCCAGTTTCTGAACCTGCAAATATTAAACCATCTGAAGTTATTGAGTATCTAAGAGGTCTTAATCCATTTCTATCTACAGCTGCTAAAATCCATTTTGCGTCTGTTGCACAAATTGCAGCGGGACCGTCCCAAGGTTCAATTGTACTATTTAAAAAGTTAAATAATTGTTGGTGACTTTTAGGTACTGTTTTACTTCGTTTAGACCATGCATCAGGTATCATCATTAATTTTATTAGTGGAGCAAGTTTTCCAGAGTGAGTTAATAATTCGAATACATTATCTAATGATGCTGAGTCAGAATTACCGGGAATTATTACTGGTTTTAAATCTTCAACATTTTTAAAAAGTTTGCTAGTCATGTCTTGTTCATGAATTCTCATCCAATTTACATTTCCTTTTAAAGTATTTATTTCACCATTATGAGCTAAGGTCCTAAAAGGTTGTGCTAAATCCCAACTTGGGAAAGTATTTGTGGAGTATCTTTGGTGGAATATTGCAAATCGAGATTTAAAAGCTTCATCGTTTAAGTCTAAATAAAAATCAGATAAAGCCTCGGCCAAAAACATGCCTTTATAAACTATAGATCTAGAGCTTAAAGAACATAGATAAAGACTATTTAATTGGTTTTCTCTGGCATGTTTTTCTATTTTTTTTCTAGCCTCGTATAGATCCCTCTCTAAATCATTGGTTTTAACTGATTCATTTTTTCTAAAAAGAACTTGTGCAATTTCTGGACGGTTCGAGTCTGCTGTAGGACCTAAGACTTTTGGATTAACAGGAACTTGCCTCCAGCCATAAATATAATAATTTTTACTAAGTAAAACCGTCTCAATAATTGATCTGCATTTTTCTTGATCAGTATAATCATTACGAGGCATGAAAACCATTCCAACACAAATTCTTTTATTTTGATCATGTTTGTGACCAGTTTCTAATATTTTTTTTATAAAAAAATCAGGTGAAATTTCTAATTTTATACCTGCTCCATCTCCAGATTTACCATCAGCGTCAACAGCACCTCTATGCCATACAGCTTTTAACGCTTCAATTCCATACTCAACAACTTTACGACTTTTTTTACCATCCGTAGTAGCTATTAACCCTACTCCACATGCTTCGTGTTCTAATGAAGGATCGTAAGCATTATTCTCAGTAAGATGTTTTTTATTTTTTAAATATTGTTTCATTATGCAGCATGTTCTTTTTTATTCTTTTCTCTCCTTGCGGAAATATATTTATCTATTTGTTCTGCAGCATCTCTTCCATCCCTAATCGCCCACACTACTAGTGATGCACCTCTCACAATATCTCCTGCAGCGAATACTCCATCAATATTCGTTTGCATAGTTTTAAGATCAATTTTAATAGTACCCCATTTCGAAACTGCAAGATCTTCACTATTAAATAGTTTTGGAATATTTTCTGGATCAAAACCAAGTGATTTAATTACAAGATCAGCTTTAATTTTAAACTCACCATCTTTTACAGGTATCGGTCGTCTTCTTCCTGACGCGTCTGGTTCTCCAAGCTCCATTTTGCTCACTTCTACTTCATTAATTTTTTTATCTCCAATAAATGATTTTGGACTGGTTAGCCATACAAAATCAACTCCTTCTTCCTCAGCGTTTCCAACTTCTCTAGCAGATCCTGGCATATTTGCTTTATCTCTTCTATATAAGCATTTAACAGATTTTGCTTTCTGTCTCACTGCAGTTCTCACGCAATCCATAGCAGTATCACCTCCACCGATTACCACAACATTCTTTCCTTCAGCGTTCAAAGTTCCATCATCAAATAGTTTTACTTTGTCTCCTAAACCTTTTCTATTTGAAGCTGTTAAAAAATCCATTGCAGGAAAAATATTTTCTAAATTTGATCCTGGAATTTCAATTTGTCTAGCCTTATATACCCCAGTTGCTATAAGAATTGCATCGTGTTCGGATTTTAGTTCCTCTAAAGTTTTATCTTTTCCTACTTCAAAATTTTGTACAAATTTTATACCGCTCTCTTTTAAAAGCTTAGTTCTTCTTTCAACAACATATTTTTCCAATTTAAAATTAGGTATTCCATATATTAGTAACCCTCCAGGCCTATCGTAACGATCGTAAACGGTAACTTGATACCCGTACTTCCTCATTTCCTCAGCGCATGCGAGACCTGCTGGACCTGCTCCAATTACTCCAATGCTTTCTTTTAACTCTTTAGAAATTTTTAAAGGTTTAACCCAACCTTTGTCCCATGCAGTGTCTGTAATATATTTTTCGACTGAACCTATTGTTACAGTTCCATGGCCAGATTGTTCAATAACACAATTTCCCTCACATAATCTATCTTGCGGACAAATTCTTCCGCAGACCTCTGGCATATTGTTGGTGCTTTGTGAAATTTCATAGGCCTCTTTCAATCTACCTTCAGCAGTGAGCTTTAACCAATCTGGAATATTATTTTGTAAAGGACAATGTATTTGGCAAAAAGGTACTCCGCATTGAGAGCATCTGCTAGACTGCTCTTTAGCTTTATCAGTTATATATTGATCGTAAATTTCATTAAAATCTTTCTTCCTACTGTCGGTTTTTCTTTTAACAGGGGTCTCCTGACTCACATCAACAAATTTTAACATTTTTTTACTCATGATTTTGGTGTTCTAGGCTAAAATGAGTGAAATTGGAACACTATTTAAGTCAATATTATTTACTTAAATTTGTTGATATTTAAGCTTTCTGGGGTTTTTTTTATGCATATCAGCTATGCTTTTAAATTATATCTTTGGAATTCAATCTAAAAGTTTAATAAAGATAGGAATGTTAGAGATTCTTATACTTTCCTTGGTTCAGGGTGTCACAGAGTTTCTGCCAATAAGTTCCTCCTCACACATTATTCTGTTTTCTAAGTTTATGAATTTCATTAGTGAAGATCTTATACTTAATGTAAGTTTACATATCGGTTCATTTTTGGCTGTGCTTGTTTTTTTCCGAAAAGAAATATTAAGCTTTTTTATATATAGAAAAGTTTTTATGTTAATTATTATAGCATCTTTACCGATAATTTTATGTGGTTATCTTATTGCCCAATCTGGTATCATAAATGATTTAAGGTCTCTTAAAATAATAGGATGGACCACAGTGTTATTTGGAATTTTGTTATATTTTTCAGATAAAATGGAAAATGAAAAAAACCTTGAAATTAATTTAGATATTAAGTCAGCTTTAATAATAGGTTTTTTACATATTTTTTCCCTTATACCAGGCGTAAGTCGTTCTGGAATTGCTATAACTGCAGCAAGGTTTTTAAAATTTGATAGGGTTAATGCTGCTAAAATTTCATTTCTTTTATCGATACCCACTTTGTTAGCAGTATCAGTTTTTGGAATTTATAATATTTACATAACTGACAGTTTTGACATTATAAGATTGAATTTTAGCAGTATTATATTGTCCTTTATTTTTTCATATGTAACGATGGTGGCTTTTTTAGGTTATATAAAGAAAGCAAGTCTTGATGTTTTTGTTCTATATAGAATTGTTTTAGGTGTCTTAATCTTAATTTTTGCTTATCAAGGTTGATTATAAAATAACTGTCAGCGATAAAATCACGACAAAAACTAAAATAAAAAAAATTATTACTGCTTTGTTTAAACTCATAAATTCCTTTGGTGCGCCTGCTAGGATTTGAACCCAGAACCTCCTGGTCCGTAGCCAAGCGCTCTATCCAGTTGAGCTACAGGCGCAATTATATATCAATTATCAAATATATTGTTGAAATAAAAGGCTTTTAATTTATAAAGGTAATATGAGTAAATCAGTTGTAATAACTTCTGCTGCAAGAACTGCTATAGGATCATTAGGCAAGTCTCTTAAAAATATATCTGGGGATGAGCTAGGATCAATAGTAATAAAAGAGACTATTCAAAGATCGAAAATAAAGCCTGGTGATGTGGATGAGGTAATAATGGGTCAAGTTTTGACAGGCGGGACAGGTCAAAATCCTGCACGTCAAGCAGCAATGAAATCTGGTATTCCAAAAGAAAAACCTGCTTATGTGGTCAATCAAGTTTGTGGCTCAGGAATTAGATCCGTTGCTTCTGGTTTCCAGAGTATTAACTCGGGCGACTCAAAAATAGTTGTTGCTGGAGGACAAGAAAGTATGTCGCTTGCACCTCACGCTATTCATTTACGAGATGGTAAAAAACTAGGTGATGCAGAACTGATTGATACTATGATTAAAGATGGGCTTTGGGATGCGTTTCATGGCTATCATATGGGAGTAACTGCAGAAAATGTAGCAACCAAATTTCAAGTCACAAGACAAGAACAAGATAAATTTGCACTTAATTCGCAAGAGAAAGCTTTAGAAGCAATAAAAGAAAATAAATTTAAGGAAGAAATTACGAATGTAAAGGTTAAATCGAAAAAAGCAGAAATAGATTTTAATAAAGATGAACATCCAAGAGAAGGTATTAGTTTAGATGGCCTTACTAGATTAAAACCTTTTTTTCAAAAAGAAGGAACTGTGACCGCAGGTAATGCTTCTGGTATAAATGATGGTGCTGCAGCAGTTACATTAATGTCAGATGAAGAAGCAAAAAAGAGAAGTTTGGATAAGTTAGTGACTATAAAGTCTTGGGCTAGTTGTGGTGTAGATCCATCGCTTATGGGTACTGGACCAATTCCTGCTTCTAAAAAAGCGTTAGAATTAGCTGGATGGAAAGTTGGTGATTTAGATCTTTTAGAAGTCAATGAGGCTTTTGCCGCTCAAAGTATTGCGGTTTTAAAAACTTTAGGAATTCAAGAGGAAAAAGTAAACGTAAATGGAGGTGCAATTGCCCTAGGCCATCCAATAGGAGCGTCTGGTACTAGAATTCTAGTAACTCTTATACATGAAATGATTAAGCGAGACTCAAAGAGAGGTTTGGCCACATTGTGTATTGGTGGAGGAATGGGTATTGCTATGTGTATAGAACGATAATGGAAATTTCTAAACCATATAAAGGAAAAGGGAGACGTAAATTAAGAAAGATGCCTTTTACACCTAAAGGGTACATTTTATATTACGCTTTTTTTTGGGCAGTGATAATTTCAATATATCTAGCTTATAATTAAAACTTAATGCAGCTACCTGTTGTCAATCATCCAGATTATGTTGCTAAAATTAATGATGACAATAAATTCCCTATTAAAAAATTTGGTGCTTTAGCCAATCATCTTATTAAAAATAAAATTGTCAAAAAATTTCACATCCCAAAAGAATGTTCAATTGAAACAATGAAAACTTCCCATTCTATAGAATATATTAATGATATTAAAAACAAAACTTTAGATCTACAGTCTCAAAAGAAAATTGGTTTTCCGATAAATGATAGTGTCGTTAGAAGATCATTTGTAGCAACCGGAGGAACTGTTTTAGCCAGTAAGCTTGCATTAGAATCTAAACTTGCTTGTAATACTGCAGGTGGTAGTCACCATGCTACTTTTAATTTTGGTGCAGGTTATTGTGTGTTTAATGATGTTGCTGTAGCTGCAAACTATCTTAAGAATAAACGTTATTCTAAAAAAATTCTTATTTTGGATTTAGATGTTCACCAAGGTAATGGAAATTCTGAGATATTTAAAAATGATAAAGATGTGTTAACTTTTAGTATGCATTGCGCTTCAAATTATCCTGCTAAAAAATCTAAAAGTGATATTGATATTGAACTTGCTGAAAATATGGAGGACAAAGAATATATAAATATTCTCAATAAAAATTTGAAAAAGTTAAATGAAAATAATTATGATTTTGTATTTTATGTTGCTGGTGTTGATATCCATTTTGAAGATAGGTTAGGTAAACTAAAAATTACAGATGAGGGTATAAATACTAGAGATCAAATTGTAATTGAAAATTTTCATAAAAAAAATATTCCTTTATGTGGAGTCTTAGGTGGAGGTTATAATAGAAGTTTCGATAAACTCATTGAGCTTCATTCTATGCTTCACAAAAATTGTGCTCAAATGATTTGATAATAAATTGCTTATCTTAAAAGATATTTTTTAAGCAAGATTTTTTGAACCAAATGTTCACTTTGAGGGTTATAGTCCTTTTTTTTAAAAAGTATGTTAATAATCCATTTCATAACTTTATTTTCTAATTTTTATTGGCCAAAAAAGGAGATAAATGTGTCAAAAAATGATCAAGTGTTAAAATTGCTTCAATTTTTGCATTTATTATTGGATAAATTTTTAATAAATTCCAAAAGATTAAAATATTAATTATGGCTCAAAATATTGCAGTTCCAGATATCGGTGATTTTAAAGATGTTGAAGTAATAGAGGTATTAGTAAAACCTGGAGATCAAATTAATAAAAATGATCCACTGGTAACAATAGAAAGTGATAAATCAAGTGTAGAAATACCATCTCCATCTGCGGGTCAGATAAAAGATCTTAAAGTAAAAGTTGGCGATAAAGTATCTGAAGGAAGTCTATTGGTAACTTTAGAGTCAAAAGAGACCCAAAAAATTCAAAGTAAAGAAATAGAGAAAGAACAAAAAATTCAAAAAGAAGTAAAAAAAGAAAAGCCAAAAACAAATGGAAATATAGTTACATCTCAACCATTAAAACAAATTAAAAAAGTTTTTGCAGAACCAGCCTCCAAAGACGATATAGATCCATTAGAAACTAATGAATGGATAGAATCTCTTAACTCGGTTATAGAAAATGATGGGTCATCAAGAGCTAGCTATTTGTTAAACAAAGTTATTGATCAAGCTTATAAAGCGGGTCTTGTTCTGCCTGATACTAGAACAACACCCTATATCAATACAATTCCACCTGAAACTGAAGTTAAATCTCCTGGGGATCAAAATATTGAAAAAAAAATAAGAGCTTACATAAGATGGAATGCAGCTGCGATGGTTGTTAAAGCTAATAAAAAAAGCTCTGAGCTAGGTGGTCATATTGGAACTTTTGCTTCAGCTGCAACTTTATATGACGTCGGAATGAATCATTTTTGGAGAGCAAAAAATAATAAATTTGGAGGTGATCTAGTTTATTTCCAAGGACATTCGGCTCCAGGTATGTACGCTAGAGCATTCCTTGAAGGAAGACTTTCTACTAAACAACTAGATGGTTTTAGACAAGAGGTTGGTAAAGACGGATTATCTTCTTATCCTCATCCATGGTTAATGCCAAACTTTTGGCAGTTTCCAACCGTATCAATGGGTCTAGGCCCAATCATGGGAATCTATCAAGCGAGATTTTTAAAATATTTAATTAATAGAGGCTTAATAAAAGACGAAGGAAGAAAAATTTGGGTATTTCTTGGTGATGGTGAAATGGATGAACCAGAATCTTTGGGTGCAATAGGTTTAGCAGCAAGAGAAAAATTAGACAATTTAATTTTTGTAATTAATTGTAATCTTCAAAGATTAGATGGTCCGGTAAGAGGAAATGGAAAAATTATTCAAGAACTTGAGGGTAGCTTTAGAGGGACTGGTTGGAATGTAATTAAAGTAATTTGGGGTTCATATTGGGATAAACTGTTAGCAAAAGATAAAAGTGGGCTATTGATTAAGAGAATGAATGAATGTGTTGACGGTGAGTATCAAGCTTTTAAAGCTAAAGGTGGAGCATATGTAAAAGAACATTTTTTTGGAAAATACCCTGAGCTTAAAGAATTGGTTTATACCATGACTGATAAAGATATCTGGCGACTAAACCGAGGTGGTCACGACCCACATAAAGTTTATGCTGCCTATCATGCAGCAATGCAAAATAAAGGAACTCCAACAGTAATTATTGCTAAAACTATTAAAGGGTACGGAATGGGTAAATCAGGTGAAAGTATAAACACTACCCATCAGCAAAAAAAAATGGACGAGGAAGACTTATTATACTACAGAGACAGATTTGGAGTACCATTAACTGATAAACAAGTTAAAGACATAGAATATTATAGACCTGATGAAAAATCTGAGGAAATAAAATATTTAAAAGATTGCAGAGTAAAATTAGGTGGATTTATTCCTGAAAGAACATCTTTTGCTAAAGCGATTAAAACTCCTCCAAAAGATATTTTTGAGAATTTTATGAAATCAACTGGAGACAAAGAAATGTCAACTACAATGGCGCTAGTAAGAATGCTTACCGCACTATTAAGAGATAAAAATGTTTCTCCTAGATTAGTGCCAATAATTCCTGATGAAGCTAGAACATTTGGTATGGAAGGTTTTTTCCAAAAAATAGGAATATATGCACATGAAGGTCAAAAATATGAGCCCGTGGACTCAGAGCAACTAAGTTCTTACCGTGAAGATAAAAGTGGTCAAGTATTAGAAGAAGGTATAACTGAGTCTGGCGCTATGTCCTCTTGGATAGCAGCTGGTACAGCCTACACAAACCACGATATTGAAATGATACCAATCTATATATTCTACTCCATGTTTGGATTTCAAAGAGTTGGGGATTTGGCTTGGGCGGCTGGAGACTCGCAAGCTAGAGGTTTTTTAATCGGAGCTACTGCCGGCAGAACAACTTTAGCCGGAGAGGGGTTACAACACCAGGACGGCCATAGCCATTTAATGGCATCTAATATACCAAACTGCGTGAGTTATGATCCAACGTTTGCTTACGAAATGGCAGTTATTTTAAGAGATGGAATGAAAAGGATGCACGAAAAAAAAGAAAATATTTTTTATTATATTACAGCAATGAATGAAAACTATCCTCATCCTGAAAAACCTAAAAATGCAGACGAGGGTATTTTAAAAGGAATGTATTTGCTGAAAGAGACAAGAAATAAAAGCAATACTAGAGTCCAACTTCTAGGCTCTGGTACAATCTTGCGTGAAGTAATGGATGCTGCTGAAATTCTTTCTAAAGAATATGGAATTGACTCAGATATTTGGAGTGTCACAAGTTTTAATGAACTAAGAAGAGATGGTATGGAAACAGAAAGATGGAACTTGCTAAATCCTGATGAAAAAAAGAAGAAATCATACGTTGAAAAATGTTTGGAAAAAAGGGAAGGCCCTGTGTTTGCAGCTTCTGATTATATTAGATCATTTTCAGATCAGCTTAGACCATATGTAAATAAACCTTTCTATTCGTTCGGTACAGATGGATATGGAAGAAGTGATACAAGAAAAAATCTGAGAAAATTTTTTGAAGTTGATAAAGAACATATTGTTGCTTACACTCTAAGTGCATTAGCAAAAGAACAATTAATTGCATCTAAGCATGCAGAAAAAGCGATTAAAAAATACAAAATAGATAAAGATAAAGTGTTTCCAACGAAATTATAAAATGTCCTCTAAAGATATCTTAGTTCCAAACATAGGTGATTTTAAAGATGTTGAAGTCATTGAAGTTTTGGTAAAAGCTGGACAAAAAATAAAAAAAAATGACTCTTTAATTACAATTGAAAGCGACAAATCTAGCGTAGAGGTACCTTCTACGTCAGATGGAATTATAGAAAAAATTAAAATCAAAATAGGTGATAAAGTAAGCGAAGGTGATCTTATACTTACTGTAAATGTAGAATCAAAAATAGATGTGGAAGAAAAACCTATTCAAAAAGATAAAATTAAAGAGATAGTAACAAAAAACCCAGATCCAGTTACTTCACCAATTACTCGATCTACTTCAGAGATAAAATTAGCTAGTCCTAAAGTCAGAAAATTTGCAAGAGAACTTGGTGCAAATGTAACTCAAATAAAAGGTTCGCAGAGATTGGGAAGAGTAACAGAAGATGATGTTAAAAAATTCGTAAAGTCTCAAGTATCTGTAAATCAGGGTAAAGTTGAACCAAAAAAATATAAAGATGAATATTCCCATGAAGAATTTGGAGAAATTGAGATTAAAGACATGCCAAGAGTAAAAAAGCTTTCAGGGCCTCAACTAGTAAGATCTTGGACTGAAATACCGCATGTAACTCAACATGATGAAATTGATATTACGGAAATGGAACAATTCAGAACATCATTATTTGATCATTTTACCGGAGAAAAAATTTCTGTAACACCTTTAGCTTTTATAACTAGGGCAGTAGTAAATGCTTTAAAAGATTTTCCTAATTTTAATTGTTCCATTGATCCTGAGCAAAATAAAATAGTTTATAAAAAATACTATCACGTTGGTTTTGCAGTGGATACACCTCATGGATTAATGGTTCCAAAGTTAAGAGATGTTGACCAAATGAATATAAAAGAAATAGGACATGAGTTAAGAAGAGTAAGTAGAGAGTGTAGAGATTTAAAAATTAACAAAAAAGAATTTTTCGGTGGATCAATGACTATTTCAAGTTTAGGAGGAATAGGTGGAACTTTTTTTACACCTATAATCAATCCACCTGAAGTAGCTATCCTAGGAGTTGGAAAAAGTTTTGATAGGCTTGTTAAAATTAAAGGCCAAATAGTTTCAAGAAAAATTTTGCCAATTTCTTTATCTTATGATCACAGAATAATAGATGGTGCTGAGGGTGTAAGATTTTGTGTTCATTTGAACAAAAGCTTAGGTAAAGATTTTGCTTTCAAGCTTGCCGTTTAATTTAAATTACAATAATAAAGAGCATGAGTAGAAATTTCATAGCTTTAACCTGTGCTATCACTTGCTCCTTTTTATGGGGTACAGCATTTATAGCACAAGATACTGGAATGGATTACATTGGACCTTGGACTTTCTCAGCTGCAAGATTGCTTTTAGGTTTTTTTGCTTTATTGCCTTTTTTTTTTATTTTTGAATTTAAAGAAATAAAGAAAATCAAGTCGAACTTTAAAATCATTATTTTCAATATGCTTTTGTTAGGATTTTTTTTAGCAGGGGGAAATATATTTCAACAAATTTCTCTAATTTATACAGATGTGGCTAACTCAGCAGTATTCACTGTTTTATATGTAGTGATAGTTCCAGTATTAGCTTATTTTCTTTTTTCAAAGAAAATACATAAATCTGTTTGGCCTGCAGTAATAATGTGTTTATTAGGAGGTTTGCTTTTAAGCGAATTAAATAACTATAGGGTAAGACTTGGAGACTCTCTCGTAGTAATTGGAGCTTTTTTTTGGGCACTTCATATTGTCTACGTATCAAAATTTTTAAAAATATTTAATTACCCGATAACTATAGCTGCGTTTCAGTGTTTAATCGCAGCAATGTTTTCGGCTGTGCCTGCAATTTCAATTGAATTCATTTCTTTTAAACTGTTATCTTTAGAGGCTGGTGAGCTTTTGTACGCAGGTGTTCTATCAAGTGGCTTAGCATTTTTACTTCAAATTATAGCGCTACAACATCTATCACCCGCTCCTGCCGCAATAATTTTCTCTCTAGAAGGAGTATTCGCATCTGTTGCGGCATGGATTTTACTAGATCAATATCTTAATGAGTTCAAAGTTTTAGGGATTATAATAATATTGTCTGCGGTTATTTTCTCTCAACTTGCACCAATTTATGGTAAAAAAATATATGGACGAAACTAAAAAAGGTTTTATGCAAAATATCGGTGATCTTTCTTTTAAAAAGATAGACGAAACAAATTACGAATTTAGCATTAAAGTAGAGGAAAAATTTCTTAATACAGGCAAAATCGCCCATGGGGGTTTTATTGCAACTGTAGCTGATACTGGTATGGGAAATGCTGCTCACATAGCAGCTGGTAACATAAGATCAGTTACAGTAAATTTAGATATAAAATTTATCTCTGCTGGCAAACAAGGTGATATTCTCGTAGGAAAAGTAGAAATACTTAAAAAAACAAAAACTTTAGTTTTTATAAATTGTAAGATCTTAAATTCTAAAGGAATAGTTGCTACAGCCTCAGGAACCTGGAAAATACTATTGTAATATTTTCTATGCGTTTAGTATATTTAATCTCAATTTTTTTAGCTAGTTTTAACTTAGCTAATTCATCCGAATTTTTTAAAGATATTAGTAATCAAATTTTAAATCAGGGTGATAGACTTAGTTACGGAGTGGCAGTCTCCGATACGAATAATGACGGTAATTATGAATTTATAGTAACTGGATTTGGTAATAAAAATTTGGCTTTATCTTCTGCTAATGGAAAATTAATTAATGTAGCAAAGAGTAAAGTATTTACAGATAGAGAGAAACTAACGATAGGTGTTGCATCGTGTGATATTGACGGTGATGGTTTCGAAGAAATCTATTTTTTAAATACTGATACCTATAGCGGTGTAAAAAGATATTCTGACCGATTAATTGATTTAAAAAATAATAAATATATTGATTTATTTGAACAAGAAATTAATAAAGAAAATCTAAATTTAACTGCCGGAAGATCAGTTGCATGTGTTGATAGAAAAGGTGATGGCATGTATGGTTTTTATGTTGCAAATTATGGTGGACCGACAAGATTTTATGAGATGTCTAATAAGAAAATAACTGATAAAGCAAGTGAATTAGGATTAGACAAAATTACTGGTGGTCGCTCTGTAGTTTCAGGGCATATTTTATCAAACAAAATTGATATATTTGCTGCAAACGAGAGAGGGAGTAATTTTCTTTATAAAAATGTAGATGGAATTTATTTTGATATGGCAGCATCTCAAAGAGTTCTGGATACATATCAAAATGGTCGAGGAACTGTTCTCTCAGATATTTTATATAGAGGAAATTTGGATATTATTAATGGAAACTGGGATGGCTATCATAGACTATTTGTTAAAAGAGAAAATTTCTTTGAAGATATTGCAACTTCACCATTTAATACTCCGTCAAAAATAAGAACAGTAATTTCTGCTGATTTTGATAACGATGGTTTTGATGAAATATTTATGAATAACATTGGTGAACCTAATAAACTGTTTAAAATTTTAAATAACGGAAAAGTGAGAGAAATTTCAATTAAAACTGCATTAGAACCAAATGGACTTGGAACAGGTGCAGCAGTTGCAGATATAGATAATGATGGAATACTTGAGTTGTTGATTTCTCATGGAGAAGTCGGTCTTCAAAAATTAACTTTATATAAGGCTAATATCGATAAAAAAAAGAACTTTATTAGAATTAAACCATTAAATAAAAATGGTGCGCCTGCAAGAGGTGCAACGGTTACCTTAATTTCAAATAAAAGAAAACACGCGAAAACTATTGACTCTGGATCTGGCTATTTATGTCAGATGGAACCTGTAGCTCATTATGGCATAAGAGATAAAGAAAAAGATTTTCTAGTCAAAATAAGATGGACTAATGGAAAGGAAAATACTTATAAAATTAATGAAGTAGGTAAAACTTACACCTATACTCAAAAGTAATTTTACCTAGCCATTTTTATAAATATATCACCCATTCCCATGTTTAGTTTATCGATGGGAATTTGATTTTTAAAAGCACAAAATTTTCCTGTCATTTCATTATTACGTATGGCGGATAAATCCTTTGCCTGACATTTATTGGCAGAATGTAGTAAACCAACTACTAGTTGATTATCAACTATAAATACTTCATCTTTATTTAAATCATTATTTTTACAAAAATAATTTCTGTTAACTTCTTCAGGAAAATCCTTTTTTTGGCAAGGATTTTTTATTAAAAGCACGTTTATTCTCTTTTTTCCATCTTTGAATTTGTGATTAATAGTTTTTACTTTTACGTAATTCATTAAATCACATGAACACGGTAAACAGCACTGATAAATATTTCCACAAGTTTGTTCATTATTTTTTGAATTTTTTACATTGATAAATACGGGTTTTTGACCAGGATTAATTAGCGATCCTGAAACTGGACAGTAAAGTTTGTTATATTCAATAAATTCTTGGTAAGTTAAATTTTGGTCTATAAGATACTTAAAAAATCTCGGACCTGCAGCGTTTCTATTGCTATCAGGAAAAATTTTTGTCCAATTAGTTACTAAATTTTCATAATAAAATTTTTTTTGTTGGAAATTTACCTCTGCAGTTGAATTAAGTTGCAGTGGTAGAAAAAATAATATGATTACTAATATTAAGTTTTTCATTAATTACTCTGGTACAAATATTAAACAAAGACCATTATTGCAGTACCTTTTTCCATTTGGTCCTGGTCCATCGTCAAAGACGTGCCCATGATGAGCACCACATTTAGCACAGTGATACTCAATTCTTTTCATACCAAAAGAATAGTCAACTTTAGTTTTAAAAGCTCCAGGTATAGCCTCGTTAAAAGAAGGCCACCCTGTTCCACTGTCAAATTTTGAAACCGAATCGAATAATTTAGCATTACAATTTGCACAGTGATATGAGCCTTTACGTTTTTCAAAATTAAGTGGACTTGTACCAGCTCTTTCAGTTCCTTCACCAAACATTATTCTTTTTTGTTCTTCAGAAAGATTAGGGTTAATTATCTTCTTCTCAATAGATGACAATTTAAAGGGCAAGAATAAAGATGCGATGCTATAAAAAATTATTTTTATAAAGGTTCTTTTTTTCATAAATTTTATATAAACCTTTTTGATTTAAAAAAACTGCGCTTAAATGATGCTGGTTAATTTTTTTTTTGTCTAATTTTTGCAATGCCACAATCTTTACATTTCACAGTCTCGGTAGAACCTGCTGCGCCAAAACCATATTTGGTATCAATAATATCGTATCTGTGAATTCCAATATAGCAGAACCATCTATAAATCTGCTTTAACATAATTTCTCACTCAAGTTTGCGTCTGTAATTATTATATCCAAAAATTAATAATAGTGAAAGAGCGAAAGGGTAAACAATAGCTTTATTTGGTCTATCAGGGTTTTCAATTTTAAAATTACTTATGATATCCCCCATCTGAATTCCTGACTTTTTGGCCTCCCCTTTCCAATTTAATTTATCTACAGTAAGTTGATCATTTTGATTGGACAAAGTTACACCGTATTGTTCTAGAGTATATTCTTTTTCAAATTTTCCTTTATCAATGACAAATAACTTATATCTTTCGCCGTACTCGCTTAGTCTAGTAACTTTAATATGAACTTCTTTGGCTGGATCAAATGAAAGATTTTGAATGGTTATGGCTGAAAGTTTTTGCTCATTAAATTTTGGATAAAATTTACTTAAAACATAGTCAGGAGCTAAAAAAGATAAAGAGATGATTAGAAATGCTATAATTTCATACCATCTTAATTTATTTATAAACCATTGCTGAGTTGCAGCAGTAAAAACTAAAATCCCAATTAAAGAGGTAATAATTACTATTAGAGCTTGCCAGATATTATCTACGCCGATTAGTAAAAGTTCGTGATTAAATAAAAATACTACGGGCAAAATACCTGTTCTTAAGCTATACCAAATGGCTTGTAGTCCAGTTCTTAGTGGATCACCTCCAGATATTGCAGCGGCAGCGTAAGAGGCCAATCCAACTGGTGGAGTCACATCGGCCATTAAACCGAAATAAAATACAAATAAATGAACTGCTATTAATGGAAAAATAAAACCAGAAGCATTTCCAACATCAACAAGAACTGTAGCCATAAGTGAAGCTACTACAACATAATTAGCAGTTGTTGGCAGACCCATTCCTAGAAGTAAACAAAGTATAATTGTTAGTAATATTAAAATTATTACGTTGTCTCTGGCTATTGTTTCTATGACAATGATTAAGTTAGTGCTTAGTCCTGTTGAGCCTACCGCTCCTACTATTATACCAGCTGTCGCAATAGCTATTCCAACCCCAACCATATTAATAGCACCCTTTTGAAGACCAACAATTGTCTGATTGTACCAATCAATCAAACCTGTCTTAAAATCTGAATTTTTAACAATTCTGTTTACTAGATTTACTAAGATCAAAGACAAAGTTGCATAAAAAATAGAAAAACCTGCAGTGTATCTCATATAGACGAGTAAAAAAATTAAAACAAATATTGGAATTAAAAAATGCAAACCAGATAAAAAAGTTTTTTTCAAATGCGGTACATCAGCATCATCCATCCCTTTAAGACCTAATTTAAGTGCCTCTAAATGTGATATATAAAACAAAGCAATATATGAAATAACTGCTGGTAAAAAAGCATGTTTAACAACTTCAAAATAGGTAACACCAATAAAACTTGCCATTACAAAAGCTGCTGCACCCATTACCGGTGGCATAATTTGACCATTAACTGAAGATGAAACTTCAATCGCTCCTGCTTTCTCTTGCGAAAAACCAGTTTTTTTCATTATAGGAATTGTAAACGTTCCTGTTGTAACAGTGTTTGCAATTGATGATCCTGAGATCATACCTGTCATCCCAGATCCTAGAATAGCCGCTTTTGCGGGTCCGCCTCGCATTTTGCCAACCATTGCAAAAGCTAAATCTAAAAAATATTTTCCTCCACCTGCAGTTTCTAGTAGTGCTCCAAATAATACAAATAAAAATATAAAGTCTACCGATACTCCGATAGGTATTCCAAAAATTGCTTCTTGATCAAACCATTGGAAGCCTACTAATCGTTTTAAGGATAATCCACCATGAGAGATTATATCAGGTGCATATTTTCCAAAATAAGAAAATAAAAGAAAGCAAATTGCAATTATAACTAAGGGCAAACCTATTGCCCGCCTAGTAGCTTCCAAGAGTATTAATATACCTGAAGTACCTATGATTAGTTCAACTGGCACTTTAAATCCAAATATCTCTTTTATTAAAAGTATTCCACCTCTATTAACGAGGTCGTCATAAAAGAAATAAATATATAAACAGCAAAATGCTGCAGCAATACTTATAAATATATCGAATGCTGAAATTTTTTTTCCTCTCACCGCTGGAAAAATCAAAAAGGTTAAGGTTAATGCAAAACCCAAATGTATTGCTCTGGCAGGCAAGCCTTTGAACATACCAAAATTAAACCAAAAGGGAAAAGGAGACGCATACCATAGTTGAAAAAATGTCCAAAGAATAGCTATTCCAAAAAACTATTTTTAAGTGAATACCTGATAAATTTCGAGTTGGAGAAATATCTTCTTGAATTTTGTTTTTTATCTTACTTTGAATGTTTTTATTCATTTTAGTCAAGATACCTTATTCTAAAAAAAAAGGCCCAAAAAATATTGGGCCTTTTTAATCTAATTATGAAGTAGAATTACATTAATCCAGCTTCTTTATAATATTTAATCGCACCTGGATGTAATGGAGCTGATAAACCATCAGCTATCATGTTTTTCTTTTCCAAAGGTCCAAAAGCAGGGTGTTGAGCTCGGAAATCATCGAAGTTTTCCATTACTGCTTTTGTTACTAAGTATACAAGCTCTTCAGAAACATTAGCGCTTGTAACAACAGTAGCTTTTACACCAAATGTTGTAGCATCTTTTTTCTGATTTGAGTAAGTCCCCGCTGGGATTACAGCTTTTGCATAATAGTCAGCGCCATCAATTAAACCTTGAACTGGTCCACCAGTTAAATTAATTGGACTAGCTTTTGCTTTACAAGTTGCTGCTTGCTCCATTGCACCATTTGGAAATCCAACTGAATATCCAAACGCGTCTATTTTACCGTCACAAAGAGCTTTTACTTGTTCAGAAGAAGTAAGTTCAGTAGTTGCTTTGAACATACTCATGTCTGCTCCCATTGCTTTCATTAACTCTTCCATTGTTCCTCTTTGGCCAGAACCTGGGTTACCAATATTTACTGTTTTACCTTTTAGGCCTTTGAAATCTTTGATTTTAGATTTTTTACTAGCCCAAATTTGGAAAGGTTCATTGTGAACAGAAAATACTGCTCTTAAGTCGCCGAACTGATTTCCTTCCCATTTGCTTGAACCGTTATAAGCATGAAATTGCCAGTCTGATTGAGCTACACCAAATTGAAACTCACCATCTTTGATTTGTCCAATATTATAGTTTGAACCACCTGTTGAAGGTGCAGTACATCTGTAAGCTTTAGCTGTACCTTTTTTTCTTCCATGGTCAGCACTTATGGCTGATTTATGTAACATTTTACAAATGGCGTTACCAGTTTGGAAATAAACCCCTGTTGGTCCGCCGGTACCTATAGTAAAGAATTCTGCTGATTTAGCGATTGGGCTTGCGAATGCAAACATCACTAAAAACGCTGAAATCAATGACATTAGTTTTTTCATATGTTCCCCCGTTTGTTATTAATTATAATTTAACTATGGAAAAAGGTGGAGGTCAAAGAGAATCTTTATAAATTTTTAGCCCAATTTGATAATTTTTGCACCCCTTCAACCACATTTGGTGCGTACTTTTCTATTATTTTATCACTTATTATTTTTCCGTTAATGTCGGCATTTAAGAATTCATTTCCATCAAAATCTATATAACATAATCTTGTAAGTAATCTTTTTGTGTTAAAACCAAAATCAGAAGCTGGAAGCATCGCTACTCCAGTTTCTTCTAGCACTGTTTTGCATAAATCAGTCGAATTTTTAAATTTTTTATTTAAAAATTCTGGCATTAAATAAAAAGCGCCTTGCGGTTGATTTATTAAAACTTTATTTGATTTGAGTTTTTTATATACATAATTTCCTACAGATCTTAGAATGTTACATGTTTTGCTCTTATATTCTCTAAAATCTCCTTTGTAAGCTTGAACAGCCGCATATTGGGCTGGAGTGTTTACTGTTGAATAAGACTCACTTGCAAGTGTCACAATAGTTTCTAAAAAATTAGAGAGTTTTTTAGGAACAGCGAAAAATCCGACTCTCCAACCTCCTGCTCCACACCATTTACTTAATCCTCCACTAATGAATGTTCCTTCAGGATAGAATTTTGAAATAGACTCATATTTATTACAAAATGTTAAATCGGTATAAATTTCATCTGATAAAACTAGAAGTTTATATTTTTTTGCTACTGCCGCTAATTCATTTAAATTGTTACAAGTTGTTCCGGTAGGATTATTTGGAGAATTAAGTATGTATATTAAATTTTTTTTATTAATAGATTTGATTTTTTTTTCAAGTTGTGTTCCAGTTGGAAACCAATTATTTTCTCTTGAAGTTTCAATCCAGTGTACTTTGTTTCTACCTATAATTGCTTGTGGCTCATAAGAAACCCAGCTTGGTGCTGATAAAATAATTTCACCATTAAACGCTACATGCATTAAAAGCATCGCTTCTTTAGAACCAGGTGTAATAAGAATATTTTCCGTAGGGTATCGATTTCCAGTTTTTTTTTCTAAGTAATTGGAGATTGAGTTTCTAAGTTCTGCTAAACCTTGTATAGGTAAGTATTCTTTTCTATGAGCGTTTTCTTTTAATTTGACAACAATACTTTTGGGTACTGGAAACGGAGATTGACCGAAACCAAAGCTATAAACTTTTTTTCCCTTAGCAATAAGTTCCTTTGATTTTTCATTTATTATTAAAGTTGAGGAAGGTTTTAGTTTTAAAATACTTTTTTTTGTATAATTCTTCATAATAGCTTTTTATAAAAGCTATTTGTCACCTTACGGGGACTCGATGATTTAAGTCAATTAAAACTTTAAAAGAAGAACATTTGACAAATTGATTCGGTCATGTTTTAATCTTATTTTGTTCTCAGAGGCGACCTATATATAGTATAAAAAATTTTATCAGACACAATTATGGAAAACTCTTCAAATAAAGTATTGGCTCTTTTAGGTCCTACTAATACTGGAAAAACATTTGTAGCTATAGAGAAAATGCTCAAATATGAGAGTGGTATTTTTGGATTTCCTTTAAGACTACTAGCAAGAGAGGTTTATGATAAATGTGTAGATGAAGTTGGTCTTAACAGAGTAGCATTAATCACTGGAGAAGAAAAAATTATACCAAGTTCTGCTGATTATTTTATTTGTACAGTTGAGTCTATGCCAAAAGATAAAAGCGTAGATTTCGTTGCAATAGATGAAATTCAAATGTGTGCCGACAGAGAACGTGGACATATTTTCACTGACAGACTGCTTAATTTTAGAGGTAAAAAACTTACTATTTTTTTAGGTTCTCAAGTAATGAAAGGTGTTATTAATGATTTAATAAAAGATGCTGATTTTGAAAAAAAGGAGAGATTTTCGAAATTAACTTATGGAGGATTTAAAAAAGTATCCAGACTGGAAAGAAAATCTGCAATAATCGCTTTTTCTATTGAAGATGTTTATGCAATTGCTGAATTGATCAGACGGCAAAAAGGTGGTGCTGCTGTTATTATGGGATCTTTAAGTCCAAAGACTAGAAATTCTCAAGTAGAACTATATCAATCGGGAGATGTTGATTATTTAGTGGCAACAGATGCGATAGGTATGGGTTTAAATATGGATATTAATGAAATTTATTTTTCAAATCTCAAAAAATTTGATGGAAAAAAAACAAGAAGACTAAACCTTATTGAAATTTCCCAAATAGCTGGCAGAGCCGGTAGATATAAAAACGATGGTTTTTTTGGAACAACTGGGGATTGTGAGATTTTAAATTCAGATGAAATAGAAAATATTGAAAAGCATAACTTGCCAGAAATTAAGATGATTTACTGGAGAAACTCTAAACTAAACTTTAAAAGTCCTGACAAATTAATTTCCTCTTTAGAGCAAAGGCCTCAAAACAATAATTTAATTAGAACACAAGACTCTCTGGACGAGAGTGTTTTGAGACATTTTTTAAAACTAGGAAGCAATAATATTATATATCACAAAAATTTAGAATTATTATGGGAGTGTTGTCAAATTCCCGATTTTGAAAAAAAGGCTTATGGCCAACATATAAATATAATTGATAAAGTTTTTAAATATCTTTCAACGAGAAAAAAAAGAATTCCAAATGATTATATGAAGGAACAGCTTAAAGGATTAGAGAAAGAACATGGCAATATCGACGTTTTATCTAATAGAATTTCAAATGTAAGAACTTGGTCTTATGTAGCAAATAAAAAAAATTGGGTTGAAAATTCAGACTATTGGGTACAATTAACAAAAAACATAGAGGATAAACTTTCGGATAAATTACACAAAGAGTTAACTAACAGTTTCATCGATAAAAAAATTAGTATTCTATCGAAAGGATTAAAACAAGATTTAGTTTTAAACACAAAAATTGACGAAGACGACAAGATTTTGATTAATGACCAGTTTGTTGGAGAGCTCAAAGGTCTCAAATTTGTAATTGCTCTTACGTCTAAAACATTAGACACTGATATTAAATCAATAAAAAAAGCTGCAAGAAAAGGAGTTGGGCAAGAACTTAAAAAAAGAGTTTCTTATATAACATCTAGTGAGAGTATCTTGTTAGACGAAAAATGTAACATTCTTTGGAAAAATAATATTATCGCCAGACTTAAAAAAGGTAACAATTATCTAAATCCTGAAATTCAAATTTTTGCAGATGATGCTTTAGATGATTTATCTAAATCTAAATTAGAAACATTTTTAAAAAGTTGGGTTGATGATTACATAAAAGAAATACTTGGAGACCTTTTGAGTTTAAACAAAGAATACGCAAAAAATAAATATATACGAGCTCTGATGTTCCGCCTTTTTGAAAATAATGGGGTTCTCAAAAGAGAATTGGTTGATGAAATAGTTAAATCTATAAAATTGGATGAGAGAAAGAAAATTTGGGAATTAGGTATCAAAATTGGAAGGTATCATATCTATTTACCGAAAATGCTTAAACCAAAAGCTGTATCTCTTCGTATTTCTCTTTGGAGATTATTTTATAAATTGGCTACCAATCAAAATATACCTAGATCGGGATTAAACTACCTTACAGACAGAAAATACAACAAAAATTTTTTGCTACTGTGCGGTTTTGAAAAGTTTAAAAATCACTATGTTCGTATAGACATTCTAGAAAAATTATTTATTAAAATTTTAAATAAAACAGAAAAAAGAAAGTTTAAAATAGACTCTGAAATGATGAATTTAATTGGTTGTAATAAAGAAAGTTTTTACAGTTTAATGTTAAGCATGAATTACAAAAAAAGTAATGAGGCAGATACTTATCTATATGTTGGTGAAAACAAAAGAAAAAATAAATTTATTAATATTAAAAAAGATGAAAATCCTTTTAAAAAACTTTTAAATTTAAATCTAAAATAGTATGCTTAAATTAGAAAAAAAAGAATTAATAGGGATAGCAGCTTTACTCGTTCATGCTGCAAAAATAGATGAAATCTATTCTGAAAAAGAAAAAAAAATTATTTTAAGTTTTATAAAAAATAATAAAAATAACGAAATTCCGGTAGATCAAATTATGCAGAAGGCTGAAGAACTAGAACAAAACTCTAATCAACTTTTAAATTATACGAAAATAATTAAAGATATATCTTTAGAAATAAAAAGTGAAATTATTGAACAATTGTGGAAAATTCTTATATCAGATAATAATGTAGATCTGTATGAGTCCAACTTGATGAGAAGAATATGTGGATTAATTTATTTTTCTGATAAAGATAGTGGTGAAATAAAAATGAGGCTACTAAAATTAAAATGACATATATTGTTAAAGATGAATGTATCAAATGTAAACTAACAGATTGTGTTGAGGTTTGCCCAGTAGATTGTTTTTATGAGGGGGAAAACATGCTGGCAATTAATCCAGATGAATGTATTGATTGTGGAGTTTGTGAACCAGAATGCCCTATAGGAGCTATAGTGCCTGATACAATAGAAATAGAAAATAAAGATAAATGGTTGTTGCTAAATAAAAAGTTTTCTGCAATATGGCCTAATATCAATAAAAAAAAAGATCCGATGCCTGAACATAAAAAATATGAAAAAGTTAAAAATAAATTCGATAAACATTTTTCAGAAAAGCCGTTTAAATAAATATGCCAAAAAAGAAGAAATTTAAAAAAGCAAAAAAAGTTAAAGGTTCAAAAAAGACAAAAATTTTGCTGACTAAAAAATCAAAAGTTGAAGATAAGTCAAAAAAACAAACAAACTTAAATCAAGAAGAAAAACCAGAAATAAAAAAGATAAAAAAACAAGCTACTGAAAAGAAACAATATAATATAAAAGATTTTGTTGTATATCCTAAACATGGAGTCGGTAAAATTACTGCTGTTGAAAAAGCCAAAATTGGCCAAATCGAAATTCAATTTTATAAAATTTTTATTGAAAAAGAAAAACTAACTCTAACTGTACCGATTAATCAACAATCAAATCTTAGACCTGTATCTTCAATAAATCAAATTAATAAGTGTGTTTCAATACTGAAGACCAAACCCAAAATTAAAAGAACTATGTGGAGTAGAAGAGCACAGGAATATGATCAAAAAATTAACTCAGGTAAAATTTATGAGTTGGCTGAAGTAGTCAAAGACCTAAATAAAAATACTGATATATTAGCTGATCAGTCTTATTCTGAGAGACAACTATTCGAAAAAGCCTATGATAGACTTAAGTCAGAATTTGAAGCTGTTTTAAAAACTACCCCAGAAGAGGTTCAAAAAAAGATGGACAAAGCACTTGGTAGAGGCAAAAACTTGTTAGAACATTAGAAATAGAAACGCCCTTTTTAAAAAATCAAAAAGGGCGTTTAATTAACAAAGAATTTAGAAGAGTACTATCTTCTTCTTCTTCTTCTTTTTTTAGCTTTTTTCTTTTTAGCTTTTTTTCTTCTTTTAGCCATCTTATCTCCCTGTTTATAAACAAATCGTTATGATTCGTTTTGATAATTTAACTTTAAGTTTTTTTTCTTTGATGTCAAACACAAAGTAAAGTGTAAGTTTGCAAATAAATTTAATTTTTTTATTAAAATTGTTTAATTTTTTAAAAGTTAAAAAAGTTAAGTATTATCAATGTTTTTTGAATAAATTTATATTATTTTAAAATTAAATTTAATAAAGGTTTTCTAGTTGTTGTTTATAATTTTTAATTATTTCTTTTCTTTTTAATTTTAAAGTTGGTGTTAACATTTTGTTTTCAATTGTAAATTCTTCATAAATCAATACAAATTTTTTAATTTTTTCAATTAAAGTTAAACTTTTATTTATATTTTCAATTATGAGTTTAATTTGTTTATCTTTAATTTCTTTTTCGCTTACAATTAATGCTACTAAATAATTTTTTTTATCACCGTATACAAAAGATTGTTTTATATGTTCATTTAAGCACAAAATATTTTCTAATTTACTTGGTGATATGTTGTCTCCACCGAGATTAACAATTATATCTTTTTTTCTATCAGTGATTTTTAAATAATTATTATTGTCTAGTTCCCCTATATCTCCTGTATGTAACCAATCGTTTTTAATTACTTTTTCAGTCTCCTCTTTTAAATTCCAATACCCCAGCATCACATTTTCACCTTTAATAAGAATTTCGCCATCTTCAGCAATTTTAACTTTATTTGTTCTAAACGGAGGACCTACTGTTTCTACTTTTACCAAATCTGGTAAATTACAACTTACAACTGGAGAGGCCTCAGTTAAGCCATATCCCTGTAAAGTTGGTAGGCCTACAGAATTCAAAAATTCCCCTATATTTTGATCAAGAGCGCCTCCCCCTGAAACGAAAGCCTGGAGGTTTCCACCAAATTGTTTTCTAATTTTTTTTCTTACTAATTTTTCACATAAAAAATTTAAGATTTTTTCCAAAAAGTTTAATTTCTCCTTTTTGAGTACTTTTTTTCCTAAAAATAAAGTTTTAAAAATCAAATATTTTTTTATTCCATTCTGCTTCTCAAAATTATTATTTATCTTTGTATATAAATTTTGGTAGAATCTCGGTACAGCTGTCATAATTGTTGGTTTTGCTATACCCATATTTGAAATTAATTTTTCTAAACTTTCTGCATAAAAAACTTTTGCGCCAACTATGATTTGTATAAATTGCACCGTATGCTCGTATGAATGAGATAAAGGTAACCAAGTTAAAAAAATAGGATTTTTTTTCTCAATTAAAGTCTCTAATAATTCAACTGCCCCTTCACAATTCGATAAAATTCCTCCATGGCTCAAAACTACTCCTTTAGGATTTCCTGATGTGCCAGAAGTGTAAATTATACATGCTGGCATATTTCTTTTTAAATTTTTATTGATTATTTTTTCGTCAATTTCTTCATCTATTATTTCTTTTATTAACAAACTATCAGTATCAATTTTTTCAAAAGAAATAATTTTTTTTATATCACTATTAATAATTTTTTTAATTTTGCTAAATTGATTTTGATTAGAAACAATTATAATTGAAGGTTTACAGTCATTTAAAATATACTCATAATCACTTGCAGAATAAGTGGTAAATATAGGAACCGAAATACCTCCAGCATTCATAATAGCAATATCTGTTATTAGCCAATCCGGTCTGTTCTCAGATAATATTAAACATCGGTCCCCCTCATTTATAAATGACTTTATCTTTGAAGAAAGTTTGAGGATTTTTAAAGTGACATCTTCCCAAGTATAAGTTGGTTCGTTTAATTTTAGCCATTTTAAAAATGGTTTTTTTCCGTTAACTACTTGAGCTTTTTTAAAATAAAGTTCAACTAAACTATTTATTTTACTAATATTCATAAATTGGTGGGCGAAGAGAGACTCGAACTCTCAAGGTATTGCTACCACCGGATTTTGAGTCCGGCGCGTCTACCAGTTCCACCATTCGCCCTTAATCAAAGTATATTATGAAATAATACTTTAATTAAAGAGTTTATTTAAGATTTTTGTTAATAGTTGGATTTCTATAAAGCTCAAAGAATGTTGATACAAACTTACATAAATCGACTTGGTTTTCAGAAAATAATTTTCCAACATCTTTAAGTTTAGATTTATAAATCTTACCAATTGTGTAAAGTTGCTGTTTATCTCGATGTATCATACCCGATTTTTCAGAAATTCTAAGTTTTCTTATAACTGTTGCTCTTGGAATGCCAGTAATTTCAGAAATTGAGGAAGCATTCATTCCGAGAATGGTTTCTTTAGACAAAATTATAAACTTTGCCCACTCTATGAAATTTTCTTCACCGAGGTCATTTGTATAAGTTTTTTTAGTTATTGGATTATTTTTATATTTTTCTTTTAAACGGACTATGTTATTGGCAAATATAGTCCCAGAAACGATGAAGCTTTCTAAATCTCCGTGAAATTTTCTTTGTCTAATTAAAAATGGAATTTTAAACCTGAAGAAGAATCTCCATACAAGTGTAAAATTTTCTCTAATAAAATTTTCTATTTCTGTTGGATCAACAGCAGGACCGAACCAGTCTTGCGTGGCTAAGTATTTTGAGCAAACATGAAGAAAATGAGATAAAGTTCTAATTGAATGTTTTGGTCTTTGATGAATAAATGTTAAAGGTTTTAATACGATTTTTTTTCCTTTTCTCATAATTATCTGATTTTCGTTTAATTCATTAATTTTCCTTCTTACTGTTTCTTTTGCAATTGATAGATCTTCAGAAATTTCAATTAAGTTTATCTTTTCAATTTCAAATTCTTCTTTTGTATAAAATTGTTCTTCTGAATGGATTATCAAAATATCAGCGTAATGACGAAAAGACTTTTGCACTAAGTATATTAGGATAAGATATTTATCCATATCCATAAATGTTTGATAAGCATTGTAGTTCCATGTCGTTGAAAATTTGAACCAATGATCACTTATTCTTCCAAAATTTGTAGATAATATTGAATGAACCTCTGTCTTACTAATGAATTCGTCTTTAAAGTTAACCTCTTTTTTTTTAAAATCTACTTTTGTGAGATTATCTAAATTTCTTATTTCTTTTTTCTCTGACATGTTTATATAAGTATTAATGTTGCAGAAATTATATGATAGATGTTTAGAATTAGCTAGACATAAATTATCGAAGCCCTTTTTAGCTTTTGTTTCTTTTATCGAAAGTTCATTTTTTCCTATTCCGCCTGATGTAATGATTGTTCCTATGGTTCTAGCAAAAAAAGAGGAGTATTTTAAAATTTTCTTAGTTGCAACAATATTTTCAGTTTTAGGTGGTGTTTTGGGTTATTTTTTAGGTAGTCTATTTTTTGAGTTTTCTATGTCCATTATAGAATTTTATAATTATGAAGACAAAGTATTTGAATTACAAGAGAAACTCTCTAATAAAGCTGGTTTAGTTTTTTGGATAGGTACATTGTTTTTAGCTGGCTTTACTCCTCTACCCTACAAAGTTTTTACAATCACCAGTGGTTTTATCGGATTTAATATTTATATATTTATAATAATAAGCTTTATATCTAGGGGATTAAGATTTTTTATTGTGTCATACTTTTCAATGAAGTTAGGTGATAAATTCGAAATACTACTAAAAAAAGAAGGTTACAAATGGTTTACGATAATAGGAGTTTTAATTGTTGTTATTATTTTAGGACTGTATTTTTATTTTAAATAGCATGAATAAAAAAATTATTTTAAATTCACTAATTTTTTTAAGTTTTATAGCATTAAGTTTTGCTTATTTTGTTGAATTTGTTCTTGGTCATGAACCTTGTAATCTTTGTAAAATTGAGCGTGTTCCGTATATTGGATCTATAGTAATAATTTCATTTCTAATTTTTACAAATATGTGGGAAAAAATATTACTATCTATTATTTTATTATTATTTGTTTTTGGTGCGGTAACATCTGTATATCATGTGGGTATTGAACAAGGTGTTTTTAGTGAAAGTTTATTGTGCGAACTTGGTTTAAATACAAATATTCAAAATCCAGATGATCTTTTAAAAAGTTTAGAAAAAACCCCAATAAGTTGTAAAGATGTGACTTTTAAGATTTTTGGTTTATCGCTTGCTACATTTAACGCATTTTTATCTATTGTAATAAGTTATATATTATTAAGATTGATAGCAAAAAATGAATAAAACTGACAAAAAAACTTTAGAAGAAATAATTAGAGTAGATCATGCTGGTGAACGTGGGGCTATAAAGATTTACGAAGGTCAATTATTAGCTTTAAAAACTTTCAAAAAAGATGATGAGCTTAAAAGAAAAATTGAAGATATGCGAGAACACGAAAGAGAACATTTCGAATTTTTTGATAAAGAAATACAAAAAAGAAATATAAAACCTACTAAACTACTACCTTTGTGGGACTTAATGGGAATAACTTTGGGATTTGGTACTGCCATGTTGGGAAAAAAAGCAGCAATGTTATGTACAGCATCTGTGGAAGAAGTAATCGACGGACATTATAAAGATCAGACTTATAAACTTAGAGAGGATGAAGAAGAACTAAAAAAGAAAATTATGAAGTTCAGACAAGATGAATTAGATCATAAAGATATAGCCTACGAAAGTGGGGCTACCAAAAAAGGTTTATACAGTGTTTTAGATAAAGTAATAAAGACATCCTCAAGAGTAGCAATTGCGATTTCAGAAAAAATTTAATTAAGGCTCTAACTCAATATCCCAATAAAGATAATCCATCCAGCTTTCGTGTAGAAAGTTTGGTGGAAAATTTCTTCCATTTTTATGTAAATCATCTACTGTGGGTCTATAAGGTTTGTTAAATAATTTCATTCCACTAACTTCAAATAGTTTTCCACCTTTCTTAACATTGCAAGTTGAGCATGCTGTTACGACATTTTCCCAATCTGTAATTCCACCTTTCGACTTTGGCAAAAGATGATCGAAAGTCAGATCTTTTTTATCTCCGCAATATTGACATGTAAATTTATCTCTTAAAAAAACATTAAACCTTGTGAAGTTTGGATTATCCGAGGGTTTAACAAAATTTTTTAATGCGATTACACTAGGTAAATTCATCTCAAAGGAAGGGCTTCTAATTTTTCTTTTATAATTTGAAACTATACTTACTCTATTTAAAAAAACTGACTTAACTGCATCTTGCCAACACCATAATGATAAAGGGTAATAACTTAAAGGTCTAAAATCTGCGTTTAAGACTAGGGCAGGACATTTTTCTAAAGGTACTTTATCGTTTGCAGAAATAATCATGCCTTAAGCTAAATGATATAAAAAATTAAATCAAGTTATAATTTTGTGGCATATTGTTGTTAGTATAATTTTTTTTTTATAAATTCTAAGCCAAGACTCGACCCTTCTTGGGGTATTCTATGTTCACAGTTTTGAAAAATTTTTGTTTGTATCTCATAGTTAATTCTATTAAATAATTCTTTGGCCTCAAGCAAAAAACTAACTGGGACTACCTCGTCTTTATCACCATGCATCAATATAATATCTGGGCGAGCCTTAATATTATTCTCAATGTGTTTGGTGTCTATAATTTTTCCTGAATAACCTATTATTGAATTGATCTTATCTTGTCTTTTTAATCCTGTTTGCAAACTAATCATGCATCCTTGACTAAAACCACATAAAATAATTTTATCCGCTGAAAAGTCGTACTCTACTTTAACTTCGTCAATCAGTTTGTTTAATTTGATTTCAGCAACTAGCGACTTTGTCAGAATTTCATCACTTGTTTGGTCCATTAAGTCGAACCATTGAAAACCAGTTGGGCTCACTGCACATTTTTCTGGTGCGTCTGGACATATAAAGACAGTTTTTGGAAGATAATTTTTCCAATAATTTGCTAAAATAGAAATATCATTTCCATCCCCACCATATCCGTGGCAAAGAATAACAGCATTATCAGGTTTTTGTTTATCGGATGAGTTAATAATAGTTGTATTTAGTGAGTAGCCCATTATATATGTTTCATTATGTCGGAACTGTTATTTAACTTTATCGGTTTTTCTCTTCTAGGTGCTGTTGCCATAGTATTAATCTTAGGTATTTATACTTTATTCAAAGGTGGAAGTACTAGTAAAAAATACTCTAATAAATTAATGCAGTTAAGAGTTTTATTACAATTCATAGCAATTATCGTTTTAGTATTACTAGCTTATTTTTTTAAAGACTAGATTTATCTTTCAAAAAGTTTAAAAAATTTTTTTCATCAAATTCAAATTCTCCCATTATTCTGCCGAACTCATTTCCATCTTTATCCAATAAAACTGTAGTAGGCATACCAATTAACTTAAACTTTTTTGCTAAATCTAGTTTAGGGTCAAAATAAGTGTTTAAACTTACAACACCGATGTCTTGTAACCAATCTCTAACTCTAAGTTTATTTGGTGGTTCCATGTTGATAGGATATACATCTACTTCAGGTAAATTTTGAGCAAGTTTTTCAAGTGATGGCATTTCGTTTTTACAAGGTGCACACCAAGTTGCCCAAAAATTTAGCACCATGATCTTGCCTTTATTCTTAGATAAATCCACATCTTGGAGATTAATGTCTTTAAAAGTTATATTGCCAATTTTTTTAGGTTTATCGTGAAGAACAAGATTGTTAGGAAGCTCCGCATAAGTAAAAGGGTTATTAACAAATAAAAAGCCTGTAAAAACCAATGTTATGATTTTAAAAGATTTACTAATTTTCATATTAATTTAAATTGAAAATAACATAGTTTATGACAAATAAAAACAAGACAGTTTGGTCAGGCAGATTTAAAAGCTCAACTTCTAAATCGTTTCAAAGAATTGGAGCTTCAATAAACGTAGATAAAAGACTCTACGAACAAGATATTTTTGCTTCAAAGGTACATACCCAAATGTTAATTAAGAAAAAAATTATACCTGCAAAAGAGGGAAAGAAAATACTGAAAGGATTAGAAAAAATTAGAGGACAGATTAGAAAAGGTAAATTTGTATTTAAAGAAAAATTTGAGGATATCCATCTCAATATTGAAAAAAAATTATATGCAATAATCGGTGACTCAGCAGGTTATATGCATACTGCTAGATCAAGAAATGATCAAGTGGTTACTGATTTTAAGCTTTGGGTAAAAGACTCATCGCTAATTTTGGTAAAAGAATTAAACTCTTTTATGAAAAATATCGTTAATAAAGCAGATAAAAATGTTAACACTGTAATGCCAGGTTTTACTCATCTTAAAAATGCGCAACCAATCTCTTTTGCTCACTATCTTTTAGCCTACTATGAAATGTTTAAAAGAGACAAGCTAAGATTTCAAAATAATTTAGAATTAATTGATGAGTCTCCTTTAGGGGCTGCGGCTTTATCTGGGACTTCTTATAATATAGATAGAAATTTTACATCTAAAAAGTTAGGTTTTAAAAAACCTACTAGTAACTCAATTGATACTGTTTCGGATAGAGATTTCGCAATAGATTTTCTGTATGCTTGTGCAGTATGCGCAATGCATTTGTCCAGAATGGCTGAAGACTTTATCATATTAAATTCAGATGCTTATCAATTAATCACTTTTAATGACAAAATGCTTACAGGTTCTTCTATCATGCCGCAAAAAAAGAACCCTGATCCTGCTGAGCTTATAAGAGGAAGAACTGGAATTAATTATGGAAAATTGAATTCTATTTTAACTATAATGAAAGGACTTCCAATTTCATATTTTAAAGATTTACAAGACGATAAGGCGTTAGTATTCGATGGTTTTGATACATTGCAGGATACCTTAATTGTAAGTAATGAGCTAATTAAAAATGTTAACCCAAATAAAACTAGAATGTATAATATGGCAAAAACTGGTTACACAACGGCAACAGATTTTGCAGATTATCTTGTCAAAGATAAAAAGCTATCTTTCAGAGAAGCGTATAAAATATCATCAAAATTAGTTAATTATGCTGAAAAAAATAAAAAAAATTTAGATGAGTTAACTTTGAATGAAATTAAAAAATTTTATAAAAACTTAAATAATAATGTTTTAAAGATTTTTCACGTAAAAAACTCCATGAATTCAAAAAATTCTTATGGCGGAACATCTGAAAGAAATATAAAAAATATGATAAGAAAATATAAAAAGGAAATTAAATGAAATTTGTTATTGGTTTAATAGCATTAATGTTTATTTTAGAATCCTGTGGGAAAAAATCAGATCCACAATACCAAGGATCAATTCATAATTTTACAAAAAAAATTTGATAGATGTCTTACATACGATATAAAAATAAGAATTTATTTGTGGAGAGTGTTTCTGTAAAAAGACTCACGTCAAAATTTAATACTCCGTTTTATCTTTATTCTGAAGGAAATATTATTGAAAATTATAAATCTTTTTCAGATAATTTCAAAAAATCAAAACCGTTAATTTGTTTTTCAGTAAAAGCAAATTCAAATATTCAAATTTTAAAAGTTTTAAGAAAGATGGGATCTGGAGCTGATGTAGTATCGGGAGGTGAATTACTTAAAGCTATCAAATCTGGTATAAAACCCAATAAAATAGTTTTCTCTGGCGTGGGCAAAACAGAGGAGGAAATTAGGTTAGCTATCAAAAAAAATATTTTATTGATTAATGTGGAGTCAGAAAATGAAGCTTTACTAATTAATAAAATTTCGGGAAGATTAAAAAAAAGTACTGCTATTGGTATCAGACTTAATCCTGATATTAATGCTCCTACACATAAAAAAATTTCTACTGGTAAAGCAGAAGATAAATTTGGTCTTTCAAAAAAAAGTTTAATTTCATTTTGTTTAAATAGTAAAAAATTAAAAAATTTAAGACTTAACGCAATAAGTGTACACATTGGTAGTCAAATATTGAATGAAAATCCCTTTAAAAAAACCTTAAAAGTTTTGGAGGAAATAATAAAAAAAACTAAAATTAACTTTAAATTCGTAGATCTTGGCGGAGGATTTGGAATTACTTATAAAAAAAACGATAAAAAAATTAATCTGAAAAATTACTCTAATTTAGTAGAAAAATTTAAGAGGAAATATAATTGTAATATTATTTTCGAACCAGGTCGGACAATAATAGGGAATACGGCTATCTTGGTGACTAAAGTTCAATATTTAAAAAAAGGATCTAATAAAACATTTGCAATACTAAATGCTGGTATGAATGATTTTATGAGAATTGCACTTTATGATGCGGTACATAATATAATACCAATAATGAAGAATAATAAAAAAAATAAAGGACCTCTAGAATTTGTTGGACCAATATGTGAGACAACTTGTAAGTTTATTAAATATAATAAATACCAAAAAATTAGTCAATCTGATTACGTCGCTATCTCAGATGTTGGCGCTTACGGAGCTTCCTTATCTTCAAACTATAATACTAAACCTTTGATAGCCGAGGTAATTATAAGTAAAACTAAGGCTAGAGTAATTAGAAAAAAACAAGATATAAAAAGTTTACTCAATCAATAATGCAATTTATAAGATCGCTCTTATTTACCATATTATTTTACTTAACCTTAATTTTAGTTTTCACTATAGCTATACCAACATTAATTTTACCAAGTAAAGCTACTTTAATCTGTGGGAAGATATTGGCTTATATAATTATATTTTTATTAAGATTTATACTAGGTGTTAAAGTTACTTTTTCTGGAACAGAAAATTTAAAAAAAAATGAAAGATTTTTTGTTGCTAGCGCCCATCAATCTTTACTTGAAACATTCATACTCCAAGCTCCTTTACAATATCCTATTTTTATTCTTAAAAAAGAACTTCTTAAAATTCCTTTATTTGGTTGGTATTTAAAAAAAATTGGTTCAATTGATATTGTAAGAGATACTACAACAAAAGATAACTTAAATTTTTTTGACAAAATTAAAAACAATATTAAAATCAGTAAAAGACCTCTATTAATTTTTCCTCAGGGAACAAGAGTAAAATTTGGTGAAAAACTACCTTTTAAAAAAGGTGCAGGTAGAATTTACGAAGTATTAAATTTACCATGTGTTCCTGTTGCTTTAAATACTGGCAAAGTTTGGCCAAAAAATAGTTTTTTAAAGTACAATCACAACATTGAGATATGTTTCTTAGAGCCTATAGAGCCTGGAAAAGATAAAAATGTTTTTGTAAATGATTTAGAGAGAGAAATTTATTCTTCTATAGATAGTTTACGTTAATTTTTTTTTCTTCCAAAATCAGGGGACTTAACATCCTGACCAGCTTTAATAATTTCTTTTCTGACGTTTTTGGTAGATGTAAATATTTTTAAAAGTTTATCGCCATTTTTTTCTGTAATAGCTTTTTTAAAATCTTCAATATTCTTTGAGAATTCGTCTAAAATCTTTATGATATTTTCACTATTATCAATAAAAATATCTCTCCACATTAAAGGATCAGAGGATGCAATACGTGTAAAGTCTCTCAAACCTCCAGCGCTATATTTAATAATTTCATCTTTAAATTTTTCATCAGTATTTATTGCAGTTTTTACAATATTGTAGGCTGCTGCGTGAGGTAAATGACTTGTTAATGCAAGTATGTAATCGTGGTCATCAATGCTCATTAATTTTACCTTGCTTCCTAAAAATTCCCAGAACTTTTTTAATTTTTCGACTTTGTTTTTATTTGAGTTTTTGCTGTCACAAATAATCGTCCATCTATTTTTAAACAAATCTTTAAAACCTGCAGATGGACCGCTTTCCTCTGTTCCTGCAATAGGATGGGATGCTACCCAAGAAATATTTATTAGATTTAAATTTTCAAATATTTTGTTAACCTCTTTTTTTACTGAGCCAGTGTCAGTAATTAAAGCATCATTTTTAAAAGAGTCTTTTGCAGATAATAAAACTTCTTTGTAAGAACTTAAAGGAATTGCAAGAATTATTAAATCGGACTCTTTAACTGCAGATTTGATATCTTTTGATAGGTTGCTACATAAATTTTCCTTTTTAATAAACTCAATTACATCCCTTGATTTATCAAAAACTGTAACAGACTTACTAATCTTATTGTTATTAATATTTCTAAGAATTGAAGAACCTATTAAACCACAACCTATTATAGCGATTTTTTCAAACATTAGATTATCTTTCTTATAGTATGAATAAATTTTTTATTTTCATAGTTGTTCCCAATTGTTATTCTTAAGGAATTTTTAATCTTATACACATCCATTTTTCTTACCAGTATTCCACTTTTAGCTAGTTTAAAAAATATTTTTTTTGAATTACCTCTTATCTTATTAAAGTTTACTAGTAAAAAATTTCCATAGCTTGAATTAGTTTCTATTCCTAAATTTTTAAAATTATTGTAAAAAATTTTAGCCCATCTATTTACATGTTTTATTTCTTTATTTAACCACCTGATATCTCTAATTGACTCAACAGCAGCAAATAAAGCGGCTCTATTAATATTGAAAGGCGGCTTAACTTGATTTAAAGCGTATATCAAATTTTTAGGGCCATATCCCCATCCAACTCTTAATCCAGCTAGACCATAAATTTTTGAAAATGTTCTTGTTACTATAACATTTTTAGAATTAGAGAATAACTTCATACCTGGTAAATAATTTTTATTTTTTACATATTCGAAGTAAGCATCGTCAACAACTAACAATATATTACTTCTTAACTTTTTTCTTAATTTTAATAATTCTTTTTTACTAATAATTGTTCCAGTTGGATTGTTAGGGTTAGCCAAAAAAACAATTTTTGTTTTTTTAGTAACTTTAGAAAGAATATTTTTAATGGAAATTTTAAAGTTTTCTTCTTTAGCATATTTAATCTTTGCACCATAAATTTTGCTATAAATTCTATAAATTATGAAACTAAACTCAGGAACAATTACCTCATCATTTTTGTTAAGAAATGATTTACATATTAATTCAAATATTTGGTCTGATCCTGATCCAAGTATAATTCTTCTAGGATCAAGTCGAAATTTTTTAGCTAATACATTTCTCAGAAAAATACCATCTGAGTCAGGATATCTTTTTAAATTTTTTGCTACTTTGTTAAATTCTTTTATTGCTCTTGGACTAGGGCCCAATGCAGACTCATTAGCCGATAGTTTAATTTTTGCTGCTTTCTGTTTAAATAAGCTTAGTCCAGCAACATACTTTTCTGCATTAATTTTTTTTGGCTTCGGTAAATTCATTTTATTTTAGTTAATATATAAAAAGCTAAAGTAATGCTAGTTCCATTACATATGAATTTGACAAGTTTACGACTATTTAGTATTAATTTCTCAGGGGCGCCGATTTAACCAAATTGCAGGCGCTTAATAAATGTAGCTAAACAGGAGATAGCCCAGTTTAGCTGGGCTTTTTTTTTGGATGAACAGAAAACTTGAAGATATAAAAAAAATTAAAGTTTCAAAACCACTTAAATTAGATTGTGGAAAAACAATTAACAATTTTCCCCTAGCCTATGAAACTTACGGAAAATTGAACAAAGATAAAGACAATGCAATTTTAGTTTTCCATGCGCTTACAGGTGATCAATTTATATCTGAAACTAACCCTGTTACAAACAAAGATGGATGGTGGGTTACTGCTGTCGGTCCAGGAAAGGCTATTGATACAAATAAATATTTTGTAATTTGTGCAAATGTAATAGGTGGTTGTATGGGATCTTTGGGACCAAGAGACATCAATCCAGAAACTAAACAACCTTACGGATTGGATTTTCCAGTAATAACAATTAGAGATATGGTGAGAGCCCAAGAATCATTACTTGAACATCTTGGAATAAAAAAACTTTTATGTGCGACTGGAGGATCAATGGGAGGTATGCAGCTTTTACAATTCTGTTCGACTTTTCCTGATAAAACTTTTTCAGCAATTCCTATTGCTTGCAGTTCTAGTCACAGTGCACAAAATATTGCTTTAAATGAATTAGCACGTCAAGCTATTATGGCTGATCCAGTATGGGATAAAGGAAAATATTTTCTTAAAAATGTTCAGCCTAAAAATGGATTAGCAGTTGCAAGAATGGTTGGGCATATAAGTTATTTATCCGAAAAAGGTATGCAAGAAAAATTTGGTAGAAAATTACAAGAAAAAGCAGATTACGAATTTAGTTTTAACGCAGACTTCCAGGTTGAAAGTTACTTAAGACACCAAGGTTATGCATTTGTAGAAAGATTCGATGCAAATTCTGTTTTATATATTACAAGAGCAATGGATTATTTTGATCTTTCAAAACAATTTAAAGGAGGTCTAGTTGATGCTTTTAAGGGACAGAAAACTAAATTTTTAATTATTTCATTTTCTTCTGATTGGCTTTATACAACAAAGGAAAACAAAGACATAGTTATAGCTTTAAATGCTTCAGGAGCAGATGTTTCTTATTCAGAAATAATCACAGATAAAGGACATGATTCTTTCTTACTGGAGGTGCCAGATTTTTTAAGAACTCTTAAAAGTTTTGTAGACTCAATGTATGAAAAATTTAAAAATGAAAAAAGAATTTAAAGTAATTGCAGATTTATTACCTAACAATACAAGAGTGTTAGATGTTGGTTGTGGAGATGGTTCTTTGATGGATTTACTTCGTGAGAAAAAAAATATTGAAGTTCGAGGATTGGAGCTTGATCAAAAAAATGTTCAACAATGTATTCATAAAGGATTGCCTGTCATTCAAGGCAATGCTGAAACAGAGCTCCATCAGTTTCCTAACCAATCATTTGATTATGTGATTTTGAGTCAAACCCTTCAAGCATTTTATAATCCAGAAAAAGTATTAAAGGATCTTTTAAGAGTCGGCAGATCAGTAATTATTTCTATTCCAAATTTTGGATACTGGAAAGTAAGAGCAAAACTTTTATTTTTTGGAGAAATGCCAGTAACTAAAACTTTACCAAATACTTGGTATAATACCCCAAATTTACACATGTGTACAATTAAGGATCTTTTTAATTTTTGTGATAAAAAAAATATAAACATTAAAAAGGTCGTTGGAGTAAATGAAGATCAAACTTCCTTGATCAAAAAGAGTAATTTAGAAATTAAAAATCTTTTTTCAAAATTAGGAATATTTTTAATTGGATAAAATGAAAATAGAGATAATCAAGTGTTTAAGTGATAATTTTAGTTATTTGATATTTGAAGAAGAAACTAACACAGTTTCAATAGTTGATCCTTCTGTATTCATTCCATGCGATGAAGTAATTAAAAAATATAATAAATTGGATTTCATACTAAATACTCATCATCATGCAGACCATGTTGATGGCAATATTGCGCTCAAAAAAAAATACAATTCCAAAATTATAGGATTTGAAGATGATAAAGATCGTATCCCTGGAATTGATATTTTGTTAAAAAATAGCCAGAGACAAAAAATTGGAAATCTAACATTTAAAACAATATTTATTCCGGGTCATACAATAGGGCATATAGCTTTTTACTTTGAGAGAGAAAAAATTGTATTCACTGGCGATACTCTATTTTCTTTAGGATGTGGTAGAGTATTTGAGGGTACACATACAGATATGTTCAACTCATTAAACAAACTTAAAATTTTACCTCCAGAAACAAAAGTATACTGCGGACATGAATATACAAAATCAAATTTAAATTTTTGTTTAAAGTATGATCCAAATAATTCAATGCTTAAAAAAAAATCTATTGAAATTAATTCAAAAATAAAAAATGATCTTCCAACTATACCAACAACTATAGGTGAAGAATTAAAAACTAATATTTTTTTAAGATATGACGATGATGATATTAAACTGGCTTTAAATCTCAAGGATTCTTCGGATGAGGAAGTTTTTTCGAAATTACGAGATTTAAAGGACGTATTTTAACCTCAATATTCTTGACTTGATACAATTGAAGGCTATATTGCGTGGAAACTAAATGAAAGAAATTTATGTCATTTGCAATAATTGAAACAGGCGGGAAGCAATATAAGGTTTCTACTAGTAAAATTTTAGAAATAGAGAAACTTGATGCAAAAAAAGGTGAAACGATAAAATTTAATAACGTTTTACTTTTAAATGATGATAAAAACACCGAAATTGGAAATCCTAATATAGATGGCGCTACAGTTGAAGCAAAACTTCTAAATAATGTTAAAGATAGAACGATATTGGTATTTCATAAAAGAAGAAGAAAAAATTCTAGAAAAAAAAATGGGCATAGACAGCAACATTCAAAAATACAAATTACAAAAATTTTAGCCAAAGGTGGGAAAGTAATTGATGAGGCTAAAATAGTTGAAAAAAAGAAAGTTGTAAAAGTAACAAAAAAAGATATAAAAAAGACTGAAAAAAAATAGGAAATTAAATGGCAACAAAAAAAGCAGGTGGATCATCGCGAAATGGACGAGATAGTAAAGGACGAAGACTTGGAGTTAAAAGATACGGTGATCAACTAGTTATTCCAGGAAATATTATAGTAAGACAAAGAGGCACTAAAATTCACCCAGGAAATAACGTTGGAATGGGAAAAGATCATTCAATTTATTCTTTAATTAAAGGTAAAGTAAAATTTAAAAAATCAAAACTTAACAGAACTTTTGTTTCTGTAATCCCCAGCTAAAAGTATAAATAACTCAAATTATTTATATCGATATAATGAAATTTTTAGATCAAGCAAAAATCAATTTAAAAGCGGGAAATGGTGGCTCGGGTTCAGCAAGTTTTAGAAGAGAAAAATACGTCGAATTTGGAGGACCTGACGGTGGAGATGGTGGTGATGGAGGTTCAATTTTATTTGTAGCTGAAAGAAATTTAAACACCCTAATAGATTATAGATATTCACAACATTTCAAAGCAGAAAATGGTAAAGCTGGTAGTAAAAAAAATAAAACTGGAGCAAATGGAAAAGATTTAGTTTTAAAAGTGCCAATTGGAACTCAAATCTATGAGGAGGATAATAATACAATAATTTATGATTTCAAAAAAAATAGTGAAAAATACTTAGTGGCTTCAGGTGGTAAGGGTGGACTAGGTAATGTGAGATTTAAAAGTTCGACCAATAGAGCCCCAAGGAAAAAAACTGATGGAAAAAGCGGAGAAGAGTTTTGGATTTGGCTTCAATTAAAAATAATTGCTGATGTCGGAATAGTAGGTTTGCCAAATGCAGGAAAATCTAGTTTGCTTGCTTCTTTAACTAGAGCAAAACCTAAGATTGCTAATTATCCATTTACTACAATAAACCCAAATCTGGGAGTTACATATTACAATAACAAAGAAGTTACTTTAGCAGATATTCCTGGTTTAGTTGAAGGGGCTCATAAAGGTATTGGTTTGGGTGACAAATTTTTAAGACACATTGAAAGATGCAAAATATTACTACATTTAATCGACGTAACAGAAAACAATTTGGCCGAAAATTATCAAAAGATTAGATCTGAACTTAAGAGTTACGATTTGTCGTTATCTAAAAAAAAAGAAATCATCTACTTTAATAAATCAGACCTTGTCGAAAAAAAAATTCTTAAAGAAAAACTCGATATTTTTGGTAGTAAAATTAAAAAAAGATATAAAATTATTTCTGTATTTAAAAAGGATGATATACAAACTATAAAGAAAACACTTATTACAAATGTTAACAAATAAATTTAAAAATGGTTGCAAAGCTATCTACTATAAAAAGAAAGATTAAAAATGGAGAAAAACTGGGTTTTTCGGAAAGAGCTAGAGCTGTAAATAAAGGATTGCTGCCAAGTAAATCAAAAAAAAGGCGAAATGCTAATAGATAATTCAAAAAAGATAGTTATTAAACTTGGGTCTACTACCGTAATAGATAAACAAGGAAATTTTAAAAAAGCCTGGGTAAATAGTTTAATCAAAGACATAAAAAAATACAAAAAAAATAGAGATATCGTAATTGTTTCTTCTGGAGCTATAGCTCTCGGTCAAAGTTATTTAAAAATAAAAATGAAAAAAATTAAGCTTGATATGAGCCAGGCTATAGCTTCGATAGGGCAGATACATTTAGCTGAAGAATTTCAAAAAATATTCCAAAAAAATGATTTTAAAGTTGGACAAATTTTAATTTCTCCTGATGACACCGAACAAAGAAGAAGGGCTTTAAATGTTAAAAGAACATTTGATAATTTATTTAAATTAAAAGCTATACCAATTGTTAATGAAAACGATACTACTGCAACTTCTGAAATTAAATATGGTGATAATGACAGACTTGCAGCAAGAGTTGCCCAGATTATAGGTGCCGATACACTAATAATATTTTCCGATGTTGATGGACTTTATGACAAAGGTGATAAAAAAAAGTTAATTAAAGAAGTTAAAAATTTAGACAATAATATCTACAAATTGGCAGACAAAAAAACTACAAATTATGGTTCCGGAGGAATGATTACTAAACTTGAAGCAGCCAGCATTTGTATGAATGCTGGTTGTCATATGTTTATAGGTAACGGAAATAGAAAAAATCCAATCAAGTATATGGTGGAAAAAAAAATATTTACGAAATTTGTACCCAAAATATCTACGATGGCTGCAAGAAAAAAATGGATAGTAAGCTCATTAAGATCTTATGGCACAATCTTCATAGATAAGGGAGCGGCAAATGCGCTTAAAAATGGGAAAAGTTTATTAGCAGCAGGTATAAAGACAATTAGTGGTAAATTTGACAAAGGTGAAAACATTTTGATAGCAGATCAAGATAATAATAAACTAGCTAGGGGTTTAGCATCCTTTTCATCCAGTGAGATAGGAAAAATTAAAGGTAGACAAAGCAACGAAATAGAAAGAATACTTGGCTATTCTAGCAAAACAGAGGTTGTTCACAAGGATGATATGGTAAAAATATAATATGAAAAAAATTTTAATAATTGGACAAAAATCAAAAATTGCATTTGAAAACTTAAAAAAAATAAATCATAAAAGAATTAATAAAACTCTTAATGATTATATAAAACTTATTTCGATAAATAAAAAAAGAATTATTAGAGAAAATGCCAAAGATGTAAAATATTTAAAAAGAGATAATATACTTGATAGACTTATTCTAAATGAAAAAAAAATTGATGGTATAATAAATTCTATTAATGAAATTAGAAAATTTCCAAATCCCGTAGGTAAAACGTTGGAAAGTTGGGTAGGGAAAAACAAGTTGAATATAAGAAGAGTAACCACTCCTATTGGTGTAATAGGCATAATATACGAGAGCAGACCAAATGTGACTGCAGATGTTGCGGCATTGTGTTTGAAATCAAGCAATTGTGCAATTCTCAGAGGGGGAAGCGAAGCGTTTTATTCAAATAAAATTCTTTCAAATTTATTTAGAAAATCTTTGAAAAAGAACAAAATTAATCAAAATTGTCTTCAGTTTATCGAGAATAAAAATAGAAAGATCGTAGATTTTTTACTTTCTAAAATGAGTAATTATATCGATGTAATAGTTCCTAGAGGTGGAAAAAGTTTGGTGGCTAAAGTTCAAAAATATTCAAAAATACATGTAATTGGTCATTTAGAAGGCCTATGTCATATTTATTTAGATAAAGAAAGTAATCTTAATAAAGCAACAAAAGTAATATTAAATGCTAAAATGAGAAGGACAAGTATTTGTGGAGCTTTAGAAACACTTTTAATAAATGAAAAGGTTTTAAAAACAAAAGGTATTAGAATTATCAACTCGCTAATTAATAATGGTTGTGAAGTTGTAGTTGATAAAAAAATTAATAAATTATTTTATAACAAATTAAAATTGGCAAAAGAATTGGATTGGAAAACAGAATATCTTGATGCTAAATTATCAATAAAAAGTGTTAAAGATGTTAAAGAAGCAGTCTCTCATGTTCTAAAGTATGGAACAATGCATACAGACTGCATAATTTCAAATAATAAAAAAAATACATCTTTTTTTCTTAACAATGTAAATAGTGCAATTGCAATGCATAATGTCTCGACCCAATTTGCTGATGGAGGTGAGTTTGGTTTTGGGGGAGAGATTGGAATCTCAACAAATAAACTACCGCCACGAGGACCAGTTGGGTTGAATCAGCTAACTTCTTATAAGTATATTGTAAAAGGTAATAGCGTTACAAGACCATAAAATAAATGGTAAAAAATAATTTTGAAAATATCGGCATTCTAGGAGGAAGTTTTGATCCTCCTCATAAAGGTCATTTATATGTGAGCAAGAAAAGTATAAAGCTTTTAAAACTTAAAAAAGTAATTTGGGTAATAACAAAAAAAAATCCACTTAAAAAAAGTCCCTTTTTTCCTTTTTCGTTTCGTAGAAAGTTATGTCATAAAATTATTAGGAATCAAAAAAAAATTCAATTGAAATATTACGAAGATAGAATTAAAT
Organism: uncultured Pelagibacteraceae bacterium; assembly: GCA_902605645.1. Classification (GTDB taxonomy): domain Bacteria; phylum Pseudomonadota; class Alphaproteobacteria; order Pelagibacterales; family Pelagibacteraceae; genus Pelagilacustribacter. Next base: position 31,787 of record CACLDE010000002.1, on the reverse strand, counting down.
CTAAAACCTCAATAGCATTGATAAAATTTCTAAAAAAACGTTTTAAATATAGAATATTTTTTATTGTCGGTTCAGACAATCTAATTAATTTTCACAAATGGAAGAATTATAAACAGTTATTAAAATTGTGTATTTTAGTAGTTTTTTCTAGAAAAGGATTTGACACAAAAGCAAAAAAATCTGTTATAATGAAGCATCTGAAAAGCAAAAATATTAAATTTTTAAAAAATTTGAGGATTGATATATCTTCTACACAATTAAGAAACGAAATTATTAATGGAAGTAAAAAAAATTAAAAAATTAATAGAAAATACATTAAATAAAAATAAAGCTAATAACATTGTTGCTATTGATCTTAAACGGAAATCTTATATTGCAGATTATATGATTATCGCTTCTGGCACATCTTCAAGACACTTGCAGTCCTTGTCAGAAAATATTTTATCGGAACTTAAAAAATACGGTTTATGTGATTGCAGAATAGAGGGTTATGAAAGTAATGATTGGAAACTAGTTGATGCTATAGACGTGATAGTTCATCTGTTTCATCCTGAAAAGAGAGAATTTTACGATCTTGAAAAAATGTGGTCTGAAGATTTGCCCAAAGAGAAAGCTTTAATATGAAAAAAAATTTTTTTTATATAATTATTATTTGTTTAGTTTTCTTTAATACAAAATTGTATTCTAATACAACGTCGAATAAACTCTATGAAAAAATCGATTTATTTGGAGAAGTATTAGAAAAAATTAAACAAGAATATGTTGATGAAATAGATCAAGCTGATGTGATGGATTCTGCAATTAATGGGGTATTGCAGTCCCTAGATCCATATTCGGCTTATATGTCACCAGACCTTTTTAAAAGCATGCAAACTGAGTCAAGCGGTGAATTCGGTGGATTGGGTATTGAGATAGGAATGGAAGCTGGTGTTGTGAAAGTAATCGCTCCAATATCAGACACCCCAGCAGAGAAAGCTGGAATTAAAGCTGGAGACTATATTGTGAGAATAAATAAAGAGCAGGTTCAAGGTAAAACATTAATGGAAGCTGTGAAACTAATGAGGGGGCCTGTTGGATCAAGTATTGAACTTACGATAAGAAGAAAAGAAGTAAAGAAATCTCTAACTTTTAATATACAAAGGCAAATTATAGAAGTGAAGTCGGTGGAGTCAAAAATTTTGGGTACAAAGAAAAATATAGGATATATAAAATTAAAATCTTTTAATGAAAATAGTGATAAGCAATTTATTGGAAAAATTAAAAATTTTGAAAAGCAAAAATTAATAGGTTACATAATCGATTTAAGAAATAATCCAGGGGGCCTTTTAAATCAAGCTGTTACAATTACTGATTTTTTTTTAGAAGAGGGAGAAATAGTTTCTACCAGGGGAAGAAGAATTAGTGAGACGAGAAAATTCTTTGCAAGATCTGGTGATGGAATTAAAGGGAAACCTATGATTGTTTTAATCAATAATGGTTCAGCATCTGCATCAGAAATATTTGCAGGAGCTCTTAAAGATCACAAAAGAGCGATTATACTTGGAGAAAATTCATACGGAAAAGGTTCTGTTCAATCAATAATTCCACTCAGAAATGGTGGTGGTATAAGGCTAACAATTTCTAAATATTATTTACCCTCAGGTAAGTCAATTTCAGAGGTTGGTGTCTCGCCTGATATTTTTGTAGAAGAGCAAAATCAATTCGAATTTGAGTCTGATAATGATAACCAATTGAAGTATGCTATCAAACTTTTTCAATCATAAAAAATGTTAAGCAGACTGCCAATGAGACAAGGTGTTGGTATCATAGTGTTAAACCAAAAAAATCAAGTTTTCGTTGCTAAAAGGAAAGATAATCCTGTAGATAAGTGGCAAATGCCTCAAGGCGGAATAAATATTAATGAGACTCCATTCAATGCAATGAAAAGAGAGCTTGAAGAGGAAACCAGTATAACAAAAATTAAATTATTGAAAGAAATTGATAATTGGCTTGAGTACGAGTTACCTCCAAATTTATTAGGAAGAATATGGAAAGGTAAGTATAGAGGTCAAAAACAAAAATGGTTTATAGTGAAATTTATTGGAGACGATACTGAAATAGATTTGAATACAAATCATCCAGAATTTATTGAGTGGAAATGGATAGATTATAATGCATTAACTGATGTAATAGTAGATTTTAAAAGAGATGTTTATAAAAAATTAAAACTTGAGTTAAAAATTTTTTTTAATTAATTTGTTTTAAAGTCTCAATTTTGTAATTCAAAATATATTTTTGTTTATCGGAAATTTGATTTGAAGAAAGCATTCTTTCAGCTTCATTTATCATACTATTTTTTTGATCAGCATTAATCATTTTAAAACTTTGGATTGTTGTGGATAATATCAAAAGGTTATTGTCTGAAAACTCTACGGTTCCATCTTCTACGTAGAATTTTTCATCCTTGCCTATCTCTACTATTCCAGGTCTTAAAAAAGTAATGAGCGGTATGTGGTTTTTAAGAATTGTTGCCTGTCCTTCAAAACATGGGAGTACAACTTCCTCAGTATTACCTGAATAAATACTCTTATCTGGAGTAATTATTTCAATTTTGAATTCTTCAGACATTATACTTAAGAGTCTTTTTCAAGTTTTTCCGCTTTTTCAATGACTTCCTCGATTGATCCTACCATATAAAAGGCTGCTTCTGGTAAATTATCGTACTCGCCTTTGCATATGGCATCGAAACCTTTTATTGTAGACTCTAAATCAACTAATTTTCCTGGAGACCCCGTAAATACTTCAGCTACAAAAAATGGCTGAGATAAGAATCTTTGTATTTTTCTAGCTCTCGCAACTGTAAGCTTATCTTCTTCCGACAGCTCATCCATTCCAAGAATAGCAATAATATCTTGTAAAGATTTATATGCTTGCAATATTCTCTGAACTTCTCTGGCAACTCTGTAATGTTCATCTCCAACTACTCTTGGATCTAATATTCTAGAAGTAGAGTCTAGTGGGTCAACGGCAGGGTAAATACCTAGCTCAGCAATCTGTCTTGAGAGCACTGTCGTTGCATCTAGGTGAGAAAAAGAAGTCGCAGGCGCTGGATCAGTAAGGTCGTCAGCTGGAACATAAATTGCTTGAACAGATGTAATGGAACCTTTCCCTGTCGAAGTAATTCGCTCTTGCAAATTTCCCATATCTGTAGCTAGAGTTGGTTGATATCCTACGGCAGATGGTATTCTCCCCAGTAAAGCAGAAACCTCTGAACCTGCTTGTGTGAATCTGAAAATATTATCAACAAAAAATAAAACATCTTGACCTTCCTGATCTCTAAAATATTCTGCAACAGTTAACCCTGTTAAAGCTACTCTTGCTCTCGCACCAGGTGGTTCGTTCATCTGACCATAAACCAATGCTGCTTTAGATCCTTTTCCATCTTTTTTAATTACTCCTGACTCAATCATTTCATGATAAAGATCATTGCCTTCTCTGGTTCTCTCGCCTACACCTGCGAATACTGAAAATCCACCATGAGCTTTTGCAATATTGTTTATTAACTCCATAATTGTTACTGTTTTCCCTACTCCTGCTCCTCCAAATAAACCAATTTTTCCACCTTTAGCATAAGGCGCTAGTAGATCGATAACCTTAATTCCAGTAACAAGAATTTCAGTCTCAGTAGACTGGTCTGTAAATTTAGGTGAAGGTCTATGTATTGGCCACTTCTCTTTAGTATTAACATCTCCTTTTTCATCAATCGGCTCACCAATTACATTTATAATTCTTCCTAATGTCTCTGGGCCAACTGGCACGCTAATGGGAGCATTAGTGTTTAAAACCTTATCACCTCTTTTGAGTCCTTCGGTTGAGTCCATTGCAATAGTTCTTACACTATTTTCTCCTAAATGCTGAGCAACCTCTAAAATTAATTTATTCCCTCCGTTATTAGCTTCTAAGGCCGTATAAATTTCTGGTAGTTCTTCTTTAAATTTTACATCGACAACAGCACCTATTAGTTGGGTTATGACACCTTCTTTATTCATTATAAGCTTTCTGCTCCTGATATAATTTCAATTAGTTCTTTTGTGATAGATGCTTGCCTGCTTCTATTATAATTAATCGTAAGTTTATCCACTAATTCACCAGCATTTCTAGTTGCATTATCCATTGCTGTCATTCTTGAACCCTGTTCGCTCGCAGCATTTTCTAAAAATGCTTTAAGGATTTGTATAGAAACATTTTTAGGTAATAAATCTTCTAAAATTTCATCTTCGTCTGGTTCGAATTCATATAAGAATACTTTATCTTTAGTTTTGTCATCTTTTTTCATAAAGGTAGGAATTATTTGCTCAGCTTGAGGGATCTGTGTAATTACATTTTTAAAATTATTATAGAATATAAAACATTTATCAAATTGTTCTTGCTGGTACAATTCTATTACTTTTTTACCAATTTCGTTCGCTTCATTAAATGAAATTTGTTTTTTATCTTTAAAACTTTTATTGTAAATTATATGATCACCATATTCTGTTTTAATTTGATCATGTCCCTTGCTACCTACGGTGATGATTTTCAACTTTTTACCTTCTTTTAGGATATTTTTGAAATGTTTTTTTGCTAATTTGCAAATATTAGAATTAAAGCCACCACACAGGCCTCTATCAGCAGTTATAACTACGCATAAATAAACTTTATCTTGTCCATTTCCTACTAATAGTTTTGGAGCATTACTTCCTTCAGAAATAGATTTGGTTAAATTTAAGATTATGTTTTGTAATTTCTCGCTATAAGGTCTGCCTTTTTCAGCACTTTCTTGCGCTTTTTTAAGTTTGGCCGCAGCTACCATTTTCATAGCTTTTGTAATTTTTTGAGTGGATTTTACACTTTTTATTCTTTTTTTTAGATCATCTAAGCTTGGCACTATCTAGATCCTTTTTTAACTGACTTTATTACTTCTACTAAATTATTTTTGATATCCTCTTCTAATTTTCCAGATGTATTAATATTTTCTAATATCTCTGTGTGATCATTTCTTACTTTTTCCAGTAAGTCTGACTCAAATTTTTTAATTTTGTTTAAATCAATATCATCTAGATAGCCGCTTACTCCGGTAAAAATAGAAACAACTTGTTCGGCAACCGTAAGTGGCGAGTACTGGTTTTGTTTTAATAATTCTGTAAGCTTAGATCCTCTATTTAAAAGTTTTTGAGTAGAAACATCCAAATCAGATCCAAATTGTGCAAATGCTGCCATTTCACGGTATTGTGCTAGTTCAAGTTTAATTGAGCCTGCGACTTTTTTCATAGCTTTAGTTTGAGCTGCTGACCCCACTCTAGAAACAGAAAGGCCAACATTTACGGCAGGCCTTATTCCTTGATTAAACAATTCAGTTTCTAAAAATATTTGACCGTCTGTAATTGAGATAACGTTCGTTGGAATATATGCAGATACATCTCCTGCCTGAGTTTCTATTATTGGAAGTGCTGTTAAAGAGCCCCCTCCTTTTTTTTCATTTAACTTTGCTGCTCTTTCTAAAAGTCTGCTATGTAAATAAAAAACGTCTCCCGGATATGCCTCTCTACCTGGAGGTCTTCTTAATAAGAGTGACATTTGACGGTATGCAACTGCTTGTTTTGATAGATCGTCGTATATTATTAATGCATGCATACCATTATCCCTAAAATATTCTCCAATAGTACAACCTGTGTATGGAGCTAAAAATTGTAATGGTGCTGAGTCAGATGCTGTTGCTGATACTACCGTTGTATATTTCATTGCTCCCGCATCTTCTAAAGTTTTAACAATTTGAGCTACTGTTGATCTTTTTTGGCCTATCGCCACATAGACACAATATAGTTTTTTCTTTTCATCGTTAGATTCATTTATTGCTTTTTGATTTATTATCGTGTCAACTGCAACTGCTGTCTTACCAGTTTGTCTATCTCCAATTATAAGTTCCCTTTGACCTCTACCGATTGGTATTAAACTATCAATTGCTTTTAAACCAGTTTGCATTGGTTCATTAACTGATTGACGCGGAATGATGCCTGGAGCTTTTACTTCTACTCTTTTCCTAGTAATTTTTGCAGAAAGATTTCCTTTCCCATCTATTGGAACACCTAATCCATCTACCACTCTGCCTAATAATTCTTTGCCAACTGGGACGTCGACAATAGAATTTGTACGTTTAACAGTATCACCTTCTTTAATTTGTCTATCATCGCCAAATATTACTATACCAACGTTATCGTTCTCTAAATTAAGAGCCATTCCTTTTGAGCCATCATTGAACTCGACCATTTCCCCTGCTTGGACATTATCCAAACCATAAACTCGAGCTATACCGTCACCAACGGTCAAAACTTTACCCACTTCAGAAACTTCAGCTTTTTCACCGAAATTTTTGATTTGCTCTTTGAGTAGTTTTGTTATTTCAGAAGGATTAATTTCCATTTTAGTATTCCATTATTGATTGTTTAATTCTCTTAAGTTTATTTCTAATAGATGTATCAATCAATAGACTGCTTACTTGAATTTTTATACCAGTTATGAGGCTTTTATCTGTTTTATAAATAAATTCTATGTTTGATTTAATAGCTTTTGATATTTCTTGACTTATATTGTCCTTTTCATTTTGGGTAAGGTCTTTAGATGATGTAAGTACTGCCTCGACTTTACCTTTGCTTTTTGATGAAAGTTTAATAAATTTGCTCAAAATTTTATCTAAAAAAAATATCCTTCTTTTACTAATTAATAATTGTAGAAAATTACTAAAGTTCTTGTTTAACTTCATAAGTTTTGATAACTCAGCAAAAACTTTACTTTGTAACTCTAGTTGATAAGTTGGATTTTTTAAAAAACTGCTGAAATCTGAATTGTTTTTACAAAACTTAAGTAAAAATGATATATTTTTTTCGATAGCTTCTAATTCTGATTTTTCGCTAGCTAGCTCAAATAAAGCTAGTGCGTATCGCTCAGAGGTCTCGTTTGAAAATGTTTTAATCCCACTCAATTTCTATCCTGTTTAACAATTATTTAAGAAATAAATGGTCCTAGCATAGCTTAATAGCCCCTTCAAGATGATATATTACATTAAGTGAAATTAATTGGATCAACATCAACTGTAAGTTTAATTTTAGACGATATTTTAAGATTTTCCAAAATTTTGGCCAATGGTTTCTGACATATAATATTGCTTTCAGAACGTATTAATAATCTTGTCCTAAACATTTTTTTTTTCTTAAAAATGGGTGAGTCAACAGGACCAAGAATTTGAATGTTGTTTAATTTTTCAATTTTTCTTTTAATTTCTTGGGCTCCTTGGTAGCTGTTTTCCTTTTTTTCCGATGAAACGATAATAGAAATCAGCCTGTAATATGGTGGAAGATTGTTTTGCTTTCTTATTTTTAATTCATTAACGTAAAAATTTTCAGTTATATTCTCTGTAATATTTTTTAAAACTTCATTTTTAGGATTTATTGTTTGATACACAATTATAGAGTCTTTTGAAAACCGTCCAGCTCTACCGCTTAATTGATTATAAAGTTGAATACTTTTTTCAGTAGATCTTAAATCATAGCCTTTCCCTGTAAAGTCTGCATCAACAACTATTATGCAATTTAACTTTGGAAAATTAAAACCTTTTGAAATCATTTGAGTTCCAACCAAAATATCTATTTTTTCTTCACTTATTTCTTTAATTAGATTTTCTGATTGTTTTTTTTTGTTTAGATAATCGCTTGAAAATATTTTCACTACCTTTTGCGGAAAAAGATTTCTTAATTCCTCAAAAACTTTTTCAACCCCAGGGCCATACATAGAAAATTCACATAAAGAAGATTTATCTTTACATTTTTTTTCAGTTTTATTTTTATAGCCACAATGATGGCAAATAATTTTTTCCAATATTTTATGATAAGTTAAGTATATTGAACAATTAGGACAAATATGTCTGTAGCCACACTTTTTGCAAATAAGGAATGGGGCATAACCTCTCCTATTTAAAAAGAAAAGTATTTGATTTTTTTTTTCTAAATAAGAATTTACAATATTAATTGTTTCATCTGAAATAAATTTTTTGTTTAAATTCTTTATATCAAGATTTATTATTTTTGTTTTTGGCAAAGGAAAATTTTCAAATCTATTTTTTAATTGAGTTTTTCTATATTTTTTTATTTCAATATTCCTATAAGTCTCTAATGATGGAATTGATGTTATTAAATGAATAGGAATATTCTCAATAGAGGCCCTTGATATGGCCATATCTCTAGCATTATAAATTACACTATCCTCTTGTTTATAAGAAGAGTCGTGCTCTTCGTCGACAACAATAAGACCTAATTTTTTGAAAGGTAAAAACAAAGCTGACCTAGCCCCTAAAACTATTTTAATTTTATTTTTTGCAACTGAAATCCAAATATCCTTTTTTTTATTTATACTTATTTTTGAATGCCAAATTGCTGGTTCGAAACCAAAGAATAATTTAAATCTATTTTTAAATTGAGTTGTAAGAAATATTTCAGGAATTAATATTAAAGCTTGTTTATTTTCTTTTATTACCCTATTAATTCTCTCAAAATAAACTAGTGTTTTACCTGAACCAGTAATTCCCTGTAATACTGAAACATTAAATTTATTTCCTAAACTAATAAGTTCTTCTAAGGCGTTTTTTTGCTCTTTATTTAAAATATAATTTGTTGTTTTGATATCAGTTTTTAATATTTGTTTTTTCTTTTTTATGTCAAAATTTTTCAAATTTCCTAGACACATTTTTAAGATTAAGCCTTTAGGAACAATATTATAAATGGAGAACCAATTGATAAATTTAATTATTTTTGTGTTCAAACCTGTATTTGAGATTTTTTTTTCAATTTTTTTGAGTTTAAATTTTTTTTTAGTGTGGTTAATTTTATCCCAAACAACACCGATTTCCTTTTTTTTTCCAAATGGGACTATAACTATATCACCTTCATTAAGATTTTTAATTTTTTTTGGATCGTTACTGTAAGTAAATGGATAGTTAAAAACTTTTGGTAATAGGACAGGGACTTCCATAAATGAATTTTATTTTATTTTATAACAATTAAAAATGAATTGGTCTCTTATCAACAGCTAATGCTGCCTCTTTTATAGCCTCTGTATGAGTTGGATGCGCATGGCAAGTTCTTGCTATATCTTCAGCACTCGCACCAAATTCCATTGCCAAAGCCATTTCAGCTATCATATCTCCACAATGAGGACCAATAATATGAACGCCTAATACACGATCAGATTTACTGTCTGCTAAAATTTTTACAAAACCCTCGGTCTCATTATTAACTTTTGCTCTTGAATTTGCTAAAAAAGGGAATTTCCCAATTTTATATGTTATTCCATCTTTCTTTAATTGCTCCTCGGATCTACCAACATATGCTACCTCTGGTGAAGTGTAAATGACTCCCGGTATTACGTCATAATTTACATGTCCGGATTGACCAGCCAATAGCTCTGCAACTGCAATTCCTTCTTCTTCAGCTTTATGCGCTAACATAGGCCCTTCTATAACATCACCAATTGCATAAATATTTTTAACATCTGTTTGAAATTTTTTGTTTACTTTAATTCTACCTTTTTCGTCTCTTTTAACACCTATCTTATCTAAATTAAGTCCCTCGGTATAAGGTTTTCTTCCAACAGAAATTAAAGTTTTATCAGCTGAAATTGTTTCTTTGATATTTTTCTCATTACTTTGGTATTCAATTTTAACTTCACTACCAAGATCTTTAATTGATAAAACTTTAGAGTTCAATTTAAATTTAATTCCCTGTTTTGTTAATATTTTTTGAAATTCATTAGAAACTTCTCGATCCATTCCTGGTGTAATAAAAGGTAAATTTTCAATAACAGTAACTTCTGCTCCTAATCTTTTCCAAACAGAACCCATTTCTAAACCAATATATCCACCTCCAATAACTACTAAATTTTTCGGGACAGAATGTAAAGAAAGCGCCGCAGTAGAAGAGATAATATTTTTTTCATCTATTTCTACTCCTGGTAACGAAGAAGCATAAGACCCAGTGGCTATAACAATATTTTTTGCACTATAAGAAGATTTTTTTCCTTGATCGTAAACTACTACATTGGTTGGTGAAAATATTACTCCTTTACCTTTTAAGTAGCTAACCTTATTTTTTTTAAATAAAAACTCAATACCTTTAGTTAAAACTTGCACAGATTTATTTTTATTGCTCATCATTTTTTCTATATTTAACTTCACATCTGAGACTTCTATACCTTGATTGAAAAAATTTTTTTTAGCTTTATTGAAATTTTCTGAGAGATTTAATAAACTTTTAGAGGGAATGCACCCAACATTAAGACAAGTTCCACCCAAAGTACCCCTGCTCTCAACACAAGCGGTCTTTAGTCCTAACTGTGCAGCTCGGATAGCACATACGTATCCGCCTGGGCCTCCACCAATTACAATAATATCAAATTTGTCACTCATAAATTATAGATTTAAAAATAATCGCTTTGGTTGCTCTAAAGAGTCCTTTACTATTTTTAAAAATGAAACTGCTTCCTTTCCATCTATTATTCTGTGATCATATGATAATGCCAAATACATTATTGGTTTTATCTTTACTTCTCCATCTTCTGCGATTGGTCTTTCGATTATATTATGCATTCCAAGTACTGCTGACTGAGGTGGATTTAAAATTGGAGTTGATAACATAGATCCATAAATTCCTCCATTAGTTATTGTAAAAGTGCCTCCTTGAAGATCTTCAATAGTAATTTTTCCATCTCTTGCTTTCTGGCCTAGCATACCAATATTTTTCTCGATATCGGCAAAAGATAGCTCATCGGAGTTTCTTATAACTGGAACAACTAAACCCTTATCGGTCCCTACAGCTATACTAATATTGTAGTAATTTTTATAAACAATTTCATCACCTTGGATTTCAGCATTAATAGCAGGATAATTTTTTAAGCCTATTATACAAGCTTTTACAAAAAAAGACATAAAACCTAATTTGACAGAATATTTTTTCTGAAACTCTTCTTTATAATCATTTTTCATTTTAATTACTTCATGCATATTAACCTCATTAAATGTCGTAAGCATTGCTGCATTTTCTTGAGCTTCTTTCAATCTTTTTGCGATAGTAAGTCTTAGTCTTGTCATTTTTATTCTTTCTTCTGGGCCTTGAGCGATCTTCCTATCTGATGGTGCAGGCTTTACACCCATTAAGCTCATTATATCTTCTTTTAAAACTAATCCATTTTTACCGCTCCCTTTGATTGATTGAATATCAATTTTTTTTTCCCATGCCATTTTTCTAGCTGCCGGAGAAACTCTCGGCTCAGTATTTTCTATTTTTTTATTTTCATTGTATGTCTCTTCTAATACAAGTGGTTCTTCCTCTAAGACAAGTGGTTCATCATCAAAAACTTTTTGATTAATCTCCTCATTAAGGGCTAATGACTCAACCTGTTTTATTGTCTTTATTTCAGGTTCTGTAATTTTATTTAAAATTTTTTCTTTTTTATTCTTTTCTAGTTTAGGTGGAGAATATTTTTTTTCATTTAAATCTTTTGCAGAGTCAGAAGAGTATGATTTTGTTTGGGTAATTGATCCAAGTAATGCTCCAACATTAACTGTTTCTCCTTCATTGACAGAGATGCTGTCTAATATTCCATTTGATGGAGATGGAACTTCAACATTTACTTTATCAGTTTCTAATTCGACCAAAGGTTCGTCAGAGGAGACCTTATCTCCCTTATTCTTTAACCATTTCGCTACTGTAGCTTCGGTAACAGATTCTCCAAGAGTAGGTACTACGATTTTTTCAGACATTAATTAAGTTTCCCAATTACCTTTTCTAATATTTTTTTTTGTTCTGCAAGGTGTTTATTATAATTTCCAGTCGCAGTTGTGGATGAGGCATTTCTTCCAATATATTTGACTTTATTGTTTTTAAATTCAATTATTTCAAGAGTCCTATCAATGTAATTTCTCACAGTATTCCAAGCACCCATATTCTTTGGTTCTTCTTGACACCAAATAAAATCAGCGTTTTTGTATCTTTTTAAAATTTTTGCTAATGTTTTTGCTGGAAAAGGATACAGTTGTTCTATTCTAATTATTGTTAATTTATTATTTTTTGACTTTTCTCTTGCCTCAAGCAAATCAAAATAAATTTTACCAGAGCACATTACTACCCTTTCAATCTTTTTATCCTTTGCTAGCTCGATAGTTTTAGTATCTTTTATATAAGCATGATCTTCAAGAACTCTGTGAAAACTATTTTTTTTTGTAAAATCCTCAATTGATGAAACACATCGTTTGTTTCTTAGTAAAGATTTAGGAGTCATGACTATTAAAGGTTTTCTAAATGCTCTATGCATTTGCCTTCTTAAAGCATGAAAATAATTTGCTGGTGTAGTACAATTAACAACTTGAATATTTTCTCCCGCACACATCTGTAAAAATCTCTCTAGCCTTGCAGATGAATGTTCTGGACCTTGACCCTCATATCCGTGAGGTAACAACAGAACTAAACCACTTGCTCTTCCCCATTTAGACTCTCCTGAAGTTATAAATTGATCAATTATTACTTGTGCGCCATTTGCAAAATCTCCAAATTGAGCTTCCCATAAAACTAATGTCTCGGGTTCTGAAAGAGAATAACCAAACTCAAAACCTAATACTGCCAACTCGGATAGTAAACTGTCAATTATTTCAAATTTTTTTTGTTTTTTAGCCAAATTATTTAATGGAATGTATCTGTCGTGATTTTCTTGATTTCTTAAAACAGAATGTCTTTGGCTAAAAGTTCCTCTTGCTGAGTCTTGACCTGACAATCTTACTGAAAAACCATCAATTAACAAGGTGGCAAATGCTAATGACTCTGCTGTTGACCAATCTATTGGAGAATTTTCTGTAAACATTTTTTGCTTTTGTTCTAGTATTTTTTTTAAAGTTTTGTGTATGCTAAAGTTATTAGGAATTTTAGATATTTTTTTACCAGTTTCTATCAACGTTTTTTTATCTACACCACTGACCCCCCTTTTATCTTTTCCTAAACCTGGTTTAAATCTTGACCAGACCCCATCGAACCATTTCAGTTCAGATTTATAATTTTTCGAGTCATTAAATTGAGTTTCTAAAAATTTTTTAAATTCTTTTTTTTTCTTTTCTACTTGATTTACATCTAACAACCCATCAGACGAAATCTTTTTAGAATAGATGGTAAGAGTTGTTGGATGTGATTTTATTTTTTTATACATTATCGGCTGAGTAAAAGAAGGTTCATCTCCCTCGTTGTGACCAAACCTTCTGTAACAGACCATATCAATTACAACATCTCGGTTAAACTTCTGTCTGTACTCAGTAGCTATTTTTGCACAATGTACAACAGCTTCAGGATCATCTCCGTTAACATGAAATATTGGGGCTTGAGATAATTTTGCAACATCTGATGGGTAAGGAGAAGATCTTGCATACCTTGGGGCAGTAGTAAAACCAATTTGATTATTTACAATAACATGAATAGTTCCACCTATATTATGTCCAGGTAAACCTGACATTGCAAAACACTCAGCAACTACTCCCTGACCAGCAAAGGCGGCATCACCATGAATTAGCACAGGCACAACTGATTTTCTATTTGGATCTTTATGAAAAAATTGTTTTGCTCTTACTTGTCCCAAAACTACAGGGTTAACGGCTTCTAAATGTGATGGATTGTCAGTTAAACTTATATGAACAACATTTCCATCGAATTCTCTGTTGGAGGAAGCTCCTAAATGATATTTTACATCTCCCTCAAAATCTTCTTTAGCTGAAATACCTTTCCCAAAAAATTCGCTAAAAATTGCTTGATAGGGTTTACCCATAACATTAGCCAGAACATTAAGCCTACCTCTATGAGGCATACCAATTTTGATTTCTTTTACTCCTAAATTTCCTCCTCTTTTAATAATTTGTTCTAAAGCAGGTATTAAGGACTCACCTCCATCTAATCCGAACCTTTTTGTTCCCACAAACTTGACCTGTAAGTACTTTTCAAATCCCTCAGCCTCGATAATTTTATTCAATATTGCTTTTTTTCCATTATCTGTAAAAGTAATAGCTTTTTCTGGACCCTCTATCCTATTACGAACCCAAGCTTTTTCCTCAGGGTCGCTCATATGCATAAATTCGTAACCAATTGTGGAACAATAAGTTTTTTTTAATATCTTTAAGATTTCATTTAAATTTCCATATTGTAGGCCAAGAACTCCATCTAAAAATATTTTACGGTTATAATCTTGTTTTTTAAATCCATAAGTTTCTGGTTTAAGTTCTTGATGTTCTTCTTTTATTTGAAGATTTAATGGATCTAAATTCGCAATTAAGTGTCCTCTAATTCTGTAGGCTCTGATTAACATTATTGCTCTGACAGAGTCCATAGAAGCTTGTTTGACTGATGTTAATTCGTTTACTGGTTCTTCTGATTGAGTTTTAACTTTTTGAAAATTATCTATATGCTTTACCTTTTTTGGGCTCCAACTAGGTCCTTTAAAATTTTCTAATATATTTTTAGAATCCTCATTTAATCCATCAAAAAATTCAATCCAATCGTTGGGTAACAACTTAGGATTTTGCAAGTATAAAGCGTAGTTTTCCTCTATATAATCGCTATTTACTCCGGATAAAAATGAAGTTTTTTTATATGTAAGATTGTTCTTATCAACTGACATTAATAATTAATAATAACACATATTCTCTAAAATCAAGCCTTTAGTTTTTCAAAAAGAGTTCTGCCTATATCTGCTGGAGATTTGGAAATAGTTATGCCAGCAGATTTCATTATTTCAATCTTATCTTGAGCTCCACCTTTTCCACCAGATATTATAGCTCCAGCATGGCCCATTCGTCTTCCAGGAGGTGCAGTCAAACCTGCTACAAAACCAACCATAGGTTTTTTTATCTTAGATTTTTTTATAAATTCTGAGGCTTCTTCTTCAGCATTGCCGCCTATTTCTCCAATCATTACAATAGACTTGGTTAAATCGTCTTTCAAAAATAATTCTAAGCAATCTATAAAGTTGGTTCCGTTAATTGGGTCTCCACCAATTCCTATGCAAGTGGACTGTCCAAGATCATTAGAGGTTGTTTGCGCCACTGCTTCATAAGTTAAGGTTCCAGATCTTGATACAATGCCCACAGATCCTACTTTGTGAATATTCCCTGGCATTATACCTATTTTACATTCAGCAGGAGTAATTATTCCAGGACAATTGG
Source organism: uncultured Pelagibacteraceae bacterium (assembly GCA_902605645.1). Lineage (GTDB taxonomy): Bacteria > Pseudomonadota > Alphaproteobacteria > Pelagibacterales > Pelagibacteraceae > Pelagilacustribacter. Next base: position 16,531 of record CACLDE010000002.1, on the reverse strand, counting down.
GGCCAATTAATCTACTTTTACTTTTTTTTAAAATTTTTTTAACGTTAACCATGTCTATTACTGGTATTCCCTCAGTAATACATACAATTAACTCAATACCTGCATCTATAGCTTCAATTATTGCTGATGCAGCAAACTTAGGTGGAACATAAATCATTGTCGCTGATGCTTTAGTTTTATCTTTGGCCTCTTGAACAGTATCGAAAACTGGGAGTCCAAGGTGTTTTTGACCACCTTTCTTGGGTGTTACACCACCCACCAATTTTGTACCGTATTTTATAGCTTGTTCTGAGTGAAAAGTTCCATGGGAACCTGTGAACCCTTGGCAAATAACCTTTGTCTGTTTGTCTACTAAAATTGACATTTATTTTATAGCATTCACAATTTTTTTAGCTGCGTCATTTAAATCTGATGCAGATAGTATTTTAAGACCAGAGTCATCTAAAATATTTTTACCTTCTTTATAGTTAGTGCCCGCCAATCTTACTACTAAAGGTACATTTAGTTTTGTCTCTTTAGCTGCTTCAACAACGCCTTGGGCGAGCACGTCACATCTCATAATTCCCCCAAAAATATTTATTAAAATTCCTTTTACATTTTTATCAGATAGAATGAGTTTAAAAGCAGCTGAAACTTTTTCTTTTGATGCTCCACCTCCAACATCTAAAAAATTAGCTGGCGATTCACCATATAGCTTAATTATGTCCATTGTTGCCATTGCTAAGCCCGCACCATTAACCATACATCCTATACTTCCATCAAGTTTTATATAAGCCAAATCGTGTTTACTTGCCTCTATTTCTTTTGGGTCTTCTTCATTTAAATCTCTTAATTTAAGAATTTCAGGTCTTCTAAAAAGCGCATTATCATCAAAATTAATTTTTGCATCTAGGCAAATTATTTTTCCGGTCTTTGTTATAATTAGAGGATTAATTTCAATCAAATTAGCATCTTTTTCTATAAGTGTTTTATAAATTGATTTAATTAAATTGAAACCTTCTTTTATTTGACTTTTGCTAAATTTAAATGGATCAATTATTTTTTTGATATCTGCTGGTTTGATCTCTCTAGAAAGCTCAACTTTTGTTGTAATTATTTTTTCCGGGTTATTTGAAGCTACTTCTTCTATATCCATTCCACCTTCCTTACTACTTATAAAAGCTATCTTAGAAGTTTGCCTATCTATTAAACATGATAGATAATATTCATTTGATATTTCTGAGGCTTCTTCAATATAAAGTCTTTTGACTTCTTTGCCATTGGGGCCAGTTTGTGGTGTAATTAATTTTTTTCCAAAAAGATTTTTTGCTTCTATTTTTAGTTCATCAATATCCTCTACTAATTTCACACCACCTGCCTTACCTCTACCGCCTGCATGAATTTGCGCTTTTAAAACAAATTTAGTTGATTTTAGTTCTATTATTTTTTCGTCAATTTCATTTAGATTATGGATTACAACACCTTTTGAAACCGGAGCCCCAAATTCTTTAAGTAATTCTTTAGCTTGATGTTCGTGAATATTCATTGGCAAAACTTAAATTTTAAAGTATTTTTATAATTTAATCATTATGAAAGCAATCAACTTTTTTCAAAAAAATTTTTACTTCTTCATTTTTTTAATTTATTTTTTTATAGGAATATCAATAGTTGAGGATTATGGCATTTCTATTGATGAAGAATTCCAAAGATTTTCTGGATTTTATTGGTTGTGTTATGTTTTAGAATTTTTACCGTTCGATAGTTTAAGAATTGAAGCTCTAAATAGACTTAATGATATAAAAGGTTTTACTCTTCCGAATCCAAACGATTTTCCTTTTTATGGAGTTGTTTTTGACTTGCCTTTAGCGTTTTTAGAAACAGTATTTAAAGTTGAAAGTTCAAAAAACTATTTTTTAATGAGGCACCAGGCGAATTTTTTAATATTTTTTATAAGCTCAATTTATTTTTACTTAATAATAAAATCAAGATTTAAAGGACAAATCGTAATTTTTTTTGGACTTTTATTATATATAAGTTCTCCAAGAATCTTTGGTGATAGTTTTTATAATAATAAAGACCTAATTTTTTTATCTTTAGTTACAATTTCTCTTTATTTTTTTTTTGAAACCATCAATAATTTAAATATTAGAAATTTAATTTTATTCTCCTTTTTTGCAGCCTTAACAAGTGCTTTAAGGATACTGGGTTTATTTTTACCAGTATCCTTTTTAGCTTTTTTGATAATACAGAAAAATCCCTTTAAAGAAAAAATATTCAACTCTTTTTTACTCTTAACTTTCTTTCTGTCATTTTTAATTTTGTTGTGGCCCTATTTATGGAGCAGTCCTTTAAATAATTTTTTGTATAGTTTTAATATTTTTTCCAAATATATAATTAAAATTCAAATGTTGTTTAATGGAGATTATATCTACTCAAATCGTTTACCTATGAGTTACCTTCCAGTATGGATTTTAATTACTACTCCGCTTATAACATTATTACTTTTTATGTATGGGTTTGTTTACTGTTTAAAAAGATTATACTCTAGGGTCTTGAAGGTAAAAGATGATCTTCCATTTAACGACTTTTGGAGAGGTAAAAATGAAAAAAAAGATTTAATTGTTTTTTTTATTTTTAATTCAATTTTTTTTTATATAATTTTATCCTCTGCAGTTTTGTATACAGGTTGGAGACATTTATACTTTCTGCATTCTTTTATGATTTACTTAGCATGTATCGGACTGAACTTATTAAGTATTAATTTTAAGAGTATAAAAATTATTTTTTTCTCAATAGGAATTTTAATTTTGTTTACTTTTTACGAGATATCAAAATATCACCCATTTCAAAGTTTATATTTTAATCAATTAATTCAAAAAACGAAGAAGAAAGATTTTGAAATTGATTATTGGGGACTAGCTGGGAGTAAATTTTTAAAAGAAATATTAGCTTTAGAAAACTCAAACGAAAGAATAAATATAGGTGTGGCCTCATATATACCATTAGAAAGAAGTATTAAACTTTTAAATGATAATGAAAAAAAATTGATCAATATAGTTGGTCAAGAATATAATAAAGCAAAGTATATATTTAATAATAATTTATCTGAAGTTAATAAGTTTAAAAGTAAAAAATACTTAATACCAAGTAATTTTAGAAAAATAAGTGATTATTCAATTAATCAATTTATCGTGTATGAAATATACAAAAAAATTAACTAAAAGAATTATTAATATAGAGTCTGTCTTCCCAGGTCGTAAACGGAAACTTGAATTTTTCAATAAGCTTAAAATTATTCGAAATTAAAAATTGATGTAAAAATTCAGGATTATAATTGATATAAATTTCATCAAGATGAAATTCAACTAATATGCATTTGACTTTATTGATTTTTTCTCTCATTCCCTGAAGTACCTCTAATTCATGTCCCTCGGTATCAATTTTAAGAAAATCTATAATTTCTATATTCTCTTTTTCTAAAATTGAAAATAGAGTTGTTGTCTGAATAGTTTTTATATCAATGATCATTCCTTCAGATGTAGTTCCAAATAATTTAGCTTTCAATTTTAAATAACTATTACCTGGATCTAAGTTTGACAAAGATGATGTTAAATTATGCTTATTAAAATTAAATTGTGCTGACTTATCTTTGTTGGATAGTGCTTTGTTAAACAAAAAAATATCTTTATTGTCATTATATTTCATTTTTAAATACTTAAATATTTCTTCCTGAGGTTCAAACATTAGTATTTTTTTTGGTTTGTAATTATCTAAAATTAAATCTGTATAAGTACCTTTGTAAGCCCCTACATCAATAAAATTGTTCAAATTGGATACTTCTTTTTTTAAAGTTTTGATAATTCTTTTCTGATGGAAGAATTTATCCAAAAAATCGAAAAAAATTATAGCCAGCTTTTCCAATATTTTCATTTGAAATCAGCACAATCTTTTTTAATTTCTAATCTAAAAGTTATTTCACTGAGTTTAGTTTTTTTAAAACAATCTGTATTAAAAGTTGACTTTAATAAATTTTCTAGTCCATTACCAACTATAATTATTTTGCTTATTTGATTAGTTTTTAGTTTTTTAACAAAAAAACTTCTATAATTATCATAGTACTTGCTATCTTTTAAAGGATAACTCACTCCCGGATGATACCACTGGTTTGGCGAATAATCATTAATGTTTAAAACTGCTGGAATAAATAAATAATCAGTAATTACAGAAAATTTTCCTTTTTCATTTTTTAAAATTTCAATAGACTCAACAATTATTTCAATTTCTTTTTTGGGTTCATCACTAAAAGTTTTTGTGATCCATTTTAAACCTTTGAGCTTACTATGTATTGTATTTGCATCTACAGCTTTTTCTAAGTTTACTTTCTCTAATCTATGAAATTTTCTCTGCTCATTAAATCTCAGATGATATTTTGTGACAGCAAATAGACAAAAGGCAACGACTGAATACAAGAAAATATTTTTCATATTTTTATCTTTATTAAAAATATGGATAAAAGCAGTTAATAATGGAATTAAAAAAAATATATAATTTTCATTCATGGTCAGTAATTGATGAAAAATCATTAAGACAGTAAAAAAATTTATAGATAATAAAATAACAAATTGATCTTTTATTTTGTTTTTGTAATAGATTATATTTAGATAAATAGAATATATGAATGGGATCAATATAAATTTAAATTCATGTATAATTCCAAAAAAATCAGGCTTCCAATTTGATAACCTATAATCACCTATTGATCCTGCAAAGTAAATGTATTGGGTTAAGAAATTAGATATTGGAATTTTTGTTAAATAAAAAAAAAATATTAAAACAAATAAAGATAAAAAAGAACCATATAATGTAGTGAGTAAAAAATTTTTAATATTATCTGAATAAAACAGATATACTATGCCTAAAAATGCGATTGCAAATACTCCGTAAGTAGTTGGAGTTTGTTTACATAAAAAACCAATTATTAATAAAGAAGGAATGAGAAAAAAATATTTATTGTTATTCTTTTTTACACCAATAATAAATAAGCAAAAAGTAGATAAAACAAAAATTGTTGCATGATGATCAACAAATGGGACCCCAACATTAGGGTACATAAGCAAAGAAAACATTAAAGTATAAATTAAATTATATATTTTATTTAAACCTAAAGTTTTTAACAATGTAAAAACCAAAACAGTAATTAAAGTATTTGTTAATGATGAATGTATGATGTAGCTTGTCCAACTTACATCAAACAATTTGAAAAAAAACGCATTTAGATAATCCATTAATGGACCAGTTACTAACCAGTAATCTTTAAACGGTATCAAGCCATTTAATACTTTAAAGCCGCCATTAAATAAAACGAAGGAGTCCATAGGCTCAACTCCAAAACTTGAGTAGTAAAAATTTACTAAAAAAGAAAAAATGATTAATATTAGATAAATACTTAAGTAATAAAATTTATTCGTATTTTGCATTTATAAACTATTCCTTAAATATATAAGATATTTTTACAGAGAAGTGTCAATTTTTTTGCCTGCATTAAATAAGTCTTGCACAGCCTTTATTGATTTATCAAATTGTTCCTTCTCTCCAGAAGATAATTTAATTTCAATTACTTTTTCAACACCATTTTTGCCAATTATAACTGGAACACCAGCATAAATATCTTTGACACCATATTCCCCATTTAAATATGCAGCACATGGCAACTCTTTTTTCAAGTCTTTAATATAACTTTCAGCCATTTCAACTCCTGCAGCAGCTGGTGCATAAAAAGCGGACCCTTTCTCAAGATACTTTACTATCTCAGCTCCTCCTTTTTTTGTTCTATCGACAATTTTATCAAGATCCTCTTGAGACAGTTTTCCAGATTTAATTATGTTTGAAATTAGTTCACCATTTACTTTGGTATGATTTAACATAGCTACCATTGTATCGCCATGACCTCCTAATACAAATGATTTTATTTTGTTTACATTCACATTTAATTTTTCTGATAAAAAATAAATAAATCTAGATGAGTCTAGAATTCCTGCCATTCCAACTACTTTATTTTTCGGTAACCCAGAGTATTTTTGTAATGCCATTACGATTACATCCAAAGGATTTGTAATGCAAATGACAAAGGCATTTGGTGATGTATCTTTAATTCCCTGAGCTACCTGTTTTATAATTTTAAGGTTTATACCAAGTAAATCATCTCTTGACATTCCTGGTTTTCTCGGGACACCCGCTGTTATTATTACAACGTCAGAATTTTCAGTATCTTTATACTCGCTTGTTCCTATTAAGCTTATGTCAAATCCTTCCACTGGAGAAGATTGAGCAATGTCTAATGCTTTACCTTTGGCTATTCCTTCAGCTACGTCAAATAAAACGATATTTGCTAATCCCTTTAATGCTATAAGGTGGGCAAGTGTCCCACCAATTTGACCAGCCCCGATTAAAGTAATTTTTTTTTTCATTTTTATTTCATTGTTGGCATTACAAATTCTGGATCAGATTTTAAACCATCTGGCCAGCGAGATGTAATTGTTTTTAGTTTAGTGTAAAATCTTACTCCTTCTGGACCATGCATATGTTGATCTCCAAATAGAGATCTTTTCCAACCACCAAAACTATGAAATGCCATGGGAACTGGTATTGGTATATTTATTCCAACCATACCTATTTTTGCCTTGCTTGAAAAAGATCTGCCAACATCTCCGTCTCTAGTAAAAATACTCACACCATTACCAAATTCATGGTCGTTAACTAAATTAAGAGCTTCTTCAAAATTTTTAGCCCTTAAAACAGAGAGAACTGGACCAAATATTTCTTCTTTGTAAATTCTCATATCTTTTTCAACTTTATCAAACAAACATCCGCCCATATAATAACCTTTTTCGTATCCTTGTAATTTTAAATCTCTCCCATCTACTATAAGTTCTGCACCCTCTTGTATACCAATATCCACATAACCTTTAACCTTTTCTAAATGTTCTTTCGTTACTAATGGACCCATCTCAGAATTTTTGTCCATTCCAGGTCCAACCTTTAAATTTTCAACTTTAGTTTTGAGACTTTTAACTAGTTTGTCTCCAATATTTCCTACAGCAACAGCGACGGACTGAGCCATACACCTCTCACCAGCTGAACCATATGCAGCACCCATTAAACCATTTACAGCTTGATCAAGATCACAATCTGGCATTACAACACAATGGTTTTTTGCACCTCCTAGAGCTTGAACTCTTTTTTCATTTTTAGCACAATTCTCATAAATATATTTTGCTATTGGCGTAGACCCTACGAAACTAACTGCTGAAATTTTCTTGTTACTTATAATTGCATCCACTACTTCTTTATCTCCATTAACAATATTAAAAACTCCGTCAGGTAAACCTGCTTCTTTAAATAATTCAGCTAATCTTATTGAACAAGATGGATCTTTTTCAGATGGTTTAAGTATAAAGGTATTTCCGCAAGCTATCGCCATTGGAAACATCCACATTGGAACCATCGCTGGAAAATTAAAAGGTGTTATTCCTGCACAAACACCTAAAGGTTGTCTTAGTGACCAACTGTCTACATTTTTGCCTACGTTTTCTGTAAACTCACCTTTTAACATTTGAGGTATTCCACAAGCATATTCAACTACTTCTAATCCTCTCGTTAAAGAACCTTTGGCGTCTTCATAAACTTTTCCATGTTCAGAGACGATTATTTTGGTTAATTCATCTTCATTTTTTTCAATTAATTCTTTAAATTTAAATAAGACTCTTGCTCTTTGCAAAGGTGGAGTATTTGACCAGCTTGCTAAAGCCTTTTGAGCAACTTCTGCAGTTCGATTCAAATCTTCTATACTTCCAAGTTTTACTTTAGCTGTTTCTTCTCCAGTGGCCGGATTGTAGACAGGTGAAAGTCTTTTTGAACTTCCAGAGTACTCTTTACCTCCAATGAAATGTTCAATTATTTTCATAGCCTTTGAATAAATAAGCTTTTAGCTTGTTGCAAGCATTTTTTTTATAGACCCAATTGCTTTTGCTGGGTTAAGGCCCTTTGGACATGAATTGGTGCAATTCATGATAGTGTGGCATCTGTATAATTTTAATTCATCAGCAACTTTTTTTAATCTTTCTTTCTTCTCGTCGTCTCTACTATCACTTATCCATCTGTAAGCCTGTAGAAGAACCGCTGGACCTAAGTATTTGTCTCCGTTCCACCAGTAACTTGGGCAAGACGTTGAGCAGCAAGCACATAATATACATTCATAATATCCATCGAGTTTTGATCTATCTTTTTGAGATTGTAAGATTTCTTGTTTTTCTGTGTTTGTTTTTGAAGTTTTTAACCATGGTTGAATTGATTCATACTGTTTATAAAGATTACTTAAATCACCAATTAAATCTTTTACGACTTTCAAATGAGGTAATGGGTAAATATTTAATTCTCCTTTAATATCACTATGAGATTTGATGCAAGATAATGTGTTTATGCCGTCAACATTCATGGCGCATGAACCGCAAACTCCGTGTGCACAAGATCTTCTAAAAGTTAATGATGAATCAATTTCATTTTTTATTTTAAAAAGGATATCCAATACTTTAGGTCCACAGTTATCCATGTCAACTTCAAAAGTATCAATCCTTGGGTTTTTGCCGTCATCAGGATTCCATCTATAAACATTTACTTTCTTAATGTTTTTAGAACCGGTTTTATCTTTGTAATATTCTCCCTCGACTATTTTTGAATTATTTGGCAGGGAAAACTCAGCCATTAATATACTCTTTCTTTAGGTGGAAAATATTGAACATCGTTAGTCAATGTTCTTGCGTGAACATCTCTGTATTTTACTTTAACTTCCTTTCCGTTCTGCCAAGCTAAAGTGTGTTTCATAAATTTTTTATCGTCCCTTTTTGAAAAATCTTCCCTTGCGTGAGCTCCTCTACTTTCTTTCCTGTGATATGCCGAGTCCATAGTGGTCATAGCTTGTCTTATCAAATTATCAAATTCTAAAGACTCCACAAGATCTGTATTGAATAAAAGTGATTTGTCTTTAACGGATATGTCATCTAATCCTTCAAATGGTTTTCTAATTTCTTCCACACCCTCTTTTAAAGTTTTTTCAGTTCTAAATACCGCACATTTACTTTGCATTGTTTTTTGCATAGATAGTCTAAGTTGAGATGTATTTGTCTCACCTTTGGAATTTCTTATTTTGTCGAATCTATCTAAACATTTTTCCATCTCAGGCTGTGGAGAATTTTCATGAGGTGTATTTGGTTTTACAAGTTCAGCTGCTCTTTTAGCTGCAGCTTTCCCAAAAACTACTAAATCTATCAATGAGTTTGATCCTAGTCTGTTAGCACCATGAACTGAAACGCATGCAGCCTCACCGATTGCCATAAGTCCAGGAACAGTTTTTTCTGATCCATTCAAGGTTAAAACCTCTGCTTTGTAATTTGTGGGTATTCCGCCCATATTATAATGAACTGTCGGAACTACGGGTATAGGGTCTTTTGTTACATCAACACCTGAAAAAGTTTTTGCCGACTCGGCTATACCAGGTAATCTATCATCAATTACTTTAGGATCTAAATGATCTAAGTGGAGATGCACATGATCTTTTTCTTTTCCAACTCCGCGTCCTTCATTTATTTCGATAGCAATGGATCGGCTAACAACATCTCTTGAAGCTAAATCTTTTGCGCTCGGAGCATATCTTTCCATAAATCTTTCGCCTTTAGAATTTAAAAGAAACCCTCCCTCACCTCTTACACCTTCGGATATAAGACATCCAACACCGTATATTCCTGTTGGATGAAATTGAACAAATTCCATGTCTTGTAATGGTAAACCAGCTCTTAACACCATACCATTTCCGTCTCCAGTGCATGTATGAGCGGATGTAGCAGAGTAATAAATTTTTCCGTAACCCCCTGTAGCAATAATAGTTATATGAGATTTGAATCTATGAATTGTTCCATCGTTAAGATTCCAAGCTATAAGTCCTTTGCATTCTCCATTTTTCATAATTAAATCTAATGCAAAATACTCTATAAAGAATTCGGTATTGTGTTTTAGTGCTTGTCCATACAAAGTATGTAGTATCGCATGTCCAGTTCTATCTGCTGCAGCACAAGTTCTTTGGACGGTTCCATTCCCATAATTTTTAGTCATGCCGCCGAATGGTCTCTGATATATTTTTCCATCTTCTGTTCTACTAAAAGGTACTCCATATTTATCTAATTCTTTAACTGCTTTTGGTGCTTCTTTGCAAAGATACTCGATTGCATCTTGATCTCCTAACCAATCTGAACCTTTAACGGTATCGTACATGTGCCATCTCCAATCATCTTCGCCCATATTACCGAGTGCGGCTGAAATTCCACCTTGAGCTGCTGAAGTATGGCTTCTAGTTGGAAATACTTTTGAAATACATGCCGTTTTTAAACCTGCTTCTGATAAACCCACCGCTGCTCTTAAGCCTGATCCGCCGGCTCCTAGGACAACTACATCGTATTCGTGATCAATAATTTTATAGCTTTTCATATTATAAATTATAAATGGTTATTATAGTTCCAAAAGACAATAGTATAGCAAAAATATATACGAACTTATTTGCGACATTTTTGATTTTTTCATTACCCATATAGTCCTCAAAAATCTCACTAATCGTTAAAGAATAGAAAAAAAGGGACAAAAAAACAAAAATTGAGAACAAAGTTTTTGACGGTTGTTCACTTAAGAAAGAAATAAGCCTGTTGTAATCATTATTAAGAATAGAAACAAAATTAATAATAAACCAAGCCATAAAGGGGATTAATATTAATGAACTAAACTTTATAAATAACCATTTTTTTGTCGATTTATTCATAACTAAAGACTCGCTCCAAAAAAATAAATTATTATTGTTAATAAAAATGATGAAATTAAAGTTGTGTAACCAGTTATTTTTGAAATTTTAGGGTCAAAACCGTAACCAGCATCCCATGCTAAATGTCTAATTTCATTAAGTATATGAAAACTGAATGTCCAACATAATGAGATAGCTAAAAATTTTCCAAAAAAACTATTTAAAATATTTTCAAATAAAATTTTCTCGCTATTAACGGTTAATAAAAACCAGATACATATTAAACTTATAGCAATAGCGTTAATTACACCTGTAATCCTATGAGTAATAGATAGCAACGATGAAATTTGCCATTTATATATTTGTAAGTGTGGTGTTAGAGGATTTTTATTGTATTCCATAAAATTTATTTAATGCCGTACTTTACTAATGTTTGTGCAATTTGCACTGAATTAAGTGCCGCTCCTTTTAAAAGATTATCTGAAACTATCCACATATTTATAGCTTTTTCATTAGATCTATCTTTTCTCACTCTTGAGATATAAGTTTTAAAATCATCCTGAGCTTCGAGTGGGGTTATGTAACCTCCATCAACATGTTCATCAACAAGTTTACAACCTGAAGTCTCACTTAACAATTTTTTAACTTCATCAATGTTATAATTTTTTTCAAATTCTACATTTACCGACTCAGAGTGCGATGTAATAACTGGAACTCTTACACAAGTTGCAGAAACTTTTATTTTTTCACTTAATATTTTTTTTGTTTCATTTTCCATTTTCCACTCTTCTTTGGTGTACCCGTCTTCTACAAATACATCTATATGAGGGATTAAATTGAAAGCTATTTGTTTAGTAAAGTTTGTTGATTTAATTTTTTTTTTTTCTAAAAAATCTTTTGTCTGACTCATTAGTTCATCCATTGCAGCTTGACCGGCTCCAGAAACAGCTTGATATGTTGAAACTACTACTCTTTTTATATTAAATTTTTGGTGCAGAGGATTAAGCGCCAAAACCATTTGAATAGTAGAGCAATTTGGATTTGCTATAATATTTTTGTGTTTTTTGATATCCTCCGAGTTTACCTCTGGTACGATAAGGGGGACATCTTTATCCATTCTAAAAAATTTTGAATTATCGATTACAATAGTTTTTTGAGAGGCTTTTTTTGCATATTTTTCTGCAATAGAACTTCCTGCAGCAAAAAAAGTTATATCTGCTTTTTCAAAATCAAAATTTTCTAAAGCAACTACATTTAGGTCATTGCCTTTAAATTTTATTTTTTTTCCTAAACTATTTTTTGAGGCAACTAAATGTAATTCTTTAATGTCTAATTTAGACTTTTCTAAAATATCAATCGTTTTTCTTCCTACGTTTCCCGTAGCACCAATAATTGCAAATTTCATTTGGTTAATATTAATTTAATTTTGATATAATTGCATCACCCATCTGAGAAGTGGTGACTTCTTTATTCCCTTTAGATACAATATCCTTTGTTCTAAGACCGTCATTTAAAACTTTTTGAACAGCTTGATCTAATAAATCAGCCTCTTTATCTAAATCCAAGGAATATCTTAAAGCCATTGATAAACTAAGAATTGTTGCGATCGGGTTAGCAACATTTTTTCCAGCTATATCTGGTGCAGATCCATGAACAGGTTCATAAAGTGATCTCAGCTTTCCATTTTTATCTTTGGATCCTAAGGAAGCGGATGGAAGAAGACCTAAAGAACCAGTTAACATAGCCGCCTCATCTGATAGCATGTCTCCAAATAAATTATCGGCTAAAATTACATCAAATTGTTTTGGATTTCTCAATAACTGCATTGCGCAGTTATCTGCTAACATGTGCTCTAATTCAACGGTTTTATATTCTTTATCTTTCAAATCTTGAACTTCTTCTCGCCATAAGACCCCAGCTTCCATTACATTTGATTTTTCACAAGAAGTTACTTTGTTTTTTCTTTTCTTAGCAAGATCAAACGCCACTTTAGCTATTCTTTTGATTTCAGTGGTTGTATACGTATGTGTATTAATTCCTTTACGCTCGTTATTCTTAATTGGCTCAATACCCCTTGGTTCCCCAAAATATATTCCGCCTGTAAGTTCTCTTACAATCATAATATCTAATCCTGAAACTATTTCAGGCTTTAAAGTGGAAGAGTCAACCAGTTGTTCAAAACAAATTGCTGGCCTTAAATTTGCAAATAGTTTTAACTCTTTCCTCAATTTTAAAAGAGCTCTTTCAGGTTTTTTTGAAAATTCTAATTTATCCCACTTTGGTCCTCCACATGCTCCTAATATAACCGCATCGCACTCTAAAGATTTATAAAAAACTTCATCTGTAATAGGAATTTTGTGTGCATCGATAGATGCACCCCCGATTAGTTCTTCTTCAATTTTAAAGTCTAAGGATTTATTCTTATTTAGCCATTCAATTATTTTCTTTACTTCTCTTACTACCTCGGGCCCAATGCCATCTCCAGGTAATAATAATAATTTTCTAGTGTTAGATATTGCCATTATTTAAATCCAAGGTTTAGTTTTATTCATAGAATTTTCAAATTTTTCTATATTTGGTATTTTTTTAAGTGAAAGTCCTATATTATCTAAACCTTCTAAAAGTCTTTTTTTCTTCGCAGGCTCTATATCAAATGTCAATTTTTTATTACCATAAAGAATCACCTGCTCATTTAAATCAACTTCGATCTCTTCTTTTCTTTTAGAATATTCAGATAATTCTTGGATTGATTTTTCATCAATAATTATAGGAAGAATGCCATTGTTAAAACAGTTATTATAAAAGATATCAGCAAAACTGGGGCTTATTACACATCTTATACCAAAGTCGAGTAAGGCCCATGGAGCGTGTTCTCTTGAAGAACCACAGCCAAAATTTTTTCCTGCTAAGAGAATTTTTGATTTTGAATATGGATCATTATTTAATATAAATTTTTCTATTAATTTTCCACTTTCATCATATCTCATTTCATAGAATAGACTTTTTCCTAAACCAGTTCTTTTAATAGTTTTCAAAAACTGCTTAGGAATTATCATGTCCGTATCTATATTCATTAAAGAAATATGCGCAGGTATACTTTTTAATTTAATAAATTTTTCCATTTAATTAATTTCTCTAACGTCAGCTAAATAGCCCTTTATTGCTGCGGCCACAGCCATTCCTGGGCTTACAAGATGAGTTCTGCCGCCTCTTCCTTGTCTACCTTCAAAATTTCTATTTGAAGTTGATGCACATCTTTCTTTTGATGAAAGCTGATCTTCGTTCATTCCTAAACACATAGAGCATCCTGGTTCTCTCCATTCAAATCCTGCATTTTTAAAAACTTTATCAATACCTTCTTCCTCAGCTTGTTTTTTAACTAATCCTGATCCTGGAACAACCATTGCACTTACATCGCTTGCAATTTTTTTTCCTTTTAATAGTTTTGCAGCCATCCTTAAATCTTCGATTCTTCCATTTGTACAACTTCCGATAAAGATCTTATCTACTTTTATATCAGAAATTTTCATTTTAGGTTTTAAACCCATGTATTCTAGGGATCTGTACATTGCTGTTCTTCTATCTTTATCTTTTTCCTTTTCTGGATCTGGCACCTCTCCAGTAATTGGAGAGACATCTTGCGGAGATGTTCCCCATGTTACTAATGGTTCAATATCTTTTGCATCAATGTTTACTTCTTTATCAAACTTTGCATCACTATCAGAAAAAAGTTTTTTCCAATGGTCAACTGCTTTCGTCCAGTTCTCACCTTTTGGAGACATCGGTCTATCTTTAAAGTACTCTATAGTTTTATCATCTGGAGCTATTAATCCTGCTCTGGCACCAGCTTCTATAGTCATATTGCATATAGTCATACGTTGTTCTACGCTTAAATTTCTTATTACTTCACCAGCAAATTCAATTACATAACCTGTTCCGCCGGCAGTTCCGATTGTTCCGATTATTTTAAGGATAACATCCTTTGACGTAACTCCTGCCGGTAAACTTCCGTTCACATTTACTCTAAAATTTTTAGATTTTTTTTGAATTAAAGTTTGGGTAGCTAATACATGCTCCACTTCAGAAGTGCCTATTCCAAATGCAAGAGAACCGAAAGCTCCGTGGGTAGCTGTATGGCTATCTCCACATACGATTACTGTCCCTGGTTGTGTAAAACCTTGCTCTGGTCCAATAATATGAACTATCCCTTGTCGCTTATCATTAACATCAAATAAATTTATTCCGAATTCTTTGCAATTATTTCTTAAAGTATCAACTTGAATTTTAGATTGCTTGTCAGATATACCTTTTGATCTATCAGTAGTTGGAACATTGTGATCAGGAACGGCTAAAGTAAGTTTTGGTTTTCTAACTTGTCTGCCTTGAATTCTTAATCCTTCAAAAGCTTGGGGACTAGTGACCTCATGAACAAGATGTCTATCAACGTAAAGTAAAGCTGTTCCATCATTGTCTTCGTGAACAAGGTGGTCATCCCAAATTTTATCGTAGAGTGTTTTTGACATATGAGAATATTATTTTTTTGGTTTATTCTCAGCTTCCAATTTTTCATCAGAAGTCTGTTTTTTAACTTTTGATACTTCAGTTTTTTTTTCGTCAGTTGATGTTTCTTTTTTGATTTTATCATCCGACGCTACATTCTCAATAGCTTGTTTAGGCTCTGGTGCGATGTCGATACCAATCTTTTTTTTTATTTTTTCAGCTATCCTTGCTGATTTTCCTTTTCTGTCTCTTAAATAATATAATTTTGCTCTTCTTACTTTTCCAGATCTGACAATTTTTATAGAACTTACATTTGGACTATAAAGTGCAAAGGTTCTTTCTACACCTTCTCCAAAAGATATTTTTCTTACTGTAAATGAAGAATTTATATCTCTATTTTTTTTTGCTATACAAACACCTTCAAAATATTGAATTCTTTCTCTTTTGCCTTCGATAATTTTTACACCTACTTTAATTGTATCTCCAGGAGAAAAATCAACTATCTTTTTTGAAGAAAGTATTTTTTTTACAGATTCTCTATTTATGTCTTCTATATTTTTCATTATTTTTTATCTTTTAAATATTTTTCCCAAAGATCAGGTCTCTGGCGACGTGTTATATCCTCAGATCGAGATAAACGCCAGCTTTTAATTTTCGCATGATCACCTGAAAATAGTACATCTGGAACACTTTTGCCTTCCCAGGTTTTAGGTTTTGTAAATTGAGGGTACTCCAAAAGACTATTTTCAAAAGTTTCATCTTTTATGGAGTCTTTGTTTCCTAACACTCCTGGTATAAGTCTTAAAACAGCATCTAATATTACAAATGCAGCGGTTTCACCGCCTGATAAAACATAATCTCCTATGCTTATTTCTTCAATATTTCTCGTGGACAATAAACGATCATCTACTCCTTCAAAATGACCGCAAATTAAATTAATGCCATTTTGTTTACTTAAAGAATTAGCAAAACTTTGATTAAATTTTTTACCTTTTGGAGACAAATAAAAAATTTTTTCTCCCTTGGAAATATTTTTATCTAAAGAATTCGCTACTATATCAGGCTTCATTAACATTCCACTTCCACCACCAAATACAGTGTCGTCAACAGTTTTGTGTTTATCGTCAGCGTAGTCTCTTATATTTACAGTTTTTAAACTCCATAGGCCGTTTCTCATAGCCTTTCCATAAATTCCTCCAGCTAAAGGGCCGG
>CACLDE010000001.1 GCA_902605645.1 uncultured Pelagibacteraceae bacterium | reverse complement strand
CACCCTACAAGAGACTATATATATTCTTAAAAACTGGTATTTAACTAATATCAGGTATGAAAAAGAAAAAAAAAAAGAGAAAAATTAAACGAAAGTCGAAACCTAGAAGAAAAATAAAAAAATCAAATAAACTTAGGAAGAGATTTAAGCGTCTATCAAAAAAAAAACCTAAATATTTTAAAAAAAAACTAAGACGTAAAAAAAAATTTAAAATTAAAAAACTCAAATTTTTAAAAAAGACTAAAAGCTCCAAGGAAACTTTTAGAAAAATTATAAGATTTGGAGATCGATTTAAATTAAAAATAAAATTTAACTTTGATATTGATAAAGCTCTTCTAAATTTTTTTCAAGGAATATCAAATAAAATAAATACTTTTAAACAGGTGGTAGAAGAAGAAAGACAAAAGAAAAAACTGGATGAAGTAAAAAAAATGAAGAGGGAAAAAGAAGATATAATAAAAAAAAATAAATTGTTAAAACAAGAGGAGTTAAAACTCAAACGAGACGAAGTTAAAGAGGAAATTAAATTGAATAAAGAAAGAAAAATTGAGTTAAGAAAATTTATAAGAGAAGAACAGGCCCAAGTAAGAAAAGAACAAGCCGAAAAACAAAGATTATTTTATGAAAAAATAAAACTAGAGAGAAAAATTGAACAGTTTAGAAAAAGAGAAGCTTTAGAGATCAAAAATTTAGAGAAATATGTTTTAAAACAAGAAAGAGAAAATTATGAAGAGGTTCAAGAAAGAATAGAAAAAATTAAACTAAAATATCAGGCAATTAGAGATCAAAAAATTAGAGAAAGGATAGAGCAGCTAGGTATTGAAGTTTCAGATGAGGACACTAGATCTGATTTATTAGAGAAAGAAAGACAATTTAATATCGCAAGAGAAAAAATTGAAAATAATCTTGAAAGTTTTTACAGAAGTATGGCCTCATGTATTTTTCAGCTTAACAGAAGATGGTTACCTAAAAAAATGTCGTTACTAAGAGTAATTGATCGAAGATACGAAACCTCAGAAATATTTATTAAGTTAGATGAGGAAAATGATGAAAATTGGATAATGCTGGTGTACTTAAAAGACAATGATCCAAATTCAAATATTGTTGTTGAAGATAAAACTAATCTAGCAAAAACTCAGTCTATTGAGTACAAACCAAATGAGATATTCAAATTTTCTGATGCTCTCGTAGACTCACTTACTTCAATGATCGATAGAGAGTATAAAAAAAAATTAAATTAATCTAGAATTTCAGATAATTTACTCACTTGTCCAATCTTAAAAATTATTGCATCTTTTTTTTTAAAACCAAATTTTTCCGAATTTTTTTTGAATCTTTCTGGTGGTTCCATGATCGGCTCTAATGAAAGAATTACTGTTCCCCAATGCATTCCAATAACTTTTTTACTTTTTAGGTCTTTAGCCAGACTTAGAGCTTCTTCGGGGTTTGTGTGATAAACAGATTTATCTTTTTCTGGCATTATAGGAAAAAAGTTATATGCACCTATATTAATGAAAGTAATATCTATTGGGCCATAATTATTCCCAAGATCCTTATATATATCTCCAACACCTGTGTCACAAGCAAACAAAATTTTTTTATCTTTATATTCAATTAAATAATTTCCCCATAATGTTTTATTTGTGTCAAACAAACTTCTTTTTGACCAGTGTACTGCTGGCAGAAGTGTAATTTGCAAATCATCATTAATTTTGATTTTTTGATACCAATCTAATTCATTTACATCTTTGAAACGATTGAAGTATTTCGATAATTTTAAAGGGATAATTACTTTTGCTTCTTTATGTGGAAAATTTCTAACGGCATTAACATCAAGATGATCATAATGATTGTGAGTAAGAAGAAAAATATCTGTTTTAGGTATTTCTTCCAACGCTATAGCTGGATCTACATATCTTTTTGGACCAAAAATCAACGGCCCTGTATTATTCGAGAATAGAGGGTCTGTAATAATTGTAGTATTACCCAACTTTATCAAAAAAGTTGCGTGACCAATCCAAGCAATATAATCATTGTCTAGATTTCTGCTCAGATCTTTTAAAACTTTTTCTCTTGGAACGACATGATCTTTAGGAAAATTAATTTTTATTTTTTTTCTTTCTTCATTAAAGATTTTATATGACCATTGAATATTAGGATCTCTTTCGGGCGACCCCTCTGGATTTCTAAAAGTTCCATCAGATAAGTGGTGGTAGGGTTTTTCTGCCATAACATCAATTAAAAATATTATATTTAAAACGAACAGGTAAATAGGAAATAATTTCATTAATTTTTTTTATTTCTTGTTTTTTCATTAATCTTTTTTTCGTATTTTTTAATTTTTTCCCATTCACTTAAATTCGTTGAGTCTTTCTCAGCTTTTTTACTTATTATTAGTGGCATTATGACTAATATTATAAAAATTAATATAATAGCAATAATAAGGGATAATGACATTATCCCTTATTAGCACATTTTTGTTTTTTTCTGAATAATTTAACTATTTAAACAATGTTTTTTATTGATTCTTTTATCAAAGTCTTCGATCGCCTCTTTTGAGACAAACCAGATAAAAGAGGACTCTTGAAGTTGCTTTGAGTCCGCCACAGTACATTTTTTGCCTAACTTTATTTTTGCTACATTACCACCGGCACAGTTTGTCAACATTAGAAGTAAAGCTACAATAGATAGTATTTTCATATTAGTTTATATAAATATAGATTGAGCAAATTGATTGTCATAAAGTTGTTCAAAATATGAGCTGTATTTCGGTGAGTTGAAGTTAAAAGAATAAATACATATATTTATTAAATGGATCATAAGTTTAAAGTTAGAATATATTACGAGGATACCGATGCAGGACAGGTAGTATTTTATGCTAATTATTTTAAATACACAGAGAGAGCTAGGACAGAGCTTATTTATGAAAGATTAAAACATAAACATATTGAGTTGAAAGATAAATATGATGTCATTTTTGTTGTAAAATCATTATCGTCAAAATATATTGCTCCAGCAAAATTTGAAGACGATCTAGTTGTAGTTTCAAAAATCATAGAAAAAAGCCCAGTTAGACTTGTACTTGAACAAAATATAGAAAGAACTAATAAACTAATTTTTACATCAATAATCGAATTGGCTGTAGTCTCTTCAAAAGGTAAAATTACTAAATTACCAGATGAACTTTTGTCTTTAATTTAATTATTATTAAATGCTCTATTGTAATTTTTGTGAAAATAGTTAAAAATAATCTGTGAAAGCAAATTCTCCAAATAAAGTAGCTATAATAATGGGTAGTAAAAACGACTATCCAGTTATGAAACAGTGTGAGCAAATTTTAAAAAGATTTAAAATTAAAAATAATATTTTAATCGTGAGCGCTCATAGAACTCCAGAGAGACTATTTAAATTTGCAAAAAATGCTCATAAAAATTACTCAGTCATTTGTGCTGGAGCAGGACGAGCCGCACACTTAGCTGGTATGTGTGCATCATTAACAAAAATTCCAGTTATAGGAGTTCCAATTAAAGATAAGAAAACTGACGGAATTTCGGCTTTGTTCTCTGTAGCAGAAATGCCAAATGGTATCCCTGTAGCCACAACTGCCATCAACGGAGCACTTAATGCAGGATTACTTGCAATTTCAATAATAGCTTTGCAAGATAAAAAAGTAAGATTAAAACTTGAAAGATATAGAGTTAAACAAACTAAATCTGTAAAAAAAAGACCAAGATAAATGTCAAATTCTATTCGTTTAGGAGTGATTGGTGGAGGTCAACTAGGATCACTTCTATGTGTAGCTGCCAAAAAATTGAATATAGAAACGGTTATTCTATCAGATGATAAAGATGGACCGGCTCAAAAATTTTGTGATCATTTTATTTATAGCAAATATGAAAATAATGAAAAAATTAGAGAGTTTATTAGTAAAGTTGATATTGTAACCTATGAATTCGAAAATATTCCAATTGATTTTTTGAATTTAATTGAGAAAGAAAAAAAGGTTTTGCCAAACCCAAAAATTAATAAGATTGCACAAAATAGGAAGCTTGAAAAAACTTTTGTGAATGAACTTGGAATAAATACAACTGATTGGACATATATAAAAACAGCTGAAGATATTAAAAAAAACCAACATCTTTTACCTGGGTTACTTAAGTCAAATACTTTGGGATATGATGGTAAGGGTCAATTTGTTCTGAATTCTCTAGACGATGTTAAACAAGATTGGTGTTTTACATCAGACTATATTTTAGAAAAAAAAGTAAATTTAAAAAAAGAAATTTCAGTAATAATTACTAGGTATTCAGATGGCACAATGTTGTATTATGAGCCAATTGAAAATATTCATAAAAATCAGATTTTACATAAATCAAAAATACCTGCTGATATTAGTGAAAAAATATTTAAAGATGCCATAGATAGTGCAAAAAAGATTGCTGCAAATCTTTCTTATATAGGCGTGTTAACTGTAGAATACTTTATAACTGCGAACGGAAAGTTATTGGTAAATGAACTCGCTCCACGTTTCCACAATTCAGGGCATCTTACTATTGAAGCCTTTAATATCTCTCAATTTGAAAATCATGTAAGAGCTATATGTAATTTAAATTCTATGCAGATTAAAAAAATCTCAAACGCAGAAATGCGCAATGTTTTAGGTTTTGAAATTCAAAAATACAAAAAAAGAAATTTAAAGAAAAATGAATTTTTTTATGATTATCAAAAAAAAGAACCTAGAGATGGGAGAAAAATGGGACACCTTACCGTTTTAAAAGATTAATTACTGAATAGTTATTCTAAACATTTTCCTGTCACCATTAAACGAAGTTGCAGCATGCAGCATAGATCTATTTGACCAAAGAGCAATATCACCTTTCTTCCAGCCAAAGCTAAATGAAAATTTTTTTTTGATTTGATGAGAAGATAAAAAACTAATCAATTTCTCTTGTTCTGATTGTAAATTATCTATACCAATCACATGACCAGGAGAGCAATAAATTGTTTTTCTACCATTTATCATTTGCACTAATTTATGTTGAGATATAATTTCTTTTGTTCCACTAGTCCCATGATCTGCCATCCTTAATTCTCGTGTTTGAGCTATTTTGCCTTGAGAAGAAAAAATTCCTTTTAAATTCTTAATTTTTTCTTTCATAGTTTTTGATAGTGCCTCGTATGCAAGAAACTGATTATAAAATAAAGTGTTCCCTTTTCCCTCATCAGGCACTTCAACAGCTTGTAAAAAAGTATACCTAGGGGGATTTTCTAAGTATGAAGAATCTGTATGCGGACCTTCCCCAAAACTTTTTCCTGTGTCGGTTTTTTTTCTCTCAATAACATATATATCTTTAAAATCTTTGTGTGGTTTGAGCATAGGATAAAATGCTGGTTTTCCAAAATTTGAGGAAAAGTTGATGTATTCTTTTGGACTTAAGTTTTGATTTTTGAAAAAAAGCACCCCATATCTATCAAGCAAGTTCTTTATTTCATCTATATGATCTTTTTCTACAGTCTTTAAGTCAGCATAAATAAAACAACCCACCCTGTTGTTTGTTGGCTTAAATTTTATTTTAGACATAGAAAATCTTAAACTAAATTATATCAATTTGGCAATGGGTTAATTAGCTCTTTGTAATTATTTTTTGGGTTATTTATTTCTAACCCAATTTGATAAAAACTAAGATCTGGCGCTTTTATAGATTGTAAAACTTCTTGAGCATTATTTTTAATATTTAAATAGTCATTTATCTTCGATTTATTTATTATTAATGGTTGACGGTGATGAATTTTTGAATTCTCACCATCAGCTTCTCTTGTGATAATGCTAAATTGATTATTTTCAAAAACTCCAGCAAAATACATTAAGTCGTTATCTTTTTCTAATTTAAAACAGTAGGGAACTTTTTTATTGGACTCAGATTTTGCCCATTCATAAAAATAACTGCAGGGAATCAACAATCTGTTTTCTGAAATTAATCTTTTAAAATAAGGTTTAGTTAAACTTTCAACTCTTGTGTTGTGAAGACGTCTAAAGCCTTCTTTATCTTTTGCCCAATTAGGCAAAATACTCCATTGACAAAGTTCTAAAGCACGTCCATTGCTGTACTTTTTAATTACAGCGGCTCCTTGCCCCGGGCTTATGTTGAAATTATCTATGTTATCTACTTTTCCAATTACAGTTTTCACTATATCTGAAGTAGCTTTAATTATATTAGTTTGTGCAAATCTTCCACACATTAAAAATTTATTTTACAAATTCTTTTAATCGCTCAATCGTACTTTTTTTTGGACCATCATATTTGATTGAATATGAATTTGAAGTAGTTAAAACTTCAACACCTTTTGTAAATATAAAAATAAAAAATATTATAAAAAAAACTACGAATATCTTTGCAGGATTATAGTTTCCTGTTACAAAAACGCTTTTCTTTTCAACATTTGCTTTATGAAAAAATTTAAAAGTAATATAAACAGCTATTATTAAACCTACGTGCGCTAGAACTACGCCTGGCCCACCCCCAAATAAAACTTGTTAAGCTGAATACGTATAAACTAAAAACAGTTGACCATACAAAAGACAATACGATTAAAATTTGAAGCCTGACAGTTTTTGGAAGCGATCTTAAATCATTTTTACTGTCGTCAAACATAATGTTTGCTGTTTCAACCATCCAATTTTTTAAACCATCCATATTTAATATTTATATACTTTTTATGTAAAAATTTAAATTTATAATTTTCTTACTAAATTTTTTACCCTATTCATGTGCATATCAAACTTTTCCTGCGACATTCCAGGCAAAACCTCATAAAATCTTATATAATTTGTTTTCATTCCGCCAAGTTTTAAAACACCTGCTTTAATTCTTCTAAAAGGGATGTTTTGGAACCATGTTTGAATTGAAAACCAATTACCGCCATAGGTCATCGACATAATTGCACGTTTGTTTTTCATCGCGCCTGCAACTGGGTAACCCCAATTACCAACCAATCTTTTAAAAGAAAAGAACCATTTTGGAGCAAGCACTAAATCAATCCAATTTTCTAAAATTGCGGTAGCTCTTAAATTATAACAAGGAGATATCATGAATAACACGTCACTCTCCTCTAATCTTCTTCTATAATCTAGGATTTGTTCACTGGGCTTAGTACCATCATAAAAAGGTATATGTTTTTCTCCATGTAAATTTATAAGATCAATTTCGTGACCTAATTTTTTAGCCTCGGAGCAGAAAGTATCTCTAATTTCCTGATTGAAACTTTTTTCTAAATTGTGATGTCCGTAAACAACAAATATTCTACTCATCTAGTCCTTTTTAAAATAATTAATTATATCTTCTATTCTAATAAATTTTACTCCAAAGACAAATCCTAAACCAGCACCATACCATACTGCTCCAGCTAAACCGTATCCATCAATGCTTATATCAACTTCATAATAGGTCTGAACTTTTCTTACAAAATAATAAAATATTAAAGAACCAATTATTCCATTAACAAAAAAAAATTTATTTATCCTTTTCACTTTCAATTTTATCCTTCCAAAAGAATATTCCTGTTCCTCCGCCTATTAATATAGCTGACATTATCCAAGCTGATTCGTGCTTAACAAAGACCGTTATAACACCTGCTATAACTAAAAGTATGCCAAGATGTCTATTTTTCATAATTTATTCTTTATCATATTAATGTATATTAAAATATGGATTCGTTAATCATTATATTAGTTACACTTTTAATAATAATTAACCTTGGGGTTATCTTCTTTTTATTCAAAAATAAATCTGACAAACCCGTAAATCCAGAGCAGACTTTTAAAGAAGAATTTAATTCTTTTAAAGAGAGTTTTGGTCAATCTTTTGGAACTATGAGTAAAGAAATTGCAAAGGATATGACAGGGGCACTTACTAAAGTTGACGAAAAAGTCTCAGTTTTTAATCAGCAAGTTAGTGAACTCAACAGAAGCCAAGACAATTTTAGTAAAATTTTAAGTGGCGTAAAAACATATGGAACACTCGCTGAATTTGGATTAGGTGCTCTTCTCAAAGACTTGTTGCCAGCTTCTCAATTTATTGCTAATGCAAAAATGAAAGATGATACATCTGAAACCGTCGAATTTGCAATTAAACTTCAAGATGTTTTGTTACCTATAGATAGTCATTGGCCAGTTGAAAAATATAAAGCTATTGATGATGCCTATAATGCTAATAATAAAGACGCTCAATCTGAGGCGAGAAAAGATTTAGCTAGTGCATTTAGATTAAAAGCAAAAGCAGTAAATGCTAAGTATATTGCTCCACCAAAAAGCACAGATTTTGCAATTATATATGTTCCAACTGAAGGATTATTTTCTGAACTGTCAAGTTACAGAGATCCAAAAACAAAAGAATTGTTATTACAGGAATTAAGAACGAAGTACAAAATAACAGTTTCAGGACCGAATACTTTGTCTGCCCTGTTACAGTCTTACCATTTGGGTTTCCAAACACTTAAGGTACAACAACACGCTACACAGATATATAACGATTTAAGAAATATAAGCTCTAGATTTGAAAAACATTTTGACGGAATTAAAGATCTTAGAAAAAAATTAGAACAAGCGATTACTGCAACAGATGGCTTTGGTAGAGATGCCAGATCTATAATGAATACTATTGAAAATATAAAAAATCCAGATCAAGTAACAGATACCTTGAAAGAAAATCCAGAAAAGATAAAAGTACTTAAGTAAATAAGAAATATGTCTAACTTTGTCTTTTATGATTTTGAGACCAGCTCATCTAATAAACACTGGGGCCAAATAATTCAAATCGGAGCTATTTTAACAAATGATAACCTAGACGAACTAGATCGTTTTGATGTTAGGTGTAGATTAAGTCCTGGAATAATCCCAGAAGCGATGGCTCTAATTGTTAATAAAACATCTCCTACAATGTTGAAGAAATCAAATCTTTCTCACTACGAAATGGTAAGACAATTTGTTGAGACTTTAAAAAAATGGGGAAAAGCAACTTATATTGGATTTAATAGTATTGAATTTGATGAGGAATTTTTAAGAAGCACTCTTTTTCAAACTCTAGAATATCCATACATTACAAGTACAAACGGCAATACAAGAGGAGATATATTAAGTTTGGCAAGAGCAGCTAATCTTTATTATCCGAATACACTAAAAAATTCTAAGAATGAAAAAGGTAACGACGTTTATAAATTAGACCAAATGGCACCACTTAATGGAATTGATCATGGTGACGCTCACAGTGCGATAGGCGATGTTATTGCAACACTAGGTATTGCAAAACTGATTGCACAAAAAGCCCCAAATGTGTGGAAAGCAAGTTTAATGACATTAGATAAAAACAAAACTTTAGAGCTTATCAAAAAAGAGGCTTATTTTTGTACCAATGAATATTTTTACGGTAAAAGCAGACCCTATGTTCAAACATTTGTCTGCCAACATCCACAATACCAATGGCCATTGTGTTTTGATTTAAGACATGACCCAAATATATATTTAAAAATGCCAATCCAGGAACTAACAACTGTTATGAAAAAACAACCTAAATTCATTAGGACAATTAGACATAATAAACACCCAGTAGTTATGAATCCAAAGTATGGAGAAAAATTTGATGAATATAAAGTTATTGGTTCTTCTAAACTCCAGGAAAGAGCAAAACTAATTAGAGGAAACAATGAATTTGCAGAAAAAATTTTGACAATAAAACGTCTAGAGTCTGAAGAAAAAGAGCAATCAAAATCGCAAGAAGATTTATATGAAGAAGAAAGTATTTATACAAAATTCACAACAGCAGAAGATAATAAAATAATGTCAGAGTTTCATAGTGTTAATTGGGATAAAAAATTGTCAATAATATCTAAATTTAAAGACGATAGACTAAAGTATTTCGGAAAAAAACTTTTATATATGGAAAAACCAGAATTATTGTCAAAAGAAGATTATAGTTTAATTCACAAAGATATAGCTAAAAAATTACTTAGTACAAATAATGAAAAATGGAATACAATACCACGAACCTATGCTGAAATTGACACACTACGTGCAAAATTTGAGAAAGAAAATCATCAAGATAAATTGGTTATTTTAGATGAAATTAACGCGTACGTTGAAGAATTAGAAAAAACATATTCAAAAGTTTAGTTGACTTTAAAAAAAAAATAATTAATTAGAATATATGCCTACAAAACCAGTTACAGATAACTCTTTTGAAAGTGATGTCATAAAATCTGACAAACCAATTATAGTTGATTTTTGGGCAGAGTGGTGCGGACCTTGTAAACAAATAGGTCCTGCTTTGGAAGAAATTTCAGATGAAATGAAAGACAAAGTAATTATTGCAAAACACAATATAGACCAAGAACCAAACACACCAACAAAGTACGGTATTCGAGGAATTCCTACGATGCTACTATTCAAGGGTGGAGAGCTTAAAGCGACTAAAGTAGGAGCAACTACAAAAAGTAATATTCTCGACTGGATTAAAGAAAATATTTAATTTTTATTTAAAATAGACCCACAAAAATATAGACTGCCGAAACAAACCACGAGTTTCTTTTCATTAGAACTTACTTTCCTTATAGCTTCTTCAAAAGAACTGCTTGTTTCCGAATTAATTTTGTTTTTAATAGCAATTTTATTTAGTTCTTTTGCTGAAACTGAGCTATTCTCATTTTTTATTTGTAAAGTTATAATCTTTTTAAAGATATTATTAAATTCTTTGATAAATAAATCTGGCTCTTTATTCTTTGTCATAGCCCAAATACCATATTTAGGTAACTTAATAGTTTTAAGGTAATTATACAAATTTTTAGCATCATATGGGCTATGTGCACCGTCGATCATTATCAATTCATTTTTATGTAACATTTTTTTTATTCTACCTTTTTTTAAGTAATTAAACCTGCCTGGAAATGATAATTTTGGTAAAGTTTTTACAATTACTTTTTTACTGATATTAAAATTTAATGCTATTTTTACTGCGTGAGCAATATTAGAAAACATTCCTTCTGAATATACATTTTCAGCATTTAGCTTTATTGTTGTTGATTCATCACGGTAGTAATAAAGATTATTTTTTTTAGTTAATTTCCAGGAATTTGGATAATAAATTTTACTTTTATTTTTTTTCAAATGGCCTTTAATTTTTTTTAACACGTATGGGGTTTGTTTTCCTATAAAAATCTTTGAAAAGTTATTTAGAGATCCAACATCTTCTTTAATTATTTCATCTAAAGTTTTCTTTTTAAGAAATATCTTATGTTGAAGATTAATATTTGTAACAACTTGAGCAAGGGGCCAATCAAATATGTTTGTTGTGTCCAATCGAAATAAAGCGCCTACTTCACATAAATAATAGTCAACACTTTGTTTAGATGCATTAATTATATATACTAAAGTGAGTACCTCAAAAACACTTAAAGGTATTTTTAATTTTTCAATTTTTTTTATAGTATCTTTTATTTCTTTATAAGTTAAATATCTGTCTCCCATGTAAAATCGCTCTCTAATATCTTGTAGAGATGGAGAAATGTAAGTCGAGACAGTTTGATTGTTAGCCTCTATAAAATTTTTTAATGTCCATAAGGTAGTAAATTTTCCTGACTCTCCAAGAACATTAATAACATTATTAAGTTTTCTTTCAGGGTTTCCTAATAAACTTAAAGCTAGCTTAATCCTTTTAAGACCAAATTTTACTGATTTGTTAAATAATTTATGATTAAGAAGCTGTTTGTATAGATTTATCGACTGAGACATTCGATTGTTTATCTTTAGCTTCTGATTTTTTCAATAAGACATTTAATAATGTACCTACCGTAGAATTTAGATATTTTCTTTCAACAATAAGATCGACTTGACCAGCTTTGTCTTTTTGAAATGATGCGGTACCAAAATCTTCTGGCAAGGATTCTTTAAGTGTTTGCTGAACGACACGCTTTCCAGCAAATGAGATGTTTTTTACATTTTTTTCAGAAATTTGAAAATCGCCAAGTGAAAAGGCAGAAGCTAATGCTCCTCCAGTTGACGGCTCTGTCAAAACTACTACGTAAGGTATATTTCTTTTTTTTAATTCGTTAACACCTAGAACAGACCGAGCCATTTGCATTAAACCTCCCTCAGTTGACTCCATTAATCGAGCTCCCCCAGAAGTACAAAAAAATATTAATGGCTGCTTTTTTTCTATTGAATAGTTACAAGCGTATAAAAAAGCTTCACCAAAATGTTTACCCATTGAACCTCCAATAAATCTAAAATCCATACTTCCAACTGTGCATTTAATGCCTCCAACAGTACCCGATGCTATTAAAGCGGTATCTTGTTGCTTAGTCAATTTTCTTGCGGCGTCCAGTCTATCTCTGTAACTTTTTTTATCCTTGAAACCTAAAACATCATCTACAGGGTTGGGCGTATCTAAGATTGTATAATCTGAGTCAAAGAAGGTATTAAATCTTTGTACGCATGTTAATTTATGATGATCACCACATTTAGGACAGCAAAAAAAATTCTTTTCTAAGTCTTCTTTTAAAATTAAATTTTTGCATGAACACGTAGTCCATAAAGTATCATCGATCTCTGAAGATTTTTTTTTAAAAATAGACTTAATTTTTGGTTTTAAAAATTTTGAAATCCAGTTCATATAATTTGCTTTTTTAAATTATATACGACTTTACTTATTTTTGTGACAGGATTTTGTCTCATTTTGAGTGAATTTGTTATTGTTTTACATAACAAACTTCCTACTACCAACCCATCTGCAGATTTCAGAGACTTTATAGTCTTATCAGTGATTCCAAAACCAATCACATAGTTTTTTCTAGGATTAATATTTTTAATCTTATTATAGTTTTCTAATATTTTTTTTGATGTAACCTTAAGCTTCCCACCAGTCGTTGAAAGCATAGATATGTAATACACCATATCATGAGAATCTCTTATAATCTTCTTGATCCTTTTTTTGGTTGTAGTTGGAGCTACGAGCTGAATAAAATTTATTGATTTCTTTTTGCATTTATTTGCAAAATCCTTATTTTCTGGATATGGAAGATCAACAATAATTAAACCATCTACACCAGAGTTTTTACAATTTTTTAAAAAGGTATTTTCACCATTTTGATAAATTAAATTATAATATCCCATAAGTATTAATGGTTTGTTTAGATTTTTCTTTTTAAAATGTTTTACTATTTGAAAAACATCTTTAAGCTTAATACCCTTTGAAAGTGCCCGGTGTGAACTTCCTTGAATTTGTCCTCCATCAGCAATTGGAGTATTATGAGGAAATCCAAGTTCAAGTATATCTGCGTGTTGAGATATTTTATTTAAAATTTTGAGAGAGTTTTTTTTAGTATTATCGCCTGCTACTGTATATGTTATCAAGGCTGGTCTTTTTTCTTTTTTACATTTTTCAAAAGCTAGAGTAATTTTTGAGTTCATCTTTTATATGCACCTAATTTTTTTTTAATAATATCTTTATCCTTTAAACTGTCTCCGCAGGAATTTACAATAATCACGTCAGAAGATTTTAATTTTGGAGCAAGACGAATAGCCTCAGCAAAAGCATGAGAAGGTTCCAGAGATGGAGAAATATTTTCTAGTTTAGAAACTAACTGAAAAGCTTTTAAAGCATCTTCGTCACTAGCAGATGTATATCTTGCTCTTTTGGTATCTTTTAAAAAACAGTGTAAAGGAGAAATTCCCGGGTAATCCAAGCCAGCCGAAATGGACTCCGTTGATCCTATTTGACCTTCTTTATCTTGAACAACGTATTGTGCTGCACCATGTAAAATTCCTATCTTCGATCCATTTGTTAAAGGCGCGGCGTGAAGGTTGCTATTTTCTGGTCCACCTGCTTCAATACCTACTAACTCGGCGTCTGTATCCATAAATTCATTCCAAAAACCCATGGCAGAACTACCACCACCTACACAATTTAACAGCTTCATCTTTTTTGGGACTTGTCCAAATTCCTCTTTAACTTGCGCCATCAACTCTCTTGAAATTTGTGCAGTCGACCAAGCACAAATTTTAATAAAAATATTGGGACCTACTGTAGATCCGATACAATTGTGAACATGTTCGCAATTTGAAACCCAGTAACGCATACATTCACTTACTGCATCCACAAGTGTTTGACTTCCTGAAGTAACAGGAACTATTTGGGCACCATTTTCTCTAATAGCTTCCACATTTGGTCTTTGTCTTTTAATATCTTTAGCGCCCATAAAAATTTTACACTTAAGACCAAATTTTTTTGCAGCCATTGAAAGCATTTTACCAGCGTAACCGGCGCCTGGTATCCCCCACAATCTCTCGAAGTCCAGCTTTTCGAGCTATTAAACAATGGACTGTAGCGTTATAAATTTTGTGGGCACCACCATTAGCTTCAGACACGACCTTTGCGTAAATTTGTGCACCTCTAAGGTGGTCTGTTAAATTTTCTAGTTTAATAAAAGGCGTTGGAGCCCCAACATAGTTGCTAAAATAAAAATCTCTCTCTTTCAAAAATTTTTTATCTTTTCTTAGCTTTGAAAAAAGTTTTGTTAAATCGTCTATTGGTTTTTTCAATGTTTCGGGAATAAAGTTTCCGCCAAATTTACCACCATACATGAAGTTCTTGTCATGTTGGTCAATTAAAGGGATGCCTTTTTTAATTTTTAAGCTCATTTATTTTTTTTATAAATTTTTTTATTTTTTGATGATCTTTGTATCCTATTTGTTTATCTATTTCCAAGCTGCTAGATAGATCACAAAAAGAAACCCCTGATTTTGCTATATTTTCTATATTTGCCACTGAGATAGATCCAGCAAGGGCGTACTTCTCACCTTTAGGAAGCTTTGAAATTAATTTTTTTGGAAACTCGAATGATTTTTCCATTCCAGGAGTATCAAACAAAATTATATCAGCCTCAACATATTTTTTGTAATTATCAATGTCAGACTCCTCTTTAATTTTTATGGCTTTAATTACTTTTAATCCCATAGATTTAATCTCTTTAACTCTATCATTTGTTTCATTTCCGTGAAGTTGAATATAATCAAAATAATTTAGTACAGTGTTATTAATAAAATCATCAGTGGGATCCACTGTAACTGCAACAAAAGATGATTTTTGTTTATTATATTTAAGAAGATTTTTTATTTCATTAAAATTTATGTTTCTTGGCGATTTTTTGTAAAATACAAATCCAAGAAAATCGACTTTAAGATCGATACAAATTTGAACATCCCTAATTGGATTTAGCCCGCAGATTTTAATACGCATTACTTTAATTCTTTGATTAATCTTTTAATATTTTTTCTTATATTATTTTTAGTAACTGAACGGCCAATTACAATTGATGTTGCTCCATTTGAAAAGGCTTCTTTAGGACCACTAACCCTTTTTTGATCTCCAGCACTGTCACCCTTAAGTCTAATACCAGGCACAATGATCTCTTTTTTGAAAATTTTTTTCACAAACTTTGTTTCTGAGCCAGAACAAACAATTCCATGGCAACCACATGCTTTAGACAAGAGAGTTTGTTTCCTAACAAGATCTTTTATAGATTTAGTATGCCCAATTTTTTTTATATTTGCATTTGAAATACTTGTAAGAACTGTTATTGCGATTACACGAATTTTTTTATTATATTTTCTAGTTGCCCTAACAACAGATTTAAGTGTAGCCTCTCCAGAATTTGCGTGAACTGTAAGATAATTTATATTTTTCAAATCTTTTAATGATTTGATTGCAGCAGCACATGTATTTCCAATATCACTGAGTTTTAAATCTAAGAAAATAACTTTATTCTTTAATTTCGATATAAACTGACGACCCTTAATAGAATAAAAAAACTCCAATCCAAACTTATATCCGACTCTATAACCTTTAATTTTAAATTGGGAATTTTTGATAATCTTGTTAACTTTTTTTGGATCTGAGGTATCACACGCAATAAAAATATTTCTCATTACTGTTTGTTTATTAGTTCTTTAAGTCTTTTGCTAGCCCTAAATCTTATCTTATTTCTTTTTGGAACATATATATATTCACCAGTTTTAGGATTTCTAGCTTGTTTTTTTTCCATTATTTCTTTAACAAAAAAAGTTCCTAAAGATCTAATTTCAACAGATTTTTTGCTTAATAATGCCTCTTTTATTTCTCGCAAAAAAAGATCGAAAATTTTTTCTAAGTCTTGGTTTTTTATCTTTTGATTCTTAATTTTTAATTCTTTGATTATTTTTGGTTTTGACAATTACTTATCTTTTTTTTTAGTACTTTTTCTCCCTAGAGCTTTTTCAAATATACCCTTTAAAGTAGCACCAGATTTAGTTGCACCTTCACCAAATTTTGCCACTAAACTTTTTTCCTCATCTATTTGTGCAGCTTTTACACTTAACTTAATTTTTCTCTTCTCTAAATCTAGCTCAGTAATTTTTGCATCTAGCGCATTTCCAGGAGAAAAAACTTCAGGTCTGGCATCTGCTGAGGATTTCGCAAGATCAGATTTCCTAATTGATACAATTATTTTTTTTTCATTATCTACAGAAACCTTTACACCAGTTTTCATAACTTCGTGGACTCTTGTAGTAATAATATCTCCAACTTTTTTGTCATTTTCTTTAAACCACTCAAGAGGATCTTTATCCAAAGCTCTTTTTGAAAACCTAATTTTTTCGTCTTTCACTTCTATAATTTTTACTTCCATGAAATCGTTTTTCTTATATTGATTCAAATACTCTTGCTTTTCATCATAATTTATTTCTTTATAGTGTAGCATTCCAACTAAACCAGATTCTAATTCACCAAAAATGGCTTTGTCTGTGATGTTCTTAATTTTGATTTTAACCTTTTGACCTACAGAATTAAGTACTTTTGTCCAGGGATTATCTAAAGTTTCCTTGTAAGATAATGAAATTCTTTTTGCATCTTTATCAATATTTATTATTTTTACTTTAACATTTTGTGAAGGGGACAACACTTTACTTGGTTGCACATTTCTATTTTGCCATGATAACTCACTATTATGAATTAAACCCTCAATTCCTTCTTCAAGTTTAACAAATACACCATAGTCCATTAATTTAGTACACGTTCCCTCGTAAATTTCACCAATTTTGAATTTTTTCGACAGATTTTCATAAGGATCTTCTGTTAACGCTTTAATTGATGCAGACACTCTGTTAGTAGTCTTATCAATTTTTGTAATTTTTACTTTTAGACTTTGGCCAATAGTAACTAAGTCAGATGGCTTTTTCACTCGACCGTACGATAAATCACTTACATGAAGTAAAGCATCTATACCATCGATATCTAAGAATATTCCCCAATCTGTTGTTGCTTTTACTTTTGCGTTTTCAACAATGTCTCCCTCTTTTAAATTTTTTAGAGCCTCTTTAAGTTCAGCATTTTTACTTTTTTCTAAAACTGCTCTTCTGCTTGTGCATACGTTTCCTCTTTTTTTGTCTATACGTGTTGCTACCACTTTGATAGGCGTATTCATCAAATGATCAACTTTTTTTAAAGGCCTTACATCTATTTGAGAAGAAGGCATAAAAGTAGGAAGACCATCTACTGTACACACATAACCACCTTTAACTTTACCAGTTATAAAACCTGTTACTTCTTCTTGAGTCTCAAAGATTTTTTCCATACGCTTCCAAGCAACCATTCGTTTAGCCTTTTCTCTGGAAATAACTATTTCTCCTTTGAAACTCTCTATTCTTTCTAAGTATACCTCGACAGTTGAACCAACTTTTAATTTATCGAATTCTCTATCATGCTTAAATTCCTCAATAGGTATCATACCTTCCATTTTAGCTTTACAGTCAACTACAACGAAGTTTTTAGTTATTTCTGTAACTATCGCTTTTATTATCTCGTTTTCTTTAAGCTTTCTTTCTTTGAAGTCGGCGTCGAGTAAAGATTTAAATTCTTTATATTTAGGATTAGATGTGGATTGTTTTTGTTCTTGCTCAGAGGACATATTAAATTTTCATTACTTTTTCTATATGTTTTGTCATTTTATCAATCATTCTTTTTTTGTTAAGTTTTCCGGTGTGGATTTCTAACGCATCTCTATGTTTGAGTAAAGGGCTATGTTTTCTATTTTTATCCCTCATATTTCTTAATTTTATTGATTTTTTAACTTCAGATAACTTAACTTTATGATTTTTCTTTTTAAGATCTTGGAACCTTCTTCTTGAGGCATTCTTTAGATCGCAAATGAAAAAAAATTTTACATCAGAAAAGGGTAATATTTCTGTTGAAATATCTCTTCCTTCAATTATACAATTTTTATATTTTTTTGAAAATGAAATTTGAAAAAATTTAAGTATGTTCCTTATTTTTTTTATTTTTGCTATTTTAGAAGTGTGTTCAGATATCAGCGGAGTATTGAGATCCAATTTATTTAGTTTGCTTAAATTTATTTTTTTGAATTCTTTTTTAAGAAATAAAACTTGATTTTTAGGTTTTTTCTTTAAAATTAAATAACTAGCGTATCTATAAAGCATGCCAGAAGAAAGGAATTTAAGTCTATATTTTTTTGCTAAAAGTCTAGCACCAGTCGTTTTTCCGCTTGCAGCACCACCATCGCAACTAATGATTAAATTCTTATTTATATTTCTTTGCAAAAGAACCACCTAACTGTTTAATTATTTTCAAGAAACTTGGAGAAGAGGTTCCCACAGTTTCGAAATTTTTAATTTTTACTTCAAAACCCGTAAGCAATCCAAGGATTGCTGCAGACATACAAATTCGATGATCACCAAGATCCAAAACATTTACTTTTATAATTTTATTTTTATTTAAATTTTTACCTTTAATTAACAACTTTCCATTTTTAAAAATAGAGAATACTCCTATTTGCTTTAAAATATTTTGCATTTCTTTCACTCTATCACTTTCTTTATTTTTTAAATCTGATATTCCGGAAAAAAAAGAATTTCCTTTTATTAAGGCTGAAATTATAAATAAAATTGGATATTCATCCGTCGTATTTAAATAATACTTTTTAGATGCATTTATTGGTTTGAGAACACTGCTTTTTACAATAATATCGCCTATTCTCTCATTATTAATCTTTCTTTTATTAATAAATTTTATTTTAGCCCCGCTTTTTTTAAGAAGAGAATAAAAACCAATTCTAGTTGGATTTAAACCAACATTCATAATCTTTAAATATGAATTTTTTTTGAGTAAGGTTAAAGCAGTAAAAAACGCCGCTGATGACGGATCTCCAGGAACTTTTAAAGAAAAGTTTTTTAAGCTTTTTTTGCCAAAAATCTTAATTTTTTTTTTATTATTGCCTGTAATTTTTATAGCTTGTTTATTTTCTTTAAGCATATTTTCAGTGTGATCCCTGCTTTTTAAATTTTCTATTATTTTTGTGTTTCCATAAGAATTTAAACCCGCAAGTATCACAGCACTTTTTAATTGTGCTGAAGTGCCTGACTTGTAGGATATGCCAATAGGGTAATTTGAAGAAGACATAAGAAGTGGAAAAAAATACTTATTTTTAGGATAAAATTCTGCTCCAAATTTGTTCATTAAAAAAATTAAATTTTTCATGTTTCTTTTATTGAGTGATTTATCACCAAAAATTTTTAAATTAATGTTTGGAGTAGATGCTATGATACCAGTGATTAATCTAGCTAATGTTCCGGAATTACCAAAATTCAATTTTAATGTGCTTTTAGCAGTATATGACCCTAATCCTCTTCCAAAAATTTTATAAGTTTTATTACCTAGATATAAAATCTTAATATTAAGCTTTCGAAGACAATTAATAGTCGAGAAAACATCTTCAGATTCCAAGACGTTTTTAACAGATGAGATACCTTCACAAATGGATCCTATTAAAAAGGATCTTATGGAAATGGATTTATCGCTATCTACAGTGATATTTTTTTTAAAATTATCAATAGGTTTATTTATAACCAAAGAAAATTTTTTTGAATTCATTAATTTGATGAATACTGATTACCGAAATAAAGCTTTATTGCTTTTGAAGATTTTAGTATTTCACTTGGGGTTCCATCTGCAATAATTGATTGTTCACCTAACACATATGCCCTGTCAACAATATCAAAAAGATTCCTAACTTGGTGATCGGTTACTAAAATTGAGCAGCCGTAAGATTGAATCTTTAATATATATTTTTGTATATCCTGTACTACTATAGGATCTAAGGCAGCCATTGGTTCATCAAGCAATATTACTTTTGGTTTGTTGATCATTATTCTAGCCATCATTAATCTTCTTACCTCCCCGCCAGATAACACATTACTATTTAATGTTCTTAAATGTTGAAGATTAAATTCATCTAGAAGTTTTTCAGTGGTCCTTCTCTGTTCTTCAGAATTTTTTATTGATAGTTGGCAAATTCCTAAAAGATTATTATAAACAGACATATTAAAAACACTTCTTTGTTGACTCAAATAGCCCAAACCTAAATTCGTTCTCTCGTGAATTGGAATTTCTGAAATATCTTTGCTATTAACTATTATTTTACCTTTATCCGCCATATGCTGGCCAATAATAATGTTGTATAGAGTGGATTTACCTGATCCATTGGGTCCTAATAGCCCAACTATTTCACCTGGATGCATCTCCATTGAAATTTTTTTTAAAATTGGTCTTCCATCAAAAGATTTACTTATATCTTTTAATTCAAAAATGGGCTTGTTTTTTTTAAATTTTATAATTCTAAAACCTTTTTTCATTTTTTTAAATTTATTTTAACTTGATCATTATTATTCATTAAAAAATCTACTGATTGATTATCAATATTTATGTTTAAGATATCTGAATTAAAATTTCCATCTAAACTTTTACCAAAAACGTTACCGTAAATATTTATTATTCTTTTAGAATTAAAATAATCCAAATTATCAGCGTAAATTTGATTATTAGACTGGACTACTTTAACTTCATCTCTAAATTTCATATCATTGGTTTTATTATTATATATTCCATTATTACCAAAAACTTTTAGAATTGTGCCATCTTTGAAATAAAATATAGCTTCCATTTCTTCCATATTAACTAACTCTGGCTTCTTATCATCGAAATATGCTATTTGAGATTTTAATAAGTATCTATTACCACTTGCATCTATACCTTTATACTCTACATTTTCAAAAAAATTGCTTTCACTTAATTTTTCAATTTTTTTATCTTCGATTTTTACTACTTCAATATTATTATCTTTAATATTACCTTTATAATAAAAGATATAAAGTAATAACATAGCTGCACTTAAAAGCATTGCTTGAATGAAAATTAATCTTTTTTTTCTTGCGCTCATTTTATTCCAAATTGTAAAATTGAATGAATGTGGACAACCCCAATAAGTTTTTTATTTTTTTTATTCAAATCTTTATCAGATGTTACAAGGAGACTTGTAATTTTTTTTTTATTCATAATGGCTAACGCTTTAGAAGCCGTAGAATTTTCCGAGATAAAAACAGGATTGGGAGTCATAATCTTTTTCAAACTCTGAAATTTTAAATTATATCTTAAACTTCTCCTAGCATCGCCATCAGTCAAAATACCTGCAACAACTTTTTTTTTCATAATTATAGCTAAACCAAGTCTGTACTTTGTAATTTTGCTTGTAGCCTCGTTTATACTACAAGTTATTTTTATTTTTGGTATTTTTGAACCTGACAACATTATATCTTTGACTAATAATAGTGTTTGGCCGATATTTCCGCCAGGGTGAAATACTTTAAATCTTTCCTTAGAAAATTTAATTTTATTCATCAATGCTACAGCCAAGCAGTCACCTAATAACAAAGTAATACTTGTACTTGAAGTGGGTACCATTCCTGTTGGATCTGCTTCCTTTACACTTGGAATTAGTATTTTAATATCACTTGCCTTTATCAAAGTGCTATCAGGCTTTGAAGCAAGACCAATTATTTTGATATTAAATCTATTTGCATATTTTAAGACACTAGTAAGTTCAGTAGTATTTCCTGAATAAGAAAAAACTAAAAGTAAATCTTTTTTATCTATTTGACCAAGATCACCGTGATTAGCCTCACTGGGGCTTAAGAAAAAAGATGAAATACCAACCGAAGATAAAGTTGCAGAAACCTTTCTTGCAATTAAACCTGATTTCCCTATCCCAGCACAAATTACTTTGCCACGACATTGATATATTGTCTCTACAGCCTTTACAAAAGAACTATTAAAAACTTTATTAATTTTTTTTAATTCAGAAATTTGTTTAGTGGCAGATATTTTAGCCAGTTTTATGTAATTATTTTTATTCATTAGTGTTCAAAAATATCAAATTTAAATCCATTTTGATCTAATTCAATTCTAGTATCTAAAAAACTTATGCATCTATTAAAAAGATCCATCCGTTTTTCTCTCACAAGCATTTTTTCTAATTGTTTTTTTATTTTATGTAGGTAAATGACATCACCCGCTGCGTATTCTAGTTGTTTATCGGAAAGTTCTTCTATATCTTTATTCCAATCAGAACTTCCCTGTCTTTTATCTAAGCTTTTATTGCAAAATTCAAATACTAAGTTTTTTAAACCGTGTTGGTCTGTATAAGTTCTCACAATTTTAGAGGCAATTTTCGTATCAAAAATATTTTTCATTTTACATTTTAAAAAATATTCTAGGGCATTTTTATCAAATCTTAAGAAATGACCTATTTTTAAAATTTTTTCATTTTCTAACAAAGAAACCAAGTTTGGAGCTTTGTAATTATTTCGATCAGGTTGAATGATATAAACTTCTCCATCCTCACCACAAATTTGAATTAAACTTAACTTGTCTCTTTCTGGTATTTTCAGTCCAGTTGCTTCAGTATCAATTGCAATACTTCCTTTAAATGAACTAGCTATTTTGGGAGTAATGTCGCCTTTTAATCTATGAATTTTTACCATATTATCTAATTACCATGAACAATTACCCAATAGCAACAATCCTTGGCGGTGGTGGATTTATAGGACGATATCTTGTTCGAAATTTGACGAATAAACACTTTAGATGCATCATTCCTACAAGAAAAGCCTTTCAAAAAGGTTATCTAAAGACTCAAGCTCCTCCAGGATCGGTAGAGTTAATTGATTTCAATTCAAACAATTTTGATAAAATAGAAGAAGCTATCAGTAATTCAGATGTGGTTATTAATTTAATAGGAATATTATTTGAAAACAGAAAGCAAAAATTTACAAAAATTCACTCAGATATCCCAGATATTATTTCAAGATTATGTGAAAAGCATAAAGTAAAAAAATATATTCATGTTTCTGCAATAGGAGCTAACAAAGATTCAAAATCTGCATATCAAAGATCAAAATTTGCTGGAGAAGAAAAATCTCTAATGAACTTTAAAAATACTGTAATTATAAGACCAAGTGTTGTATGTGGGCCTGAAGATAATTTTACAAATTTATTTTCAAAATTAAGTTTTTCGCCAGTAATTCCGATTGTAGGAATAGATTATAAATTTCAACCGATAATGGTAACGGATGTAGCTGATTCTATTGTTAAAGCTATACAAGCAAAAAAGAACGAGGGAAAAATTTATGAAATAGGTGGACCTACAGTAATAAGTTTTGGTGATATGGTAAAATCTATAATGAAAACTATTAATAAAAAAAGATTTGTTATAGAGATGCCTATGGCTATAGCCAAAATACAAAGTTCAATTTTAAGTTTATTACCGATCCCACCAGTTTTAACAAGAGATCAATGTGAAATTTTATCAGAAGCTGATAACGTTGTTTCAAGTAAAGAACTTACAATTAGTGATTTAGATATAAAGCCAAAAGACGTTGAACAAGCTATGGAAAAATGGTTGTGGCGTTATCGTGATGGAGGGCAATTCGCAAAAGCAAAATGAAGAGTTTAAGTTTATTATCAGGATATATTTTTTTAGTTTTAGCCATTGCTAGTGGAATACTTTCAAACGGTTTTTTAAAAACAACTGCAGGTTTTACTAAATTTAACCCAACTTTATTTTGCATCTTAAGCATAATTTTTTGTATTTTCTGTTTATCAAAAGCTATGTCAGTAATACCTGTAGGATTTACTTATGCAACTTATGGAGCGCTCACTATTACAGCAGTAACGTTATTTGGTATTTTCAAATACCAACAAACTCCAAACATTTATGGAATATTAGGAATAGGATTTATTGTTGTAGGAGTTATTCTCTTAAACACTTTAGGAAAACTTAAATCATGATGACATTATTATTTTTATCGTTAGCTGTAATTATTGCAATTGTTGTTATTCTAGTTTCTGCAAAATTTATCAAAGCCGGATTTGATGCTAGAGGCGAAGTAAAAGAGCAGCAAAGAAATGAAAATGTAAGTCAAGAAGATGAGGAGATTTTAGATAAGTTAAAAGATAAAAATTTATCTCCTGAAGATCTTAAAAAAATTTATGAAGATCTCCAGAAGAAAAAATAGTTTTACTAATTAATATAATCCCTTAGGAATTATAAAGTAATGAATTGCTAGCACAATTGCTACTGAAACACTTAAGCCAAATATCATTTTCACAAAGTCTTTTCCTATGAGTGGAAACACATATTTAAATTTATAGTCTTTATTCATTGTAGAAATTGCTAGTTCTCTTCCACACAACAATCCAACAAATACCCATGTTGTTGACATCGGAAGATCATTTAATTCTTTAAAATAGAATAATACTGCAGCATAAATAACGTTTATTATTGTTGCTGATCTAGCGTACCTTGTACCAGTTTTTTCTAAGACCACTTTATGTATTGGACCACCTCTAATGTAGAAGATGTAAAAAAGTAAAGCGGTAAAATATGCCAATACAATTAAAAGTAATGAAATATCTAATTGTCTAGGTAAGTATACAGCAATGTTTGCAACATCATGTGATAACCAGACCCACCATAGCCAGCCAGATGATATCCAAACTGAATTACGCCAAAATGCAATCCATTTTTCACCTTTAACTTCATCTAATTTTTCATTAATGAATTTTGAAACTGCTATCCAGCAGAAGTAAGCAACTGTTGCTGCTATACCATAACCTACAATACTTTTTACAAGCATTTTCTCTAAAACTATTGTTGAGGCAAATGCAGATAAAACTAAAAAAGTTGTAGATACAGGAATACCAATTTTTGTTAGTAGCAATAGAATTGCCGGAGCAACTGCGTGGTACCATTGTATTTCTTGGAAAGGTATTCTAGTTAGTCTTCCATAAGAAATATCTCCATCATAACTGTACCAACCCCAAGTTATTGCAATAATCATTACTAGTGATGCAGCACTTGCTAGTACGTACCATTTGAACCATTTTTGCTTTGAAGCAATAAACGTTCCAAGTGTTTGTATAGAGTCATTAGCGATTACACTGTAACCTGCTAAACCGAACCCTATAATCGTGTATATTAACGTAAGTTCCATATTATTTCCTTTTTGTCATTTTTTTATTGTTATTCTTGACGTCCGAATCATCTTTCATAAATAAATTTTATAACTTATTAGAAAACTTTATCTATAAAAGAATTTATTTATTTTTTTTTGGAAAGGAGCTTGGATCGTTTATAAAAATTTTTTGACAGAATGCAAACTTATTTTCTGTAAAATAAAAAATTACCTTAACAAATTAAAT
Source organism: uncultured Pelagibacteraceae bacterium (assembly GCA_902605645.1). Taxonomy (GTDB): domain Bacteria; phylum Pseudomonadota; class Alphaproteobacteria; order Pelagibacterales; family Pelagibacteraceae; genus Pelagilacustribacter. Next base: position 119,106 of record CACLDE010000001.1, on the reverse strand, counting down.
AACATTATATTTCAATAAATTAATTTTAAAAAATTGTTTCACACGTTCATTTCACAAGGTTATTTTTATGAAAAAATTTTTTTAATTACAAATAAAGCGATTAAGGCACCGAGTATTTCAGCAATTATATAATTAGGAGTATTTAAATAGTTTATACCTGTAAATGTATCAGTAAAAGTTCTTGCTAATGCAACCGCAGGGTTAGCAAAAGAGGTAGATGAAGTAAACCAGTAGCCAGCAGTTATATAAGTTGCAACCGATGCAGCTACAGAAGTTGAGCCTTTTTTTAATGAGCCAAATATAATAAAAATTAAACCAAAAGTAGCAATAAGCTCTGCAACAAAAATATTAATTCCAGGTCTTATCTTTCTAGATAATTCTATCGGAGGCAAATCGAACATTAAGTTCGCAAGCATTACGCCCAATAAACATCCTAGTATTTGCGCACTTATATAAGTAAAAATTAAATCTTTTTTAATTTTTTTTGTGAAAAACATCGTCATCGTAACAACGGGATTAAAGTGGGCTCCAGAAATATTTGCGATTGAATTAATTAAAACAAATAAACCAGCACCAGTAGCTAGAGTATTAGCTAATAACATTACCGCAAAATCTCTAGTTAAGTTTTGAGCCATTATTCCAGAACCAACAATGACCATGACTAAAAAAGCACTACCTATAAATTCACCTATAAATATTCTATTTTTCATTAAAACAACAATTGATAAAACCCAATTATAAATAAAGGTATTTGCAACCCAAAGTTTGTAAGTATTGCTTTATCTTTTGATAAAAAACCAGCTACAGTCCAGCCTACAACTCCAGCCCCGTGAAACATTATATTAATTGGATACATATTTAAGTTAGTTAATAAAATACCTGTTAAGACTAAAAAAGTGCTTAACCATTTAAGGTATTTTTTTATGAAATTCATATGGTTAGAATATTGTTAACCTGCAGACTTAACTTTTTTCTCAATAAATTCTGGTACTTCATCATCCTTATCCAGAACATCCTCTTTTTGACCTTTAGGTTGAAACGCGTATAAAACGTGTAATTTGCAATATGGAAAATCTTCTTCTGGTTTTCTACCGCAGAAATAAAAACTTTCTTCGTTTGGATGACCTATTGGCCATTTACATGTATCCTCAGATAATTCTTCTAAAGATTTAGGGTTTTCAGGTTCAAAGTTTTTATCTAGTAATATTGATTGAAATTTTTGTTTTCTCGTTAGCGGTTGCTGAGAAGGCCTTCTTTGAATTTTATTCTGACCCGAACTAGCTCCTGAGGTATGAGAACTTTTAGAAGGAGCTCTTGCTTCTAAATTTAATCTATGGGCTTTTCCAATTACCGCATTCCTTGTTGTGTCTCCAAGCATCTCAGCAATTTGACTAGCGGTATGACCTTTTTTCCAAAGTTCCTTTAATTTTTGTACTTTTTCGTCAGTCCAGCTCATAATTCAACTTATACTATATATAGTAGATTAGTAAAATATAATTACAGTATTTAGTGTTTAAAGGGCTTTTTCAAATATAAAAAGCGTATAGTCTGAGGGTAAGTAGAGTTTTACACAGTTTTTTCATAATTTAAAGTTATAAGACTATTGATGGTTGAAATATCTGGAAAATATAAAATTGGAACAAGAAGATTTGGTTCAATAAATTGGATAGGAGCTTGGACACTTTATAAAAAAGAAGTGTTAAGATTTCTTATTGTTTGGATACAAACTTTATTTTCTCCACTCATCACATCTCTTTTATTTCTATCAGTACTATCTTTAGCAATAGGTAATGATAGAGGAAATGTTTTAGGCGTGCCTTTTATTGTTTTTCTTGCGCCTGGACTAATTGCAATGCAAATCATTCAACAAGCTTTTTCCCACTCATCATCTTCATTTATGATTGGAAAAATTCAAGGAAATATTGTTGATTTAGTTTATGCTCCTTTATCTGCTGGTGAAGTTACACTAGCTGTTACTCTCGCCTCAGTTACGAGAAGTGTATTAATTGCGGTTATTTCATTATTAGTATTTTACTTATTTATCGATCTTGAAATTAAAAATTTTATAACTTTGGTAGCTTTTACTCTGTTATCTGCTTTTTCTCTTGGAGCTCTTGGAATTATAGCAGGACTCTGGGCAGAAAAGTTTGATCATATGGCAACAGTTACTAACTTTGTTATAATTCCTTTATCTTTTTTATCGGGTACTTTTTATTCAATAGAAAGACTGCCAGAGACATTACAAATCATTAGTAAAGCAAATCCATTTTTCTACATGATAGATGGATTTAGATATAGCTTTCTAGGACAATCAGATGGCTCTATTCTTTTTGGACTTATTTATTTATCAATCTTAAGTTTATTGATATGGTTTATTGCTTATATTTTGTATAAAAAAGGATATAAATTAAAGTCTTAACAATGAGCGCTATTTTACAAACATACAACAGAAAAAAGATATCTTTTAAAAGAGGCAAAGGATCTTATCTTTATTCAGATAATGGAAAAAAATATTTAGATTTTGTACAAGGTATTGCAGTAAATAGTTTGGGTCACAGTCATCCTCATTTGGTTAAAGCTGTAAATTCACAAGCAAAAAAACTTTGGCATGTATCTAATGCCTTTAATATTCCTGAGCAGGAAAAACTTGCAAAAAGATTAACCCAGAAAACCTTTGCAAATTTTGTTGCGTTTCAAAATTCAGGAGCAGAAGCGACTGAACTAGCTATTAAAATTGCAAGAAAATATTTTCACTCTAAAGGAAAACCGAATAAAAATAGAATTCTTTGTATAAATAATAGTTTTCACGGAAGAACTTTGGCAACAATCTTTGCAAGTAATAGTAAAAAAATGACAGAAGGTTTTGGTCCAAAAGTAGCAGGTTTTGATCATTTTACATTTGGAAATCATAAAGATTTAGAAAAAAAAATTACAAAAAAAACTGCAGCTATAATGGTTGAAACAATAATGGGTGAGGGCGGAATAAAAGTTATTCCAGATTTTTGCCTAAAGGGTCTTAGAAAACTTTGTAATAAGAAAAAAATACTTTTAATTTTAGATGAAGTTCAATGTGGAATAGGAAGATCAGGTAAATTTTTCGCTTTTGAGTATGCAAATATAAAGCCTGATATAGTGCCAATTGCTAAGGGTATAGGCGGTGGATTTCCAATCGGGGCTTGTTTAGTAAATAAAAAAGTTGCGTCTACAATGAAACCAGGCTCTCATGGCACAACATTCGGGGGGAATCCTCTTGCTATGAGTGTTGGAAATGCTGTTTTAGATGTAATTTTTAATAAGAATTTTTTAAAAAATGTCAGAAGTATAAGTAAATATTTTAAAACAAAATTAAATATTATTCACATTCAAAATCAAAAAGTTATAAAAGAGATAAGAGGAACTGGTTTATTGTTAGGATTACAGCTTAAAGTAAATCAAGCAAAATTTATAGAAAAACTAATGAAAGAAAAATTATTGACGATAAGAGCTGCAGAAAATGTGGTGAGAATATTGCCTCCATTGAACGTCTCTAAAAAAGAAATTGATCAAGCAGTGACAATTATAAATAAAGTATGTAAAAGTTATAAATGAAAAACTTTTTAAACATTGCCGATCATTCTGCATCTTTGCTGAGAAATATTGTCGAAGAAGCTAAAGATAGAAAAAGTAAAAGAGAGGGTCAGAATAAATCATCAACAGATAAAGATAAACCTTTAGATGGAAAGTCAATGATAATGATTTTTGAAAAACCATCCACAAGAACAAGAATATCTTTCGATTTGGCCATTAAACAATTAGGGGGCTCATCAACAATTCTTAATCCAGATGGTATTCATTATGGGAAAGGTGACGAAAGTTTAAAAGATACTGCAAGAGTTTTATCTGAATATGCAGATATACTTATGATTAGAACGTCTTCTCATAAAAATCTTGAAGAATTTTCAAAACATTCAAAAATACCTGTTATCAACGGATTATCAGATCAAAGTCATCCTTGTCAGGTAATGTCTGACATTTTAACTTTTGAGGAAAATAGTGGTAGTATTGAAGGAAAAACTATCTCTTGGATAGGCGATGGAAATAATAACATGTCAAACTCCTTTATAGAAGCTGCAGTGAAATTTAAATTTAATTTAAAAATTGGGTGCCCGAAAAAATATAGTCCTAGTGATAAGATATTAAAATGGGTTTCAAAGAATAAATCTAAAATTTTTGTTACTAAAGACCCAAGAGAAGCCGCAAAAGATGCAGACTGTATTATGACTGACAAATGGGTTTCTATGAATGATAAAGTAAACAAAAAAGCAAAAAAGAAATCTTTAAAAGACTATCAAGTAAATAAAAAACTTTTTAAACTTGCTAAAACTGATTGTATATTTATGCACTGTCTACCTGTTGGTAGAGGTGAAGAAGTAGCTGACGATATTATAGATGGAAATAAATCAGTTGTTTGGCAACAAGCCTATAATAGAGTTCACGCACAAAAAAGTATTATTAATTGGTGTTTAGCCTAAGGTATCGCTTTTGGACTTGCACTCTTTGAGTTCATATACAAAATTACTGAAGCCCTATCTTTTTCTTTTCTTAATCCTGCAAAAGCCATTTTAGTTCCTTTGATATAAGCTTGTGGTTTAATTAAATATGAATTCATTTCTTCAAAAGTCCACTCTTTTGCATAAGCTTTCATAGCTTTTGAATAATTATAATCGTCTATTACGCCTGCTGTTCTGCCTATTACACCCCAAAGATTGGGCCCGATTTTATTTTTACCATCTGCTGCAATCATGTGACAAGCGGAACATTTTTTAAATACCTTTTCACCGTGAGCCATATCGCCCATTGCTAATAGAGCCTTGATGTCTACTTCTTCAGCTACAACAGCGGTTTTAACAGATACTTTGCCGGATACTTTTTCATCAATTCCCTCCACTTTGTAAGCAGACAGCTTAGGTTTTTCCACATAAAAAAGGATATCTACTAATTTACCAATACCTATAATTATCAATGCTGTAAGCAGTATAGAGGCAATAATTTTATTTATTTCAAAACTATCCATATCTTTGATAAGTATTTCTAACGTATAACATGAGTTTTAATAAAAAACTTCAATTTAAAATGTTTTTTTGCGTCTTTTTAGCCGCATAAATTTATGACTGATAACGTTATTATTATTCCAACTAGATTAGAAGCAACCAGATTACCCAATAAACCTTTAAAAAAAATAAACAATAAAGAAATGATACTTCATGTGTATGAAGCTGCAAAAAATGCAAATGTTGGAGAAGTTATTATTGCATCGCCTAATGAGCAAATTAACGATTTAATTGCTTCAGTCAAAGGTATTTCAGTAAAAACTAATTCAAATCACCAAACAGGTACCGACAGGATTTTTGAGGTCTTTGATAAATTTTTAAAAAGAGAACCTCAAACAATTATTAATTTACAGGGAGATATGCCAAATATTAAACCTGAGTCAATTAAATTGTTATCAAATTATATTAAGAAACAATTATGTGACATTGCGACTCTTGGAAGTAAATTTCAAGACAACCAAGAAATGCAAAATATTAATAATGTTAAGGTTGTGACGAAAAAGGTTTTATCGAATAATCAATTTGATGAAGCAGTGGATTTTTTTAGAACAGAAGAAAATGTAAAAAAAGGACATATCTATCATCACATTGGTATTTATGGCTTTACTAAAGAAGCGCTATTAAGGTATGTAAGTTTAAAAAGAACTAAAAAGGAATTAAATAGAAATTTGGAACAACTTAGAGCGCTTGAAAATAATATGAAAATTCATGTTGGTTATACATCTTCTTCTCCATTGAGTGTTGATACCGAAAAAGATTTACAAGATATTCAGGAGTTAATGAAAATATGAAAAAAAGTAAAGTAGCTTTTCAGGGAGAGCTTGGTGCTTATTCTCACATTGCTGTTAACGAGCTCTTTGAAAATCCTGAAATTAAAACTTGCTCAACTTTTGAGGAAACATTTAAGGTAGCATTTGAAAATGAGGACTTCAAGATAGTAATACCTCTCGAAAATTCTTTAGCTGGGAGAGTAGCTGATATTCACTATCTTTTACCCAAGTATAAATTACAAATTCATGCTGAACATTTTCAAAAAGTAGAACACAATCTTTTGGCTAGAGAAAATACTAAGTTGGAAGAAATTAAATATGTTAGAAGTCACTCTCAAGCAATAGGACAATGTCAAAAAATTATAATGGAAAATAAATACAAAACTATAATTTCAGCGGATACCGCAGGTTCAGCCAAAGAACTTGCGGATGGAAATGATAATTCGATAGCTGCTATAGCTTCTAAACTTTCAGCTAAAATTTATAAACTAAAAATTCTAAAAGAAAATATTGAAGATGAGAAAGGAAACGTAACAAGATTTTTAATAATGGGTAAAAATGTTCAACAACCAGAATATACAAAGGGAAAAAAATATATTACAACTTGTACTTTTAGATTAAAAAGCGAACCCGCAGCACTTTATAAATCATTAGGTGGATTCGCCACTAACCAAGTTAATATGACCAAACTAGAGAGTTTTTCTGTAAAAAATACTTTTGCACAAACTAACTTTTATTTAGACTTTGAGGGACATCTAGAGGAGAAACCTGTTCAGAATGCTATGGAGGAACTTGGTTTTCATACTGAAAGCTTAGATATTTTGGGCGTTTATGAAGCATCAAATTTTAGGCAAAATTAGTCCACAAAAAATAATTCTAGTCTTGTAGTAATCAAAATTATCTTGATATAATCAATTGAGGTTGGCATCAGGTGAATGTTTCATTAACCCGGTCAGATCTGAAAAGAAGCAGCCGTAGTGAAAACTATTCAGGTTGTTGCCTGCCTCTAAATAAATGAAAAACAAAATTCTAGCACTAAAATATAGACCTCAAGAATTTAAAGATTTGATAGGACAAGAAGTAATGGCTAAAACAATTACTAATGCAATTAACCTTGGAAAAACTCCTAATGCTTATCTTCTCACAGGAATAAGAGGTGTAGGTAAAACCACAACAGCAAGATTAATTGCTAAAGCCTTAAACTGTACAAAAAATTTTACAAAAGGGGAAAAGTGTGAAGCCAATGAAAACTGTCACTGTCAAGAAATTGTAAATTCAAATCATATTGATGTTTTGGAAATGGATGCAGCATCAAAAACTGGGATAGATGATGTAAGAGAGCTAATTGAAAATTCAAAATACAGCCCAACAAATGCAAAATTTAAAATATTTATTATAGACGAAGTTCACATGTTGTCTAAACAAGCATTCAATGGGCTATTAAAAACTTTGGAAGAGCCACCGCCAAGTTTAAAGTTCATATTAGCGACCACCGAGGTAAAAAAAATTCCTGTAACTATTCTCTCAAGATGTCAAAGATTCGACTTAAAAAGAGTAAGTATAAGTGAGATCTTCAATCATTTGGAAAAAATTGCAAAAAAAGAACAAGGAAATATTTCTGCAAAAGCACTAAGAATTATTGCGCAAGTCTCCGAAGGATCTGTGAGAGACGGTATCTCATTATTGGACAGAGCAATTACTTATCAAAGTGTTACTTCAAAAAACCATGTTGATGATGAGGATATCAGAAGTATGCTGGGATTAGCTGATAAGACTAAAGTCATCAAACTTTTATACGAAGTTTTTAAAGGAAGCTCTAAAGATGCAATTAGTATTTTAAAAGAACTATTTGAAAAAGGGATTGAAGCAAAATATTTTTTAAATGATATACTTGAAATTCTAAGTCTAATAAATAGAAAATTAAGCTTAGGATCAATTGAAAATGACAAAATATTACCTGAAGAGGAAATAAATTTAATTAACGAAATCTCCGAAGGTATAAGTATAGAAGATATTGGTCTTTTTTGGCAACTTACTATTAAAACAATAGATGATTTGAAAATAATTAATGATGAAGAAATAACATTGGAAATGTATGTTATGCAACTTCTACATTTAAAAGGAGTAAAAGTTCTCACAACAGATGAGATAACTGATGTTAATACAAGTATTATCAATAAAAAAAAAGAAATTTCAAAAAAAGAAGATAACTACAAAGAAAACAATCCTCTAAAAATAAAAAACCAACTTAAAAATACAGATCAAGTAAAAAATAACTTAATTGAAGAACCAAAACTTAATAATGAAAAATCGATTAAAGCAAAGATTAATTCCTTTGAGGATGTTGTTAAACTGGCTAATCAAGATAATGAAATTGAGTTGAAATATGATTTAGAGAGAAATGTAAAATTAGTTAGTTTTAGAAATGGTACTATTGATATAAGTTTTAACGAAAAACTTAACAAAAATTTTATTAAAATTCTGACCGAAAAGCTTTACAGTTGGACAGGTGATAGATGGATCATTTCATTAAATAAAAAAATTGGTGATAAAACACTATTTGAAAAAAAGAGTGAGTCAAAAAGTAATCAAATTACTGAAGCAAAAAAAAATGATAAAGTAAAAATGTTACTTGAGACATTTGATGATGCTGACTTAATTAATGTACAAAAGGACGATGATTAATGACAGACTTTAATGACATGCTTCAAAAAGCTAAACAAATGCAACAAAAAATGAAAGAAGCTCAAGATGAAATTAAAAATATTCAAGTTGAGGGAGTTTCAGGAGGAAATTTAGTTAAAGTTATATTAACAGGCGATTATGAGCTTAAATCTATTTTTATAAGTGAAAATGCAAAAAAAGAAAGTCAAGAAATTATTAATGATTTAATAATAGCAGCTTATAACAACGCTAAGGAAAACTTAAAAAAAAAATCATCTGAAGAAATATCAAAAATTACTGGTGGTATAAATTTACCTTTTGATTTTAAATTCCCCTCATAATGGATAATAATATTACTGAAATAGAGGAATTAATTAAACAATTTTCAAAACTTCCTGGCCTAGGACCAAAATCTGCAAAAAGAATAATTTTAAAACTTATAAATAATAAAGAAAACATGATCAAACCTTTAGCTAAATCTTTAGCCGGAGTTTATAAAAAAGTAATAAGATGTTCTAATTGTGGAAATTTAAAAATAGTTGAAAAAACCTGTTTGTGTGAAACAGACACTAATTACGATAAAATTTGTATTGTAGAAAATTTAGCAGACATGTGGGTAATTGATTCTGCAAACATTTACAAAGGCCACTATCATATACTTGGTGGAACCATAAATTCTCAAGATAACTCAGAAAATAAAAATGTTTTAGTTCAATCACTTATAAATAGGGTAAAAAAAAATAATTTAAAAGAAGTTATAATTGCAACTAGCGCAACAATAGAAGGACAAACTACTGCCCATTATATAGAAGATTTAATTAAAAATGATAAAATTAAGATTACAAAGTTAGCTCAAGGACTGCCAGTTGGCGGCGAAATAGAACAATTAGATGATGGCACACTTTTTTCAGCTTTTAAAAATAGAGTTCCTGTAACAGATAAGTAAATTAAGATTTTTTTCTCTCGAGTCTTTTTTGATGCAAAAGGGGTTCAGTATAACCAGATGGTTGAACTCTTCCTTTAAATACTAAATCGCAAGCAGCTGAGAAGGCTATAGAATTTTCAAAGTTATCAGACATTTTATTATAATTAGTCCTGCCACTTCTTTTGTAAGCAGGATCTTTTTCATTCTGATTATCAACAATAGTGGCCATTTTTTTCATTACTTTCATAACCTGATCTTTTGTACATATTCCATGATGAAGCCAGTTAGCTATATGCTGAGAAGAAATTCTTAATGTTGCTCTATCTTCCATTAAACCTACATTATTTATGTCTGGTACTTTTGAACAACCTACACCATGGTCAATCCACCTTACAACATATCCAAGTATACCTTGTGCATTATTTTCTAATTCACGATTAATATCTTCAATAGACCAATTAGGCCTATCAGCACTTGGTATTTCTAAAAGATTATCCAAATTTGTTTTATTTCTAGATTTAATTTTTTCTTGTTCCTTAAAAACATCTACTTTATGGTAATGCATTGAGTGTAAAGTTGCAGCAGTTGGAGATGGAACCCAAGCACAGTTTGCGCCTGATTTAGGATGTCCAATTTTTTGTTCCATCATATTTGCCATTTGGTCTGGCATTGCCCACATACCTTTACCAATTTGAGCTTTTCCTGAAAATCCACAATTCAATCCAATATCAACATTCCAATTCTCATAAGAGTTCAACCAAGTTGATTTTTTCATTTCGCCTTTAAAAATCATTGGACCTGCTTCAAATGAAGTGTGCATTTCATCACCAGTTCGATCTAAAAATCCAGTATTAATAAAAACAATTCTGTTTTTTACCTGTCTAATACACTCTTTTAAATTAACCGTTGTTCGTCTCTCTTCATCCATTATTCCCACTTTCATAGTATATTTTTCTAAACCCAATGTTTCTTCTACGTTACCAAACAATTTGTCTGTAAATGCAACTTCCTCTGGCCCATGCATTTTAGGTTTGACTATATAAATAGAACCAGTTCTTGAGTTATTTTTATTTTTAAAATCGTGTAAAGCACACATTGTAGATACAAACGCATCCATAATCCCCTCAGGAATTTCAGAACCATCTTTTAGTATTATTGCAGGACTAGTCATTAAATGACCTACATTACGATTAAGTAGCAATGCTCTGCCATGTAATGTTATTTTTTTTCCTTCTTTTGATAAATAAGTTCTGTTTGGATTTAATTTACGAACAAATTTCTTACCATCTTTTTCCATATCTGCAGTTAAGTCTCCTTTCATTAAACCTAACCAATTTCTATAACAGTTTACTTTATCTTCTCCATCAACTGCTGCCACTGAGTCCTCATTATCCACAATTGTTGATATAGCTGACTCTACTATAAAGTCAGATATATTCGCTTTATCATCTTTTCCAATTGGACTATTAGGATTAATAATTATATCAAAATGAAGGTTGTTATTTTTCAATAATATGGAAGTTGGAGATGATTTATCACCATTAAAACCTACAAATTGATTTTCATTTTTTAAATTAATTTTTTCTTTGTTAATATTCAAAATTAATTTGTTATTTTCAACTTCAATTTTATCTATATTTTTCCAACTGTCTTTTTTTAATGAAAAAATTTCATCAAGAAAATCTCTTACATATGCTATTACTTTATCTGCACGATCTTTATTAAATGAATTACCCTTTTCACCAGGAATTACGTCTGTTCCATAGAGGGAGTCATATAAGCTTCCCCAACGTGCATTAGCCGCGTTTAATGCGTATCTAGCATTATCTACCGGAACAACAAGTTGTGGACCTGCAATTTTTGCAATTTCCTCATCAACATTTGAAGTACTAATTTTAAAATCATCCCCTTCCTCAACAATGTAAGAAATTGATTTAAGAAATTGAGTATATTTATTTTTATCAAATTTTTCTTTTGAATTACTTAAGTGCCAGTCGTCAATCTTTTTTTGTATTTTTTCTCTTTTTTCAATAAGTTTTTTGTTTATGGGAGCTAATTCATGAACTACTTTTGCAAATTTATCCCAGAAATTATCTTGTTTTATGTCTGTACCAGGTAGCACCTCTTTATTTATAAAATCAAATAAAGTCTGGTTTATTTTTAAATCGTTTTGACTAATAAATTTCATATAGCACCAATCTTACCCCATCTGTATCGGTACCTGAGAGATTTACTCCTTCGGTGAGAACTTGTCTCTTTCCAGAATTTTACTTTTACGGTCCTTTTGCCTGAGAGTTTCCGGGGTGGTTGCTCCTTCGGCGCTACAATCAAGTAGTCTCTCCCGTTTTTTTTAATATTTTCTCCTAGTAAAACTTCAAAGTCAAATGATAATTGCTCTCAGTTTATTGACAATTTATTGACTTATTTTAATTCTATTACTCAATAAATTATTATAGAAATCACTTATGAAAAATTATCTAGAATTTGAAAAAGATATTAAAACTCTAGAAGATGAGATGGAACTGCTCAAAAATCCTGGTAATCAGAGTATTTCAGAGGTAGACACAAATAAAATCAAATCAACTCAAGATCAAATTAATTCCAAGTTAAAAAGTATTTACGCCAACCTGAATAGTTGGCAAAAAACTCAAGTTGCAAGACATGAAGATAGACCAAGAGCAAGTTTTTACATAAGAAAAATATTTAATAATTTCACTCCTCTTGCTGGTGATAGATATTTTGGAGATGATCAATCTGTTACAACTGGTTTTGGTTTAATTAATGAAAAATCTGTTTTAGTAATAGGTCAAGAGAAAGGTGAGGATTTAAATACAAGAATTGAAAAAAATTTTGGTATGATGAGCCCAGAAGGTTATAGAAAATGTATTAGATTAATGAAGTTGGCAGACAGATTTAAAATTCCAATAATTACTTTTATAGATACACCAGGCGCTTATCCTGGAATAGGCGCTGAACAAAGAGGACAAGCATCAGCAATTGCTCATTCAATTGAATGTTGTATGTCACTTAAGGTCCCTAATATTTCGGTAATAATTGGTGAAGGAGGTTCTGGAGGTGCTATCGCTTTAGCTTCATCCAATAAAGTTATCATGTTAGAAAATTCAATTTATTCGGTAATATCTCCTGAGGGGTGTGCATCTATCCTATGGAGAGATCCAGGTAAATCTTTAGAAGCTGCAGAAGCAATGAAACTTTCAGCACAAGATTTATTAAAACTTGGAGTTATAGATGATATAATATCAGAACCTTTAGGGGGAGCTCACAGAAACCACGATGAAATTGCTCACAACTTAAAAAGTACTATCTTAGAAAATATTAATTATTTTGAAAGCATGAGACCTGAAGAAATTTTTGATCATAGAAAAAACAAATTTCTCAAAATTGGAAGAGGAGGAGGATTTGCTAAAATGTCTGTTAACGGAGAAACTGGATTAGAGTATAAAGAGCCGATAACTTTAAAATTTAAAAGAATTTTAACTATAAATAAATATATCTTATTTGCTCTAAGCCTGGCTATTATTGCCTCAATTTTTGCATTGCTTTATTAAATTTTGTTGTAAAATTGCAATTTTTTCAAATAAATAACAATTTTAAGGTAATCAAATCTTGACAATTTAAAATTAAATCTATTAAAGATGCAAAGTTAGTAATTATACTAACATTAGTTAAACAAACAAGGATAAGTAAACACAATGAGTACACTAAAAGGTAAAGTAAAGTGGTTCAATGGTACTAAAGGTTATGGTTTCATTGAAAGAGAAGACAAAGAAAAAGACGTGTTCGTTCACTCTTCAGCTGTTAGAGAAGCTGGTTTAAAATATTTAAATGAAGGTGATGAATTAACGTTTGAAGTGGAGAGCACGGAAAAAGGTCCTGCTGCAGTTAAATTGCAGAAAACATCTTAATTCTAAATTTTCCAAATCATAAATTAGCGGGACTGAAGCTTTTGGCTAATGTCCCGTTAATTAGTTCTTGAAAAAGACACATTTATTTCTTAAATAGACAGTAATGAATAGTAAAAATACATTTCAGTTTTATTCACATTCTCACAGAATGCATGCTAGGCTATTGCTTAGCTAAAATCATTACATATTTTAAAATACAAATTTATCAATAATTAATATAAAAAGGAGTTATGCAGCAGTAGCTCAGTTGGTTAGAGCACTAGTTTGTGGAACTAGGGGTCGGTGGTTCGAATCCACCCTGCTGTACCAAAAAATGACGAAAGATAAAAAAAACAAACCCTTAAAAGAAATTCCGTTAGGATTTGTTGACAGACAAGAAAAAGAATTACTCGTACGTGATTTTATAATTTCTAATATTAAGAAAGTTATGATCAAGTATGGTTTTCAGTACCTCGAAACTCCAAGTTTTGAGTATAGCGACAGCATTGGAAAATTTTTACCAGACAAAGATAGGCCTGACGAAGGTGTTTTTTCATTTAAGGATGAAAAAAAATGGTTATCTCTTAGATATGATTTAACGGCACCATTAGCACGGTACGTTGCTAAAAATTATTTGGAAATCCCAAAACCTTTTAAAAGATATCAACTTGGAACAGTGTGGAGAAATGAAAAACCAGGACCAGGTAGATTTAGAGAGTTTTTGCAATTCGATGCAGATTTTGTAGGCACTAAAAATTTACAAGCTGATGCTGAGTTATGTATATTAATTTCTGAAATCCTTGAAAAATGTGGTTTAAATAAAAAAGAATATATTATTAAAATTTCATCAAGAAAAATTACAGATGATCTATTCAAAAAAATAAATACAGATAATAACGAACAACGACTAACTGCTCTAAGAGCTTTAGACAAAATAGACCGATTAGGCTGGGAAGAAGTAAAAAAGCTATTAGGGAAAGGACGAAAAGATAAATCTGGTGATTTTACAAGAGGAGCAGATTTAACAACAAAAAATATTGATTTAATAGAAAAGGAACTAAAAAAGACAACGCCTGAAACTGAAGACTTAAAAGAAATTTTTGAGATATTTAAAAATTATAACTTTGATAATTTTCAATTTGATCCATCAGTCATCAGAGGTCTTGAATATTATACTGGTCCAATATTTGAGGTTAATTTAAAATTTGATGTAAAAAATGAAAAAGGAAAAGCTATTCAATTTGGTTCAATAGGTGGCGGGGGGAGATACGATAACCTGGTAAATAATTTTGGGAATTATGATGCTCCAGCAACAGGAATATCAGTTGGTTTAGATCGACTAGTTTATGCTTTAATACAAAAAAAAGAATTTAAAATTAAACAATTAAGACCTGTTGTCATATGCGTCTTTGATAAAAAATCAATGAAAGAGTACATAAGTTTACAAAATATTCTTCGTGATGCAGAAATAAGTGCAGAAATTTATCCCGGGGAAAGCAAGTTAAAAAAACAAATGGAATACGCCAATAAAATTAATGCGCCAGCAGTTATTCTTTATGGAGAAAATGAAATAAAATTGGGCAAACCAACTATAAAAGATTTAAAATCCGGCAAAGAGATATCAATATTAATTGAAGATATAGCAAATGAAATCAAAAAAATTATCTGAACGGATCATAAAAACTTTTAAAAGCAATGGTTTTATTTTATCAGAACCAGACATATTATTAGACTCAGAATACATCATTCAAAGATCAGGTGAAAATTTTAAAAGATCAATGCTAACATTTGAAAACGAGGACGGAAAATTAATGTGCCTTAGACCTGATTTAACAGTGGCATCATGTATTAAATTTTTAGAAAAAAAATCAAACTCTAAAATTTATTATTCAGGACAAGCTTATAGAAGATCCGGAAATAATGGATTAGATTTCATTAATGATCAGCTTGGAATTGAAATTTTAGGATCAAAAAATCAAACTAAAGATGAAATTAAAGTAATACAAACTATTTTAAATTGCGCAAAGAGCATAAAGAGTAAAAAAATTTTAGTAAAAGTAGGAGATGTTAGTCTTTTTAAAAAATTAATTTACTCTTTAGATATGCCGGAAAGATGGAAGCTTAGATTAATTAGACACTTTTGGCGGCCTAAATATTTTGAAGAATTACTTCAAAGATTAGAAAAAAACTCAGATTTTGACTCAGTTGCTTTTAATACAGATAAAAAAAGATTTTATGAAATGAGAACAATGGATCAAAAAAGAACTATAGCAGGAAGATCTATCTCAGAAATTCTTAAAAGATTTGATAAAAAGATTAAAGACCCGAGATCATTTAATGAGGGAAAAAAAATAGTAAAAATCATAAGATCGTTTCTTAAAATAAATTGTAAACTATCAGAATTAGACCAAAGATTATTAGAATTTGTTAAAAAAAATAATCTTTCAAAAAATTTGTTTAAAGAAATAAAATCAATCAACAATCTGAAAAAAATTAAGCAAAAAGTAAATTTCATCGCAGATTTTGGAAGAGACATTGAGTATTATACAGGTATTGTTTTTGAGATATTTATAGCAAAAAAAGAATTTGCAAGAGGTGGTCGATACGATGATTTATTGAAGAGCTTAGGTGCAAAAAAAAACATACCAGCGGTTGGGGCAGCAATAAATTTAAACAATATTTAATATTATGAAAAATATAATTACTATAGGTTTACCGAGCAAAGGAAGGTTAAAGGATAAATCCTTAGATTTTTTTAATAGAAGAGAATTAAAAATTTTAAACAGTTCTAAAGAAAGAAATTATTTTGCCTCTATTCAGAATAAACCGAATATCAAAATTATCTATCTACATGCTAAAGAAATTATACAAAGACTAGGCGATGGAACTTTAGATCTTGGTATATCGGGCTTGGACTTATTAAATGAGTCCGAAAAAAACATTAAAGATAAAATTTTAATTAAAAAAAAACTTGATTTTGGTTATGCAAATTTAGTTGTTGCCGTACCAGATGATTGGATAGATGTTCAAACTATCGCTGATCTAGAAGAGGTGGCTTTTAATATAAGATCAAAAAAAAATAGAAGGCTTAGAGTAGCAACAAAATATCCAAATTTAACAAATAATTTTTTAATTTCTAAGGGAGTTACACAATATAAATTGATAACAAGCTTAGGGGCTACAGAAACTTATCCTTTTATCGGATCTGCTGAGATAATTACAGATATTACCTCAACAGGAAAAACGTTACAAGATAACGATTTAAGGGTATTAAAAGATGGATTAATTTTGAAGTCGTCTGCATGTCTGTTTATTTCTAAAAATAAAAATTTAAACTTAAATTCAATATCAAATATAATAAAATAGTTTATGAAGTTTAAATTGTATAAAAACTCTGAAATTTTTGTTATTTGTCCCGCAAATATAGACACAGGTGGCCCAATGTGTCTTCATCAACTAGCATACAAGTTAAAAAAAAAGTTTAAAAAAAAAGTCCACATGTATTATTTTCCGACAAATTTAAAAAACCCAATACATAAAAATTATCGTTCTTTAAAAATTCCATTTAAAAAAAAAATTTTAGACTTTAAAAAAAATATTTTAATAATTCCTGAATATTATCCAGCGGTTGAGATTTCAAAAAAATATAAAAATATTCAAAAGGGATTGTGGTGGCTGAGTGTTGATTTCTACTTATATCATAGATTTATTTATAAAAATCATTCAATCATGAGGTCATTGATTAAAATACCTCACAAAATAATTAAAATAATTAATCAACTATTATTTTTTCAATTTAAAAATTTAAGTCTGTTTAAATATTTAAAATTAATTTATTTAAATATTCCATTTTATAATGTATTTAAAATTAGTAATATTAATATAAACTTAGCTCATTCATATTATCAGTATATTACTTTAAAAAGTAAAAATATAAATTCTACTTATCTTTCGGACTCAATTAACTCAGAGTACATAAAAGCAGGTAAAAAAATATCTCTTAAAAATAAAAAAAATATCATCTGCTTTAATCCTCGTAAAAGCTCTGCTTTTTTTGACAGATTTGTAAAACTCAATCCAGATATAAAATTTATTCCTGTTATAGGATACAATTTAAAGCAATTAATAAAACTTCTTTCAAAGAGCAAAATTTACATGGATTTTGGGTTTCATCCAGGTCAAGATCGTCTACCTAGGGAAGCCGCATTACTTAAAAATTGTATAATTACTAATAGAGAGGGAAGTGCTGCATTTTACAAAGATGTGCCAATTGCAGAAGAATTTAAGTTTTTAGAAAAGAGAGAAAATCACGTAAAAATTAGAGAAAAAATTGATCTGATATTTCAGTATTTTCCAAAAGAATTAGAAAAATTTAAATCTTATAGAAAGTTTTTGCTTTTACAAGAAAAAAAGTACGACAAACAGATTTCTAAATTATTTTAAAAAATTTGATGATTTTCCACCAGGAAATATTTCTAGGAACTTTGTTTTTTTTATATAAAGAATATCAATTTGAATTAACATTTTATCGAAGTAATGAACATCACAAATATCAAATGGAACAAAATTTAAAGACTTTAAGTAATCAACACATTCATTGAGATTAGGGGAATTCAAATTATATTCTATTATTGGAGTTTCTAAATATATTAGATCACAATGTGTTGTGGCATTTTTTGCTCCTTTTAAAATATCGATTTCGCTACCCTGAGTATCTATTTTTATTAAATTTGGTAGTTTTAAATTTTCTTTTTTAATAATCTCATCTAATGTAATAGTTGTAATTGTTTCTGGTTTTAAATTTTTATCATATCCAGAAGTTTGTTCTTTATAATATGAATCACCTGTTAATTTTCTGGAATAAAAATTTACTTTTTTTTTTTCATTGGAGAGGACACCAATGAAATATTTAAATTTTGATTTATTAAGATATTCACTATTTGTTTGATTAGCCTCAAATAAAATAAAATCACTTTTTTTTAAAGAAGTTTTACTTAAACTTTTACTCCATTCACCGTGATAAGCTCCAATGTCATATATTACATTGATATCTAAACCTTTAGAGATTAATTCTGATAGGTTGTAGTCTAATTTGTGCTTATAAAGAGATTTAAAAAATCTTGTAAAAATTTTTGGAAAAGTTTTAAAAAATTCAAATTTTAACTTCATAAAGCAGTTTACCAGAAACCAACAAAAAATCCTCGGAAATTTCTTCTCGATGATCTAATCTTGTTTAGTGTATGTTTTAAGAGCTTTTTTTTGATGAAAACCTATTACATTCGCATTCCAAAGTAAAAAAGCTAAGGTTTTGTTGGCGATTTGAGCAATAGACATTGAATAATCAATATTCAATTTTATAAGTACTTTCAAATTATTATCATATGTAATAATGTCATACTTGAAAAATTAAATTTATTACTCTAAATAAAAAAAACCTAAACATTTGCCTACTCACACATCAAAAACAATTAAAAATCAATTTGCTGTTTATGAAAAAAGATTAAACACAGTTAATTTAATTTGGTGTAATCAAGTAATAGACTTTATTCAAAATTATAAAATCAAATCAATCAAAGATATAGGTTGTAATTATTTTCAATTTTACAAAGAATTAAAATTAAGAAAAATAAAAACTAATTATTTTGGTTATGATATTGATGAAAATTTCATTAAATTAGGACTAACAAAGTTTCCAGAACTTAAAAAAAAATATAAAGTTGGCAATTGTGAAAATATGAAGTTACTTAAAACAGATTTTTCAATTATGTCTGCGGTACTAGAGCACGTAGATAATCCAATAAAACTTTTAAATAATGTAATTAGTTCTACAAAAAAAATTGTATGTATTAGAACTTACTTTGGTACTAAACCACATAATACAGTATCACATAAATTTAAAAATCAAATATTACCATACAATTGTAATCAATTCTCTTTTCAAAATATTGAAAATAAATTTAAAAAAAATGGATTTAAAACTTACTTTTTTTTAGACAAAGCAACTAACTACTCTCATAAATTTAAATTAGTTAATAATAAGTACAAGAGATTTATTTACATAGTTATTGGTATTAAAGAATAATTATATAAACTTTAACTATTAAATCTTTACGCAACACATCTTTATTCCTCTTCTTTTTGCGTACACACGTGCATTTCAAACAGATATAATTCTGGAACACCATTAGAAGTAATTGCTAATCAAAAGTATGTAGAGCGTATCATCTTCTCTAAATTAAGACGAAAATTGAGAAGCAACAGGCATTGAAAACTTAAAACAAAAAAAAACGCCAGAGTGTTTGATTTCTCCGACGTTTTTGAATTTTTGAGTTGGGTTTTTGAGATTACATTCCCATTCCACCCATTCCACCCATACCACCCATACCGCCACCCATTGGGGGCATAGCTGGAGTTGAGTCTTTTTCCTCTGGTTTATCTGCAATCATTGCTTCAGTTGTTATTAGTAAACCTGCAATTGATGCAGCATCTTGAAGAGCAGATCTAACTACCTTTGTAGGATCAATTATTCCTTTTGCAAACATATCAACATATTCCTCATTTTGGGCATCAAAACCTTGAGAAGATTTTTTACCTTCCAAAAGTTTTCCAACAACCACAGAACCATCGACACCTGCATTTGCAGTGATTTGTCTTACTGGAGCTTGTAGAGCTTTTTTTACTATATCTACACCAGCTTTTTGGTCATCACCTTTTATTTTTAGACTATCTAAATCTTGAGCTGCGTAAAGTAGAGCACATCCACCACCGATTACCACACCTTCTTCAACAGCAGCTCTTGTTGCATTAAGAGCGTCTTCAACTCTATCTTTTCTCTCTTTAACTTCAACTTCAGTCGCACCACCCACTTTAATTACGGCAACACCACCAGCAAGTTTAGCTAATCTTTCTTGTAATTTTTCCTTGTCATAGTCAGATGTAGTTTCACTGATCTCTGATCTAATTTGATTGCATCTAGCTTCGATGTCAGATTTTTTTCCCTCACCTGCAACTATTGTACTGTTTTCTTTATCAATTTTAACTTTTTTACAAGATCCTAGATCTCCAATTTTAACATTCTCAATCTTAATACCAAGATCTTCAGATATCACTTGTCCGCCAGTTAATATCGCTATATCTTCTAACATGGCTTTTCTTCTATCACCAAATCCTGGTGCTTTTACCGCCACTACTTTTAAACCACCCCGTAATTTATTTACAACTAAAGTTGCAAGAGCTTCACCCTCAACATCCTCAGAAATAATCATTAATGGTCTATTAGCCTGAACAACAGATTCTAAAAGTGGAACCATGGGTTGAAGATTAGTTAATTTCTTTTCTACTAAAAGAACTAAGGGATTTTCTAATTCAGTTGTCATTTTTTCGGTATTAGTCACAAAATAAGGAGACAAATATCCACGGTCAAACTGCATACCTTCAACTACATCTAGCTCAGTTTCTACTCCTTTAGCCTCTTCGACTGTAATAACTCCTTCGTTACCAACTTTCTGCATAGCTTTTGATATCATATCACCAATAGATTTTTCACCATTAGCTGAAATAGTTCCTACTTGAGCAACTTCCTCATTAGCTTTAACTTTTTTTGAAGATGATTTTAATTTGTTAATTACATGCTCAACAGCTTTATCGATACCTCTTTTGATATCCATTGGATTCATTCCTGCAGTAACATACTTCAAACCTTCATTGACTATTGACTGCGTAAGAATAGTGGCTGTTGTAGTTCCGTCACCAGCATTATCATTGGTTTTGCTAGCGACTTCCTTAACCATCTGTGCGCCCATGTTTTCAAACTTGTCTTCTAATTCAATTTCCTTTGCAACAGAGACACCATCTTTTGTAGTCCTTGGGGCACCGTAAGATTTATCCATTACTACATTTCGTCCTTTTGGACCCAAAGTCACTTTAACTGCGTTAGCTAAAGTATTTACACCTGTCATCATTTTTGATCTTGCTTCAGTGTCAAATTTAATTATTTTTGCCATTTTTTTCTCCCTTTATTTAGATTATTTTTTACCTTTTGAAATTCCCATTATGTCTGACTCTTTCATAATGTTATATTCTTTTCCGTCAATTTTTACTTCTGTTCCTGACCATTTTCCAAATAAAACGATATCACCAACTTTAACATCCATTGGCGTTAGTTTTCCATCTTCATTTTTTGATCCTGGTCCAACAGCTACAACTTCACCTTCTTGGGGTTTCTCTTTTGCAGTATCTGGAATTATTATACCTCCAGCAGTTTTTTCCTCGCTGTCTAGTACTTTTATTAAAACTCGGTCGTGTAAAGGTCTAAATTTCATTTTAATCTCCTGTTTGTAAGAGCTCATATGGTGAGTTTTATTGAAATTTCAAGAGAAGAAGACATAATTTTGCTAAAAGTCTTGATATTGCTATATTTTATTAACTTTTTTATAAGGTATTTAAAGGACAATTTAATTTGAAAAAACTAGATCATTTAAAGGACATTTTTAATAATTACAACCATTTCATAATCGATCTTTGGGGAGTAGTCCATAATGGGGTTAAACCATATGAAGGAGCGATGAAAACGATTGAAGAACTATATAATAACGAAAAAAATTTTATCTTTTTATCAAATGCTCCTAGGCCAGTAAACGATGTAAGAAAATTTCTAATTGAAAAAATGCAAATACATGAAAAATTTTTGAATAACATACTCACATCAGGCGAAGCTGCTATAAATTCAATTAAAAATTTCAATTATGGTAAATTTTTTTTTCATTTAGGTCCTGAAAGAGATAGTAAAATTTTTGAAGGTTTAGAAAATTACAAAACAGAACTTAAAAAATGTGATTATATTTTATGCACAGGTCTATACGATAGCGAAATGGATAAATTAAATTTTTATGAAAAATTACTAGAAAACAGTACAGATAAAAAAATGATCTGTACAAATCCTGATTTAATTGTAGATAGAGGCAATACCCAAGAATATTGTGCTGGAAGTATTGCTAAATTATTTGAAACGTTAGGCGGAGAGGTAGTTTATTTTGGCAAACCACATAAAGAAATTTATAATTCAATATTAAAAGAAAAAGACAAAGCTTTAATAATCGGAGATAATTTAAGAACTGATATTAAAGGAGCAAATTTGATAAAACAAGACTCCCTTTTTATAACAGATGGAGTTCACAAAAATGAAATTACAGGACTTGATAATTTAAACAATATTTTAAAAAAATATAATGTTGAAACAAATTTTATACAAGAAAAATTATATTGGTAAATGAAAATATTTAAAAATACATCCATAGGTAAAAATTATAAAAACTCAGTAATTGCTATTGGAAATTTTGATGGAATACATGTTGGCCATAAAAAAGTTTTAAACGAGGCCTATAAAAAAGCAAAAAAAATGAAAAAAAAGTTCGGTCTTTTAACTTTTGAACCAGTTCCGGTAATGTTTTTTAACAAAAAAATTCTAAATCATAGATTAGATATATTGTCTCAAAAAATTTCAAATCTTAAAAAAGAAAAATTAGACTTTGTAATTATTCAAAAATTTAATAAAAAATTTTCAAAATTAAGTTATAAAGATTTTATTTATAAAATATTATTTCAAAGGATCAAATGTAAGTATCTATATGTGAGCAAAAATTTTAAATTTGGAAATAAAAGAAAAGGTGACGTCTCTAAATTAAAGAAATTTGAAAAAAAATTTTTTTACAAAACTATTATAACACCTCCGTTAACGATAAGTAATAAAACTATTTCTTCAACAATAATTAGAAAATTATTAAAAAGCGGTAAAATTACAAAAGCTAATCACTTACTAAATAGAAAATGGGAAATTATTGGCAAAGTTATTAAAGGATCTCAAAGAGGTAGGAAAATCGGCTTCCCCACTTGTAATATTTTATTAAAAAAATACATAATACCCAAATTCGGTGTTTACGCTGTAAATGTAAAAATCAATAATATATATAAAAAAGGTATTGCAAACATTGGTTATAGACCAACATTTAATGGAAAAAAACTTTTATTAGAGGTAAATATTTTTGGAATTAAAAAAAACCTATATAATAAAAATCTCAATGTGGTATTTAATAAATTTATTAGACCTGAAAAAAAATTTAACAATATAATAGAATTAAAAAATCAAATTAAAAAAGATATAAAACAAGCTAAATAAAATGTCTAAAGAAAGTTTACAGCTTCCTAAAACGGCTTTTTCGATGAAAGCAAATTTACCAAAAAAAGAGCCAGATATTATTCAACACTGGGAAAAAATTGATCTTTATAAAAAGTTAAGAATAAAATCTAAAGGAAGAGAAAAATTCATTCTTCACGATGGACCTCCTTATGCCAATGGCCATATACATATGGGGACTGCTTTAAATAAAATTTTAAAAGATATGATAACGAGATTTCATCAAATGAATGGTAAAGACTCTATTTATGTCCCTGGTTGGGATTGTCACGGACTCCCAATTGAGTGGAAAATTGAAGAACAATATAAAAAAAAGAAAAAAAACAAAGACGAAATACCTATTAAACATTTTAGACAAGAGTGTAGAGAATTTGCTGAAAGTTGGATCGATGTTCATATAAAAGAGTTTAAAAGATTAGGAGTTGTTGGAGATTTTGATAATTACTACTCCACAATGAGTTATGAGGCAGAAGCACAAATAGTAAGAGAATTAGGAAAATTTCTTTTAGATAAAAGTTTGTATCAGGGGTTTAAACCAGTACTTTGGTCTACAGTGGAAAAAACTGCGTTAGCTGATGCAGAGGTAGAATATATGAGTCATACCTCTAATACAATATATGTTGGTTTTAAGGTTAAAAAAACAGATAAAGATTTTTTAAAAGATACTAGCATAGTTATATGGACAACAACTCCATGGACAATACCAGCAAATAAAGCTTTAGCTTTTAATAGCAATATTGATTATTCGATATTAGAAATAAATAATCTACAAAATTTTAAAGAAAAAAAAATTGTAGTTGCAACAAATTTAGTAAAAGAAATTGTAAATGCTTGTGGAATTGAAAATTACAAAGAATTAAAAACTTTCAAAGGTTTAGAGTTTCATAAAACAATATGCAGTCACCCATTTTTAAATCTGAAATTCGACTATGATGTTCCTATGTTGGATGCACAATTTGTTAATCTTGAGCAGGGAACAGGAATTGTACACTGCGCACCCAGCCACGGCCCAGATGATTTTAATCTATGTTTAAAAAATAATATACCTTCTCTTTATACCGTAGACGATTCAGGACTTTATACTAAAGAAATTCCTTATTTTGAAAAGATACATGTTTTCAAAGCGGATAATATTGTTATAGAAAAATTAAAAGAACAAAAAAAATTACTAAAAAATGACAAGCTTAACCATTCTTATCCGCACTCATGGAGATCTAAAGCGCCACTTATCTACAGAGCCACACCACAATGGTTTATCTCTATGCAGAAAAATGATCTTAGAAAAAAGGCTATTAAATCAATTAATGAAACTAACTTTTATCCAAAAAAAGGAAAAGATAGACTATTGTCCATGATAGAAGGAAGACCAGATTGGTGTGTTTCTAGACAAAGGGTATGGGGAGTTCCATTACCAATTTTCATAAATAAAAAAACCAAAGAACCACTTAGAGATCAAAAAGTAATAGATAGGATAGCTTTAATATACGAAAAGCAAGGATCAGATTGTTGGTTTACAGATGACCCGAAAGTTTTTTTAGGTGATAATTACGACCCTAATGATTACGAAAAACTAAATGATATTGTTGAAGTTTGGTTTGATAGTGGTTCAACGCATAGCTTTGTATTAGAAAAAAGAAAAGATTTGAAATGGCCCGCAGATATGTATTTAGAAGGATCCGACCAGCATAGAGGGTGGTTTCATTCTTCTTTATTAGAGTCTTGTGGGACTAGAGGTAAGGCCCCTTTTAAAAGCATCCTCTCTCACGGTTTTGTTGTTGATGGGAAAGGTATGAAAATGTCTAAATCAACAGGAAATGTTATTGCACCAGAGGATATTTTAAAAAATTATGGTGCAGATATACTTAGGGTATGGGCTTGTGCATCAGACTATTCTGAAGATTTAAGAATAGATAAAAATATTTTAATACAACATGCAGAGTCTTATAGAAAAATCAGAAATACTTTTCGGTTTATGTTAGGAAATTTAAAAGATAATTTTGAAAAACAAAAATTTGAAAAAATTAATTTAAACGAGTTTGACGAGCTTGAACAATTTATATTACACAAGTTGTCCGTAATACATAATTCTGTGACTGAAAACCTCAAAAACTACAATTTTCATAGATTGTATAAAGAACTACTAAATTTCTGTACGCTTGATCTTTCTTCTTTCTATTTCGATATAAGAAAAGATGTCCTTTACTGTGATGATCTAAATTCAAAAAAAAGAATAAATTGCGTAATTGTTTTAAACATAATTTTAGAGAGCTTACTGAAGTGGTTTGCGCCAATATTAGTTTTTACAACCGAGGAAATATACAGTTTAGTTAATAACAAAAATGAAAGTATACATGAAAATGATTTCGTAAAAATACCAGATAATTGGAAAAATGATACTTTAAACAATAAATGGTCGGAGTTGTTTAAAATTAAACAGTTAGCAAATATTGCTATAGAGGAAAAAAGAATTAGCAAAGAAATAGGTTCCAGTTTAGAGGCAGAGATTAAACTTAGTGCTAATAAAGAAAAATTGGAATTATTTAATAATTTAGACTTAGCTGAGTACTTTATTGTTTCTAGGGCAGACAAAAAATTATCAGATGCAGATAAAATTGAAATTAAAGTAAATAAAGCGGATGGAAAAAAATGTGAAAGGTGTTGGAAAATTTTAGAAAATAAATGTGGTAGAAAAAATTGTCCAATAAAATAGGTAATAATTATTCTGACTAGTTTAAATGAAATAAAAAGCAAAATATTAATAAAAGAAAACATTTACTTTTTAATAATTATATCAACTATTTTTATTTTAGACAGATATTCAAAAAACTTAATTATAGACCTTTTAGAAAATGAAAAATATTTATTTATTAATAATTATTTTAATTTAAATTTAGTTTTTAATACAGGAATAGGTTTTGGTTTTTTTAGTCTAAACGCTGGAATATATTACAACATGCTATCAAGTTTAATATTTGTAATAATAATGGTTTTGTTTTATTTTATGTTTAAATCTAAAACTAGTGAAAAGATATTTTTCTCATTTATAATAGGCGGTGCGGTAGGAAATTTTTATGATAGAATTATTTATAAGGCTGTGCCCGATTTTTTAGATTTCCACATTCAAGACTTTCATTGGTTTACTTTTAACATTGCTGACATTTTTATAACATTAGGTATTATATTCATGATAATAAATGAACTTATGTATAAACAAAATAATGAAAATTAAATATCTACTCTTATTTATTTTTTTAGTATCGTGCGGAACTTTTAGTGAAGCCGGCAAAGCTTTAAGAAATGAGAAAACACGAACAACAGATGAATTTTTAATTGAAAAAAGAGGTCCATTGTCTTTACCACCAAAAATGGGTGAATTACCAAAACCAGGTTCAAAAAAAGAAACCAAAAAAAGAAAAGAAAATATTTTAGAGAAAGCTAGTGAGGGCGGTCAGTCTGAGGAAAAATCAGAGTTAGAAAATATTTTTCTTGAAGAAATGAAAAGGAACTAATGTCCATATATAAAAATATTTATTTTGAGAGTTTCGTACCAGTTGATAAATTTAAAAATTTTAAAAATCAAAATAAAAAATTCTTAAACTACTTAATTGAAAAAACGAAAGATAATATTAAAAAAGATCAAAATATATTTAATTCTTTTTCTAGAGAATTTAAATTGAATTTTAATTTAAATGAATTGACAAGATATAAAAAATTCAAAAGAATAATAACTATTGGTTTAGGTGGATCAATATTAGGAGCACAAGCAATAAATTTTTTTTTGAAAAAAAAAACAAAAAAGGAATTAATTTTTGTAAATAATCTTGAAGTCAATCAAATAAATAAATTAAACAAAATAAAAAATTTAGAAAATTCTTTGTTTATAATAATATCAAAATCTGGAAATACTCTTGAAGTTTTATCTGTTATAAATTCTCTAAAAAATAAAGCAAACTTTAATCAAAAAAACTCTCTTATAATTACTGAAAATAAAAGAAGTTTTCTAAGCTCCTTTGCTCAAAAACTTAAGATAAAGATTATTTTCCATCGAAAATATATCGGTGGTAGATATTCTGTTTTCTCAGAAACAGCATTGGTTCCTTGTTTTTTGTCGGATATCAATATAGTAAAATTAAAAAAAAATATTTTAAAATTTCTTTATGCAAAAAAAACTATATTAATCAAAAATTTAATTAATTTATTAAAAATATATAATTCAAAAAAAATAAATTCTTTGATTCTATTAAATTACTCAAAAGAATTAGAATATTTTATGCTATGGTGCCAACAGTTAATTGCAGAAAGCTTAGGGAAAAAAGGTAAAGGAAAATTGCCCTCAATTTCTGTTGGACCAAGAGATCATCATAGTCTTCTTCAGCTTTATTTAGATGGACCTAAAGATAATTTTTTTTATATTTTTTCCTTAAAAAACAAAAAAAAAACAAATAAAAACAAAGAACTTTTTGAAGACGCTTTAAATAATAAAAGTATGAATGAACTTCTTGATAATCAAAAAAATGCAATGATTGCATTATTTAAAAACAAAAAAATTCCTTTCCTATCTATAGAAATAACAAAAAGAGATGAGGAAACAATTGGTGAACTATTTTCTTATTTTATTTTAGAAACTGTATTTGTGGGTGAAGTTTTAAATATTAACCCATTTGACCAGCCTGCGGTAGAGCAACTAAAAATACTTACAAAACAAAACTTATTTAAAAAGTTCCAAAAATAATTTTGGATCTCCCATAATTTTTTTCTAGGTCTATATTTAAATAATCACCTAATGTTTCTTTACAATTACTTTCACGATGAATAATTATCTTATGATATTTATTAAATATCTTTTTTTCTTTAATAAGAATAA
Organism: uncultured Pelagibacteraceae bacterium; assembly: GCA_902605645.1. GTDB lineage: Bacteria > Pseudomonadota > Alphaproteobacteria > Pelagibacterales > Pelagibacteraceae > Pelagilacustribacter. Next base: position 90,696 of record CACLDE010000001.1, on the reverse strand, counting down.
TATTTTTAATAAAAGAAAAATCTTTATAAGGCGGATCTAAAAATATTAAATCAAATTTATCTTTATTATTTAATTTTTCGATATAATTTTTTGTATCTTGTGATATTATTTTAGCTCTATTTGTCACTTTTAAATCAGAAACATTTTTTTTCAAAGTTGAAGAGGCTAAAGGATCTCTCTCTACAAAAACAACATTACACAAATATCTTGATAAACACTCAATACCAAATGATCCTACACCAGAGTACAAATCTAAAATATTTGTTTTTTGTAAATTTAATTTGGTTTTTTTTCCATGATCAATAATGTTAAATATATTCTCTTTTACGTAATCTCTAAGAGGACGAGTATTTGTTGAATTAACAAATGATATTTTCTTTCCTTTAAATTTTCCACTTATTATTCTCATAATCTTTTTATAACCCTCCAACCAATATCTTTTCTATAAAAACCATCTTTCCAATTAATTTTTTTAATTAATTTAATGATTTTTTTTCTAATTTGATTGTAGTCTTGACCTTTAGAGACAATATTTAAAACTCTTCCACCATTAGAAACAATTTCTTCATTATTAAATATTGTACCAGCGTGTATAATAAACAAATTTTTATTATCTTTTATACTTTTGATCTTAATTACTTTTCCATTTTTATAATTTCCAGGATATCCTTTGGAGCACAAAACGATTGTCATGCATTTATTTTTTTCCCAAGCTAATTTTAATTTTTTTAATTTATTCTTTAACGAATAGTTAATTACTTTTAATAAGTCAGTTTTTAGTCGAGGCATGATTACTTGACATTCGGGATCTCCCATCCTGACATTGTATTCAATTAAATATGGATCTTTATTTTTGATCATCAACCCAACATAAAGAAAACCTCTATAAAATTCTTTTTTATCTCTTAACGCTTGCAAAGTAGGTCTTACAATTCTCGTAATAATTTTCTTTTCTAATCTATTATCAATAATTGGAGCAGGAGAATATGCACCCATACCACCTGTATTTGGTCCTTTTTCTTTTTCGAAAACTTTTTTATGATCTTGAGCTGTTCCAAACTGAATAAAATTATTCTTATCTACAACTAAGAAATAACTAGCCTCTTCCCCTTCTAAAAATTCTTCCAGAACAACTTTATTTGAACTTTTAAACTTACCTTTAAATATTTGTTTTGAAATTTTAAATGCTTTTTTTTTTGTTTTACATATCACAACACCCTTTCCAGCAGCTAAACCATCTGCCTTAACAACAATAGGTAAATTAAATTTATTAATGGAGTTTTTAAATTCTTTTTCATTTTTGCAGATTTTAAAATTTGCTGTTGGGATATTGTATTTTTTACAGATTAATTTCATAAATGATTTCGACCCTTCAAGTTGAGCAGCAAATTTACTAGGACCAAATACTTTAATCTCATTTTTCTCCAAAAAATTTACAATCCCTTTTACTAATGGTTCTTCCGGTCCCACTACGACTAATCTAATTTTGTGGTATTTAAGATTTTTAAGTAATAATTTAAAATTTAAAAAATTTATGTTCAGGTTAGTTGCTATCTTAGCAGTGCCAGCATTACCTGGTATACAAAAGACGTTATTGATCTTTTTAGAAACCATTAGCTTTCTACATAAAGCGTGTTCTCGACCTCCACTACCAATTAAAGCAATATTCATATTAAAAGAATTGTTATATAATACTTAAATTATGAGTGGAATAAAAGCAAAGTTAAAGTATTTAGCCAATAGATTCGAAGTTATTGAAAAAGGTGATTATGTAGAGTGTGCCGTTTCCAAAAAAAAAATTCCACTTGAAAATTTAAATTATTGGAATGTTGAACTCCAAGAAGCATACTTCTCACCTGTTGAGGTAAAGCAAAAATTCGAAAAATCAAAATAATAAAATAATGCCAAAAGCTATTTCCACCTATTATGTGTTAATATCCATTGACTCGGGTCCCTCAAGATAAGCTCTTCGACAGTATTGCTGATCTTTTTTGTCATTAACTCTTTGTTACCTTCAGTGTTCTCATCAAATTCGATAGGATTTAAAATTTCCATTTCAAATTTATCATCTAGGCTTCTTAAAATATAAATCGGCACTATTTCACAATTAAAACGAGAGGATAATTGTGCAGGTAGAGTAGTTGTATAAGCATCATTATTAAAAAATTTAATTTTAGATCCTTCACTTACTCTCTGATCAACCATTAAAGCAATACTATAACCTTTTTTCATAAATTCTAGAGCTTCTTTAACCCCACTTAAACCCTTTTTAATTTGATTTTCACACACGTATGATTTTCTAAGAAATTCCATAAAAGGATTTAAAAAAAAATTATTCAACGGTCTATATATTGTGGCCAACTTTATTTTTGCTTTTGTTAATTCCATAGACATCAATTCGTAATTAGCGAAATGACCAGAAATAAAAACTACAGGTTTATTTTTTTTTAATATTTCGTCAAGAATTTGTTTATTTTTAATTTTAATATGATTTGAATTTTTTTTAAATGTATTTAAATGAACATATTCAATAAATGTTTTTCCATAATTAGACCACATTTTTTTTATTAAAAGGTCTTTATCTAAAATAGTTAGATCAGGTTTGATTCTATCTAAATTTTCAAGAATAATTTTCTTTGATTTGAAAAAATTGCCAATTTTAATAAAGATAAATGAAAATAACTTCCTACTTAAATTTAATCCAATAATCTTTGAAATAAAAAAAAATACGTAAATCACTATTGATTGAAAAAAATAAAAAATTTTTTTTTTCATAAAACTTTTAACACCTCTTTTTCAAAACTTTGATAATTTACAATTTTTAAACCTACAACAATACGTTCTATTTTTTTAAATCCTAAATGTTTAATTCTAAAATAATCTTTTTCTGTAGTAATTATTTTTAACTTTTTTTCATTGGCTCTAATTATAATATCTTTTATCTCACTCTTAGTATATTGATAATGATCTGGAAACGAAATTTTGTCATTTACTTTAAATCCATGGCTTTTTAAAAGCGCGAAGAAATTTTCAGGATTTCCAATTCCTGCAAAAGCAAGTATTTTTTCTCCTTTATACTTTTTTGCATTTTTAATTTCATATTTTGATTGGTATATTTTTATATCATTATTTATTAGTCTCAATTTTTTTTCAAAATTGATATTCCTAATTCCATTTATGACTACTATTTGACAAATCCTTAATTTATTTAATTGATCTCTTAGCGGACCTGCTGGCAACAGCAAGCCATTACCGACTAAATCCATGCTGTTAAAACAGACAATATTTAAATCTTTTTGAATAGAGAGATCCTGTAATCCATCATCCATTATTATGACATTGTTATTTTTTTGTTGCGCACTTAAAATTGATGAAATTCTTTTTTTATCACAAAAAAATTGTTTTACTTTATTTTTTGTAAAACTTATTTCGTCCAGATGTGAAGAATAGTATTTCCTTACTATTGCAGGCTTAAATTTTTTCTTTTCAAGTAAGTTATAAATAAAAATACTTAAAGGGGTTTTACCTGTTCCGCCAATAAAAATATTTCCAACACAAATTATTGGAATTTCATATCTATTCTTAGTTATTAAAATTGATTTTAAATAATTGAATAAAAAAGTAATTAAAGAAAATGGTAAAAGAAATAGTGAGATTGGATTTATGTCTTTCCAAAAGTTTGGTTTTTTAAATTTCATTTTGCAATTTTAAAATTTCTTTGGTGGTGAGAGTTAAAATTTTTTCACCATAATTATTTAGTTCTTCTATATTTTTTTCATTAGTACTCAAATTATTTTTAAAGTCTCTAATTAGGTTTTCAGACAACTCAGTCTCGTTGTTAATCTTATAGGCGATCTCCTTTTTATTTAAAAAATCATAAATTTCCTTAAAGTTAGAAACATATGGGCCATGATATATTTTACAACCACATTTTGCTGGTTCAATAGGATTTTGGCCACCAACTTTAATTAATTTTTTTGAGAATGATTTTCCCATAAAAACACTTTTGCAATTATAAAAATATTTAGTTATTTCACCTATAGAATTTATAATTAGGATCTCAGAATTTTTTGAAATCTCGTCATAATTATTAACAACTTGACTATTAAGATCTAAATTTTTGCAGTTTGTTAAAATTTCTTTTGATCTTTTAATATGGCGGGGAATTATAATAGTCACTAATTTAATACCCCTTTTTTTCAATAAATCATGTGTTTTTAAAATTATTTCTTCTTCACCTGGGTGAGTGCTGGCTGCACACCAAATGAAAAAATCTTTAAATAGATAAGTTAAATTATTATTATTATTTTCAACTTTTACTGAAGGACAAAATTTTAGATTTCCAATGAATTTTACATTTTTTGCACCCAAAGACTTTAAATTATTTTCGGACTCTTTACTTGAAGATAAACACAAATCATATAGACCGAATAATTCTTTTGATAGATTAGGGAATAATTTCCAGCGTTTAAATGTTTTCATTGTAATCCTTCCATTAAGTAAAATTAAAGGTATCCTCCTTTTTGATATTTCAAGTAAATAGTTTGGCCAAACTTCAGAATCTATAAAAATTATTAAATTTGGTTTCCAATAACTTAGAAATTTTTTTACTAAAAATTGATTATCAAGGGGAAAAAATCGGTGTCGGAAATTACTCTGGATTAATTTTTTTTTTTTAATAAGCTCACTAGAGCTCAAAGTCGTTGAGGTAAATAAAACAAATATATCTTTATGATTATTATTTAACTCTTGAATAAAAGGAATAACACTATTGGTTTCACCAATGCTAGCAGCATGTATCCAAAAAATTTTTTTATTTTTTGGAAAATTACTTTCATTAATTGTTAATTTTTCTTTATACCTTATTTTATCTTCTTTGTTTATCAATCGCCTTAAATAGATAATTATCAAAAATATCGGAAATAAAAAAAAAGTTAAAAATCTATATAAAGAAATCATAAACTTTTATTTCAATTGTTTTTCGTACAATAATTTATAGTAATCACAGTTTTTGATAAGTTCCTCATGACTTCCAGAGTCTATTACTTTTCCATTTTTTATAACAAAAATTTTATCAGCATTGTGTATAGTTGATAACCTATGAGCTATTACGAGAGTTGTTTTATTCTTAGTTAAGTTTTTGATGGCGCTTTGAACTACTTCCTCTGACTCTGTGTCTAAAGATGAAGTAGCCTCATCTAGTAGAATTATAGGAGACTTTTTAAGAATTGCTCTAGCTATTGATAATCTTTGTTTTTGTCCCCCGGAAAGTCTAATCCCGTTTTCTCCAATTAAAGTGTCATACTTCTGTGGCAAGTTCTGTATGAATTCCTCTGCAGCAGCAAATTTACAAGAATCTAAAAACTCCTCTTCCGAGGCACCTTTATTAGCATATAAAATGTTTTCCTTTACAGTACTATCAAAAAGAATAACGTCTTGACTAACTAAAGAAATAGTCCTTCTTAAGGAATTTAAATTTACAGACTTAGTATTCTGCTGGTCAATAAATATTTCGCCACTTTGAGGGTCATAAAATCTTGGTAGCAAATTTATTATTGTGCTTTTCCCTGCGCCGCTGTGCCCAACAAAAGCGGCAATGGTTCCACCTTTTATATCTAAATTTATATTGCTAATAGCTTTATCATTAGAGTTTTCATATTTAAAACTTACATTAGAAAACTTAATATTACCTGCAGAGGGCTTAAAATCTGGGAGACTTTGATCGTTACCTATTTTAATTGGTTGGTCTATTACATTATAAATTCTCTTAGCACCAGCGGCACCTGAAAAAACAACCATATTAATCGTAGCTAGTGACCTAATAGGTTGATAGGCTAACATCATAGCTGCTAAAAATGAGAAAAATTGATTAACTTGTAGTTCTCCTGAAGAAATTAATGCACCAGAAAAGTAAATAAATCCTGCAATCATAAATCCTGTTAATATTTCCATTAATGGTGTCGCTCTCACAATGATCGAAGCTATTTTAGCCGCTTTGTTTACCATTTGAAAAATAATTTCTTTTGATTTTTGATATTCAAAATCTTCTTTTTGATAAATTCTTATCATTTTAGATGCTTTTAAAATTTCAGATAAATGAGATGTAAGTATTCCTGAAATTTCACCTGCTTCAGAAACAGCTTTACCTATTCTTTTACCTAAAGACTTAGATAGTCCTGCTGCTAAAGGCATCATTATTAAAGCAAATAAGGTGAGCTTCCAATTTTGGTAAAACATTACACCAACTAAAGCGATTAATGTCATAGAGTCTTTCATAGAATTAAGTATGCCAGTGCTACATAAAGAATTTACTTGCCCTGCATCAAAGTTTATATTTGCAATAAATTTACCCGAATGTTTTTTTTCAATTGTAGCTATATCAGTATTTAAAATATATTTAGCAACTTTAGTTTGAAGTTCGCCAGATATTTCCTGGCCAGTTTTAATCAATAGTATTCTAGCTATGTATAAACAAATACCCTTAGAAGAAAATGCAATTATTATTGCCAAAGGAATTACCCAAGCATAAGTTTGGTTATTTTCAATAAATATCTTCTTCACGGCTGGGTCAAGCAACCAGGCAATAGCTGAAGTACTAATAGAGACAATTAAAGATAAAAATAGTGATAAAAAAATTCTATTCAGATATCTATTTATGTGCTCCCTATAAAGTCTTTTTAAGATAATTTTCAATTCTTCAAATTTCATTTCAAAAAGAAAAAGTTAAAAAAGCCAAAAATAAATAAAATCCAGAGAAATTATTTATTTTAAAAGCTTGCAAACAAGTTTCCGGTTTCTGTTTGTTAAAAATATATAATTGATAAAATAAAGTTATTACAAAAGCTGTTAGGGGAACTAAAAAATACAAAGAATTCATTCTGTTAAAAAAAAACACAAAGATAATTAATATGGTTATTGAGTAGCATAATAGAACAAATTTTTTTAACATGGATTTAAATTTAATTGATGTTGATTTTACTCCTATGATTTCATCATCTATAATATCTTGAGCTCCGTAAATTGTGTCATAACCCAATGTCCAAAATATGGCCGCAAGATAAACTATAAAAATATCACCATTTAAATAATTACTCACCGATGCCCAAGCCATTATAATCCCCCAATTAAAGGTCAAACCTAAAAAAAGTTGTGGCCAGTAAGTTATTCTTTTCATAAACGGATAAGAAAAAGCTAGAGACATAGAGGCCAAACCCATTACAATTGTTAAAAGATTAAATTGTATTAAAATACCAAATGCTAAACCGCAAAGAATAACAACGTACAAAAAAGCGTTCTTTACTGAAATTAAATTAGCTGCCAAAGGTCTATTTCTAGTTCTGCTTACTTTTTTGTCAAGTTGTCTATCGACTATATCATTTACAATACACCCTGCACTTCGCATTAAAACTGCACCTAAAAAAAATAAAATTAGGTAATATAAAAATTTTTCAATATTTTCATTGAAAGAGTAAGCATAGGCTAAACCCCAGCTGCAAGGCCAAAACAACAGCAAATAACCGATAGGTCTGTTTAATCTTGTTAAATTAATGAATATTTTAAAATCTTTCATTTAAATATGACTTGTAAATATCAAACGTAATATACATAATCAATTTGATTCGTATGGATATTGATTACACAGTAGCAGCCTTAATGTTTCCAGCAATCCCATTAATGATGACGATGTACAGTAATCGATTTCATACTTTAAGCGCTTTAATAAGAAAAATACATGATCAATATACTTTTGAAAAAAAAATTCCTCCAGAATGGGAAAACCAACTTCATGTATTAAATAAAAGAACAAATTACCTTAAGTATGTAATGGGCTTTTCTGCTTTTGGTTTTCTATTTAATATGCTTACAGTTTTATTACTTTATTTAGATTTAGTTTTTTACGCTAGATTGAGTTTTGCTTTTTGTTGTCTATGTATGATTTTTTCAATTTTTTTGTTTTTGCAAGAGATAAGATTATCAAATGCGGCTTTAAAGTTTCATTTAAGCGATATGGAGTCAATGAAAAAAGATTTATAATTTCTTGTTTAATAAATCTTTTTTAAAAAGAGAAATCCCTTTTTCAACTTTATGCTTATAAGACTCTTTAAAAGTATCTAGCTGCCATCCTTTCATTCTAGAAATGATTTCTTCTAAATTTTTTGTTTTCCACTGGATAGTAGTTTTCTCATACTTCCATAATTTTTTTTCTTCATCAGTTCTTGCACAACCATAACAATAACCTGTTAAAGGATCAGTTTTACATATACTAATACATGGAGAAACTATTCTTTTGCTCATTAAGGAATTAAAATTGCAGGACCTAGTAACTTCCTAGCTTCTAAATCAGCATGTGCTTGCTTAGCATCTGCTAAAGTATATTTTTTTGATATTTTAATTTTTATCTTTCCGAATTTTACTTTTTCAAAAATTGAGTCAGCTCCTTCTTGAAGCTCTTTTCTATTTGTAAAATATTGCGCAATTGAAGGCCTAGTTAAATAAAGTCCTTTTGGCTGAATATCTTTTGGAACATTTACAGGATCTAATGGTCCAGATGCATTACCAAAACTTATCATCATACCCCTAGTTTTAAGACAAGCTAAAGATCCATGAAATGTTTTCTTTCCTACCCCATCAAAAACAGCTGGCACACCTACGTTATTTGTAATTTTCAATACTTCTTTTGAAAAATCATTTTTAGTATAATTTATGACGTGTGAATATCCATTTTCTTCAGCAACTTTAATCTTGTCATCTGATCCCACTGTTCCAATTACTTTTGCTCCAATACTGTTAGCCCATTGAGCGAAGATTTGTCCTACACCACCAGCTGCCGCATGAAATAAAACTGTCTCACCAGCTTTCAAATGATAAGTCTTTGTTAATAAGTAATTTGTAGTTAAACCTTTTGTTATTAAGGTAGCTGCTATCTCATGAGAAACACCATCTGGAATTTTTATTGCTATATTTGCAGGAATAATTCTTTGACTAGAGTAAGCTCCAAGAGGAACGGAGGCATATGCTATATTATCTCCTTTATTAAATTCGCTTACATTTGAGCCAACTTCATCTATTTTTCCAGCTGCTTCTAATCCGATACCACTTGGTAGTTTTATAGGATACAAACCTGATCTATGATAAGTATCAATATAATTTAATCCAACAGCGTGATTAGTAACCTTAATTTCGTCTGGCCCCGGTGACCCAACTTCTACATCTTGAAGTTCTAAAACTTCAGGCCCTCCGTTTTTTTTAATAATAATTGATTTTGGCATTTTTAACGGGAACGTACTTTAACTTTTAGTATTTAGCAAATGTTCCGTTATTATAATCTTGAATAGCTTCAAGTATCTCAGCTTTTGTATTCATTACAAATGGACCACCTCTTGCTATAGGCTCCCCGATTGGCTTTCCTGCTATAAAAAGAAATTCTGTTTTTTTATTAGCTTTAATTTTAAGTTTATTTCCCCGCTCTAATAAAATTAGGTTTGAGTCACCAGTTTTATTATGACTCTTTTCTCCTATTCTTAAATCTCCTTTAAGAATATAAATAAAAGAATTATGACCGTATGGTACTTCATAACTAAATTCTTTTCCCTCTTTCAATATCACGTGAAAATAAATTGGTTCCACATTGTGATTTTTTTCTGGCCCTACTGTTTTTAAGTATCTTCCTGCAATTACTTTTACAGTTTTTTCATCATCTGAGTGAACACCAAGCTCGTTACCTTTTATATAAATGTATTCAGGTTTATTTTTTTTTAGTTTAGCTGGCATGTTTATCCAAAGTTGAAAACCTAGTAATTTTCCTCCAGACATCGCTGGCATTTCTGAATGAATAATTCCTCGTCCGGTTTTCATCCACTGAACATCTCCTGGGGCCATAGTTCCTTTAGCACCCGTACTATCTTGATGTTCGAATTCTCCATTTAACATGTAAGTTACAGTTTCAATTCCTCTGTGTGGATGTGGAGGAAATCCAGCTATGTAATCGTCTTTATTATCGGACCCAAATTCATCAAGCATTAAAAAGGGATCAATATAGTCAGCCTCTGGTGTACCAATGCTTCTTTTTAATTTAACACCAGCACCATCTGAGGCATTTATAGCTTTAATAATTTTTTTTATTTCTATTTGTGACATGTGACAAATATAACTTAAGTTTATACGATATCAAGTAGCTGCGTTAAGTTGCCAATTTCATTATTTGGGTGATAATCAAGGTTATCAAAATGAGATTTATTTCTGTTTACCCATACTGAGTTATATCCGTAGTTTCCACCTCCTGACACATCCCAGGTATTAGCACTTAAAAAAATTATTTCTTCAGGTTTTATTTTGTACTTTTTAATTGGAAGATCATAAACTTTCGAGTCAGGTTTATAAATTTTTACTTCCTCTACAGAAAAAAGATCATCAAATAAATTATTAAGATTATTGTTTTTTACCAGCCCTTCGAGAAGTTTTGGTGTTCCATTTGAAAGAATAGCTAATTTTAATTTTTTTCCTTTCAGTTTTGTTAAAACCTCTTTCACTTCTGGATAAGGAGATAAAATTTTATAAAGATTTAATAATTCATTTTTCAAACTAATGTCAATATTAAAAACTTTCATTGACTTATCCAAGCTATCTTCAGTTACTTGCCAAAAATCTTTATGTTTTTTCATTAAACTTCTTAACCAAGTATACTCAAGTTGAGTAGTTCTCCAGAAGTTAGCAAAATTTTCCCATTTGCTTCCTATTTTATTCTTACATTTCTCAGCTGCTGAATTGACATTAAACAAAGTGCCGTAAGCATCAAATAAAATGGCTTTTGGTTTCATAAATTATTTTAAGTTGTGTGATCCATCACACAAAGGCTGATCTTTTGTTTGTTTACAAGTACAAAAAAAAACTTTTTTTGATTGCTCAGCTTTATAAACTAATGGAGAAAATTCTGTTCCTTTGTGAGATCCATCACAAAATGGTTGTTTAGAACTTTTCCCACAAGTACACCAGAAGTAGCTTTTTCCTTCTACTACATCTACCCCTATTGGGTTATCACCTCCTCTTTGTGCCATAGTAAAAAATTTATCCTTTAAATAATTAATTTAATTTAATTTTAGTATATATAATATTTATGAATATTAGATTATATCACCCCGATAGTATAGTTGAAAACTCTACAAATTTATTATCAAAAGAGCACACCCACTACATTACTAATGTTATGAGATTAAAACGAGGATCTATTATAAATTTATTTAACAATGAAGGTGAGTGGGAAAGTGAAATTATTTTTTTAGATAAAGACAGAGTAGAAGTTAAATTTTTAAAAAAAATAAAAGGATCACAAAAAAAAAATAAAATTGAACTCGCCATCTGCATAGTGAAAAAAACCCCTATGGAAATAATTTTGCAAAAAGCAACAGAACTTGGTGTTAGTAAGATTATTCCAATAATTTCAGAGAGAACTGAAATAAAAGAATTAAATAATAATAGGGCAAAAAAGATAGTTATAGAAGCCACGGAACAATCAAGTCAAATGTCGCCACCAGAAATTTTAAAGATCATGAAGTTAAAAGATTTTTTGAAAAATTTAGATGAAACTACTCAACTTTTATTTGCAGATGTTAATTCAAAAGATAAATTGAGTTTTGAGAAATTTAAAAATTTTAAATCTTTATGCATTTTAATTGGTCCAGAGGGTGACTTTTCTCCATCTGAAAGACAGTCTATTTTATCATTTGCACAAGTTGTACCATTTACAATGTCAAAAAATATACTGAGATCAGACACTGCAGTTATAAGCGCCATTTCTCTAGTTAATTTTATCAATAATTATCCTTAATTGTCGCATTTATTGAATTTGTTAAAGTATTAAAAAGTTGTATAAAAATTAAAATGTTTAAATTATCACAACTTATAATATTCTTATTTACTCCGATTGCTCTATTTGCTAACGAGCCCAAAGATTGGCAACTAGGTTTTCAGAAAGCAGGCTCTGGACATATGGAGGATATAGTTTGGTTCCACGACTATATGTTACTTCCTATAATAACAGGTATTACAGTTTTTGTTTTGTTTTTAGTTATTTATGCCTGTGTAAGATTTAGGGCTTCAAGAAACCCCGTTGCTTCAAAAACTACACACAATACATTTATAGAAGTCATTTGGACCCTTGTACCTTGTTTAATACTAATCGTAATTGCAGTACCATCCTTTAAAGTTTTGTACGAGCAAGATGAAATTCCGCCTGCTGATATAACAATAAAAGCAGTAGGATATCAGTGGTACTGGGGTTATGAGTATCCTGATGAAAATATAATTTTTGATTCATACATGATAGAGGACAAAGACTTGCAACCCGGACAACCTAGACTTTTAACAGTTGATAATGAAATATTTGTTCCGGTAAATAAAGTTGTAAAAGTTTTAATTACAGCTAATGATGTACTACATGCTTGGGCATTACCATCATTTGGAGTTAAAAGAGACGCTGTGCCTGGGAGAATTAACGAGACTTGGTTTAAAGCAGATCGAACTGGTACATTTTACGGTCAGTGTTCAGAATTGTGTGGTGTAAAACATGCCTTTATGCCTATAACTGTTAATGTAGTTTCTCAAGATGAGTATAATAATTGGTTAATTGAAGCAAAACAAAAGTTTGCAAAAGAGGAATTAAATTCGAATAAAAAAGTGGTGAAAAAAATTACAAAAGGAGAAATTAATTAATGTCATCTATAACAGCGGACGCTCATTCACATACCCCTACTGGTTGGAAAAGATGGGCTTATTCTACTAACCATAAAGATATAGGCACAATGTATTTGATATTTGCCATTATAGCAGGACTTATAGGATCTGCTTTCTCCATATTGATGAGAATAGAATTAATGTATCCAGGTGACGGAATACTTGGAGGAGATCATCATTTATATAACGTCTTGGTAACTGGTCACGGCTTGATCATGATTTTTTTTATGGTCATGCCAGCTATGATAGGTGGGTTTGGTAATTGGTTTGTGCCAATAATGATAGGCGCTCCCGACATGGCATTTCCAAGAATGAATAATATTTCTTTTTGGCTTTTACCAGTTTCTTTAATTTTGTTATTAGCATCAATATTTGTTGACGGGCCTCCAGGTCAAACAGGAGTAGGCGGAGGTTGGACTATTTATCCACCACTTTCATCAAAAACAGGACAACCTGGGCCAGCTATGGACCTAGCAATATTAAGTTTACATATAGCAGGTGCCTCTTCCATTTTAGGAGCTATAAATTTTATTACTACAATTCTAAACATGAGAACACCGGGTATGACATTACATAAAATGCCGTTATTTGCTTGGTCAATTTTGGTAACTGCATTTCTTCTTTTATTATCTTTACCAGTATTAGCTGGAGCAATAACTATGTTATTAACTGATAGGAATTTTGGAACTGCTTTTTTTGAAGCTCAGACCGGAGGTGACCCAGTGTTATTTCAACATTTATTTTGGTTCTTTGGTCATCCAGAGGTTTACATATTAATATTACCAGGTTTTGGAATGATAAGTCATATCGTTTCAACTTTTTCAAAGAAACCGGTTTTTGGATATTTGGGAATGGCTTATGCTATGGTAGCAATAGGAGTTGTAGGGTTTGTTGTCTGGGCTCACCACATGTATACAGTTGGGCTAGACACCGACACCAAAGCATATTTTTTAGCAGCCACGATGATTATTGCAGTGCCAACTGGAATAAAAGTTTTTTCATGGGTAGCCACAATGTGGGGAGGATCTATTAGTTTTAAAACACCAATGCTTTGGGCGATAGGGTTTATTGTATTATTTACTTTAGGTGGTGTAACTGGCGTAGTTCTAGCTAACGCAGGAGTAGACACTGCTTTACACGACACTTACTATGTAGTAGCTCACTTTCATTACGTTTTGTCAATGGGAGCACTATTTGCTATTTTTGCTGGCTTTTACTATTGGTTTAGCAAAATGTCAGGGTATGAGTATTCAGAATTTTTGGGAAAACTACATTTTTGGTTAACTTTTATAGGTGTAAATTTACTTTTTTTTCCGCAACACTTTTTAGGTTTAGCAGGTATGCCAAGACGTTATGCAGATTACCCAGATGCTTTTGCCGGATGGAATTATGTTTCGTCAATAGGATCATATATTTCTTTAGTTGGAGTAGTAGTATTTTTAATAAATCTACTTTACTCATTTATTAAAAAAAGAGCAGCAGCTCAAAACCCATGGGGAGAAGGTGCTACAACATTAGAATGGACAGTTTCTTCACCTCCTCCTTTTCACACATTTGAAGAATTACCTAAGGTAAAATAACTTGATACAAGCAGAAATAAGAGCAAAAAATATAAAACACTCTAGTTTTTACATAGACTCATTTTTCAATTTAATGAAACCTAGAGTAATGTCGTTAGTTTTATTTACTTGTATGGTTGGATTGGTCATAGCTCCAAAAGAAGTAAGTATTTTAAATTCAATATGTTCATTGCTTGCCGTAGCACTAGGCGCTGGAGCAGCTGGAACTCTTAACATGTGGTACGAATCAGACTTGGACGCTCTAATGTCTAGAACGTGCTTAAGACCTATACCCACGGGTCAAGTAACTAAAAATCAAGCCCTTTCTTTTGGAGTTTTGCTCTCAGTGGCTTCAGTAACATTATTGTACTTCTCGTCCAATTTAGTGTCCGCATCACTTCTATTATTTACGATATTTTTTTATTTTTTCGTCTACACAGTATGGTTAAAAAGAAGAACTCCTCAAAATATCGTTATTGGAGGTGCGGCAGGCGCATTGCCACCGGCCATAGGTTGGACTATTGCAACAGGCTCGTTGACTATAGAACCTATTATTTTATTTTTAATTATTTTTTTATGGACGCCCTCACATTTTTGGGCGCTGAGCATATATAAGTCTGATGATTATAAAAAAGCAAACATCCCAATGCTACCAAACATATATGGAATTAATATAACAAAGAAGAATATTTTTATTTACTCTTTATTGATGTTACCGGTAATATCACTTCCATATGCAATAAGTTTTCTTTCTATATTTTATTTTTTACCTTCGTTATCCTTAACAATCTATTATATTTATTTGTGTGGAACTCTTTTAACATCTAAAAATAAAACTAATAACAATCTAATAGCTAGGAAAATATTTTTATATTCTATTTTTTATTTATTTGTCATTTTTTTATTAATATTACTAGATCATTTCATTTTGAATTTTTATGGATAAAAAAAAAAGGAATATAATTACTGCAGTCTTACTAGTTATATTTATGCTCTTTCTATTTTTATTAACTTTTTATAATATAGGAATTTATAACAGAATAATTTAAATGACAAAAAAAACATTAACACCAATAATTCTCGCTGGTATATTTTTTTTAATGTTAGGACTGTCTTTTGCCGCAGTTCCTTTGTATGACTTATTTTGCAGAGTAACAGGATTTGGAGGTACTACACAAAATGCTGAAAATAAAGAAATTCCCAAAATTGTAATTAATCAAGATTATAAAATTAGATTTGATACAAATTCTAATGGAGCATTAGATTGGAAATTTTATCCAGAGAAAAATACTATTAAACTAAGACCTGGTGAAGTGCATACGGTCAAATTTTTTGTTGAAAATGAGTCAAATCAACCTACCTCTGGATCAGCAACTTTTAATGTATCACCATCACCTTTTGGAGTATATTTGAATAAGATAGGCTGTTTTTGTTTTGAGAAACAGACTCTCAATCCAGGGCAAAAAAGAAATTTTGTATTAACATTTTTTTTAGATCCAAAAGTAGTCGATGATAACAAAACTAATAATATTTCTGATGTAACTTTGTCTTTTACTTTTTTTTCATCCGACTATTATAAAAAAAAGGATAGTGCATAAATGACATTAGGACAAAAAAAACACGATTATCATTTAGTCGACCCTAGCCCGTGGCCAATATTTACTTCATTCGCATGCTTAATTTTAGCAGTAGGTGCTGTTTATTATTTTCACACTAAAACTTTATGGCTGTTACTAATTGGAACTGCATTATTAATTTATGGGTCTTTTATGTGGTTTAGAGATGTCGTAGATGAAGCAGAAAGGCAAGGACATCATACAATGGTTGTTCAAATAACTCATAGATACGGCATGACACTTTTTATCGCTTCAGAGGTTATGTTTTTTGTAGCTTGGTTTTGGGCATTTTTTAATGCTAGCCTTTTTCCTACCGAGGCTATTGGAAAAATTTGGCCTCCTGCAGATGTTAAAACTTTTGATCCGTGGGACATACCTCTCATAAATACATTAATTTTATTATTATCTGGCACCACTGTAACTTGGGCTCATCATGCTATGATTGAAAATGATAGGAAAGCTTTGATTAACGGTCTGATTGCAACTGTTTTTTTAGGATTTATTTTCTCTTGTTTTCAAGCATATGAATATCATCATGCTACATTTACCATAGATGGAAATATATACGGATCAACTTTTTATATGGCGACAGGCTTTCATGGTTTTCATGTTATAATTGGAACAATATTTTTGGCGGTTTGCTTATATAGATCAATTAAAGGTCATTTTAAACCTGATCACCATTTTGGCTTCGAAGCAGCAGCTTGGTATTGGCACTTTGTAGATGTCGTTTGGCTATTTCTTTTTGCTGCGATATATATTTGGGGAAGTTAAAGATACTTGAGACAAATATCTTTTAGTATTTTCGTTTTTTTCTCCATTATTCTTTTTTGCTCACTTGGAACTTGGCAGATCTACAGACTACAATGGAAGCTTGATTTAATTAGTGAAATAAACAATGGCCTAAGTTCTAAACCTATAAATTATTCAAATTCGAGAGTAATAAATTATCAAAAAGTAAAATTTAATGGCAAATTTGATTTAGACAAACAAATTTATCTATACAACCTGAATGGCAAAGGAGTACCTGGTTACGATATTATTACTCCGATAAAACTAAATACTAATGAGGTCTTACTTGTTAATAGGGGATGGATTGAAAAAAAGCTCAAAAACAATGAAAATATTAATAAAATAGAAACAAAATCTTTTGAAGGAATAATAAAAATAATAACAAAACCAAATCCTTTTAAACCTAAAAATGACATTAAAAATAATGTATGGTACTCATTAAAATTAGCGGATCTCCAAAATTTCACAGGATATAAATTAAATAACTTTGTTCTAATTTTGCAAAATAATCAAAATAATTTAATTGAAAATAAAACTGTTAGCCCTGATTTGCCCAATAACCACCTTAAATATGCAATAACTTGGTATTCAGTAGCGCTTTCAATATTACTATATTTTTTATACTTTAGAAAAAAACAATGAATTACATAAGCACAAGAAATAAATCGTTAAATTTTGATTTTAGTAGTATCTTTTTAAGGGGATTAGCACCAGATGGAGGTCTTTTTCTTCCAAAAGAAATTAATAAATTTAGTGAAAGTGAATTAAAAGGATTAAGTGAGCTTAATTATATAGATTTAGGAGTAGAAATTATTTCTAAATTTTGTGCACCAGTATTAAATAAAAGCGAAATTAAATTATTACTTGATAAGGCTTACTCAAATTTTAGTGTAAAAAACATCGTAGAGATAAAAAAAATAGACAATATCAATTTACTCGAGCTATATCACGGTCCAACTTTAGCTTTTAAAGATATTGCTATGCAAGTTATAGGACTTATGTATGAGGCACTGGATCTAAATAAAAAAAAGATAAATATTATTGTTGCAACATCTGGTGATACTGGTTCAGCTGCAATTGCTGCCTTAAAGGAAAAAAAAAATATCAACTTATTTGTTTTACACCCCCATGAAAAAATTTCTAATATTCAAAGAAAAATAATGACGACATGTGACTCTTATAATATCTACAATATCGCTGTTAAAGGAAATTTTGATGATTGCCAAAAAGCAGTTAAGCAAATGTTTAACGATGAACACTTCAGAGAAAAAATTAATATGTCAGGTGTGAATTCAATAAATTGGGCAAGAATTATTTGTCAAATCGTTTACTACTTTTATGCATATTTTCAATTTTCATCTAAAGTTAATTTTTCTGTTCCAACAGGAAATTTTGGAGATGTCTATGCAGGCTACATAGCAAAAAAGATGGGGCTTCCAATCGATAAATTGATGGTAGCAACTAATGAAAATGATATTCTAAGCAGAGTTATAAATTCTGGAGAATATAAACCTTTAAAAGTGAAACCATCTCTCTCTCCAAGTATGGATATTCAAATTGCAAGTAATTTCGAAAGATTGTTATTTGATGTATTTAACAGCGATGATCATAAAGTTTCAAAATCAATGAAAAGTCTTAGTGTAAATGGTTCTTTTAAACTTGAGGAAGAAGAATTAAAAAAAATAAAAGAAAATTTTATTGCTGAAAAAATTAATGACACAGATACCTTAAGAATTATTAAAGACTTTTTTGTAAATTACGGGTTTATTTTAGATCCTCACACTGCAACTGCTGTTGGTGCTGCGTATAAGATTAAAAATAAATCGAAAACTATTGTTTTAGGCACTGCACATCCTTATAAATTTTTAGAAACTATCAAATTGGCGATTGGAAAAAATGTTGATCCACCAAAACAATTTTCAGATTTGTCAAAAAAAATTGAAAAATTTGATATAATTGATAACAAATTAGAAGATATTAAGAAATATATTACAGAAAAAATTAAATGAGAATAAAAGTTGGAGATAAATTACCAAGTTCAGAGTTATTTTATTTAGATCAAAATAACGGTGTTAAAAAGATTGATATTTTAAATTTATGTAAAGATAATAAAACTATTATATTAGGTATGCCGGGGGCATTTACTAATACATGCTCAGCAATCCATTTACCTGGTTATATAAAAAATTTTGATATAGCTTTAAAAAAAGGGATAACAAAAATTGTTTGTATAGCAGTAAATGATCCTAATGTTATGAAAGCATGGGGTGAAAATCAGAACGTAGGAGCTAAAATTTTTATGGCAGGTGATCCTTTTTTACAATTTACAAAGTCTATAGGTGCCGAGGTTGATAAATCCTCTAAAGGGTTAGGCGTGAGATCAAATCGATATACGATGCTGGTTGAAAATCAGATTTTAAAAAAAATTGAAGAGGAAAAAGAAACTGCAACCTGTGAATTATCTGGAGCAGAAAGTTTCCTGAAATCTATCTAGCTTTCGAGACTGCCAACTCGTCCACTAAATTATTAAGTTTGTTTCCTGCGTGTGCTTTCACCCATTTCCAACTAACGTCGTGCTTTTGACAACAATTATCTAATTTAACCCACAAATCTTTGTTTTTTACAGGTCTTTTATTCGAACTTTTCCAATTGTTTAATTTCCATTTTTTTATCCACTCAGTAATTCCATCTTTGACATATCTCGAGTCAGTATAAATTATAATTTCTGACTTAGTTTTAATTTTTTTTAAGGCCATTATAGTGGCCATTAATTCCATTCTATTATTCGTAGTTTTATTTTCACTGCCAGAAATACTAGACTGTTTTTTTCCATCTAAAATAATTGCAGCCCAACCTCCTTTTCCAGGGTTTCCTGAACACGCGCCATCAGTATATATTTTTAATTTCATTAAAAGAAATAATCCTCATAATTTTTCGAATTTTTATGAAATTCTAATCTTTTTAAATATTCGATTGGATCTTTAATTTTGACTATGGCTCCTTCGACCTTATTAAGAGCATCAAATACTCGTGTAAGTAAGAACCTTAAAGCAGCCCCTTGAGACAAAACTTTAATGTTAATCTTTTCCTCTTCATTTAGTTTTCTCACTGAAGTGTATCCATCAATAAAATTTTTTGCTTTAGTAACGTTAAAACTTAAGTTTTCTTTTAAACCATCAAAACATAACGCATTAAAACAAATAGCTATTTCAAACGCAAAAAAATCTTCGCAAGAAAAATAAAAATCGATTATACCACTAAACTTATCTTGTAGAAAAAAAATATTATCATGAAATAAATCTGCATGAATAATTCCCCGTGGTAAATTTCGTGGCCAATTTTTTTCAACATCTTTTAAATTTTCCTCTATTAATTTTGGCAGATCTTTATGAATTTTTGAGCATTTGTCTTTAACTGAATAAAATAAACTTCTCCATGATTTTACAGAAAGATCGTTCTCTCTTTTAAATTTAAAATCTTTTGTAATTTTGTGCATTTTTGCAACCTCAATTCCAATTGACTTACAGTTCAAAGGAGATAAGTTTTGCTTTGCTTTGCCCTCAAGAAAAGAAACTATCATTAATTTTTTACCGTCAAAATCTGTAATTGTTTTATTTTGTTTATTTATTATTGGGGCAGGGCACTTAAAATTTGATTTGTTTAACGATGACATTAGATCAGAAAAAAACGGAAGATCTTCAGATTTTACCCTTTTTTCATAAATTGTAAGAATAAATTTTTTTTTTTCAACAGATAAAAAATAATTTGTGTTTTCTATTCCTTCTTCAATACCTTTAAATTGATTTAGTTTGCCTAAATTATAGAGAGATAAAATTTTTTCAATTTTATCATGATTAAATTTTGTATAGACAGCCATTAATTAAGTTCTTTTGGTAATTTAAACACAACTTTTTCTTCAGCTACCACTATTTCTTCGATAATTACTTTCCTATCTTTTTTAATATTATTAAGTAACGTTTGTACTAATTTTTCAGGCGCAGAAGCGCCTGAAGATATTCCAATAGTATTGGAATTGTATATTTCATCGAATGGAATTTCTTTTTCTGAATGCATCAACTGTGAATTTTTACACCCTGCTTTTTTCGCAACTTCAACTAATCTTACTGAGTTTGACGAATTTCGACTCCCTACAACAAAAAACATATCACATTTTGAAGCTATTTCTTTTACTGCAGACTGTCTGTTGGTAGTTGCATAACAAATATCCTCTTTTATTGGACCTTTAATGTCGGGAAATTTATCTTTAAGACAATTAATTATTTCTGCAGTATCATCTATTGAGAGTGTTGTCTGAGTTAAATAGGCCAAGGGCTTTTTAAATATTTTTGTCTCGAGAGCTTCCGCGTCTTTTTTTGTTTCAATTAATTTTATAGATCCCTCAGGCAACTGACCCATAGTGCCTATCACTTCCGGATGATTTTTGTGTCCAATAAGTAATATATCGAAACCTTTTTTATATAATTGTTCCGACTCTCTATGAACTTTGGATACAAGAGGGCATGTAGCGTCTATAAAGGATAATCTTTTTTGTTTTGCCTCTTGCGGTACAGATTTTGGGACACCATGAGCAGAAAAAATTACTGGTCTTTTTTCATCCTCTACACCTGATAACTCATCTATAAAAATTGCTCCCTTTTTTTTTAGTTCCTCAACCACCTGTTTATTATGAACTATTTCGTGCCTAACATATACTGGAGACCCAAACTTGTTGATTGATTTTTCAACTATGTCTATTGCTCTTTTTACCCCAGCACAGAATCCTCTTGGCGACGCTAAATAAATTTTAAGTTCTTTTTTCATTTTTTTCTAAAAAATATTCTAACAATATATGCGGAAAAGTAAGCGACGCCAAACCAATAAAAATAACCTTATAAATAGCCTCATCAAGCTTATAAAAACTATTTAAAAAAAATATAGCTAATAAAAATATTACTCCAGTTACAATAGTTAAAGGGATAGCTTTGCTTACAAATTTTTTAAGCCCTGATTTAAAGGATTTGTCCATTTCAAAAATAAGAGAAATAGAATGTCTAATAGAGTGAAGAAAACAAAAGTAAAGGGTGAAAGCTAAAATAGGTGACAAAAAAAGATTTAATATAATTAAAGAAAAGAAGTCCATGATCATTATGCCTTTTAGGTCTGCATTTTCTTTTTTAGAAATATATAAAGAAGACAAAAAACTTATACATAGTATAACAATCAAAAATTTATCATTGAAAAATTGAGCTTCAAAAAAATTGAAATTAAGAACACTAAATATTTCGTTTGTTTCTTCTCTCTTTAACAATAATGGCGTAATAATTACCGCTGAACCTTTAAAGAAGAATAAAAACTCCGATATGAAAAATTTTCTTCTAAAATGAAACACAGTATCCTCTTTTCCAAAATGGTAGGCTGCAACTACTAAAAATAAAAATAATACTGTATTAGGAAAAATTAACCAGAATGTTATTATTAATAACGAAATAAAAATATAAGCAAGATAAAAGAAAATTATGTGTTTATATCCAAATAATTTCAAAAGCTTTACTCCTTTGATATTATCCAACGCTCCGTGAGAAATTCCCATAATTAAGATCAGAAATAAACAAAATATCAGTGGTTCAAAATTTAGTATTAGATAAAATGGACTTACCAAAATACAAAAGTTAAAAAATATAATTGAGTGCTTAAAGTTTATTTTTTCCATTAATTTAATAATGCCTTTAAAAAAATTAATTTCGGCATTCTGCTTATAATGTTGATATCTTCAATAACATTACTTTTATTTGATAAAAATTTTATGATTGTACTTGAGGAAGTCTTGAACATATTAAAAAATATTTTAGGCATCTTTTCAGGGTGTTTCTCTAAAACTTTAAGAAATACTTTATCTAAAAACTGATATTTTTTTCCTAGCTTAAACATTTTTACCTCATCAATTTTTTCAATATTTTTTACAATATACTTACTATGCTCTTGAATATTTAAAAAAGTATAACCCGTACTTAACCGGGTCATCCCTCCAGCCGATCCAATATTGATTGCTTTGTTATTATTTAATGTAGGGTAAAAAAGCGGTATAGCACCTTTTTCAGTAAAATTTATTTTATAGTTTTTTATACCTAGATTATTTTTAATATAATTCTCTAACTGAAGATCATAATCCATAAGACTTTGATCCTCTAAATCTGATAACCAAGTTGTTTCGACTAAAGCTTTACATTTACTAAATGGCAATGTGTAGAAGAAATGCACATCATTCCTCTGATCACAATTAAAATCCATTAAGTTTATTATTTCCTCATCGAAAATGTCTTTAGGTGTTTCTATCTCAATACCTTGAAAATGTTGCCATAACATGGATTTATCGAGTTCTTTTTTAAAAATACTATTAAAAATTAATGAATTTTTTGAATTGATCTCATTAAGATTTTTGTAAAAACTGACATTAGAGTTTGTTGAAAGCATAGAATTTATTTTGTTATAAAATTTACCACTATCAATACTTTGATAAGGAAATTTTTTACTATTCAATTCATGAGAACTTTCTGAAGTATTGATAGTAAAATTATTCCAACTTTTAATTACACAATCATCAAAGTTGTGATCAAAAACTTTCCAGAAGGACCATGTTTTATCTCTTTTATACTCGTTACGATTTTCAATAATTGCTAGAGTCTTATTTTTTAATTTATGGTTTATTTCCAGTTCATAAGCTAAAGACAATCCAGCACATCCACCACCAATTATTACGTAGTCAAATTCTTTCATTTATATTTATTTCCTTTTCAAGAATATTATGATTTGTATGATTTTCGTAACTAAATTTTTTAACAAATAATAATTGGATAAAGTCAAAAAAAGACAAAAAAGTTTGAATAATCTTTTCAAAAACTGGCACATATATTTTTCCCGCATTGTTATAATTCTCTATGTTATTGTGTTTAAGGATATAATCTCCAATTTTTCTATAAACGCGTCTAGCTACAATAACTGAAAATCTTGATTTAAGTGGGATACTGCTAATTGAGAGAAAAGATTTGTCATAAAATATTTGAGACTCATTTATTATCTCTTTTATTGAAGATAAATTATGTTTAACATATTCTCTATTGCGTCCTTTGTCCTCACAAACATCGCGCGCTATATTTGTAAGTTGCATTGCGATTCCAAGATCAATAGCGCCTTTAAGAGCTTCTCTGTTTTTAACTTTTAAAATTTTCGACATCATCAAACCAACTGTTCCAGCAACCCTATATGAATATATTAATAATTCCTTTTTTGAATTAATTTTAACTTTTTCTTCTAAATCTGTTTGAACACCGTCAAATAAGTCCATTACCACCTTTTTAGAAATTCTTTCACTATCTATTATTGACCACATACCTTTGATTGTAGGATTGTTGTCATCTTTATTTATAAAGTCTTTTTTAAAATTCAAAAAGTTTTCTTTTTTAATTTTCAGTTTTTTATCATCATCAACTATGTCATCTAAGGTCCTACAAAAATTATATAGAGAAGAGCACTTATTAAATATTGGTTTAGATAAAAAAAAACTTGCCCAGTAAAAAGATTTTGCATGTTTTTTTATTAAGTTACTCATTTAAATAGTCTATCCAATACTTTAGCGGATGACAGGACACCAGGCATTCCTGCTCCTGGATGTGTTCCAGCTCCAACAAAGTATAAATTATTAAAAACTTCTGATTGATTGTGAAATCTAAAGTAAGCTGATTGAGAGAACTTTGGTTGAATTGAAAATCCTGATCCATGTAAAGTTGCTAAGTCTTTTTCGAAGTAATCAGGCGTTAAATAAAAATCACTTACAACATTTTGTTTTATTCCGGGAAGCACTGACTTATCCATTTTGTCTAAAATTAGATTTTTAAATTTTTCCCCTTCTACAGACCAATTTATATTAGATAAATTATTTGGAACTGGAACTAAAACGTAAAATGCATCTTGATTTTCTGGTGACATATTAGGATCAGTAGCTGAAGGTCTGTGCAAATAATAACTAATATCTTGAGATAAAACTTTTTTCTCAAAAATTTTATCTAAATGTTTTTCATAAGATTTGCCGAAGTAAATAGTGTGATGAGCCACATTATTGTATTGTTTTTTAGATCCAAAATAATAAACAAATAATCCCATCGAATAATCCATTCTTTTCATTTTTTGTTTAAACAAAAGATTATAATTGTTTTTTGATTTAATTAAATTTTGATAAACATTTGGAGGATCAGAATTACAAATTATAAAATCACAATTAATAACATTAGAATTATTTATTTTTACACCTTGCACTTTACTATCGCTTGAAATTATTTCGGTCACTTCAGCATCTTTAATTATTTCTATATTTTCCTCTTTCATTAATTTTTCTAAAGCTAAAACTACGTTGCCTGTACCACCCATTGAGTAATGGATACCCCATTTTTTCTCTAAAAATAAAATTAAAGTATAAATTGAAGTTGTTGTAAAAGGATTGCCGCCTACTAAAAGAGGATGCATACTAAATACTCTTCTTAATTTTTCGTTTGAAATATACTTAGAAACTAATTGATAAACAGATTTATAGCTTTTTAAACTTAGCAAAGATGGAATTTGTTTAAGCATGAAAGCAATATTATTAAATGGCTTATCCGATAAATCTGTAAAACCTTTATTAAAAATTTTTTCAGTAAAATTTACTAAATTATTATAACCCTCAAAATCTCTATCAGAAAACTTTTTGACTTCTTTTTCCATCGAGACCTCATCACCAGAGTAATCAAAAGTTTGTCCATCACTGAATACAAAACGGTACCACAAATCCAATGGCACTATCTTTACATAGTTAGTAATTTTCTTATTAAATAGAGAAAATAATTCTTCCAGAAGATAAGGGGCAGTTATTACTGTCGGACCACCATCATAGATGAAATTTCCCTTTCTAAATACTCTGGCCCTACCACCTAAATCTGGATGTTTTTCTACCAAAGTAACATCATACCCTTTAGCTTTTAATCTAAGAGATGCAGCTAAACCACCAAAGCCTGAGCCTATAACTATAATTTTTTTTGCCATCTTATTTAGGCTTATTTTAACTAGATTTCTTTTGAAGTGCTAACTTTGTTTCTTCTACACTTTGACTATAAATCTTGTCTAGTTTGCTTTTATCCAAAGAATTAATCAATAGTTTCTCTATACTTTCAAAAGCTATGTTTACAGCCGCATTTTTAATGTCTTTAATAGCTTGATTCTTTAACTGTTTAATTTTTTCCTCAGTATTTTTTTTTCTTATTTCAATTAGTTTATGAAAAACTTCGTTTGATTTAATTATATTTTTTTCTGCTTGATCATTAGCTTCTTTTATCATTCTTTTAACTTGTGATTTAGAGTCCCCAATTCTTTTTTCATATTCAGCTAATTGTCTTTTCGCTTCCTCTTTCAACTTTTCAGACTCATCAACTTGTTTTATTATTTGAGCAATATTTTCGTCTAAAATATTTTTCACTTTAGAAGGAATCTTAAAATAAATTAAGAGAATTACAAAAATAAAAAAAGAAACAGCTACCCAAAATGTTGCATCAATTACCATAAATATTTACCCATCTTATTTTTTGATACCTCTGCAACTGATGCCTTAATACTACTATCATTTAATTTATTACCCGTAATATCTTCAATTATTTTAGCTGAGATTTCTTCGGCAATCAGATTAATTGATTTAGATGAGTCTCTTTTAACATCTAAAATTTCTTTCTCAGCATTTTTAATTTCTTTTTCCAACTCTTTTTCAAATTGTTCCTTTTTTTGGTTTATGTTTTTATCAAGCTGCTTCTTAGACTCTGTTATTATTTTGACAACTTCTTTTTTCGCATTTGATATTTCATTTTCATAGTCTAAATTTTTTCTCTCTGCTAATTCAGAAAGTTTTTTTGCTTCATCAAGATTATCTTTTATTTTTTTTTCCCTATCATCTAAATTATCTTTTATTTTAGGAATAAAAAATTTTGATATTAATAGATAAAGCAACAAAAAAATTAAAATTAACCAAAATGATTGTGAAAACCAATATTTAGGGTCCAGCTGAGGCATTCCCGCCTCAGCCGCAAACAATAATGTTTCAAACCAATATATAAAAATAATTAAATGTACTTTAAGCCTCATACTTATCTCTAAAATGCAAATAAGATAATAAGCGCTACTACAAGTCCAAATAAACCTGTCGCTTCTGCTAAAGCAAAACCTAAAAGTAAATTAGGGAATTGCTTTTGCGCTGCAGACGGATTTCTCATGGCACCTGATAAGTAGTTACCGAAAATAATTCCGATACCGACCCCAGCACCTGCCAATGCGATTGCAGCCAATCCTGCTCCAATCATTTTTGCTGCTTCTAACTCCATTTTTCCTCCTTTTTTTAATGGTGAAGATTTAGTGCATCATTTAAATAGATGCAGGTTAAAATTGCAAATACATAAGCTTGTAAAAAAGCTACTAATATTTCCAAGCCGGTTAATGCAACTGAAAAACTTAGTGGTAACCAACCACCTAACAGACCTAAACTTATAACAAAACTTCCAAATACTTTTAACATCGTATGTCCAGCCATCATATTAGCGAACAACCTTACAGAAAGGCTTACCGGTCTACTTAAATAAGAAATAATTTCGATTATTGTGATTAAAGGCAATAACACAACCGGTACACCCTTCGGAACAAATATAGACAAATATTTTAATCCGTGTTTAATAAATCCAACAATTGTTACTGCAATAAATATAAATAATGCCATTACAAGAGTAACAATAATATGACTAGTTACTGTAAAAGAATAGGGTAGCATACCGATCATATTGCAGAGCAAAACAAACATGAATAAGGTAAATATAAAAGGAAAATACGGTTTAGCTTTTGAACCAGCTGTATCGCTAATCATTTTTGCAATGAAATTATAAAAAAGTTCAGCGATTAATTGTAATCTACCTGGGATTATACCTTTTTGTTTTGAACCGAAGTATAAAAATATACAAATTGTTAGAGCGCTTATAAACATGAATAAGCTTGCATTGGTGAAAGACAAGTCTACATTGCCCAATTTAATTTCGGGCCCAAGTCTGTAGACTTGAAATTGATGCATTGGATTCGCAGCCATAACTTATTACTCCTATTTATCCTCTTTTTGCATGTTATTTGCTACTCTAACAACATTAAGTATTCCTGCTATTACACCTATAAAAAAGAATGTAATAATAAACCATGGTTTAGTATCAAACCAGTTATCTAAAATAAACCCAATAATTGTCCCAACCGCCACAGCCGCAACTAGTTCTGTCCCCAATCGAAAGGCTGAGCCTAAAAAAAGTCCTCTTTTGTTATTTTCGTTTGCATCCTTTTTTAAAATTTCTCTTTTTGCAATCCTGAGGCGAGTTTTAAAGTTGTTATCGTCCATTTAATTAAGCTACTAGCTCTTCTGCTTTCTCTAAGTCAACAGCAACCAATTGACTAATACCCTTTTCAGGCATGGTTATCCCGTATAACCTATGCATTCTTGACATTGTTAGAGCATGGTGAGTAATTATTATAAATCTAGTTTTAGTAATATTTGTTAATTCATCGAGCAAAGAACAAAATCGAGTTACATTTGCATCGTCCAAAGGAGCATCAACTTCGTCTAGAACACATATAGGCGATGGGTTTAC
Source organism: uncultured Pelagibacteraceae bacterium (assembly GCA_902605645.1). Lineage (GTDB taxonomy): Bacteria > Pseudomonadota > Alphaproteobacteria > Pelagibacterales > Pelagibacteraceae > Pelagilacustribacter. The sequence goes on along the minus strand of CACLDE010000001.1, from coordinate 62,310 downwards.
TAAAAACACAGCAAAAATTAAAGATAACGCTGTAAGAGCTTGTTCTCCTCCAGATAATAAAGTAATTGATTGCAATCTTTTTCCTGGAGGAGAAACAAACATTTCAAGTCCAGCTTCTAAAGGATCGTCAGAGTCAACTAATTCTAGTTTAGCACTACCCCCACTAAAAAGTTTTGTATAAACCTCATTAAATTTTCTATTAACTTTTTCAAAAGCATACAAAAGTCTCTCTCTTCCCTTTTGGTTTAATTCCTCAATACTTGATTTAAGTTTTACTATTGCAGAATAAAGATCGGCCCTGTCATCTTCCATCTTTTGAATTTCATCTTCAAATTTTTTTGTCTCTATATCTGCCCTTAAATTTACTGTACCCATTGACTCTCTTTCTTTTTTTATCTTCTCAACAATTGAAATTTGATTATTCATCGAGGGCAAATCATTTATATTTAATTCTGACAAAGATAATAATTTAACCTCATCCAAAATATTTAACTCTGCATTAATTGAGTAGAAAAGATCTTTTTTTCTTGTAGCTATTCCTTCTAAAGTTGCTTCGTTTCTAGCTTTGTCCTCTCGAACTGTGGCTAGTTTTTCTTGAACTTCTTGAATATTGTTATTTATTTTATTAAATTTTTCTTCCGCTGAAATTAGTTCTTGTTCAAGTTCTTCGCTTCTTTTTTTTGTATTTTCTAGATTTTGTATATTTTGCCCTTTTGTGGTTGCAATGATTTCAGGATTTTTTTGATTTTCTTTAATTTCGCTATTTATTTTCTTTTTTCTTTCTTGCAATTCAGTTAACATTTTTTCAGAATTTATTTTTAAACTTTTCCAATTTTCTAATTCAACATCAATGTTTTTTATTCTCTCTTTTCTTTTTATTGAGTCACTTTTTACAGTTTCATTTTTGCTATAATTAGTCCCGTAATTTTCATGTGCAGATGTAATTTGGTCTACTAATCCTTTTAAATCTTTAAATAAATCTTTAGATATTTTCTTTTCCTCTTCAATTAGTTTTTCGATTTTAAAAATTAAACTTTCCAATTCATTCTTTAAATTATTTAAATTTCTCTTAGATAATTCTAAGTTTTCATTTATTTCCACCTCAGTTGTGCCAAAAGATTTTTCAGTCTTTAATAATTCATCTTTTTCCTCTAAAATTCTCTTTTCATTTAAAGACGCATCTAACGAGATACTTTTTTCTCTTTCTAAATCTGACTCAACCGTTGTTAATGAATTCTCGAGTTTTGTAGATAGTTTTTTTATTCTTTTTTCTTCTTCTTCCAAATTACTCATATCTAAATTTATTTTTTGAAGACTGGCCAAGCTTTCTAACTTTCTATCTCTAAGAGGTGTTAACTTTGAATTTTCCTCATCAAGTAATTTTGTATTATGATTCAAGTCTATCTTTAAAGCACTTAATTCATCATCTTGCTCACTTACTTTTTCAGATATTTGTTTTTTATTTTTTTCAATTTCTATTAATTTAAGATAATATAAACCTGCTTCAGCTTTTCTAATTTCTTTTGAAACCTCTTTATATTTAGTTGCTTCTTCGGCTTGTTTTTTTAAATTATCTAATTGTTTTTGTTGTTGTTTTTTTAGTTCGTCTGCTCGTTTAAGGTTAGTTTCTGCTGCGTTTAATCTTGTTTCTGCCTCATGCCTTCTAGCATGTAAACCAGCGATGCCAGCCGCTTCCTCCAAAATAGCTCTTCTTTCTACTGGTTTTGCTGTAACTAGTTGACCAATTTTTCCCTGACTAATTAATGATGGTGAATGGGCGCCAGTAGATAAGTCTGCGAAAAAAGTCTGCGCATCCCTTGCCCTTACTTCTTTTTCATTTAAGTAATACTTTGACCCTTTGTTTCTCTCAATTTTTCTTGTTACCAAAATTTCATCTAATTTATTATATTGCTCCGGACCACCTTTATCTTTATTATCTATTAATAAAGAAACTTCAGAGAAATTTTTCTCAGGTCTATTGGATGTTCCAGAAAAAATAACATCTTCCATTCCTGCCCCTCTCATGCTTTTTGCAGAAGTTTCTCCCATACACCATCTCAAAGATTCAACAATATTAGATTTTCCGCATCCATTTGGACCCACAATCCCGGTCAAACCATCTTCAATAAAAAAAGTTGTTTTATCAAAGAATGACTTAAAGCCAGTAAGCTCCAATTTTTTAAACTTCATACTGTTATAATAATTTATCTATCTGTTTTTTGAAAGATTTGAATTCGTGCTTATCCTCATATTTCTTATCATTAATATAAATGGTGGGGGTAGATCTTATATTATATTCCTTTTGAGCTGCAATTCTCTCATTTAAAATAAATTCTTGTTTTTTTTCATCATCTAAACATTTTCTGAGATTGCTTTCGCTAATTTTAGAATCATATCCGATTTTAATAAGAAATTCATTAATTTTTTTGATATCAGAGCCTACTGCCCATTTTGATTGCTTATTGTATAATTTAGTTAAAAGTTCAAATTTTTCTTCCGGGCTTGAAGCGCACCTTACTATTTTTTCTGCATTGAGAGCAGCTAAATCTAAGGGAAAAGCGTGATGTTCAAATTTTACTTTATTTTTATCAATGTAGTTTTTTTTTAAACTTTCAAAAATTTTTTCATGAAATGAAGCACAGTGTGGACAAGTCAAAGAAGAAAAAACTTTAACGGTAATCTTAGCATTTTCATCACCAATTTTTAGGATTTCACCAAAAACTACCGTGAATGAAAATAGTTGAAATAAAATAGGTATTATAAAAAAAACAAATTTACTTTTTTTCATTAAACGCATCAATTAACTTTTCCAATTTAGTTTTTAAATTGATATTTTCAATCTTTTTTAAGTTGATGTCCAAATTTTTTTTATTTTTTTTTGTAATTTGATTTTTAAAAGGATCTTCAAATTTCATATTAATTATCTTTACTTGAATTTTTTTGATAAAAGTATAGCCGAAATATGAGTTAATTTTGTCAATTATATTTTTTTTATTATATTCAATATCGATCTCTTTGCCATGTATTACATTAAGTATTAAAATTACATCTTTCGAGTTGTTTTGAGCCTTAATATTAATGGGATAACATTTGTTTGAAATTTCATTTCCTATAATTTTAGTCCAATTATCAACAATAGAAGCTAAGTTGAAACCATTTTTCTTTAAAACTTTTTTTATTTGAGAAGGCAAAGTGTTAGATAAAGGTCTAAGCCCTTGAATGAAATTTTTACTTAAACTATTATTAATTTTTTTATGCATATAAAGTTTAACTTAACAAAAAAAATTTTAGCTTGGTATGATAATAACAAGCGCACTTTGCCTTGGCGTGTTGGTAAAAGATCAACTAATCAGCTATATTATCGAGTTTTAAGTGAATTTATGTTGCAACAGACACAAGTAAAAACCGTAATACCTTTTTTTGAAAAATTCACAAAAAAATTTCGTAATCTGGACTCTTTGTCTAAAACAAGTGAGAAGAAAATTTTAAAGTTATGGGAGGGATTAGGATATTACCGGAGGGCTAGAAATCTTTTAGCTACATCAAAAATTTTAGTAAAAAAATATCATTCTAAACTTCCGAGAGAAATAGATAAGATAAAATCTTTACCAGGTGTTGGCGATTATACCTCGAATGTTTTAGCAGCTTTGATTTATAACAAACCAACCATTGCTTTAGATGGCAATGTGAAAAGGGTTATTTCAAGAATATTAAACATAGAGGTGAGCAAAATAGATTTTGAATATTTTATAACTAAAAATAAAAAAAATATATTAAATACCAAAAGAAACTCAGACCTTGTGGAAGCGATGATGGAGTTCGGAGCCTTAATTTGTAATTCTAAAACTCCAAAATGTGGCATATGCCCTATTAAAAAAAATTGTAAATTTTATAAATCTAAAAGAAAAATCAAAAACATAAAAAAAGAAATAATTAATAAAAATATAAATATTTTTTGTTATTTATCTAAGAAAGGTGAAATAGCTTTAACTAAAAAAAATAATTTAGGTTTTTTAAATGAGTTTAATTTGCCAAAAATAGAAAGTATTAAAAATAATAGATCGTTCAAAAATTGGAAATTGCTGTCAAAATATAAAAATTCTATCTCAAATAAAAAATTAAATATTAATTTATATTATCAGTTCTCAAAAAATATACCAAATAATTACTCTTGGTACTCTATTAAAAAGAATAATGAATTTATTCCCACATTTACAAAAAAAATATTTAAACAAGTTTCAGTTTTATTTTGATGAAAAAAAAAATTGCAATTATTGGATCTGGGATTGCTGGTTTAACTTTAGCAAATTTTTTATATAAGGATAAAAATCATGACTTTATGGTTTATGAAAAAAACGAAAGCCTTCCTCTAGATGAGGGTTATGGCATACAACTCTCAATTAATAGTATTAAAATTTTAAATGAAATAAACTTTACTAAAATTATTAATGAACAATTATATCATCCAAAAGGCGTCGATATTTACAATATTCAAAACAAAAAAATATGTGATTTAGATCTGATGCAATTTAATATAAATGACAACAAGTATACAACATTACAGAGATCTACTTTAATTGAATTTTTAAAAGATGATATCTACACCCAGCACATTAGATTTGGAAAAAGAATTAAAGAGGTTTCTGAATTAAAGGGAAAAGTTCTCATTAAATTTGATGATAATACAAATGACCTTGTAGATTACGTAGTTGGTGCAGATGGAATTTTTTCTAATACACGTACATTTTTTGAAAAGAAAATAAATAAACCAGTTTTTAAAAATGCTATCGCAATAAGGACAATTCTTAGGTCAAAATCAGGATTAGAAATTGATCAATCCAAAGTTAGTTTGATGATGGGTAATAATTGTCACTTAGTTATTTACCCAATTAATAAAAAAAAAGAGCTTAACTTTGTTTGTATATTGAGACATAAGAAAAAAGATACTGACATCAAAATTTTGCTAGATAAAGTTGTGAAACAAAATCCTAATTTAGAAAAAGCTTTTGAAGAAGATTTAAAATCTTGGCCGTTATATGCAACTCCTAAAATACTTCCTTCAACTAATAGTAAAGTTTTATATATTGGTGATGCATTCAATGGTTTTTTACCAACATTAGCTCAAGGCGCAGGGCAATCTATAGAAAGCGCCTATGAATTATTTAATCTAATCAAAAACGAAAGAGGGGATATACAAAATATTTATTTTCAAGAAAGGTCAAAAAGAGCGAAAATAGTAAGAAGAAGATCAAACCTTAATTTTTTTATATTTCATCTTTCAAGTAAATTTATGCAGATGATTAGAAACTTTTCAATGAAATTTTTAATTAAAAGAAAGGGTTTTATTAATTCTTATTTAGGGAGAGTCTATAAAAACTAAATCTGTTTTTCTGCAATAAAATTTTGTCTCAGACTATCAATTAAAACTATTGAACCATTAAAATTACAGTGCCAGTAAGTCCAGCCATTACAGCTATCTGAGCCCACTATTTTTGCGGCAACTTTATGGATCGAACCTTCAGACTCTTTGTATTTTATGCTCCCATCTGCCATGATTTTTGCATTAATTTTTTTCTTTTCATCAAATAGTGAAGTTCCAGGCTTTAATAAGCCTAATTCTACTAGTGAGCCAAAAGGTATTCTGGGTTTAGATTTATTATTTTTAATTGTATCAAGATAACTATTATCAATAACCTTAGTTTTTTTAATTCTATCATCAGCTGCTTTAAAATATTTTTTTTCTTTTTCTATTCCGCAGTAATTTCTTCCTAGTTTTTTTGCTACTACAGCTGTTGTTCCTGTACCTAAAAAAGGGTCAAAAATGCTATCACCCTTATTTGTAGTAGCTAATATAATTCTATGAAGTAGTGCTTCTGGTTTTTGAGTAGAATGTACTTTTTTTCCATTTTTCTTTAATCTCTCTTTTCCATTGCAGATTGGAAATGTCCAATCAGATCTCATTTGTAAATCATCATTCAAACACTTAAGAGATTGATAATTAAATGTATATTTTGATTTTTTATTTTTTGATGCCCAAATAAGAGTTTCATGAGCATTAGTAAATCGAGTACCTCTAAAATTAGGCATCGGATTGTTTTTTCTCCAAATCACATCATTAAGGAGCCAATAGTTTAAATTTTGTAAGTGATAACCCAAACGAAAAATATTATGATAAGAACCTATTACCCAAATGCTTCCGCTGTTTTTCAAAATTCTTTTACATTCAGTTAGCCATGCTTTACAGAAATCATCATAATGTTTAAAGCTGTTAAATTGATCCCATTTATCGTTAACTCCATTTACTTTACTTGCATCTGGACGAGTTAACTTTTCTCCGATTTGCATATTGTAAGGAGGGTCGGCAAAAACTAAGTCAAAAGAATTAGAAGGAATTTTTTTTAATTCTTTTAAGGAATCTCCGTTTATAATTTTGTTATGAAATTTAAACATTAAGAGATTCAACCTTAAATTGAATCTCAGGTCAATTATTTTTACGTGAAAAAAAAGGTTTTTAGTTTGATTAAAATTATTTTAACAACATCTTGTGTATGGGTTTAAAATTATTTCTATGCATTGCGGTTAAACCATACTTTTTTAATCCCATAATATGTTCTTTAGTCCCATAGCCAAAGTTTTTATTCCAAGAGTAGTTTTTAAATTTTTTTGACATTCTAATCATTATTTTATCTCTATAAACCTTAGCCAGTATAGAAGCAGCGCTGATACATTTTATTTTTTCATCTCCTTTAATTACAGTCTTACATTTATTCAAAACTTTCGGTGCAAAAATACCATCTACTAACACCAAATTTGGTTTTTTAGATAAACTTAAAATAGCTCTTTTCATAGATAATAGTGATGCTTGTAAAATATTTAATTTTTCAATTTCTTTTACCGAAGCCACTCCAATTGAAAATATAGAGTTATTTTCAATATCTTTTGATATTTTTATTCTTTGTTTAAAAGTTAGTTTTTTTGAGTCTTTTAAGTTTTTTATTTTAGCACCTTTTTTTAAAATTACAGCTGCGGAAACAACTGGCCCAGCTAGGCATCCCCTCCCAACTTCATCAACACCTGCAATAATTTTGTATTTTTTCAAATTTTAAAATTTCTTTAATTTTTCTCTTATCATCTTTAAGTCTATCCAAGAGAATTTTTTTTGGTCTGGTTGTCTTAAAAGATATGCTGGATGAAAGGACACCATGCAATATATCTTTAACTTATTAATCTCGATTTCATGCCACTTTCCTCTCATTTTCGAAATAACATCAGTATTTCCTAAAATAGCATTCATCGCTGTGCTGCCTAAAAGTAAAATAATATTTGGTTTTATAATTCCAATATGTCTTTTGAGGTAAGGCAAGTATCTCTCTACCTCTTTTTCTGAAGGTTTTCTATTTTCAGGAGGTCTATAATTTACAACATTTGTAATATAAACCTTTTCACGATTTAAATTAATAGCATGGAGCATTTTATCCAAAAGTTGTCCCGCTCTTCCTACAAACGGTAGACCCTCTTTGTCCTCGTTAGCTCCTGGACCCTCCCCAATTATCATGATTTTTGAATTAGGATTTCCATCTGAAAATACGAGATTAGAGGCGTTCTCTTTTAACTTGCAATCTTTAATATCGTTTATTTCCTCTCTAAGTTTTTTTAAACCTTTAGCTATGTTTTTTTGAATATCAGGTTGCATTTTATTGTATCTATTTATTGACTTATTATTAAGGATTAAATTGTGATTAATTAAACTATAGTATTTTACTAATTTTGTTAATTTGATATTTATATTTTTAGACATTATGAATAATTTTTCTAAACTAAATAAATTAATTATACAAATTTTCTTTTTAAACGCATTGTTATTAACTAGTTCTAGTTTTAGTTTAGAAAAGCATAATAGAGGAGACTCAGTTTCGAATTATTTTTCAGGTATTCTTTCTTTGAAGAATAATAAGTATGATGAGTCTTATAACTTTTTTAAAAAACTTGGAAATCTTGAAGATAATCACTCTAAATATTCCCAGTCGTTTATTGAAACTTTAGTAAATAGTTTCAAAATAAATGAGGCTTTTAATTATTCAAAAAAACTTAAAACAAAAGAAATGAATTTTTTTCAAAGCGATCTTGTAATTATAACCAAATTTATAAACAATAATGATTTTAATAAAGCTTATAATATTTTAGCCTCAATTGACAAAAGTAATTACACATCTTTAGAAGAATTGTTAAGCCGAATTATATTTAGCTGGGTACAAATTGAAAAATTAAAATTGAGTCACGAAGAAGCTATGGAGAAGTTTGAATTAATAAGTCCTAAGTACAAAAATATAAAAAAAATTAATAATGTTTTTCTTAATTGTTACTTTAATACTGCCAATGTAGAAACAGATTTTCAAAATTTAATTAACGATAAAACTACTGATTTTTCAAGATATACATTTTTTTATAGCAATTATTTGTTAAAAAAAAACTTACCCAAAAAAGCAAAAATCATTTTAAAAGAAAAATTATTTGATCATCCAAGAAATCTATTACTAAATCAACTTTATTCCGATATTCAATCAAAAAAACAAAATTATTTACAAAATAATTTTGAATGTAAAAATATCTCTAACATAATTGCTGAGTTACTCTATATAACAGCTAATGCACTATCATCACAAAGTTTTTATTCGTTGTCGAACTTTTATATAAACTTAGCAAAATATTTAAACCAAAACTTCTTTTCTTATAATACATTGCTTGCTGAAAATTTTGTAAGAACCAAAGATTATCAACGTGCTAAAAAAATTTATGTTCTATTAAAAAAGTTTGGAGCAAATTATAGCTGGTATTCTTCAAAGCAAATTGCTTTAATAGATTTAGAAAAGTTAAAAACAGAAGAAGTTGTAATATTTTTAGAAAAAAGTTATAAAAATTTAAATTCTCCAAACGTTTATCAAACCTATGATTTTGCTCAATTTTTAAAAAACAATGAAAAATTTGAAAAATCTATTAAGTTTTATTCAAATGTGTTGCAAAATATTTCTCAATCTCATGAATTATATCCTAAGGCCAAAGATGGAAGAGGTATAGCATATGAGCAAACGAAAAATTGGACGAAAGCTGAAAAAGATTTTTTGGACTCGCTTGAGGCGAAACCAAATCAAGCATATGTCATAAATTATTTAGCATATAGTTGGATTGAAAAAGGAATTAAGATAGAAAAATCTTTAGAAATGTTAAAGAAAGCAAATCAGTTACGATCTAATGATGGTTATATAACTGACTCATTAGGATGGGCTTTATACAAATTAAAAAGATATAAAGAAGCCAAAGAATATTTAAAAAAGGCTGTTCAACTTATGCCATCCGATCCTATAGTTAATGACCATTTTGCTGATATTCTTTGGATGAATGGAAAAAAATTGCAGGCCAGATATTATTGGAAATACGTATTAAATTTGGATGATACAGATGTTGATCTTAAAAATAAAATTAATAAAAAAATATTGAATGGTCCATCTTCTGTAAATTAATGAAATTAAAATCTTTTTCCAAAATAAATTTATCACTGAGAGTTTTAAACAAATTAAAAAATGGAATGCACAATATTGAGACTAATTCGACTTTAGTTGCATTATCTGATGAAATTGAGATAAGAAAAAATAAAAGAGATAAAATTATTTTCACTGGCAAATTTAAAGATCAAATTAACTTAAAAAAAAATACAGTAAAAGATACAGTACAATTACTAAAAAGAAATAAGATTATAAAAGGCTTCCACAAGATTATTGTTAAAAAAAACATTCCTGTTTATGCCGGCCTCGGAGGCGGAACTAGTAACTCTTGTAGTATTGCTAAGTATTTTTTCAATAAAAGAATTAATAAAAAGATGATTAACATTTTTGAGGAAAAAATTGGATCTGATTTCAGACTTTTTTTAAATAAAAATACATTTCAAAAAAAAATTAAAAAAGTTTTCAAAACCAAAAATAATATTAATTCATATGTTTTGATCATTTTTCCTAACATAAATTGTGAAACAAAAAGAATATATAAAATGGTTAAAAATTTTAGCAGACCATCAAGTAATATTTATAATAAAAAAATTAATAGAAAGAAATTTATTGAGATATTAAAAAAAGATCACAATGATCTACAAGAATTAGTAGAAAAAAAATATCCAAAAATTTTTCAATTAATTTTATCGATTTCTGAGCAAAAAGGTTGTATTTTTTCTAGAATGACTGGATCTGGATCAGCCTGTTATGGAGTTTTTAAATCAAAAAAAACTGCAAATTTTGCTATTACCAAATTAAAAAGAAAATACCCAAAATATTGGTGCGTTGTTACAAAAACTATTTAATTTAATTTTTTTATGATATATGAAGCAAAGAATTGGGGCATAGCCAAGCGGTAAGGCAGTGGTTTTTGGTACCACCATCCTAGGTTCGAATCCTAGTGCCCCAGCCAAAATAATGAAAAAATTAATTGAAAATTTAGTAGCTACTTTTAACAAGTTTTTTTTTCCATTTTATAAAGATAAAAATATAAAACTCCTTTTTAAAAATCTTGAACAAGGCAAGCCGAACAACAAAGAAGTCGCTATGTTCGTCGGAGGTTGTGTGAGAAATCATATACAGTCAAAAAAAATTGGTGACATTGATATAGCTACAATATTTACACCAGAAGAGATAAAAAAAAAATTGCAACATTCTAACTTTAAAGTCATTAATACTGGACTGGATCACGGATCGGTAACAGTAGTTTTAGATGCTACAAAATTTGAATTAACAACATTAAGAAAAGATATAAAAACTGATGGCAGACATGCTAAAATCGAAACAATTGATGATTGGAAAGAAGACTCTAAAAGAAGAGATTTTACAATAAATGCAATTTACTTAAATAAAAGAGGAAAACTATTTGATCCTCAACAAGGAATTAATGATCTTAATAATAATATTGTAAAATTTATCGGAGACCCTCAAACAAGAATAGAGGAAGATTTTCTAAGAATTTTAAGATTTCTAAGATTTTCAATACAATATAATTCTTCAGTGGAACTTTCTACTATCCAAGCTTTAAAATTAAAATTAAATGGTATTAAAAATCTCTCTAAAGAACGTGTTTTATCTGAACTGTTAAAAATCTTAAAGCTAGAAAATTTTTATAGGATAATCGATAATAAAGAACTATTACAAATTTTTAAATTAGTTTTTCCAGAATTTCAAAATACCAATAGATTGAAAAATTTTCAATTAGTTAAAAATCATATCGAAGGTTCTGAGATATTATTACTATCAATACTTCTAATAGACTTGAAAAACGATTATGAGTATTTTTCTCATAAATACAAAGTATCAAATAAAATCTATGATACTTTAATCCTTTTAGGCAATAAATTTAAAGACTACAAAAATGACAAAGAGTTTTTTAAGAAAAAATTAAAAAACAATTTTTTTAATATGGGAGCAAAAAATTTAAAAATACTATATTGTCTAGATTTATTAGATAAAAAGAAAGTTTCTCCAAAGGATGTCAGTTTTTTTGAAACTATAGAAAAAATTTCAATTCCAAAGTTTCCCTTCGATGGAAAATTCCTTCTCAAAAAAGGTGTTAAAGAAGGAAAAAAAATGGGTATTATTTTAAAAGAAGCAGAAAAAATTTGGGTTTTAAATAATTTTAATTTATCCTCGGAAGATTTTGAAAAAATAATACAAAAAAATATTATTATAAATTAAATATACTCTACTTTTAAAATCTCAAAATTTCGCTCTCCTGATGGAGTTTCCACACCTACCATATCATTGCAATCTTTACCGATAAGAGCTTTTCCAATAGGGCTTTTAAAGTAAATTAGATTTAAATTTATATCAGCCTCATCTTTTCCAACTATTTTATATTTAATTTTTTTTTTTGTCTCTAAATCTTCAACAGTTATTGTTGAACCAAATATAACTTTACCATTATTATCTAACTTAGTTACATCTATCAGATTAGCTCGCGCTATTGTATCATTAATAGATAATACTCTACCTTCTATTTTAGCTTGTTGCTCTTTTGCTGCATGGTATTCAGCGTTTTCTTTTAGATCACCGTGTGATCTTGCCTCCGAAATAGCCTCAACTATTTTTGGACGTTCAATATTTTTTAAATTTTCTAATTCCTTCTTTAATTTTTCTAAACCGTCTTTTGTAATAGGTTCTTTAACCATTTATTTTACCATTTAACTTTTGGTGGCAATGACATTAAAATTGCCTCAGTTTTTCCACCAGAATTTAACCCAAATTTTGTTCCTCTGTCATATAATAAATTAAATTCAACATATCTTCCTCTTTTGAAAAGCTGCTTTTCTTTATCTCTCTCATTATATTTAAGCTTAATTTTTCTTTTAATGATATTAGTAGATATTTTAACAAAACTTAATCCTACTTCTCGAACAAATTTAAAATCTTTTTCCCAATTGTTTTTTTCATAATCAAAAAAAATACCACCTATTCCTCTTGGTTCATTTCTATGCGGTAAAAAAAAGTACTTATCACACCACTTTTTGTATTTAAGATAATCTTTACTATTTTCTTTACATACTTTCTTTAATTTAGAATGGAAATAATTTTCTTCTTTTTTATCCTTGAGACATGGCGTTAAATCTATACCACCACCAAACCAATTTTTTGATGTTACTATAAATCTTGTATTGAAATGCATAGCAGGAATTTTTGGATTTTTCATATGGGCAACAACCGAAATTCCAGAGGCCCAATATTTTCCATTTTTTTGAGCTCCGAGGATATTTTTACGAAATTTTTTTGCAAATATTCCTGAGACAGTTGATTTGTTAACACCTACTTTATCAAATATTTTTCCGTTTTTTAATATTTTATAAGTTCCACCACCTTTATTATTTTTTTTATACCAATTAGTTGAAACAAACTTATAATGATTTTTAGCGTCTTTTTCTATTTTTTCAAATTGATTACATATCTGCTCCTGCAAATATGAAAACCACTTTTCCGAATATATTTTTTTATCCTCGATATCCATATTAAAATTTTTTAATTTGTCTCAATGCTTCAGCAGCTGAAATTGAAGCTGCAACAGTAACATTTAAAGATCTAGCTTGAGAAGAAATAGGAACCTTTAATTTATTTTTAATCTCTTTGTGAATATATTCCGGCACTCCTTTGCTCTCTCTGCCCAAAAGGATGATATCGTTTTTTCTAAACTTAAATTTAAATAATGATTTTTTTGCTTTTGTTGACATTAAAATAATTCTAGATCTTTTATTTTTGACTAAAAGTTTTTCGAAATTTTCATATCTAATAATACTACTCTCATTAATATAATCCATAACTACTCTTTTGAATCTAGAGTCGTTTAAATTAAAACCACAAGGTTCAATAATATGGATTTTTAATCCCAAGCAAGCACAAAGTCGTAAAATTGATGCTGTGTTTTGCGGAATATCAGGTTTATAAAGAGCAATACTAATCATTATCAATAATATTATGTGTCATTCTGACCCTAGAAAATCTTAATTTTCTGTCTTATTTATTAAATAAGAGTATAAACATCAATATGGATAAATCAGAAAAAAAAACAACAACTAGAAGAGATTTTTTATTTACAACTAGTTACACAGTTGGGGCAGTAGGCCTGGGTGCAGTAATATGGCCTTTGATAGACCAAATGAATCCTGATAAAGCTCAAAAGGCTTTAGCAACTACGGAGGTTGACATAAGTCAAATTGAACCTGGTAAGTCCATTACTGTTTTGTGGAGAGGAAAACCAGTTTTTTTAAAAAGACGAACACAAGAGGAAATTTTAGAGGCAAGGTCAGTTTCTTTAAACGATCTTCCTCATCCTGAAAAAGATGAAGAAAGAGTTAAAAATGGAAAAGACGAATGGCTAGTTATGTTAGGGGTTTGTACACATTTAGGATGCGTTCCTCTTTCGAACAAAGGGGACTACAAAGGGTGGTTTTGCCCTTGCCATGGATCACATTATGATCTGTCTGGTAGAATTAGAAAAGGTCCAGCACCTAAAAATATGGAAATACCAAAATATGAGTTTGTTGATGCTAATACAATTAAGATTGGATAAAATTTATGAGTGAACATGAATACGTACCAAAGTCAAAGGCAGGAAAGTGGTTTAACGACAGATTACCTTTATTATCTTTGGCATCTCATTTAACAGATTACCCAACCCCTAAAAATTTAAATTATTGGTGGACATTCGGTGGTATTTTAACTTTTTGTTTGTTAACACAAATCATTACCGGAATAGTTTTAGCGATGCATTACGTTGCTCATGCAGATTTAGCTTTTGCAAGTGTAGAGCATATTATGAGAGATGTTAATTATGGTTGGTTAATAAGATACATTCATAGTAATGGAGCTTCGATGTTTTTCTTAGCAGTTTACATTCATATATTTAGGTCTTTATTCTATGGATCTTATAAGTCTCCAAGAGAAATAATTTGGATAATAGGTTTAATGATTTATCTTTTAATGATGGCTGCTGCATTTATGGGTTATGTATTACCTTGGGGTCAAATGAGTTTTTGGGGAGCAACAGTAATTACAAATTTATTTAGTGCAATTCCATTAGTAGGAGATAGTATTACAACATGGCTATGGGGAGCTTACTCCGTAGACAATCCCACTTTAACAAGATTTTTTAGCTTACACTATCTTATACCTTTTTTAATTTTAGGTTTGGTGGTTCTACACATCTGGGCGTTACACATACCTGGAAATAATAATCCAGTAGGAATAGATATAAAAAAACCGTCTAAAGACACTGTTCCTTTTCATCCATATATAACCATTAAAGATGCTTTTGCCTTACTTTTATTTTCAATTATTTTCGCTGGCTTTGTATTTTTTGCTCCTAATGTTTTAGGGCACTCAGACAATTATATTCAAGCTAACCCAATGGTTACTCCAGCACACATTGTCCCTGAATGGTATTTATTGCCTTTTTATGCAATTTTAAGATCAGTTCCTGACAAACTTGGTGGTGTAATTCTTATGTTTGGGGCAATATTCATTTTATTTGTGTTACCATGGTTGGATACTTCAAAAGTAAGATCAGCAGTATTTAGACCAATATATAGACAGTTCTTTTGGATTTTAGTTTTAGATGTTTTAGTTCTTGGTTATGTAGGCGCTATGCCTGCAGAGGGTATTTATCTGGTGCTGGCAAGAGTTGGAACTGTTTACTACTTTCTTCACTTTATAGTAATATTACCAGTAGTTGGATATTTAGAAAAAACTGAGCCCGTTCCTTTAAGTATATCTGAGCCAGTCCTATCTGGGTCAGCCGATTACTCTATGGCGAAGAAGGATAATGAAAAAATTTAAATTATTCTTCTGTATATTATTATCTCTTACAATTTTTAGTACTCTTAAATCGGCAGAACAAGTTGATCCTATAAAGGTAGATTGGAGCTTTAAAGGTTTACTTGGTAAATTTGATAGAGCTTCATTACAAAGAGGTTATCAGGTATATAATGAGGTTTGCGCTTCTTGCCACTCTATGCAATATTTAAGCTATAGAAATCTCGGAGAACCCGGAGGGCCTGAGTTCTCTGAAGAAGAAGTTAAAGCCATAGCTGCAGGTTTTGAAGTAACTGATGGCCCAGATGCTCAAGGGGAAATGTTTACTAGAGCAGGAAGGCCTTCTGATAAATTTGTGAGTCCTTACCCAAATGTTAAAGCAGCTGCTGCAGCTAACGGAGGAGCTTATCCTCCCGATATGTCCGTCTTGGTAAAAGCAAGAAAAGGGGGAGCTAATTATATTTATTCAGTTTTAGTTGGTTACGAAGATCCACCTCCTGGGGTGACATTAGATGAGGGTGTTTATTACAATAAATATATGATTGGTAATAAGATCAAAATGCCAAATAATTTGTCTGACGGTTTAGTAGAGTATGCTGACGGAACTGAAGCAACAGTTGATCAAATGGCAAAAGATGTTACTACCTTCTTAAGTTGGACTGCCGAACCAGAGTTGGAGAGCAGACATAAAACTGGTGTTAAGGTAATTCTTTATCTTGTGTTACTATCAATTTTAGTTTTTTTAAGTATGAAAAAAATATGGTCACGGGTTAATCCTGAAGTATAAAACATCTCCATCTTTAACAATATAATCTTTACCCTCTATTCTTAATTTTCCATTTTCTTTACATTTTTCAGCGCTACCGTATTTAATAAAATCATTGGTATCAACAGCCTCGGCCCTTATGAAATTTTTTTCAAAATCAGTATGAATTACTCCAGCTGCTTTCGGCGCCAAAGTATTTTTTCTGACTGTCCATGCTCGACTTTCTTCTTTTCCAGATGTAAAAAAAGTTTCTAAATTAAGCAAATCATATCCCTCTTTGATTAGTTTGCTAATTCCCATTTTTTCAAGACCTATCTCTCTCATAAATTTGGATTTTTCATCATCAGTAAGACTTGATAGTTGATCCTCAATATCTGCACATATAGTTATTACTTTTTCTCTTGGATAAGTTTTCGTAATATTTGATGTATGTTTATTTCCATTTTTTAAACTTTCTTCATCAACATTACATACAATTATCTTAGGTTTTAAACTCAGTAGGCCTATTTGATTTAAAAATGTTTTAGAGTGATTTTCTAAAGTATTTAGTTCAATTCCACCATTAAGTGCTTCAAGTGATTTTTCTAATGTCTCTTTTTCTTTTTGAGAAAGCATTTTTTTTTTGGATTTTTCTAGTTTCTTTTGTATAGTTTCAATATCTGATAATGCGATCTCTGTTTTAATAGTTTCCAGATCTTCTACTGGATTTACCTTATTATTAACATGCTGTATATTTTCACTTTCAAAACATCTTACTAGGTGAATGATAGCGTCCACCTCTCTTATGTGAGAAAGAAATTTATTACCTAAACCTTCTCCTTTTGATGCACCTTTGACCAAACCAGCAATGTCTACAAAAGTTATTGTAGTATAAATTTTTTTTTTTGAATTAGATAATTTTGCAAGAGTATCCAAACGATTATCTGGCACATCTACTATTCCAATATTTGGATCAATTGTACAAAACGGAAAATTAGCGGCCTCAGCATTTTTTGTTGAAGTTAAAGCATTAAATAAAGTTGATTTACCAACATTGGGTAAGCCAACAATACCACACTTAAATCCCATTTAAGTTTTGATTAACTTTACTTGAAAATAAATCGATTTTTTTATCTATTAAAGTTGGAACTAACTTTACAATACTTTCCGTAATCTCTTTTATTCTTTCCTCTTCATCGTCTTTAAAATCTTCAAGAACGTGACTGTTTACACTTCTTTTCTCTTTAGGATGACCTATACCCACTCTTACTCTTGAATAATCTGTGCCGATAAATTTGTCTATAGATTTTATGCCATTATGACCAGCGCTTGTTCCACCTACTTTTGCTTTTACCTTGCCAAAATCAATATCCAAATCATCGTGAAAAACAATTACATTTTTTGCATCAATTTTAAAATAATCTATTAATTCTTTAATTGCTGTTCCAGAGTTATTCATAAAGGTTAAAGGTTTAATAGCATAAACTTTTTTAGACTCAATATTTCCAGTAGTTAAAAGTCCTTTAAATTTAGGTTTTTGTTTCGAGAGTTTAAAATGAGAATTAATTGCGTCTATTATCTTAAATCCGATGTTGTGTCGATTATTCTCGCTGTCAGGTCCGGGATTTCCTAATCCAACTAGTAAAAGCATATTATCTATTTTTTCTCAGCAGGTTTTTTTTCAGCTGGTTTTTTATCAGCAGACTTTTTTTCAGGTGATGCGTCTTTACCTTTTTCATCTTTTTTAGCAGAGTCACCCTCTTTGCCAGGTGTTTCTGTGGCTGCCTCCGTTCCTTCTGGTGCTGTTTCTCCATCTGCGCCTTCAGCAACATCTCCTTCAGCCGGCTTTTCAGGTTCCTTAATAATTGTTGGCGCTGCTACAGTCGCAATAACAAAGTCTCTATCTGTAATTACTGGAGCAACATTTTCTGGTAATTTTACAGATGAAATTTTTATACTTGTTCCTATATCTGTACCCGCTAGATCTATAGTAATATCTTCTGGTATATTGTCGGCAGGGCATCTCAACTCAACTTTTCTTCTTACTATATTTAATACACCACCTCTTTTAAGACCTGGTGAGTCAATATTATTAATAAACTTAACTGGGATTTCAATTACAATTTTAGTCCCAGATACTATTCTCATTAAATCCAAATGTATTGGCTCGTTGGTAGTAACATGGTATGCTACGTCTCGTGGCAAAACTTTTTCTTTTTTTCCGTTAAGATCTATTTCAAATACTGTAGATAAAAAAGATTCATTTTGAATAAAATTTTTTAAATCTTTTTTTGCTATAGATATTTTTTCGTTAGCATTTTTTCCACCGTACAATATAGCAGGAATAAAACCATCCAATCTCAATTTGTTAGTGTAACCTGTTGTTGATTTCTCTCTTTTACTGGCTTTTATATTAATCATAATTATATTATTTAGAAAAGGTTATTTAACTCAACTTTAAAAATAAAACAAGTGTTAATTGAACAAATCTGATACAGAAGTGGAGTTTGAAATTCTTTTTATGGCCTCTGCCATTAATGAGGAGATAGATAATACCTCAATTTTATTGTTATTTTTTATTTTTTGAGAATTGTCAATTGAATCTGTTATGACTAATTTTTTTATTTTTGATTTTTTAATTTTATGAGCAGCGTCACCACTCAAAACAGCATGGGTAATAAATACATAAACTTCAGTTGCACCATTTTTTTTTAAGGCTTCTACCGCATTTACTATTGTTCCTCCGCTATCAATTATATCATCTACAATTATGCAAGTTTTTCCTTTTACATTACCAATTATATTCATTACCTGAGATTTACCGGGCTTAGGCCTTCTTTTATCGATAATTGCTAAATCAGCTTTAATTTTTGTTGCAAGACCTCTAGTTCTTTGAACTCCGCCAACATCTGGAGATACACATATTAATTTTTTATTTTTTAATTTTTTTTTAATATACCTTGCAAATAGAGGCGTTGTAAAAAGGTTATCTACAGGCATATCAAAAAATCCTTGAATCTGACCTGCATGCAAATCTACTGTTACAACTCTACTTGCCCCAGCATTTGTAATCAGATTAGCAACAACTTTTGCAGAGATCGACGTTCTTGGAACAACTTTTCTATCTTGCCTTGCGTAACCATAATATGGAATTACAGCAGTTATATTTTTTGCTGATGACCTTCTTAAAGCATCAATACACAATAATAATTCCATCAAGTTGTCATTAGCAGGGTTCGAAGTTGATTGAATTACAAATACACTATTACCTCTAATATTTTCGTTTATTTCAATATAAATTTCTCCATCAGAAAATCTTTTTATATTAGTATTTACAAGTTTGAGTTTAAGCAGTTTTGAAATTTCTTTGCTTAGTTTGGGATTACTAGTTCCAGATAATATTTTCATGAAATATTATTATTTATACAATTATTTTTTAACCTTTTCCACTTGTTTCCTAGTTAAGTTGTTATTGAAGATTTAACGTTAAAGAGCTTTAACAATTATAGTTATAATGATTAATTTTGGCTAAACTTTGTCAAAGTAATCACAGAAATACATCTTCCATAATCTTTTTGATTGAGTTTTTGAGACCTTCTGTAACTAAAGAAATTACTTTTTTCCCTAAAAGTGTCTTTATCAATGTGATCTACAATTACGTTTAATTTAATTAACTTATCATTTACATATTTCCTTAAATTAAATAACTTTCTATTGTTTCTTTGATTAACAAAATAAACCTTATTGTATTTAGACTTTGATATAAACTTTTTATAAAAACCTAAATCAATTTCGTAACTTTTATTTCCTATGCAGGGACCAACTGCAGCATAAATTTTGTTTTTATTATTTAATTTTTTAAAGTGTTTTATTGTATTTTCAATAATTCCAGAAAAAGCACCTTTCCATCCAGCATGTATGCATCCAATAATGTGATTTTTTGTGTCGAAAAGAATAATAGGCACACAATCTGCTGTGACAACCCCTAAAGCCATACCTTTAATTTTTGTTACTAAAGCATCAGATTTAAATTTTTGTAAATTCTTATTTTTATTATTTATTGTGATTACTTTTTTACTGTGCGTTTGATACATCAATGCGAGATTTTTTTTATCTACTTTAACTTTTCTTGACACTAAATCTAAATTTTTATTAATATTTATTTTATTATCTTTAGATCCTTGACCACAATTTAGACTACCATAAATACCCCTTGAAAATCCACCTTTTCTTGAAAAAAAGCAATGATTTATATTTTTAAATTTTTTTAATTTTTTTGAAAAATACATTATTCAAATCCTAGATTAAACTTGTTTTTGTTATTTGCCGCAAACAAAACTTTAAACAAACTTCCCATTTTTTTTTTACTCAATAACCTTTCTAACCTATAATATAAGTCAGATTTTACCTTAAAACTCGCATTTTTAGATAACATTTCTGTCCTTTCTATAATACCTAACTTCTTTAAAAAAAAATTTTGACTTACAATCCTATTTAAAAAAAGTTTCCTCTTTAAAAGATATTTACATAAAAGTTTAAAATTAACTAAATATGTGATGTCGGCTTTTCCAATATTTTTATAGAAAACATTTTTTTTGTGTGATTTTAATGACTGCAATGTATCATTACCTTGTGGTTTTGTATAACCATAATCTATAAGTAAAATACCACCATTTAATTTATTAATTTTTTTTGTAATTAACTCTAAGATTTGTAAACCTTTTTGAGGATATTCAATAACTCCTTTTTTTCGAAGCAAATTTAACTCTTTCAACTTTTGAATAGTTTTTTTCGATACTTTTTTAAAAATAAATTTTTTAAATTTATCATTTTTGAAATAAATAAATTTTTCGTAAATACGTGATCTCTTAATCTTGAATTGTTTGATTGGAATAGAATCAAAAAATTCATTACCAAAAAAAAGAACTGGCCCATCCTTTATCTGACCTATGTTTTTTATCCAAGTGACATTATTATCATTTATATTTTTTTTTTGAATTTTTATAAGTCTTTCACTTCTCTCAAATAAGTATATTTGAACAGATTCTTTAAAATCAGGAAATTTTTTTAAAGTACGACAAAATGTTTTGCAGAATGCTCCATTTCCAGGACCTAGTTCAACAAAAGAAAATTTTTTTGGTTTACCAAGGCTTACCCAATATGAAATTACCCATATCAATATTATCTCGCTAAATATCGGTGATATTAACGGCGCAGTTATAAAATCACCTTTTTTACCAAATGGATTTTTTTTGGAGTAATAACCATAATTTTTGTCGTATAGTGCTTTTTCTAAAAATTTATCTATAGACCTTGTTCCATTTAGATTAATCATTTGACTTTTAAATACATTATAATTCCTATTCCGAACATGAAAAAACTCAGTAGAGACCCCATACTTACATAATTAAAAATATATCCAATTTGCAAATCAGGCTCTCTAAAAAATTCTGAAAAGACCCTAAATATGGAATAAAATATTAAGAAAACTGCTGCACATTCTCCTCTTTTATATGACATCTTCCTTACGATAAATTGTAAAATTATAAACAATAAAACACCCTCAAGAAAGGCTTCATAAATTTGTGAAGGATGCCGTCCTTGATCATCAACCAGTGGAAAAGTCACGGCCCAAGGAAGATCAGTGGGCTTTCCGTAAAGTTCTCCATTAACAAAATTAGCTAACCTACCAAAAAATATTCCAATAGGTGCGACGCAAGAAACAATATCAAGTAAAAGTAGCTTATCAAAACCTCTTTTATTTGAAAAAAGAATTGTAGCAATGATTATTCCGAGAAGACCTCCGTGAAATGACATGCCCCCGTTCCAAATAAAAAAAATTTCTATAGGGTTAGATAAAAAATAACTTAGGTTATAAAATAAAACATATCCTAATCTTCCGCCAATAATTACAGAAATAATTACATAAGTTATATAATCATCAAATAAATTTGAATTGTAATTTTTTTGATGTTGTTTATTGATATAAATAATAATTTTTTTTCCGTACCACCATCCAAATAATATACCAATAAAATAAGCTAATGAATACCAATTCAATGACAAAATACCAAAATCAAAAATTATTGGGTTTAAATTATGAGTATACATTATAAAATTAATAACATAATTGAAATAAATTAACTTATCAAATAAGATATGGTGTGTCAGATAAAGAAAAAATATTAAAAACTATATCAAGCCTGTTAGAAACAGGAATATTGACTGTCAATGATGTTAAAAAGGAATTGATAACGAATTTCAAATTTAGAAAAGACGATATTGTTAATAAATTAGATCTTGTTTCAAGAGAAGAGTTTGAGGTACTTAAAAGTCTAGTAGAAAAACAAAATTTAAAAATTAAAAAATTATCAAAGAAAACTAAAAAGGTAAAGAAATCTTAACTTGTAAGCCTCCGATATTACTTTTTGACAATTGAATATTCCCTCCGTGGGAATGAACGATATCCTCAACTATTGCCAAGCCCAAACCAACGCCAGACTTATTTAAACTTCTACTTTTATCGAGTCTAAAAAAAGGTTTAAATACATTTCTATAATGTTCTATTGGAATACCAGGTCCATCGTCGTCAAATAAAATTGCTACTCTGTTAGAGCTTTTTTGCACAGTCACAGATATTTTTTCTCCGTATGTAAGACCATTATTAATTATATTTGAAAAACATCTTTGAAGTGCATTCTTCCTCCCATAAAAAGATACATCATTCTCAATTTTAATTTTTAAATTAGAATTTTTTATCTTATTTTCAATAATAAGAAATATATCCTTTAAATTAACTTTTTCAGTATTTTCTTTAGCTTGTGTCTTTGCAAATTGAAGGTAGTCATTGAGCATATTTTCCATTTCATCTATATCTCTAGTCATACTTTTTGAAATTTCTTCATTATTAATCATAGCTAATTGTAATTTCAATCTTGTAAGTGGTGTTCGCAAATCATGACTAATCCCAGAAAGCATTTCCGATCTTTGATTTAAATGTCTATTAATTCTTTTTGCCATTCTATCGAACTCATAAGCAGCATTTCTAATTTCTCTAGCTCCGGAAGGCCTAAATTCATTTATATAGTCTCCCTTACCAAATTTTTGCGCGGCTTTTGCAAGATTTGTTAAAGGTCTAGTTTGATTTTTCAGAAAAAGAATTGCTATAAGAATAAGAATTATTGAGGGCAATGTGATCCATAAAACAAAGAGTCTTACAGAAGATGTCGCAATTCTCTCTTTTGGAAAAAAAAATTGTAAGTTTTTGTTTCTTGATCTTATTCTGACTTCTACTATATCCAAATAATTTACAGTATTGAACCAATAGTTATCATTTCCGAAAGTTGATTTTAATTCTCGTCTCAGTGACCTATCCATTGGGCTAAATCTTCTTTCAAAAACTTCTTCTGGAATAGGCTCTTCAATAGAGTTAATAACAAAGTCAAAATTTTTTTTATAAATATCGGTTAAATAATTAATTTGCTCTTTATCATTTGAGCTATAAACATCACTTAAGGTTTTAATTTCACCTACAAGCGATCTAGTCATTCCTTTATTTGCTTTAATCCAAATACTGTCAAAAAAAACAATGGTTACAATCAGCTGCAAAAGTATCGTTGGGGCCGCAACAATTATTAATGATCTATAAAATAAACCTTTGGGCAAAAACCTTTTAAAAAAATTATTCAATCCAGAGAACATAGCCTGAGCCCCTTATAGTTTGCAAATATTTAGGATTTTTTGGATTTATTTCAATTTTTTTTCTCAAACGGGTGATAACTACATCAATCGATCTTTCCTGTGTTATTCCAGATATTTTACCAATTTGAGATCTTGAATAAGTTTTGCCTGGTTTAGATAACATTTCCACTAAAATTTTTTTTTCAGTTAAGTTAATTTTTCTTTCAAAATTATTTAATTTTATTACCATCTTATTTAAGTCAATAACAGCTTGACCTACTGAATATTTTTTTTTTTGGTCTATCTTAACCTTTTTTGAGATAATATTATTAATTCTTAAAAGAAGTTCCTTTGGCTCAAATGGTTTGCCAATGTAATCGTCAGCTCCTAACTCAAGGCCTTTAATTCTATTTTCAACCTCTCCTTTAGCAGTAAGCAAAATTATTGGCGGACAATTATCATCTTTAATTTCTTTAATTAGTTCATAACCATTTTGGCCAGGCATCATTACATCAAGAATAATTAAATCAAATTTGAAATGACCCAATTTTATTTTTGCTTCTTCTGAATTTTGAGCTGTAGAAATTACAAAACGATTTTCGTTAAGATACTCCTTCAGTAGACTTCTTATACGATCATCATCGTCTACCACCAAAATATGGTTTAAATTATCCATTTATAATTTTTTTTAAAACCTCTTTAAATTTAATAACAGACTCCGGCTCAGAATTTTTTAAAGCATTAAATATTCTTTTTTTTTGTTTTTTATATATTATGTCAAAAAATATTTTTCCATCTTTATCAAGGTACAATTTTTTTTTTCTAGTATCGAGCGTATCCTTTTGTTGTTTTATCATTTTAGACTTTAATAGGTCTCGAATAACTCTATTAATGCTTTGTTTAGTAATTTTAAGCTTATAAATAAGCTCTCCCAAACTGATACCCGGATTACTCTCAATTAAATTTAATGCTCTTAAATGTGCAGAACCAAAAAATTTTTTCGCTAATATTTCTTTTGGATCTGAGTAGGTTTCTCTATAGGCATAATATAGTAATTGTATAAAATCTTTGATTTGCTCGTCTTTAAGATAAAGTAAGTCTCTCATAATTGGTCAGCTATATTGACTTATGCTATTAAGAAATATACTTTTTTCTAACAAAAAAAAAGATATATTATTCTTTTCTATGGAAATGATACCCTACGATAAAAGATCTGGTAAAATCTGGTTTAACGGCAAAGCAGTAAACTGGCAAGATGCTCAAATTCATGTTTTAAACCATGGGCTTCACTACGCTAGCTGTGTTTTTGAAGGAGAAAGAGTATACGACGGTGAAATTTTCAAATTAGAAGAACATACAGAGAGATTATTTTACTCTGCTAAAAGGATGGGAATAGTTGTTCCGTATAATCAAAAAGAAATTAATGAAGCTTGTAAAAATATTGTAAATATACAAAAAATTAAAAACGGATATGTTAGACCAGTTATTTGGCGAGGAAGTGAAATGATGGCAATATCGGCCCAAAAAAATAAAGTACATGTTGCTATTGCAACATGGGAATGGGGATCATATTTTGATCCAAAATTAAAAGTAGAGGGAATTAAATTAAATATTTCAAAATGGAGACGACCAGCACCAAATACTATTCCATGGGATACCAAAGCCGCAGGATTGTATATGATATGCACATTATCCAAACATGAGGCAGAAGAACAAGGATTTACAGACTCTTTAATGTTAGACTTTGAAGGAAATATTGCAGAGGCGACAGGAGCAAATATTTTCTTTAAATCAGAAGATGGTCAATTACATACTCCTATTCCTGATTCATTTCTTGACGGAATCACAAGAAGAGCTGTCATTGAAATAGCTAAGGCAAAAAATATAAAAGTAAATGAGAGAAAAATTGCGCCAAATGAATTAGAAAAATTTGTAGGATGTTTTTTAACAGGAACAGCAGCAGAAATTACACCTGTCTCTAAAATTGATAAATTTGATTTTAAAGTTTGCACACTAATAGAAGAGTTAAGTAATGATTATCAGAATATAGTAAGAAAAAAATCTGCTGCTTAGGATTTGTCATCCTCACTTAAAGCATGGTCTATACCTTTAGCCATATAACCATATCCAGTATACAATGTTATTGCCGCTGACAACCATAGAAGAATAATACCAATCGTCTGAGCATTATAGTCTTGAAAATTAATAATTTTGTTACCAAAATCACCAAGTAGAAGAACAGAAATTGCGAACATTTGAATAAAGGCTTTTAGTTTTGATAAACTTGTTACAGGCATAGATATACTCCCTTTAGCTAAAAATTCTCTTAAACCTGAAATTATAATTTCTCTTGTAATAATAATAATTGCCGCAATAACTTCAAGATTTTTTATTGTTCCATTCATTATTAACAAAAGTAGAGCTGTGGAGACTAAAATTTTGTCAGCAATAGGATCTAATAACTCTCCAAGTTTTGACTCTTCTTTAAATATTCTTGCCAGAAGTCCATCAAGGTAATCTGTAAAACTTGCTAAAACAAAAAGAAAGAATGGGATAAGATCACCGAAGAAACCAGGTAGAAAAAAAGTTAAAACAAAAATAGGAACTATTATAATCCTTCCAATTGTTAAGATGTTTGGAATTTTAAATTTCATTTTTATTCATGAAAGTAATTGTATATTTTTTTTGCCATACTTTCTTCAATACCTTCTACAGATTTTAAATCTTCCAGGCTGGCAGATTCTACTGACCGGGCTGATCCAAAATGATTTAGTAAAGACCTTTTTCTTTGTTTTCCTATTCCATCAATTTGATCTAACAAAGATTTACTCAATCCCTTTTTCCTTTTTGCTCTATGAGTACTTATAGCAAATCTATGAGCTTCATCTCTTAATCTTTGTATAAAAAACAAGAGGGGATCATTTTTTTTTAAAATATATTCTTTATTATCATGATATATTTTTTCCTCCCCTGCATTCCTATTTTTACCTTTCGCAACAGCTAATATTGGTAGATCATGCAAACCAAGTTCATTTAATACTTCTCTACTTACTGAATATTGACCTTTGCCTCCATCGATAAAAATTAATTCTGGCAAAGAAAGAGAGCCAGATTTTTCTTTTATTGCTTTTGAAAATCTCCTAAATAAAACTTCTTTCATCATACCGTAATCATCATTTTTTACTTTTTCGTTTTTAATATTAAATTTTCTATATCTTTTTTTTACAAAACCTTCATTACCAAAGCATATTAGAGCTCCAATGGAATCACTACCTTGATTGTGACTGTTGTCATAAACCTCAATAAGATTAATATTATTATTCAAATTAAATTTATTTGCTAAATTTTCTATTAGATTGTTGTTACTTTCTGTTTGATAAAGTTTTTGTGTTAAAGCCTGTTTAGCATTTTTTTCAGCTAATTTTGATATATTTACTTCATCCTTGCTCTTTGCTTTTTTTATTAAGACATCTCTTTTTTCTTTTTGTGAAAAGGTATACTCTAAAAGTCTTAAATCTTGAATCTCAGTATTCGTTATAATCAAGCTTGGCACAACTTTATTTTCGTAAAATTGAGTTAAAAAAGAGGTCATGATTTCTTTTACATTGTCATCTGTATCGTGTTTAGGATAAAAGGCTTGATTTCCCCAGTTTTGTTTTGATCTAAAAAAGAAGACTTGTATACAAGTTTTTCCTGACTCCTTATAAATACTTACAACGTCAGCTTCATTTAAATTTGTTTGATTTATTTTTTGTGAGGTCTGAATTTGAGTTAAGGCTTTTATTCTATCTCTTGCTATTGCAGCCTTTTCAAAATCCAACTCTTTACTCGCTAGCTCCATATCTTTTGATAAAGATTTTTGTATTCTTCTTGACTTGCCAGAAATAAAATCTATGGCATCAGAAACTGTTTTTTTATATTGAGACTCTTCAATATGCCCAACACAAGGACCAGAACATCTTTTAATTTGATATAAAATACATGGTCTTTCTCTGTTTTTAAAAACAGTGTCATCACAAACTCGAATTTGGAAAATTTTTTGTAAAATTTTAATCGTCCAATTTGCAGATCCTATTGAAGCAAAAGGTCCAAAATAATAACCATTTCTAGATTTTTTTCCTCGAAGTTTAGTTAATTGAGGCCATTTATCTTTGTGACCAATATAAATATATGGAAATGATTTATCGTCTCTCAACAAAATGTTAAATCTTGGCTTGTGTTTTTTGATAAGGTTAGCTTCAAGAAGAAGGGCCTCACTCTCATTATTAGTGGTAGTTACTTCAAGGTTATGTGTTAGAGATAGCATTCTTTCTGTCCTTATTGGTAAGTTTGTCTCGGATACATAACTTTTGAGTCTATTAGGGATATTTTTAGCCTTTCCAATATACAAAATTTCTCCAGAAACACTTATCATTCTATAAATACCAGGATTTTTTGGTATTAGTGGAATTTTTTCTTTTATAATTTTTTTTCCTAATTCTAAACTGTTATTCATCTCTTTTTTTTGATACCTCTATACCCACAGACTCTGTATTCTTGATTATGTCTAACTTCTCTAATTTAATGTTAACTTTCTTTACTATCTTACTTTCAAAAATTATATCAAAAATATTTTCTGCTAAATCCTCTAGAAGTTCATGATGTTTTTTTTCAGTAATATGTATAATATTGTTAATAGTATCCTCATAATTTACTATAGATGATAAATTATTATTATTTGGCTTAATATTTGAGTTAGTCGAAATATCAATATTAAATCTCACCCTCTGTCTCTTCTTTTTTTCAAAATTATGAAGACCTACTGAAATTTTAAGTATTAGGTTTTTAATACTTACTTTTCTCTTATATTTATATTTTGTTTTATGTTTAAATTTAATAACTTTCATTCTTTTACATTAATTATATCAGGTGTTAACCATGCGAGTCTTTGGCCGCTATCAACATTTACTATTTCTCCTGTTATATTGTCATTTTTTATAAGAAATTTTACTGTTTCACTAATGTTTTCTAAATCAACTTTCTTCTTTAGCAAAACTGATTTCCACTGTTTTTTAAAATGAGATTCCGACTGCCTTTTATTTTTAAGTGTCGGGCCAGGGGATACGGCATTCACTCTAATATTTGGGGCTAATTTCATGGCCGAAGTTACGGTAAGCGTCCCCAAAGCTGATTTACTTAAAGTATAAGACAGAAAATAAGGTGTTAATTTTTCAATTCTTTGATCGATAATATTTACGATAATTCCATAGTTTTTTTTTACATATTTTTTAAAATTTTGAGTTAATAAGGCTGGGGCTTTTAAATTAACATTCATATGTTTAGAGAAACTTTTATCGCTTAGGTTAGTGAGATTATCGTTTTCAAAAACTGAGGCATTATTTATTAAGCAATCTAAACCTTTCATTTTATTAAAAGCATCTTTTATTAAACTTTGTACTTGATAAGAATTGTTTAAGTCTGCATTTATTAAAAATACACGGCTACCTAAATCTTCTAATTCTTTTTTCAATTTATTTGCCAGATTTTTCGATTTATTATAATGAATTGTAATATCTATATCATACCCTGCTAAACTTTTTGCTATAGCGGCTCCAACTCTTGTTGCCCCACCCGTTATAATTATCTTTTTGGCTTCCATTTTTTAATTGCTTTTCTAGGCTTAGTGCCCGGCATTCCCATAGTTGATCTTCCTTTAGGGTATACTTTATTTTTTAATTTGTACTGGTTTATTTTTGGATTTAAAGATATCTCTAGCTCACTTGCCTCTAATTTTCTTATTTCATCACGAATTTTGGCAGCTTCTTCAAATTCTAAATTAGCAGCAGACTCTTTCATTTTTCTATTAAGGGCTTTTAAATGTTTCTTAAGATTTCCACCAACGTTTGAGCCTTCATTTATTTTTACGTAGTCTTTCTCATAAACTGACTCCAAAATATCACTGATTTCTTTTTTAACTGACTCGGCTGTAATTTTATTTTTTTTATTATATTGTAATTGCTTGTTTCTTCTTCTGTCAGTTTCTTTAATAGCCTTATCTATGCTTTTTGTAACTTTATCAGCATATAAGATTACTTTTCCGTCAACATTTCTAGCAGCTCGTCCTATGGTTTGAATTAAAGACGTTTCAGATCTCAAGAATCCCTCTTTATCTGCATCAAGTATTGCTACTAAAGCACATTCTGGAATATCTAAACCTTCTCTTAATAAATTAATACCCACTAAAATATCAAACACTCCCAACCTAAGATCTCTTATTATTTCTATCCTTTCTAAAGTATCGATATCTGAGTGCATGTATCTAACCTTTAATCCATTTTCATGAAGATACTCAGTTAAATCTTCGGCCATTTTTTTTGTCAAAGTTGTTGCCAAAATCCTAAAACCTTTTTTTACAATTCCCTTTGCTTCGTGCATCAAATCGTCAACTTGAGTCTTTGCTGGTCTTATTTCTACTGGCGGATCGATCAAACCTGTCGGACGAATTATTTGATCAATATATTCATTCTTTGTTTGTTTCAATTCCCATGGTCCGGGCGTTGCAGACACAAATATAGTTTGTGTTCGCATTAAATCCCATTCTTCAAACTTTAAAGGTCTGTTATCCATACATGAAGGAAGTCTGAAACCATATTCAGCTAAAGTACTTTTTCTTGTTCTATCCCCCTTATACATTCCATTAAGCTGAGGCACGGTTACGTGACTTTCATCAACAAAAATAATTGTATTGTCAGGAAAGTATTCAAATAATGTTGGAGGAGGTTCTCCAGGTTTTCTTCCAGACAAAAATCTTGAATAATTTTCAATTCCAGCACAAGTACCAGTAGCCTCAATCATTTCTAAATCAAATTTAGTTCTTTCCCTTAATCTTTGGGCTTCTAATAATTTGTTGTTATCCTGATGTTTTTTTAACGTAATCTCTAATTCGTTTTTAATTTCTTTAATAGCCTGATCGATTGTTGGTTTAGGAGTAATATAGTGACTATTTGCATAAATTTTAATAACTGAAAAATCATTAGTTTTATCCCCAGTTAATGGATCGAATTCCTCAATTTTTTCTAATTTATTTAAATTTAAACTTAATCTCCAAGCTCGATCTTCTAAATGTGATGGAAATATTTCTAAATTTTCTCCTCTCACTCTAAATGTTCCCCTAAAAAAATTTTGGTCATTTCTTTTATATTGCAAATTAATAAATGCCCTAATTAATTGATCTCTGTCATATTCGTAGTTTTTTTTAAGAGTAATAGTCATCTTTGAATAAGCTTCTACAGATCCTAGACCGTAAATACATGAAACACTTGCAACAATAATTACATCATCTCTTTCCAATAATGACCTAGTTGCTGAGTGCCTCATCCTATCTATTTGTTCATTTATAGATGCTTCTTTTTCAATATAAGTGTCAGATCTTGGAACGTATGCTTCTGGAGTGTAATAATCATAATATGAAACAAAGTATTCAACAGCGTTATTAGGAAAAAAACTTTTAAATTCTCCATAAAGCTGTGCAGCTAAGGTTTTGTTTGGAGCTAGCACTAAAGCTGGTCTGTTAGATGCTTCAATGACTTTTGCCATCGTGAAAGTTTTTCCTGAGCCCGTAACACCAAGAAGGACCTGTTCATTTTTTTGACCTTTTAAATTAGAAATCAGTTTTTTTATGGCTTGAGGTTGGTCTCCAGCAGGTTGAAAATTACTCTCAATTTTAAATTTTATACCACCCTCTAATTTTTTATTTATAGAGTTGTTAGTAGTTTCTAAATCCAATATTTTTTCTTGATACGTATTTTGCATTCTGTGATATTAATAATTAAAAAAAACATTATAAAATTCAATGAGCATAATTTCCAACAATTTAAAACGTATAAAACCGTCGCCTACCATTGCAGTTACTACAAAAGCTAGGGAAATGCGGGCAAGTGGGAAGGATGTTATAGGATTAGGTGCTGGAGAGCCAGATTTTGATACACCAGACAACGTTAAAGAGGCTGCTATAGAAGCTATAAAAAAAGGTGACACAAAGTACACCGCAGTTGATGGTACTCCAAACTTAAAAAAAGCAATTGTTGAAAAGTTTAAAAGAGAGAATAATTTAAATTATACAACTGACCAAATTACAGTCGGCACCGGGGGCAAACAAGTTATATATAACACTTTCATGGCAACATTGAACAAAGGAGATGAAGTAATTATCCCTGCACCTTTTTGGGTTTCCTACCCTGATATGGTTTTGTTAGCTGGCGGTACTCCTAAAATCATAAAGTGTGAGGAAAAAGATGGCTTTAAACTTTCAGCAAAAAAATTAAAAAAAGCAATTTCAAAAAAAACAAAATGGGTTATTTTAAACTCCCCATCTAATCCTACTGGAGCGGGATACACAAAAAAAGAAATAGAGGATTTATCAAGAGTATTATTAAAATATAAAAAAATTTTTATTTTAAGTGACGATATTTACGAACATATTAGATATGATGGCTTTAATTTTTTTACGATTGCCCAAATTTCAAAACTTAAAGAAAGAACTTTGACCATGAATGGAGTAAGCAAGTCTTACGCTATGACGGGCTGGAGAATTGGTTATGCGGCAGGTCCTAAAGAAATAATTAATGCAATTAGAAAGATACAATCTCAATCTACTTCAAATCCGTCATCTATTAGTCAGGCAGCAGCAGTGGAAGCATTAAATGGGCAACAAAATTTTATTAAAGAAAGGGCAGAAGCCTTTAGACAGAGAAGAGATTTTGTTGTGAACAGTTTAAATAGTATAAAAGGAATTAATTGTTTAATTCCAAATGGAGCTTTTTATGTTTTTCCAAGCTGCAAAGGGCTCTTAAATAAAAAAACTAAACTTAAAAATGATACTGAATTTGTTCAAAAATTATTAGAAAAATCTATGGTTGCTGTGGTTCAAGGATCAGCTTTTGGATTAGATGGCTATTTTAGAATATCATACGCAACATCTATGGAAAATTTAAAAAAAGCAATAAATAGAATTAAAGATTTTTGTGATAGCTTAAATAACTAATTTTCTTTCAAAATTTTATTAGCAGCGTATGTTTTGTTTATCCATGATTTTGGAATAGAACCTACTCCTTTTAATGCCGCATAATATGCGCCTATAAAATTTACTCTAGAACAGTTACATCCTCCTGCTTTAATTGTTTTTAAAATGGCACTTTTATAATTTGAAGAGGTAAAAATAGAATGAATAGAGCTCTCAAAAGTCCCAGGATAACTACAAGCCATTCCTAGTTTTTTGACTACCAGCGGATGAGATTCTTTTTTTAATCTCTTTACTTTATTAATGTTCTTAACGATGTTTTTAAAATATGAGTTATTTTTATATTTTAAAGTAAATTCTTTTATAGGATTTTTTGAGCCTTTTAGAGCCAAATCTATTAAATGAATTTTTGCCAAAGCATAACTGATGCTAATTTTTGAAACTGTAACTACTGAAATAATTTTTTTTAGATTTTTAAAGCTACAACCATATAAAAAGTAAGGTAGTACTGCACAAAAACCATCCGACTCATTTACTTTTCTTCCACCTGTTAATTCTTTTCCTTTTTTTATATTTTGAACTGTTTCGATAATATTTTGATGTATCCAAGGACCTTTAATTATTCCACGCCAGTCTTTAACTTTTCTATATTTTGCCCTCAAATTATAATTTTTCCAATATATGCTTCCAGGACCAAAATTCTTAATTATATTTTTTTTAAATCTTTTCTCAATATCTGCATGTCCTTCAATTAATGTTTTGAACATTACCTGCCCAACATCGTTGTAACCAGAAACTTTTCCAGTTTTAATATCATAGAACGGGCTTTTATTTCTTTTTAAAAAAGAAAAATCTTTTTTTCCTTTAATATAAGTTAGCAATTTTTTCTGATTATATACCCAATGTAAAGGCCTTGCTGCAGCATCAGCTACAGTTGCTCCTAAAAATACATGTAAATTATTTTTCACTTTATTTATGTGACAAATGCTTTTCAGCTTCTAAAGCTGCCATACAGCCCATACCTGCGGCAGTAACTGCTTGTCTAAAAATTTTGTCTTTAACATCCCCAGCTGCAAAGACCCCTGGAATGTTTGTAAGAGTTGAGTCAGGTTTTGTTATTAAATAACCTTCTTTATCCATTTTTAGTTGATCTTTGAATAAAGCTGTAGCCGGGTCATGACCTATAGCTATAAACAAACCATCAACTTTAATTCCAGAAGTTTTGTTTGTTTTTACATTCTTTATTTTGATTCCATTTACACCTTTAGGTTCACTTGTGCCCATTACTTCCGTAACTATACTATCCCATATAATTTCAATTTTTTTATTAGCTTTCAGCTTTTCTTGAAGTAATTTTTCTGCTCTTAATTCATTTCTTCTATGTATAAGATGAACCTTAGAGGCAAATTTAGTTAAAAACATAGCTTCTTCTACAGCAGCGTTTCCACCACCAACCACTGCAACTTCTTTTTCTTTAAAGAAAAAACCATCACATGTTGCACAAGCAGACACTCCAAATCCTCTAAATTTTTGTTCGGAGTCTAGATTTAACCATCTCGCTTGAGCACCTGTAGAAATAATAATACTATCAGCAGTATAAAGTTGACCACTATCTCCGTGAGCTGAAAAAGGTTTTTTGGAAAGATCAACTTTTTTAATATGATCTTGTATCATCTCTGTACCTACTGCTTGAGCTTGACCTTTCATTTCTTCCATCAACCAAGGTCCTTGAATCACTTTTGCAAAGCCGGGAAAATTCTCTACATCAGTTGTTGTTGTAAGTTGCCCTCCTGGCTCAGATCCAAAAACCAGTATTGGTTTAAGCAAGGCTCTTGCGGCATATATAGCTGCCGTATAACCGGCAGGTCCAGATCCAAGAATCAACACTTTTGTATGTTTAGATGATTTATTATTCATACTAATGAAGGTATATAGTAACAAATGTCAAAATTAAAAGCACTCCTTTTAACGCAAGGTATGCACGGGATGATAAGCCAGGTTGAAGGCTTAGCAAAAGCTTTGAATTTAAACTATAAACATCAAGAAATTAAACTTAAAAAGTTTTGGAGTCTTATACCACCATTTATAACACCTGCATCTATGAGCGTTCTTGAAACTCAATTTATATTCGATTCGAAAGTAATTATTTCTTGTGGGAGAAAAAGTGTAATCCCCTCAATAGCTTTAAAAAAAAAGTATAAAGAAAAAGTCTTTACTATACATATTCAAGACCCAAAGGTTTCAATAGATAAATTTGATTTAATTGTCTGTCCAGATCACGATAATCTAACAGGTAATAACGTCATCAAAACTACTGGAGCTATTCATTATCTTTCAGAAAAAGAAATTTTAAAAGAGAGGAATTATTTACAAATTGATAAAGAAAATAAAAAAGTAATCTCTTTTATTCTTGGAGGACCTAATAAATATTATAATTTTTCAGATAAAGAGATTGACATTTTATTTAACAAAATAAAAAATATTTTTACAAGAGATAAATATAAACTAGTTATTATACCTTCTTACAGAACTCCGTCGGATATTATTAAAAAAGCTTTTAATTCTTTTGGACACGACCAATTAGTTGTCAAACAGGTTGATAAAAAGGCTTATTTATCTGCTCTGTCTGTTTCTGATTACATAGTTGTAACTTGTGACTCTACGTCAATGATTTCTGAGGCTGCAATTACTGGAAAACCGATATATGTAGCCCAAATGAGTGCAAAAAAAAATAATTTAAGATTTCAAAAATTTTTCTCCCAATTTAAACAATTAAATATTATAAAAGATTTGACAGATAAAATTGATTTATGGTCTTATGATAAGCTTGATGAGGTAAATAGAATATCACCTTTAATAAACGAGAAGATTAAAAAAAATGGAATTATTTAAATCACTAGAAAGCAGAACTAAATCATACAATGATCCCTTTAAGCATTTTGAGATCAATCAACCATTAACTAGTGAGGCTATTAAAGAGATAAGCAATGCAGATATAGCCGATCCAAAAAAAAAAAATTTAAATTATGATGGTACCAGGGCACTCGATGGAGGGGACGGAGCTTTCAGATCAGGAATTAAAGATGGTGGAAAAGCAAAAAAATTAAGATGTTATGTTACAAAAGAGAATGCAAATCTATTTCCTCATCTTAAAAATTTTATAGAAGAACTGAGATCCCCTGAGGTTTACAAAAAAATAGGTAGCTTAATTGGTAAAGACTTAAGCAATTCTTTTGTTAGGCTAGAGGTTATTTGTGATAGAGAAGGTTTTTGGTTAAAACCTCATTGTGATATTAAAGAAAAATTGATGTCATCAATTGTTTTTATTAATCTTCACAACGAGTCTGAAAACTTAGGTACTGACTTTTACGATAAAAAACTTAAAAAAGTTAAAACTGTTCCCTATAAACATAACTATGGTTATTTTTTTACTAGTGGTCCTGACTCCTGGCATGGGATGGAAAAGAAAGAGATTAAAAAAGAGCGTAGATGTATTCAAATCAACTACGTAACATTCGAAACTGACTGGAAAGTAAAATAATATTTTAGATATCTTGTAATGAGGTAACTTTAATTTCTTTATTCTTAAGAGATTTAATACCCTCGATGCAGACTTGAGCAGTCGACATATTTGTACAATATGGAACTTTATTTGCTAAAGTAGCCCTTCTTAATGCTAAAGCATCATTTAATTGCTTTTCACTATTTCCCCCACCGGTATTAATTACTAAAGCAATTTTCTTAGAGTTGAGTACATCGACAATATGAGGAGATCCTTGATTAACTTTATTTATTCTTTGACATTTAATTCCATGTTTATTTATAAAGTCAGCAGTTCCACCAGTACCACAAAGCTTAAAGTTAAGATTTGATAATTCTTTAGCCAAAGCTACTCCTTCATTTTTATGGCTATTTTTTAGTGATATAAAAGCTAATCCTTTAGTAGGAAGAGAGTTAGAAGCTGCAATTTGGCTTTTAGCAAAAGCCATTCCAAAGTTCTCATCAAAACCCATGACTTCTCCAGTAGACTTCATCTCTGGTCCCAGTAAAAGATCGCTGTTAGGAAACTTATTAAAAGGAAAAACCGCTTCTTTTACTGCAAACATTTTTTTAGTTTTACTTCTTAAATTAAATTTAGATAATTTTTCACCAGCCATTATTCTAGATGCAATTTTAGCTAAAGCTATATTTTTTGCTTTAGATACAAAAGGAACAGTTCTACTGGCTCTTGGATTAACTTCAATAACAAAAATTTCATCATTTTTAATTGCAAATTGAACATTCATAAAACCTTTTACTTTTAGAGCAAGTGCTAATTTCTTTGTTTGGTTTTCAATTTCTTTTA
This sequence comes from uncultured Pelagibacteraceae bacterium, assembly GCA_902605645.1. Lineage (GTDB taxonomy): Bacteria > Pseudomonadota > Alphaproteobacteria > Pelagibacterales > Pelagibacteraceae > Pelagilacustribacter. Next base: position 25,213 of record CACLDE010000001.1, on the reverse strand, counting down.
TTAAAAAAGGCTTAATAGAAACTGGTGGTAAGCTACATGCCGAGTCACCTGAATGAATACCAGCCTCCTCAATGTGCTGCATAATACCAGCTACAAAAACTTGTTTACCATCTGACAATGCATCTACATCTACTTCCATTGCATTATCTATAAACTTATCCATTAAAATTGGATTTTTTTCTGCAGCTTTAAAGGCTTCTTTAACAAAATTTTTTAGTTGTTTTTTTTCGTGAACTATTTCCATTGCTCTTCCACCTAATACATATGATGGTCTAACCATTAAAGGCAAACCAATTTTATCAGCTATCTTTAATGCCTGAGGAAAAGTTTTTGCTATGCCACTTTCGGCCTGTTTTAGTTTTAATTTATTTAATAGTTTCCTAAATCTTTCTCTATCTTCAGCTAAATCTATTGAAGTGTATTGCGTACCCAAAATTGGAAGCTTATTTTCGTGTAAAAACTTTGACAATTTGATGGGAGTTTGCCCGCCAAATTGCGCTATTACACCAATTAAATTTCCTTTTGTTTGCTCCTTTTTAATAATATTAAAAACGAATTCTTCTATTAAAGGTTCAAAATATAGCCTATCACTAGTATCATAATCTGTTGAAACAGTTTCTGGATTACAATTTACCATAATTGTTTCAAATCCAACTTTTTTCAGAGCAAAACTAGCTTGGCAACAGCAGTAATCAAATTCAATACCCTGACCAATTCTATTAGGTCCACCTCCTAGAATTATAACCTTTTTTCTATTCGATGGCTGTGCCTCACATTCTGTATTTATAGAAAAGTTTCTTTGATAGGTAGAATACATGTAGGGAGTAAATGATTTAAATTCAGAGGCACATGTGTCTACTTTTTTATATACTGGGAAAATCTTTAAAGCAGATCTTTTTTTTCTTACAATATTTTCTGAAGTATTTGTTAATTCTGATAGCTTTTTATCAGAAAAACCAATTGATTTGATATAATTAAAATCGTTATAAGTTTTAGGTAAACCATTTTTCTTGATCTTACTCTCAATGTCTATGATATCTTTTATTTGATTCAAAAACCAAGGATCAATTTTTGAAAGTTTTTGTATTTTTTCAATATTGATCTTTTTTCTAAAAGCTTCACCAATTAGTAAGATCTTGTTAGGAATATTTTCTTTAAGTTTTTTCTCTATCTGTTTAATATTTAAATTAAAAATTTTGTCTATTCCTGAAAAACCCGTTTCAAGAGAGACCAAAGCTTTCTGTAAAGACTCCTTGAAATTTCTTCCTATCGCCATTGCTTCACCAACTGATTTCATGGATGTTCCTAAAACTGCAGCAGAAGTTGAAAATTTTTCAAACGTAAATCTAGGGACTTTAGTTACAATGTAGTCTATAGTTGGCTCAAAAGAAGCTGGGGTAACTTTTGTAATCTCATTTTTTAATTCGTCTAAAGTGTAGCCAACTGCAAGTTTTGCAGCTACTTTAGCAATTGGAAATCCTGTAGCCTTAGAAGCTAAAGCAGAAGATCTAGAAACTCTAGGATTCATTTCTATGATAACCATTCTCCCATTTTTAGGATTTATTGCGAATTGAACATTTGAACCTCCTGTTTCCACTCCTATTTTTCTTAAACATGCTATTGAGGCGTTTCTCATAACTTGGTATTCTTTATCTGTAAGAGTTAGAGCTGGAGCAATAGTAACAGAGTCTCCAGTGTGTATTCCCATTGGATCAACATTCTCGATCGAGCAAATAATTATACAATTATCTTTTTTATCTCTTATTACCTCCATTTCAAACTCCTTCCATCCCTCTAAACATTCTTCAACTAAGACTTGGTTTACCGGGGATTCATGAAGACCATCTTTAATTACTTTAAAAAATTCTTTTTTATTTTTTACTATTCCTCCACCAAGACCCCCTAGTGTGAAAGCAGGCCTTATTATAGCTGGAAGGCCAATTTGTTTTAAAACTTTTGATGCTTGACTAAATTTATTTACAATTTTTGATTTAGGAAGATCCAAACCAATATCAAGCATATTTTTTCTAAATTTTTTTCTATCTTCGGCGTTTGAAATTGCTTTAGAATTAGCACCAATGAGTTCAATTTTGTATTTTCTAAGAATGCCTTTTTTTTCTGCTTCCATAGCTAAATTCAAAGCAGTTTGACCCCCCATAGTTGGAAGAATTGCATCAGGTTTTTCTTTTATTAAAATTTTTTCTAAAACCTCTAAAGTAATAGGTTCAATATAAGTTTTATCTGCAACATCTGGATCAGTCATAATTGTTGCTGGGTTAGAATTAATTAAAATTACTTTATAATCTTCATCTTTTAGAGCCTTACAAGCTTGCGTACCTGAATAATCAAATTCACATGCTTGACCAATAATAATTGGGCCAGCACCAACAACTAATATTTTTTTAATATCTTTTCTTCTTGGCATTTTTTTTCATACTTTTTACAAATTCCTTAAATAAATAAATACTATCTTGTGGTCCTGGATTTGACTCAGGATGATATTGGACTGAAAACACTGGTTTAGATTTAAGTTTAATCCCCTCTATGCTGTTATCGAAAAGAGATTGATGAGTAATCTTAATATTTCTTGGTAAGTTTTTTTTAACTATTTCAAACCCATGATTTTGACTTGTTATCTCAACATTTCCTTTAATTAAATTTTTAACTGGATGATTAGCCCCTCTATGACCTAAATTCATTTTTTTTGTTTTTGCTCCCAAAGCTAAGCCTAGCAATTGGTGACCTAAGCAAATTCCGAATACAGGCAGATTGATCTTTATAAATTTTTTTATAATTGGAATAGCATATTTTCCAGTAGCAGCTGGATCCCCTGGGCCATTAGACAAAAAAATACCATTAGGATTTAATTTTAAAATATCATTTGCACTTGTTTTGCATGAAACAACAGTAATTTTACAATTAAAGTCAGAAAAATATCTTAGAATATTTTTTTTAATACCATAGTCTATTGCTATTACATGAAGCGATTTTTTTTTATTTTTAAGAAAACCTGATCCCTTTTTCCATGTCTTAAAATCTTTCCAAATATAGTTTCTTTTAGTTGTAACTTGTTTGGCTAAATCCAAATTTTTAAGACCACTCCATTTTTTTGTAGTCTTGAGAATTTTCTTTATATTAAATTTACCATTTTTTAAAAAAGATATAGTCCCTTTAGGAGCCCCTTTATCCCTAATAAAGTTTGTTAAATTTCTGGTATCGATGCCAGTTATTCCTACTATTTGGTTTTTTTTTAACCATAAATCAAGATGTCTTAAAGAACGATAATTGGAAGGATCGGTAATTTCAGTATTTAAAATCACACCCTTCGTCCAAACCCTATCAGATTCGTGATCCTCATTATTAGTTCCAACATTTCCTACATGTGGAAAAGTAAAATTAATTATCTGTTTCGCATATGATGGATCTGAGATTATTTCCTGATAGCCAGTTATTGATGTGTTGAAACAAACTTCCCCGGTAGCTGAACCTTCGTATCCTAAACCAAAACCTTTAAATATATTTCCATTTTCTAGAACTAAAATAGCGGTACAATTGATCTTTTTAAGATTATTTTTTGAGTATATATTTTGATCAATCTGTTTCAAATACAACTCATGAGTTAAAGTAAAAAACTTATAAACATGATTTTGCGAAACATATGAAAAACTTTAAAAATCGTCAAGAAAGATCTTTTTATTTTAAATATAATTTGTGATTAAACTTACTTAAAAAAAATGTCTCTAGAAAAAAAAATAGAAGAAAAATTAAACGAAAGTCTCAAAAATAAAGATAAAACAGTCTTTCCAACTTTAAGACTAATAATTTCTGCTATTAAAGATTTTAAAATAGCTTCTAAAATTAAAGAAGGTTCGTTGAAAGACCAAGAAATCATCTCAATATTAAAAAAAATGAACAAACAAAGAAATGATTCGTGTGAAGCTTACAAAAAAGCTGGCAGGGAAGATCTACTCAAAAAAGAACAAGAGGAAATTTCAATTATTAATAATTTTCTGCCTAAACAAATGGGTGATGAAGAAACTAAAAATATTTGTAAAAAGGTAATTGAAAATCTTCAAGCTAAATCAATTAAGGACATGGGTAAAGTTATGGGAGCACTTAAAAAAGAATATGGTGACGTTTTAGATTTTTCAAAAGTTAGTAATCTTATTAAAGAATTTTTAAAATGATCATGAAGTATCCAAAAGAATATTTAGACGAAATTAAACTTAGGGTTAAAGTATCACAAGTAGTCGGTAAATATGTCCAGTTAAAAAAAAGAGGTAAAGAATTTATTGGTTTGTCTCCGTTTAAGAATGAAAAAACACCTTCATTTACTGTAAACGATGAAAAAGGATTTTATCATTGTTTTAGCACAGGCGAACATGGAAATATTTTTGATTTTTTAATGAAGACTAGATCTTTAAGATTTGGAGAAGCTGTAAAAGCTTTGGCCTCAGAAGCAGGAATGCAAATATATAAATTTACAAAATACGATAAAGAAAAGGAAGAAAAATATAATAAATATAAAAAAATAATAAAAGAATACTCCGATTATTCTCAAGGTGAGTTGTTCAATAAAAAAAACATATTTGCATTAAATTATTTAAAAGAAAGAAAACTATCTGAAGAAGTAATTAAAAAATTTCAACTAGGTTTTGTGCCACCTAATAATTTTTTTGAACATTTATCAAAAAAATATTCTGCAGAAGATATTAAATTAACAGGTCTATATTATTTCGTGGAAAAAAATCAAAAATTTATAGATAGATTTAAAAATAGAATTATTTTTCCCATACTTAATTTGTCAGGAGATATTATTGCATTTGGTGGAAGAATTATTGGAGATGTAAACTTGGCAAAGTATATAAACTCCCCTGAAACAGAATTTTTTAAAAAAGGAAGACAACTATTTAATTTAAACTTTGCGAAAGATGAGAGATCTTCTTCAGAAGAAGTAATTATAGTTGAGGGTTACATGGATGTAATATCATTGTATTCGAGAGGGATCAAAAATGTTATTTCAAATTGTGGAACCGCTATTACAGAGAGTCAAATTAATTTAATCTGGAAATTTTTTTCAGATCCAATTATCTGTTTGGATGGAGATAAAAGCGGGCAACAAGCGGCACTTAGAATTGCAGAAAGATTATTTCCGTTAATAAACGAGGAAAACAAAATTTATTTTTCAATTCTTGGCCAAGGGAAAGATCCAGATGATATTGTTAAAGAAGTGGGAAAAGAAGGTTTTTTAAAATTTTTGGACAACAAAACTATTATTCAATCATTTATTTGGGACACCTATGTTAAAAAAATTAACACTAGCAATCCTTATGAAATAACTAAATTTGAAAAACAAATGAGAAAACTATGCTCATCTATAAATGATATTACACTAAAAAAATATATTTTAGAGGATTTTTTAAGCAAAATTAACAGTCTTACCCCTAACGTAAATAATAAAATAAGCTATGGTTTTTCAAAACGAAAAAATTTTAAAATGCTTAATGAAACAAAGAAAATACATATGCAAAAAAAGGATTTAACAAGAGAAAATTTAGTTGAATTTTCAATTCTTTTTATAATGATATTTTATGGTGGAGCAGTTAAAAACGACTTAGAAAGTATATCGAATATTATTTTTTCAAATCCAGAAAATGAAAAATTAAAGGTATTTTTAATTGATCTTGTAAAGTCAGATAAGACAGAAAAAGAGATTAAAAACGAGGCGCTAAAAACTTATTCTAGTTTGTCTAAAAGCATCATTGAAAATTCAAATTTAAGAATGATAGTTAATAAAAAAAACTACGACCAAATAAAAGAATTATTTGAGGACTTCACTAACGATCTTTTAGAAAGTCAAAATAAAAAGAAGATAGAATCTTTAGAGGATAAGCTGATAAATAATATGGAAGAGAAGGCGTATTCAGAACTTCTAAAGCTTAAAAGTCAAATAAATAGGGAATAATTAAAGATAGATTTTTAATATTTAGTGTTTATATATATTTCACTATTAAATTCAGTTTATGGGCGAAAAATTAATTACAAAATCATTCGAAAGAATTCTTGAAAAAGGAAAAAATCGAGGATTTATTACATACGAAGAACTGGGAAAATCCTTAGGCAAAAGGGGCGGATCTTTCGAAAATACTGAACGGGCTTTTTTAATCATTGCAGATCATAAAGTAACTTTAGTAGAAAAAAAATCAGAATTTCAGTCTAATAAGAAAAAAGAAACCTCAAATAACCTTGAAGATAAAACATCTGAGAAAAGCGATGATCCAATTAGAATGTATCTAAGAGAGATGGGCGGAGTTGAGCTGCTTTCAAGAGAGGGAGAAATTGCTATTGCAAAAAGAATAGAAGCCGGAAAAGATGTTATGATTAATGCTCTAACTCAAAGTCCTATTGTTGGAAAGAAAATATCGGAGTGGAAAGAAAAAATTGAAAATCAAGAAATGTTAGTTAGAGATATAATTGACATAGACTCAACTTATGAAGATTTCGAAGCCTCGAATGACGATGAGATGAAAACAAAAAAAGAATCAGATAAAAAGGTTAAAGCAAAAGATGATGAGACCGAAAATGAAAAAAAACCTGATGAAAAAGGAGAAGTCACAGAAGAAGATGAATTTAATGTATCCTTAGCAAAAATGGAAGAGGAAATTAAACCTAAGATACTAAAATTATTAGAGTCTTTAAATAAAAATTACTTAAAATTACAAAAATATCAAAAAGAAAATTTAGAATGTATTTTATCAGGTAAAGAACTATCAGTCTCAAAAAATAAAAACTTTAAAAAAATTCAATCTATTTTAGTTGATAATTTTAAAAATTTGCAAATTGCACCTCATGTAGTAGAGGAACTAGTTCAATCACATTATAAAGAAAATAAAAAAATAGTTTCTCTAGAAGGTGTTTTATTAAGACTAGCTATGGATAATAAAATCTCTAGAGAAGAATTTTTGAAATATTATATTGGCAACGAAATAAATCCTCGATTCGAGACGTTTTTAAATCAAAATCCTGTCTGGAAATCTTTTTTTAAGAAATTTAAAAAAGATTTTGCAGAAATTAGAGATAGACTAGTAGAATTTAGTAAAAAAATCGGACTTTCAGTTGGAGAGTTCAAAAGATTAGTAAGCAGGATTCAAAAGGGAGAGCGAGAGTCTAGAATCGCAAAAAAAGAAATGGTTGAAGCTAATCTAAGATTAGTAATCTCAATTGCAAAAAAATATACAAATAGAGGATTGCAGTTTCTTGACTTAATACAAGAAGGAAACATAGGCTTAATGAAAGCAGTTGATAAATTCGAGTACAGAAGAGGTTACAAGTTCTCAACTTATGCTACATGGTGGATTAGACAAGCAATTACAAGATCAATTGCAGATCAGGCAAGAACAATTCGTATTCCAGTTCACATGATTGAAACAATTAATAAGATTGTAAGAACCCAAAGACAAATTATGAGCGAATTTGGTAGAGAGCCTACCCCAGAAGAGCTAGCAAAAAAACTTGCGATGCCATTAGAAAAAGTAAGAAAAGTATTAAAAATTGCAAAAGAACCAGTTTCATTAGAAACTCCTGTTGGTGACGAAGAAGACAGTAGCCTTGGAGATTTTATTGAAGATAAAAATGCCCTTCAACCTCTTGATACTGCCATCCAGTCAAATTTAAGTGAGTCGACGACAAAAATTTTAGCTTCTCTAACCCCAAGAGAAGAAAGAGTCCTTAGGATGCGATTTGGCATTGGAATGAATACCGATCACACATTAGAGGAGGTGGGACTACAATTTTCTGTAACCAGAGAGAGAATTAGACAAATTGAAGCTAAAGCTTTAAGAAAATTAAAGCATCCAAGCAGATCAAAACAACTTAAAAGTTTTCTAGAAAAATAACTTTTTCTAATGTAAAAGAAAGTAATGGGCCTGTAGCTCAGTTGGTTAGAGCAGTACACTCATAATGTATTGGTCCCAGGTTCGAGTCCTGGCGGGCCCACCATATTAATTTTTGTGTTGAATTTATTAAGCTTTAAAAATTTAATTTGAAATGAACTCTTGTAATTTATTTATAAGGGCATTTACATCATTGTTATTTGAATTTAAAATTGATGCAAATTCCTCTTTTTGAGTTCTTGCCAAACTCAATCCCTCTACAATTAAATCTCTAATTAAAGGTTTTTGTGGATTTTTTGTATAGATTCTCCAATCTATCTTAATCTCGGGAGATTTTAAACTTTCAGCTATTTTTGAATTTACAATTGTATAATTAGAACTTTTTTGCTCTGAGTCAAAAACCTCAAATTTTTGGGAAGAATAATCAGTAAGTCTTGATGTTAAACTTTTTAAGAAGTATTTTTGAAAAAGATCTTGGTACTTATTCATTGTGCTTTCATCGAGATTTTTTCTTATCTTTCCAAGAGTATAAAGTCCTAAACCTTTTATATCCACATTTTCTAAAGCAATTTTTTCTATAGCTTCATTTTTTTCTTCTTTGGTTAACGATTTGTCACTCAAAGATTTGACCGCATCATCAACAAGTTCTTGTACAAAGATTTGTGGTTCAGAATTGTATGTAATTGCATTAATAGAACTAAAATAAAAATAAATTATAGGTATTATAAAAAATAGTCCCTTTTTCATCAGAAAGATATTTATTTATCTAAATCACCCCAGGCATCGTCATCTGTGCCCGTCTCATTTTTAATTTTTTTGGATCTATTTTGAAGATACAAACTTTTTTGTGCAGCGTAGAGATCAATAGAATTTTTTTCCAAACTTTCAAAATTAAGCATATTATCACCTCTAAAATCAATAGCTTCTGCTGATTTTATTCCTACATAATCTAGTTTACTACCTGAAATACTTTTTATTTCCCTTTCATGCCATGTAACTCTAGCAAATGCGTCTAAGTAATTATTATCAACCACCATTCCAACAGAGTCCCTTAATGTCGTTGGTCCTAAAATTGGTAAAACAAAATAACATCCACCCTTAACTCCATATGAACCTAAAGTTTGACCTAAGTCTTCTTTTTGGTTTTCTAGACCTAATTTTGCCGCTGGATTACTCAAACCTAAAATTCCGATTGTTGAATTTATAACAAAGCTTCCAGTAGCATGACCTGCATATCGTAATTCGCCTTGAAGAAGGTGGTTTGGTATTGAGAGTAAAGTAGCTATATTCGAAGTAAAATTCCCCGTTCCATTTTTAACTGGCTCTGGAAGTTTATTGTAAACCTTAGCCACTGGTTCTAAAATAATATTATCAAAACCTTGATTAAACTTAAAAATACCTCTACTTACCTTTTCGAAACACTCCTTTTCTGATTGAGCATTAGCGCTTACTGATAAGAAAATACTCAACAGTATAGTGTATAAAATAATTCGTATTTTTTTAAATTCCATAATGGCTATATATATAAAATATTGAGATTTTGCACATAAATCATCACTTTATTTTAAAAGAATTTGCATATAAATTTAGGTATTTTTTTGATTAATATAGTCAAATTTATGAAAATAAGCGTTAATAAATCTCCGAATTTCTCAAAAAAGACAAGAAGCTTAAAAGATATTAAATATCTAATTGTCCATTATACTGGGATGCAATCTGAACGTGTATCATTGAAAAGATTAAAGAATCCTAACTCAAAAGTAAGTTGCCACTATTTTATTAAAAGAGATGGCAATATTTACAAGATGATAGATGACAATAAGATAGCTTGGCATGCAGGAAAATCTAAGTGGAAAAATGTTAGAAATTTAAATAAATACTCAATCGGTATTGAGATTCAAAACAAAGGCCATTTTATTAATTATCAAACCTTTACGAAAAAACAAATTTTCTCTTCAATAATCTTAATAAAATCACTTTTGAAAAAGTATAAAATTAAAAAAAATAATGTTCTAGGGCATTCAGATATTGCTCCTCTTAGAAAGAAAGACCCAGGTGAAAAATTTCCTTGGAATTATTTAAGCTCTAAAGGAGCGGCTATCTGGTATCCTAGATTTAAATTAAAAAAAAAAAATAAACCAAAAATGAAAAAAGGAATAAAAAGAGGAATTTTTTTTAAAAATGTTCATAAAATTGGATATAGGTTTTTTAATTTATCCCAAAAATCTACAAGAGATCGAAAGATAATTATGGCTTTTCAAAGAAGATTTCTTCCTAATGAGGTGAATGGAAAAATTACGGATAAAACACTTAAAATAAGCCAATTATTAGCGTAAAAATCTGATTTTTCTTGCTTTTTGTCTTTATAAATATTATCTAACTATTGCCAGATAATTGGACAGTCGCTATTTTAAATAGAGGAAAGTCCGGGCTCCGTAAAGACAATTTGCCAGTTAACGGCTGGCGAGGGCGACCTCAGGGCTAGTGCCACAGAAATAAACCGCCTAATCAAGGCAAGGGTGAAAAGGTGTGGTAAGAGCACACCGGATTTTTGGTAACAAAAATCGCTAGGTAAACCCCAAATGGAGCAAGGCTAAATAGGGATGACATTGCGTTAATGCTAAAAACAGTCTTTAGTTCGTCATCCGGGTTAGCCGCTTGAGCATATTTGCAAAGATATGCCTAGATAAATGACTTCTTAAATGACAGAACCCGGCTTATAGATTATCTGGCTAAACACATAATCATACATTAAATGTTCCATTTTTGTACTAAAAATACATAAAACTATTATATTGACTAACTTTTCAAATCCCATATGATCCCAAATAATCCCAAATTGGAGGATTTATTGATTAGAACAAAAACAGAAAGAAAATTTAAACAGTATGTTTTTATCGAGTTACGAAAACAAAATAGACAAGAAGGGAAGGGTATCTGTGCCGGCATCATTTAGATCCTATTTAACAACCCAAGGTTACAATGGCTTTGTATCTTACCCCTCTTTTAGTAACCCAGCTTTAGAATGTTGCACTCAAGAGAGAATAGAAAAACTATCCAATTCAATTGATACTCTAAATCCATTTGAAGAGAAAAGAGATTATTTTGCAACGGCTGTTTTATCTGAAAGCTCAAATTTGATTTTCGATACTGAAGGTAGAGTTCAATTTCCGAAAAAACTTTTAGATATTGCTAAGATCAAAAATGATATTTTATTTATTGGATTAGGTAAAACTTTTCAAGTTTGGGGTCCTAAAAATTTTGAAAAATTCAAATCTTTTGCAAGGAAAAAAGCCTTGCAGAGTAGATCAACACTTAAATGGGATAATAATAATTAAATATAAAAGGAGGGGTATATGAGCATTAATATTGGAGGAGGTGAATTGAAAGAATTAAAACCGAGAATTTTAGTAATGGGGGTAGGAGGAGCAGGCGGAAATGCAATTAACTCTATGATTGAGTCAGGCATGCAAGGAGTAGAATTTGTAGCAGTTAATACCGATGCTCAAGATTTAAGAGTAAATAAAGCAGATGCAAAAATTCAAATTGGTATGAATTTAACAAAAGGTCTTGGTGCAGGTGCAAAAAGTGATATCGGTCAAGCAGCAGCAGATGAATCATTAAATGAAATTGTAAGCTTCATACAGGGTAGTAACATGATTTTTATTACGTCTGGTATGGGTGGAGGAACTGGAACAGGCGCTTCTCATATCATTGCTCGTGCCGCGAAAGAATTAAATATACTTACAGTTGGTGTTACAACTCTACCTTTTGCTTATGAGGGACCTAAAAGAATGAGAAGAGCATTAGCTGGATTAGAAGAATTAAAAAAACATCTTGATACTGTAATAGTTGTACCTAACCAAAATCTTTTTAAGATTGCAAATGAAAGCACAACTTTAAAAGAGGCATTTACTTTATCTAATGATGTTCTTAAACATGGAGTTCAAAGCGTTACAGATTTGATGGTAAGACCAGGAATGGTTAACCTAGACTTTGCCGATGTTGAAACTGTGATGAGCTCGATGGGCAAAGCAATGATGGGCACAGGTGAAGCAGAGGGTGAAAATAGAGCAATGGCAGCGACTGACATGGCTTTAAACAATCCTCTTATTGATGAGTATTCCTTAAAAGGCGCTAAAGGTCTAATAGTAAACATAACTGGAGGAGAAGATCTCACTTTATTTGAAGTTGAAAAGTCAGTAAGTAAAATTAGAGATGAAATTGATCCAGAGGTTGAATTAATTTTTGGTGCCATTCAAGATGAAAATATGGATGGAAAAATAAGAGTCTCAATTGTAGCTACCGCACTAGACGGTCATAAACCTGAGTCGAAAACTGTTTTGAATATGGTAAATAGAATTCAAAATAGAAACCCAGGTTATTCTGACAATATTTTTAATAACCCAAATATTGAACGAAACACAATTAATTCAATAGAAGGAGCGACTGCATTGAAACTTGAAGAACAATTGGAGATCGATACTAATCCCTCAAGTATAAGTCAGTCTTCTTTAATTCAAGAGACAAATGAAAACGTTAAAAATAATAATGATACTAATCCTCACGGCATTTCCATTGAAAATGCATCATACATTGAAAATAATATAGAAGTTGAAAATACTTTAGGCAAAGAAAGTGTTGAGCATACCCCAAAATTATTTTCTGAGGAAGACAGTCATACAATTAAAGAAGAAAATCATCAAAATGATAAATTATTTGACCAACAAACATCAGATGATGAAGAATTTGAGATACCTGCCTTTTTAAGAAAACAGAAGTTTTAAGGCAAATTTTGACTAGCTGCAATGAAATTACCCTACACATCACTGGAAGGAAAACATCTTCCAGTGATGATGGATGAGGTTTTAAAAATCTGCAATCCCAAAAATGGCGGAAATTTTATGGATTGTACTTTTGGTGGGGGTGGTTATTCAAAAGAATTGTTAAAATTTCAAGAAACTAAAGTAGTTGCGTTAGACAGAGACAACCAAGTACTTAAATTAGCCAATAGCTTAAAAGACAACTTCCATTCCAGATTTATATTTTATAATAAAAAGTTTAGTAAACTAGATATTGTTTCAACAAATAAATTTGATGCTGTAATTTTTGATTTAGGATTATCGTCTATTCAATTAGACAATCTATCAAGAGGTTTTTCCTTTAAATCTAAAAGCGAATTAAACATGTCAATGGGGCAAACAGAAATATCTGCTAAAAAAGTTTTAAATACTTACAGCAGCAAAGATTTGAAAGATATAATAAAGATTCTTGGTGAAGAGGAAGAAGCATTAAAAATATCAAAAAATATTGTTAAAGAAAGAATCAAAAAGAATATTGAAACTACCGATGAACTAGTTGAAATTATAAGAAAATCGAAAAAAAAAAGTTACAAAAAAATTAATGAAAGTACTAAAACTTTTCAAGCTATTCGAATATTTGTTAACAAAGAAGTTACTGAACTTATTGAGGGCATAATTAAAGCGACTAAAATCCTCAAACCTGGAGGAAGACTAATTGTAGTTAGTTTTCATTCAATAGAAGATAAAATTATAAAATTTTATTTCAAAAATTTTTCAAAAAATCGATCCAGATCTAATAAATATTTGCCCGAAAATGATGATAAATTATCATTATTTGACAACTATAAAAATAAAATAATTAAAGCATCATTAAAAGAGGTAAAAAGAAATCCAAGATCGCGATCAGCAAAGTTGCGGGTAGCAATAAGAAGTGCAGATAAATTTATTGATCCCAAAGAATTCAGAAATAAATTTAAATACCTTACCGATTTGGAGAGTAGAATTGCATAATATAAAATTAATAATTTCTATATTAGTTTTTTTATTATTATTGTTTTGCACCTCAATTATTAAAAACAAAACAAACATAATTGAAAAAAATATAGTGTTTCACGAAAAACGAATATTTACTTTAGAAAAGGAATTATATGAGAGTCAATTAGAATTTAATTATTTAACTTCGCCGAAAATATTGCATGAAAAATTGTCTTTTTTAACGAATGATCAATTTCAAAATATGAGTTTTTCCAATATCTATTTAGACTACAATAACTTTATTTTAGATCAAAAAAAAATTACCCAAAAATAGTTTATGAAAAAAATAAAAAATAAAAAAAATTTTAACAGAAATCAACAAAGTTTTTTTTTCGAGGACTATTTAAGTACTAACCAAAAATTTAGAAATAAAAAGAATTATTTTATCAATGAAGATAGAGTATACATACTTTTTTTTTCCTTTTTTTTTCTTATCTTAATTTTTTCTTTAAAAATAATTTTTGTTTCTTTCCAAAACTCAAATTTAAACATAATTAAAAATTATAAATATAATTTTAATCCTATAAGAAATGATATTATTGATAGAAATGGTGTTATATTGTCGAGAAATATCACTGCATATCATGCAGCAATCAAATCGAGTTTTATTAAGGATAAAAAAAAATTTGTGGTTAAAATTAAATTAGCTTTCCCAGATACAGATAGTAAAAACCTTATTTTTAATTTAAATAATAAAAAATATTTTTATTTAAAAAAGAGATTGACTGACGATGAAAAAGATAAATTATGGAAACTGGGAGAAAAAGGCATTATTTTTGAACCTTTTCAAGCTAGGGTTTACCCTCATTCAAATCTTTACAGTCATATTATAGGTCAAACTGATTATGATAATTTTGGTATTTCTGGTGTTGAAAACTATTATGATAATATTTTAAGAGATAAAAAAAAATTTGATAAACCGTTACAGCTCTCATTAGATACAAACATTCAATATCTTATTAAAAACGAACTTGAAGAAGCAATAAAGATTTTTAAAGCTGAAGGGGCCGCATCTTTACTTATGGACTCTGAAAATGGTGAAGTTTTATCTTTAGTTTCATTACCTGACTTCAATATTAATAAAAGAGTTAATTTAAAAGATAAAGCTTTCATGAATAAAATTACTAAAGGTGTTTTTGAGTTAGGATCAATATTCAAAACATTTACCGTTGCATTAGCTTTAGAAGAGGAAATAGTGGATTCTAAAACAATCATAAAAAATATAACAAAAAGTATTAAATGCTCAATTCATAATATTTCAGATATAAAAAAATTTCCTGCGTCAATGACAGTAGAAGATATTCTTATTCAATCCTCAAACATTGGCACAATAAAAATAGCAAGAAAAATTGGGAAAGAAAAATATAAAAAATTTTTGAAAGATTTAAACTTATTTAACAGCCCAAAATTTGAGTTAGATGAAATAGGCAATCCTATTCCTTTTAATTGGAATAAATGTAAACTTGAGACAGTCTCATACGGTCATGGTATTACAACAACACCCCTTCAAGCAGCCGCAGCTTACGCAACATTAATTAGTGGTGGAAAGCTTGTGTTACCAACTTTAGAAAAGAATAAAAATAAAGATTTAAATTCTAGAAGAATAGTTTCCAAAGAAACTAGTGTAAAATTAAAAAAAATATTGCGAAAAGTCGTTACTGACACAAATGGAACAGCTAGTTTAGCAGATATCCACGGTTATAATGTTTCTGGCAAAACTGGAACATCTCAGTATTACGATGACAAAAATAAAAATATCAATACTTTTATATCATTTTTTAATGCCTCGAATAAAAGTTATATTCTTTTAGTAATGTTAGATGATCCTCAGATCGCTGAAAACTTGATCTATGATTATAAGGGATTTAAAATTAAGGGAACAAGAAATGAAGCTGGTTGGAATGCCGTTTATTCTTCGGGCAAAATTATAGAAAAAATTGGACCTATTTTAGCCATAAATAATAAAGAAGTTCCTAATCATCATGTTATTAAAAAAACTTATTAAAAATTGTCCAATTTCTCTCTCAAATATTGAGGTAAAAGGACTTTCTTCGGATACTAGAAAACTTAAAAAAGGTGATTTATTTTTTGCTTTAAAAGGATCACAAAACAATGGTGAAAAATTCATAAACCATGCACTAAAAAAAGGCGCTTGCGCGATAATTTCTGAAAAAAAAGTTAAAGGAAATTCTAAAATTATTAAAACTAATAATATTAGAGATTTATTAGGTAAAATTTGCTCGAAATTTTACAAATTAAAACCAAAAAATATTATTGCAGTGACAGGAACTAATGGAAAAAGTTCTGTAGCTGATTTTTTTCACCAAATATTAACTTTAAACAGTATATCCGTAGCAACTATTGGAACACTAGGAATAAAAACAAAACAATTTAAAAAGAATAATCTTACAAGCCCCGATATTATTAGTCTTCATAAAGAACTTAATCATTTAAAAGAAAAAAAAATTGATAACGTTTTGTTAGAAGCTTCTAGCCATGGTCTAAATCAAGGCAGACTAAATGGAATAAATTTCAAAGCTGGAATTTTCACTAATTTTACCCAAGATCATATGGATTATCACAAATCAATGAAAAATTATTTAAATGCTAAACTGGTACTCCTTAGAAAATTATTAAAAAAAGGCAGCTATATTATTACTGATAAAACCATACCAGAAATAAAAAAAATAGACAAAATTGTGAAAAAAAAAAAATTAAGAAAAATATATATTGACTATTTGAAAAGAGAGTATGATTTAAATGAATTCAAGCCAATTGGAAACTTCCAAAAAAAAAACTTAATAATGGCGATTAAAGCTTGTGAAATACTTGGTTTAAACAAAAAAAAAATTTCTAAAAATATAAGTAAATTGAAAAGTGTCAAGGGAAGGTTAGAATTAGTAAAAGAATTTCCCGACCAAACAAAGATATTTATAGATTTTGCTCATACACCAGATGCAATTTATTCTGCTATTTCTTCATTAAAAACACACTTCAAAAAAGATGTAACAATTGTGTTCGGTTGTGGAGGTGAAAGAGACAAAAACAAAAGAAAAAAAATAGGAAAAATTGTAAATAGCCTTTGTAATAAAATATTTATCACTGACGACAACCCGAGAAGAGAAAAACCACGGTTAATAAGAAAAGCAATAATAAAATATATAAAAAAAGAAAAAGTTATAGAGGTAGGAAATAGAATTTCTGCAATAAATTTAGCAATAAAAGAGTCCAATCCAAACGAAATAATATTAATAGCAGGTAAAGGTCACGAGGATATCCAGGATTATGGAAAAAAAAAATACAAAATCTCTGATTTTAAAATCATTAAAAGTTTAAAAATAAAAAAAAATAAAACCAAAAAGAAAATTAATTTCCAACAAAATAATCTTTTAATAAATAAAATAATAAACCGCAAGTTGAATAATAGCTTTAATGGAGTTTCCATAGACTCTAAATCAATAAAAAAAGGAAATTTATTTCTAGCTATTAAAGGAAAAAATAATGATGGTCATAATTATTTAAAAGAGGCTGTTTTAAACGGAGCTAGTCATTGTGTTATATCAAAAAATTTAAATAAAATTTCAAAAAATAAAATTATTAAAGTTTATAATACTTACAATTTCCTAAAAAAATTAGCTATTCTTAAAAGAAATTACTCAGATGGAAAAATTATTGCTGTAACTGGTAGCTCTGGCAAAACAACAGTTAAAGATTTAATTGGAAATTTATTAAAGAATTATGGTAGTACATATTTTTCACCTAGATCATTTAATAATTCATTCGGGGTACCACTTAGTCTTTGCAATCTTCAACAAGAAAATGAATTTGGAGTTTTCGAAATTGGAATGAGTAAAAAGGGTGAAATTAACACTCTTTCAAAGCTTGTAAAACCCAACATTGCAATTATCACCAACATAGCTGAGGCACATATCGAAAATTTTAAAAATCTAAGCCATATTGCGAAAGCCAAAGGAGAAATTATTAATAACATTTCACCTTCTGGTCATTTAATTATTGATAGAGATAATAAATTTTTTAATTATTTTAAATCTAAAGCTGAAAAAAGAGGTATAAGGGTCATCTCTATAGGATATAATAATAAATCAGACATAAAAATAGCTAGGATTAGAAAATTTAACAAGTATAAATTATTGACAATTAAATCATTTAAAAAAGAATATAAAATCAAAACTAAGGATCAAATTTTTAATAATATAGCTTTCGCAATCGCAGTACTAGAAATATTAAATTTAAATGTTGATAAAATAAAAAATAAAATCAAAGATATTAAAGTCTTAGAGGGAAGAGGTAAGATTTATAAAATTAAATATAAGAATTTAAATTTTAATTTGATAGACGAGAGTTATAATGCAAATCCACTATCCATGAAACAGTCTATTTTGAATTTATCAGATATAAAAAATAACTATCAAAAATATATTTTGTTGGGAGACATGTTAGAACTAGGAAGCAAGTCCAAAATTCTACATGAGAATTTATCCCCAATCATAAATCTTTCGAAGATAAATAAACTATTTATTTATGGAGATCACATAATGGATACTTATAAAAATGTGAATAAAAGTAAACGAGGTAATATTCTACAAGAAAAATCTGATTTTAAAGAAATATTACTTCCAATTTTACATAATAATGATTATTTGATGATTAAAGGTTCTAATGCAACAGGATTAAAAAAAATTTCAGAGAATTTAACTAAAGGAAGAGTAAATGTTATTTGAATTTTTAACTTCACTTGTAGACCAGTACTCATTTTTAAATGTTTTTAAATATCTTACATTTAGAACTGGTTTATCTTTAATGACGTCACTAATAATCGTCTTTTTGATAGGAGGCCCTTTAATAAAAATTTTCTCAAAAATGGATATAACTGGCCCTATTAGACAAGATGGACCTATTGATCATATAGTAAAAAAATCCGGTACACCAACTATGGGTGGGATCATAATTATAATTGGAATGTTAACAAGTACTCTTCTGTGGGCAGATCTTAAAAATATTTTTATTTGGACATTGATATTTATCTCTGTCGGTCTAGGAACATTGGGTTTCATTGATGACTTATTAAAAATAAAATACAGAAATTCAATCGGATTAAATTCAAAACTAAAATTTTTAGGTCAATTTGTAATTGGTTTAATTACTTTATTGATATTAATTTATTTTTCAGGTCATGAATATATAAACAAGATTTATTTTCCTTTTTTTAAAAATTTAATATTAGATCTTGGAGTACTTTTTATACCATTCGGGCTATTTGTGATTATTGGTTCATCTAACGCTGTTAATTTAACAGATGGATTAGATGGTTTAGCAACCGTTCCTATCATGTTAGTCGCATTATCATTTACATTTATAAGTTATGTAGTTGGGAATATTATTTTTTCTGAATACTTACAGATTCAATACATTCCTGGAGTTGGAGAAATTGCAATTTTTTGCGGAGCAATTGTGGGATCGTGTCTAGGCTTCCTTTGGTATAACGCTCCACCAGCAAAAATTTTTATGGGGGACACTGGATCTTTATCCTTAGGAGGCTCTTTGGCAGCAGTCGCAATAATTGTTAAACATGAAATTGTACTTGCTATAATTGGGGGACTATTTGTTTTAGAAACAGTTTCAGTAATTATACAAGTAATATCCTTTAAACTTACTGGGAAAAGAGTATTTATGATGGCACCTATACACCATCATTTTGAAAAAAAAGGGTGGGCTGAGTCTACAATAGTAATTAGATTTTGGATCATAGCTATTATTTTGGCTTTAATAGGATTAGCAACACTCAAATTAAGATAATGTTTGAATCATTAAATTTTAATGGCAAAAGTTTCGCCGTTTATGGTTTAGGGCTCACAGGCAAGTCCGTAGTAAATTTTTTAAAAAAAAATAATGTAAATAAAATTTCTGTATGGGATGATAATTTACTAAAACATAATTTAATGTTAAAAAAAAATTTTAAAAATAAATTAAGTACTGTTAATTATATAGTTTTAAGTCCTGGAATTGATATTCACAAATCAAAATTTAAAAAACTATTATTAAAAAATAAAAAAAAGATTATTACAGATTTAGATTTGTTTTTTTTAAAAAATGATGTAAAAAAATCAATTGTAGTTACTGGAACTAATGGTAAATCAACTACATGCTCTTTAATTCAACATATATTTAAAAAAAATAAAATTAAAAATAGATTAGCGGGAAATATAGGTAAACCAATTTTAAATCTAAGGTTTGAAAAAGATTATATTTACATTATTGAAGCATCATCTTTTCAATTAGAGTATTCAAGATTTATTAAACCTTATTGTGCCGCTGTGCTTAATATTACACAAGATCATCTAGATTGGCACAGGACAAAAAAAAAATATGTAATGTCAAAATTAAAGATTTTTAACAATCAAACAAAAAATGATATTGCATTTTTAAATGATATTAATCTTAAAAAAATTTATAAAAAAAATAACTTTCAAGGAAAGTTGAGATTTCTTAAAAAAAAATCTATTAAATTCAAAAATTCTCAAAATAGATATCTTCTACTTGATGCCAATAAGGATAATATAACATTTGCATATTTTATCACAAAACTTTTTCAAATTAATAAAAAAAATTTTTTAAAATCCTTAACAACTTTTAATGGTTTGCCCCACCGACATGAGATATTTTTAAAACTAGGTAAAAGTATTTTTATAAATGACTCAAAAGCGACTTCTTTTGAATCTACTAAATATGCTTTAAAATCAAATAGCAATATTGTTTGGATAACTGGTGGTCAACCAAAAAAAAATGATAAAATAAGAATTGGCCAGTATAAGAAAAAAATTATTAAAGCTTATATTATAGGTAAGCACAAAAATTTCTTTAAAAAACAATTATTAAATGAAATTAAATATGAAGTAACTAATAATTTAAAGGTTACAATAAAAAAAATTTTTAAATCTTTTAGGAAAGAAAAAAAAATTACTTTTTTATTCAGCCCTGCAAGTTCATCTTACGATCAATTTAAAAATTTTGAAGAAAGAGGAGAAAAATTTAAAAAACTTGTAAAATATTATGCTAAAAAAATTAATTAACACTGATAGAATTAGTGATTATTGGAGAAATATCGATAAGAATATTCTCTTTAGTTTTTTAGCTTTATTCTTTTTGGGAATTTTTTTTTCATTTTCTTCCACATCATCACTGGCAGGAGAAAGGCTTAACAAAGATTTTTATCATTATTTTTCGAGGCACTTAATATTTTCTATTTTTGCTATTTTAGTTATGTTTTATCTTTCTTACATAAAATTATCTTTTCTAAAAAAATTGATTTTACCTATTTTTGCAATCTCTTTAATACTCTTAATTTTAGTACATTTTTTTGGTGTTGAAATTAAAGGAGCAAAAAGATGGCTCGATTTATTTGTTTTTCGTTTACAACCTATAGAATTAATCAAACCTTTTTTTGTTTTAATTACTGCAAATATTATTGCCAGTGGAAAAGATAAGAGCCTTAAGTATTCATATTTTCTAAGTTTAATACTTTTATCAGTGATAATTATTTTGCTTTTAAATCAGCCAGATGTTGGTCAATCAATTTTATTAATTACAACTTGGACATCAATTGTGTTTATTTCTGGAATTAAGATCGGTTATATTCTTCTTCTATTTGGGTTATTAATTATATGTTCAATTTCCCTACTAGTAATTTTTCCAGACAAATTTGGCTACATAGTACAAAGATTGAATATTTTTTTTGATCCAACTAAGGGAGATAATTTCCAAACAGACAAAGCTCTAGCAGCAATTAAACAAGGAGGACTTACAGGGCAGGGCATGGGTGAAGGCATTCTTAAAGAAAGTGTGCCCGAGGCTCACACAGACTATATCATAGCTGTAATAGCTGAGGAGTTCGGTTCTATTATATCAATAATAGTAATAACTATCTTTTTGTACATATCTTATAAAATAATAAAAAATTGCTTTAAAGTTTCTGATCAAAGTTCAAAAATTGCTTTATGTGGATTATCATCTTTGTTAATTTTTCAAACTTTTATACATGTGGGTGTAAACACGAGTTTGTTACCGACCACAGGTATGACTTTACCTTTTTTAAGCTACGGCGGCTCCTCTTTAATTGGTAGCTCCATTTTGGCTGGGGTTATTCTAAATTTTACAAAAAATAGATTTGAAAATGAATGATTTAAAAAAAGATATAGTCATAGCGACAGGAGGCACTGGCGGCCATATTTTTCCCGCTGTTGGCTTAGTAGATTATCTTAATAAAAATGGATTTAATACGATTATTACTACTGACAAAAGAGGTTTAAAATTTATTGATGGTAAATATGTTAAAAATACAATTTTAATTAATAGTTCATCTTTAAATAAAAAAAATATATTAATATCACTTTGTAAAATAATAATTGCTGTATTTAAATCATTATTTTTTCTTTCAAAAAAAAAACCTAAGTTTATATTTGGAATGGGTGGTTATGGTTCTTTTCCTATTTGTTTAGCGGGAGCAATTTTAAGAATTCCTTTTGTAATTTATGAGAACAATCTGTTAATAGGAAAAACTAACAGATACCTAATTCCTTTCGCAAAAAAAATTTTTGTTTCGTATAAAGAAATTCAGGGAATAAATATAAAGTATAAAAGCAAAGTTATAATCGTAGGAAATATTTTAAGAGAAAATATTCTTAATTATTCAAAAATCAATAAAGATGAAATACTTAGCAAATTGAATATATTAGTTTTAGGTGGAAGTCAGGCTGCAAAGGTTTTTGCTGAAAAGTTACCAGACGTATTTATAAAATGTAAAAAAAACAACATCAATCTTAAAATTTATCAACAATGTTTGAGTGAGCAAGAAATTGATTTAAAAAAAAAATATAGCAACAATAATATAAGCTACGAACTTTTTAATTTTACTTTTGATATTATAAAATATTATAATTTAGCAAATTTAGTTATAACTAGAGCAGGCTCTTCTGCTTTAGCGGAGTTACTAAATTGTAAAATTCCTATCATTTCTATACCGCTTGCTTCATCGTCAGAGAACCATCAATTTATAAATGCCCAATATTTTAAAGAAAAAGGCTTTGGTGTAATGCTAGAGGAAAAAGACATAAATAATGGTTTATTTAATTTGCTTCAATCAATACATAGCGATAAATCAATGATAAAATCGATAGAGTCAAATCAGAAAAAGTACTCTGATAAAAATGTATTTGCAATTATAAGAAAAGAAATAACTAAACTTTTTTATGAAAATTAATATAGGCCAAAAAGAAATTATACACTTTATTGGAATTGGTGGTATCGGCATGAGTGGCTTAGCCCAAATTATGAAAATAATGGGTTTTAAAGTTCAGGGCAGCGATATCAATATGAATAAAAATATTGAGAATTGCAAAAGATTAGGAATTAAGTTTTTTCTTGGTCAGAAAAAAAAAAATATAAAAGGCGCAACTATTCTAGTTAAGTCATCAGCAATAAAAAGTACTAACCAAGAAATTAAAGAAGCAAAAAAAAGAAAATTACCAATTTATGAGAGGGTAGAAGTGCTTGCTAATATTGTTTCATTAAAAAAAAATATAATTATTTCTGGCTCTCATGGAAAAACAACAACTACATCGTTAGTTTCAAAAATTCTATTAGAGTCAAAACTGGACCCAACTATAATTAATGGCGGTGTAATTAATTCTATTAAAAATAATGCAAAACATGGAAAGGGAGAGTGGGCTGTTTTAGAAGCAGATGAGTCTGACGGGAGTTTTTTAAAACTTCCTGTTAATTATTCTATAGTCACAAATATTGATAACGAGCATTTAGATTATTATAAATATTTTAAAAAGTTAGAGGATAGTTTTTTACAGTTTATCAACAAAACTCCTCCAATTGGTAAATGCATTATATGTATAGACGATAAAAATATTAAAAAGCTCAAAAAGAAAATCAAAACTAAAAATATTTTAACATATGGCTTTGCTTCATATGCAGACTATCAAATTATAAAACCAAAATACAATAAAGATAATTGTAAGTTTGATTTAGTTGTAAAAAATTTTTTAGGAAAAAAGAAAATTATAAAAAATATAATTTTAAATCTGATTGGTAAACATAATATATTAAACTCTGTTGCAGCCATTAGTGTTTGCATGAATTTAGGCATCAAAATAGAGATAATAAAAAGTGCGTTGATCAAATTTACAGGAGTTCAAAGAAGAATGACGAAAATATTCGAAAAAAACGAAAATGAATTTTATGATGATTATGCTCATCATCCATCAGAAATTTATTCCGTGCTTGAAGGAATAAAAAAAGTTGCTAATAAAAAAAAAATTACCTCAGTTTTTCAACCTCATAGATTTAGCCGAGTTAATTTATTAAAAAAAGAATTCTCAAAATCATTCAAATTTTCGGATAGAGTAATTTTATGTCCTATTTATGCAGCTGGTGAAAAACAGAATAATAACTTTGATTTGGTAAAGTTTGGAAAAATGATCTCTCTAAATTCCAATGTTGAAGTTATTATTATCAAAAACGAAAATGATTTTAAAAATTTTTTTAAAAAGAATTTAATAAAAAGTGAAATTATTATTGGTATGGGGGCTGGATCAATATCAAATTGGATGAGAAATCTAAAACAATCATTATGAAATTAGAAAAGAGCAAATTATTGGATAAATTTGGAAAAAATATTATTTTTAAAGAAAACTTATCAAAATATAGTTGGTTTAATCTTGGTGGTCCTGCAGAAATTTTTTTTAAACCAGACAGTATTGAGCAATTAAAAGATTTCTTGAGAACTATAAAAAATTTTTATAAAATAATTTGTTTAGGTGCTGGCTCTAATACTTTAATAAGAGAAGGTGGTTTTAATGGAGCAGTAATAAAACTAAGCCCTAAATTTTCGTATATTAACTGGTTTGAAAAAAATATTTTGGAGGTTGGAGCCGGGACTTTAGATAAAACTTTATCTAGATTTGCCGCTGATAATTCAATTGCTAATTTTGAATTTTTATCTTGTATTCCAGGCTCTATAGGTGGTGCTATCACAATGAATAGCGGCTGTTATGGCGATGAAATATCCAAGATTCTAATTTCAATTAAAACAATAGATTTCGATTGTAATTTAAAAGAATTTAATAGGGATCAAATAAAATTTGATTACAGAGGCACTAACTTACCTAAAGATTTGATAATTCTTTCCGCCAAACTTCAAGCAAAACCTGGTGATAAAAACAAGATAAATGAAAAAATTAAAAATTATATGGAAATTAAAAAAAATTCCCAACCAAATCAAATTAAAACTTGTGGCAGTACTTTTAAAAATCCAAAAAATAAGAAAGCTTGGGAATTGATAAAAGACTCTAACTGTAATCTTCTATCGTTTGGCAAAGCAAGTATATCAAAAAAACATTGCAATTTTTTTGTAAATGAAGGAGGAGCATCGTCCGAAGATATCGAAAGATTAATTGA